>JAFVRC010000015.1 GCA_017504485.1 Alistipes sp. | reverse complement strand
CCCCCTAACCCCCTGACAGGGGGTGCGTGGGGTCGCTCGTGCGGGCCATCGTGTCAAACGAAAAAAGCAGCCCGTTTGGACTGCTTTTCTTCGTTTGAGCGGAAAACGAGACTCGAGCCCACGATGTTCGTGGGCATTTCTCGCGAACTATATCTACACCCCCTAACCCCCTGAGAGGGGGCAATTGGGGTCGCTCGTGGCAAGTCTCGTTTTTCGCTCCATAAGCCCCCTTTACAGAAAGGGGGTTTGGGGGATAGGTAACATATCCCAAAAGGCAGAAAAGAAAAAGGTCGAGAAAACATCTCGACCTTTTCTGGCTTTTGGAGCGGAAAACGAGACTCGAACTCGCGACCCCAACCTTGGCAAGGTTGTGCTCTACCAACTGAGCTATTTCCGCATTTGTCTTGAACCTTGCAATGGACTTATCGTCGTTTTGCGAGTGCAAATATAGAGCAAAAAAAATTACTGTGCAAGAAAAATCGAAAAAAAATTAAAAATTATTGCTTTTGCGGCCCAAACACAGAGCGCAGGAGGGGTGCAGGAGGGGCGTATAGCCTTCGGCTCGGCCGAGGTGACACCGTCCGCCAACGAAAAAAACAGTGTTCGCATACAAATATTACAAAAAAAATATTACATTTGTAGTAATGTTTCAACACTACCAAGTTTATCCAAAAAGAAGATTGTATGAAGAAGACTCTGTTACTCATGGTATCACTCCTCGCCATTGCTGTTGCCGGCGCAAAAGAGGCACCACTCTCGGTTGAGCCCAAGTCGCTGACAAATGAGGCGAAGTATGCATCCAGCGCACTCGACTACACACAGATTACCGCCCTCGAAGTTACTGGTAAGGGTCGTCTATGGGCCTCGGTGCTATGCGGAGGTGACAATGCAGATGGCTTCCTGACACTCGCATATAGCGACACGCAGGGCAAGTCGTGGGTGGAGCAGAATCTCGTGCTCGACGCGCGGGCCGAGAAGCGCGCCGTGCGTAACGGCATATTATGGAGGTCGCCAAAGGGCGATTTATGGCTCTTCTACTCGGTGTTCGACGGCTACTACGACGGTCGCGGCGCAATGTGGGCCATGTGCTGCAGTAATCCTAACGCCAAGCAGCCCGTATGGAACGCGCCGAAGTACCTCGGCGTAGGCATCCCGACAGGCCGCCCTGTGGTAAACAAGGCCGGCAAGTGGTTTCTCCCCGTGGCACTGTGGGGCAGGGAGGTTATGAGCTACGACAAGACTCCGTTTATCGCCAACAAGTGGAATCGTCCACGCTTCGTCTCTCCATACGCAGACAAGCAGCACGACATCGACTCAAAGCGTGGCGCAGGAGTCTATATCTCGAGCAATAAGGGTACTTCGTGGCGCGCACACCTCGGTTGCGTACAGCCTGCCGACGAGTGGGTAGCCGGACGATATAACAATCCACAGCTCTTCATCAACGACAACAACGAGGTGCAGATGGTGCTGCGCGTATCGGGCACCACATCGCTCTACACCGCGACCTCGGCAAACGGCAAGGAGTGGAGCGAGCCGGAGAAGTTCGTATTAGCCCCAGACCAGAATTTTGCAATACACCGTCTTTCGAACGGCTCGCTACTCATGGTACGCAACGGCCACATCAAGCAGACACTCTTTTGGCGACCTACGGGCATGTACGCCTACCTCTCTGACGATAACGGCGAGAATTGGTACGGCAATATTCAGCTCTCCACCGGAGCCTCTACCATCAATCCTGTCGTGACCGAGGGCAAGGATGGCACGATATATATCGTCACGCACAGCGACCCAGAGGGGTTATGCGTAAATCGCCTATACACCACCTCGAAGGCCGACTTTGCCCTCTCCAAGGAGGATAGCAAACATGTGACCGATAATGCCCGCACGGTGCTCACGGCCGGTAAGGCCAAGGAGCGTGTGGAGGCAGAGCTCCGGCAGATAACAGCTCCGAAGACCGATTGGGCATCGGAGGATTTGCGTCTGGCCACCTACAACATTCAATACCCGGGCAAGAGGTCTCCTTGGCCACCGCGCATCGAAGCTGCAGCCGCCGTCATCAAGGAGTACCGCTTCGACATCTTCGGCGCACAAGAGCCGTGGCTACCTCAAATTAACGATTTGATGAAACATATTGGTGACGAGTACGATTGGATAGGCTCGAACATATCGGGCGACGACCGGAACACCACGCGTCACTTCAACCCTATCTTCTACCGCCGTGAGCGATTGGAGTTGCTCGACCACGCCACCATTTGGCTATCTGACAAGGCGGCCAAGCGTGGCTATGGCGCGCACTCGGCCCGTCTCTTCACGTGGGCAAAGTTCCGCGACAAACGCACAGGCAAGGAGTTCTTCATCTTCAACGGCCACTACGACCACCGAGGCAAAGAGGCGAGACTGAATGCCTCGCACATCATCCTCGACATGATTCGACGCATATCGAAGGGTGCGCCAACCTTCGTCACAGCCGACTACAACTCGCCGCAGAACAGCCTTGCCTATCGCATTCTGCACGGGTCACCATACCTGAAGGATGCAATGACCCTCGCCGACCGCACGACCAATAAGCAGTATCGCTCCTGCACGCACTATAAGCCGGCCGAGAGCCTACCGATCGATGGACAACATATCGACCACATCTTCGTTACACCGAACTCAATTCGCATCAGCAATTGGGAACTTATCATCAAGGACTACGACGGTGTGTGGGGTTCGGACCACCTGCCCGTATATGTCGATTGCCGCATAGCGAACTAACAGCCGTCCGCGCACAAAAAGTTTCGGGGCTGCCTCACTACGAGGCAGCCCCGAACTCTTTATGTATCGCACTCTCGTAGTGCGTTACTTGCGTTTGAAGGTGTACTTAACCTCGAGAGGCTTGTGTGCTCCTATGTGGAAATTCTCGACAAAGAGATTCATCTGCACCTCGTCAGCCGTGATAGGCTGATATTTGTGGTCCTTTTGCAGGGCCGCGATGACCACCGTGGCTGTTGAGAGCGGTGGCAACTCTGCTTCACGCTGATAACTCCACTGCTCGGCGCCCGGGGCCTTGGCAAAACGTACCGGCACGCTCGAGAGGTTCTCGATGGTTACATACACGCGCTTCTCGGTCCAACGCACATTCTTAATCTTTACGCTTGCCTCGTAGAGCTTGCGCACCCAATCCTCGCGGCCATAGATGTTCTTCTCGGCAAATACCACCGTGCGGCGGTCGTCGAGGGCCTCGCGCACACCCTTCTCGCTGCGCTCCTTGGCAAAGACGAGCGTCAAAGGGCGATGTCCGCCATTCTGATAGTCGATGAGCGAGAAGAATGGCTCGTGAGCATCCGAGTTGCCGAACATCGTCAGGTTGTACTTCAATGCCCAGTCGTGTGCCTCGGGGCAATACTCCATGTTATAGACCTCGATACCGTTGAAAAGGCCGGCCTTGAGGAACTTCGTATGCTCCTTGTACCACTTGGTCTCGTTTGGTGCGTGCTTGTTCCACTGCGGGTGATTCCAAAAGGCAAAGCCTCCCTGCGCCTGCGCCTCCTTGAGAGCCTCCTCGGCAGCCTTCGGGTGCGAGTCGTTGAAGAGCTCGGCCTTGCGGCAAATCTCGTCATTATCCTTGACGAAGATAAAGTTGAAGTGGCCCGGCGACATCTCGCGAGTAATCTCGCCACCTTGGATGACAATCAGGTCGGTGCGCTTGGCCGCCTTGGCTGCAATTCGATACGAGCAGTCGCGGTCGCACTTATCGGTAAAGAGACCCTCCTTGCGCAACTTCTGATGGCGCGTGTCGATATGCTCGGTGATGGCAATCACGTCGAGACCCTCCCAAATAGCCTCCGTTACGCGTGTTGCAGGCCATACGCTTGCATCCGAGAATACGGTGTGGATGTGAAAATCGCCCTTGAGCGTCTTGTAACCCTCGATATCCGGAAATACCACCTTGTTAGGAGTCAGTGCCCACGCCGAGAGCGAGGCTGTGAGCAGCGCGATAGTAAGAAATAATCTTTTCATGTCTAATATTTTTAGGTCGTCTATTGCTTACTCTTAATATACTCGTCAATGGCTGCGGCAGCCTTGCGACCAGCACCCATGGCGAGGATTACCGTCGCAGCACCCGTCACCGCATCACCACCTGCGAATATTCCCTCTCGCGATGTGCGGCCCTCGTCGTCAGCCACAATACAGCCGCGGCGTGTCGTATCGAGTGCATCGGTTGTCGAGGCGATAAGCGGATTTGGCGATGTTCCAAGGGCCATAATCACTACGTCGCACTCCAACTCGAAGTCCGAACCGGCAACCTCCACCGGCGAGCGGCGGCCGCTATCGTCGGGCTCGCCAAGCTCCATCTGCACGCAGTTAATGGCGCGTACCCAGCCCTTCTCATCACCGAGGATGCGCGTAGGGTTGGTGAGCATACGGAACTCTATACCCTCCTCCTTGGCGTGATGCACCTCCTCGACACGCGCAGGCAACTCCTTCTCACTGCGGCGATAGACGATGTGTGCATCGGCACCTAAACGCTTGGCTGTGCGCACTGCATCCATCGCCACGTTGCCTCCGCCGACCACCACCACGCGGCGGCCTACATATATCGGCGTGTCATACTCCTCGTCGTAGGCGTGCATCAGGTTGGCTCGCGTCAAAAATTCGTTAGCCGAGAGCACACCGTTGAGATTCTCACCCTCGATACCCATAAAGCGTGGGAGTCCGGCTCCCGAGCCGATAAATACCGCCTCGAAGCCCTCCTCGTCGAGCAGTGCATCGACCGTTATCGTGCGGCCCACGACCACGTCGGTCTCGAACTTCACACCCAGACGGCACACCTTCTCAATCTCGCGGGCCACAATCTTCTGCTTCGGCAGACGGAATTCCGGAATGCCATAGACCAGCACTCCGCCCAGCTCGTGCAGAGCCTCAAAGACCGTAACATCGTAGCCCATCTTCGCAAGATCACTGGCACAGGCGAGGCCCGACGGGCCACTACCCACAACGGCCACGCGGTGAGCACTCTCCTTCGCCTGCAACAGCTCGCTCTCAGGGTGCTCCAAGTGCCAATCTCCCACATATCGCTCGAGCTTGCCGATGGCTACCGGCTCACCCTTGATGCCGAGTATGCACGAGCCCTCACATTGGCTCTCCTGCGGGCACACGCGGCCGCAGATACTCGGCAGCGACGAATCTTTGGCTATGACGGCCGCAGCTCCGGCATTATCGCCCTTGGTCAGTCGCTCGATAAAAGCGGGAATGTTGATACCCACGGGACATGCTGCTACGCAACGCGGATTCTTGCAGTTCAGGCAGCGCGATGCTTCGAGCTGCGCCTCCTCTTCGTTGTAGCCGTAGCACACCTCCTCGAAGTTGGTGGCACGGAGTTTCGGGTCTTGTTCGCGTACTGCGACACGAGGTATTTTGTTTGCCATATTACAAATTGATATTACTTCTCAAATATTACGAGGTGTAGGCTCTGTGCTCCGAGCTTATCACCAAACTTCACACTCTCCATGTCGGGTGCATAGACGGCCGTAGCCTTGAAGCCTTTGTATGCCACATCGTATGCCACCTCCTCGTCGGAGAGATTCCAAACCAATACACCGAGTCTCTTGCCATCCTGCGTGGCCCACGCATTTGCCATCGCATATTGCGACGAGGCCTCGAACTGCACGCCATTGCCGGCGAGGTATCGGCCATGCTTGAGCAACTCGGCATGCTCCTGCTGGAAATCGAGCGTCTGCTTGTAGTACTTCACGGATGCTGCAGGATCGCCTGTCTCCTCCATCTCTCGAATGATTTTAACCGACGATACGGTGCGTACATTCACATAGTCTTCAATCTTCGGCACCTTCTTGTGCTTGAGGTACTCACGGTCGGCCGCATAGCGCAACTCCAGTTCGTTGCGGAAGCCGAATGAGAGATTGTAGTTCATACTGAAGCGACTGTTCGACGGCGAAGTCATACGAATTGTCACCACATTCTCGGGGAAGGTGTAGTGAAACATCTCGGTAAAGTACTGCACAACACCCTTGTCATCAAATCGCTCGCGCATGATATGTTTCTGCGGCACGATAGAGCCTTTGCAGTAGCCGTGGAACATGCCTACGGTGTTGAGTTCATAGTCGGCCAAGCCCTCGGTCATAATCACAAACTCCGGATTTATCTTCGTCATCTCGCGTTGAACATACGCCATATTGTCGAGACGGTCGGCCTCATAGACAATCTTCGGTACGCGGTGGCCGTGGTCGGGGTGGTAGCAATATGTCGGCTTAGAGACAGCCAGCTGGTCGTAGAGTATGCCGTCAGCGCCCAGATCATTGGCATCCTTGGCCAGATAGAGCATCTTCTCGCGCCACGTTGCGCAGCTGTGACACGCAAGGCCGAAGTGACGGGCTGGTGCGCTGTCGTACTTGTGGTAGGTCTGCTGCCAAAGCTTGCCATCATTCAGGCGGACACTGATGATACGGCCCGTATCAGGCCAATATTGCGGTGTCTCGTTCATATCGAGCAGCTGACCATTGGTATAGAGCACCACGCGCTTACCCTTTGCCTTCGCCTCGGCAATACCCTTCTTCAAGGCCTTCTCGCCACCCATCTTCGGGTCAGGACGGTAGTCGGGATAGAAGCGATCGTGACCACCTATGCCGCGACCAAACAGACCGAGGATGTCGATACCGCGCTCCTCGGCTGCATCGGCCAATAGCCCGCCAATCTCCTCGTAAGGTACGATAATTTCGTCGTTCTGCTGCTTGAGGATTGCCAGCAGCCAGCCGCGGCTGCTCTTAATCCACTCGGGGCGCTCGATGATGGAGCGATGTGCCAAGAACCACTTGCGGTAGGTGTCGGCGCAGGCGTACCACTCGCCCTCGTAAGGCTTGCATACCGTAGGTGCCACCTCTACCCTCTCGCCGGGGAAGCACTCCAACATATAGCGGAAACGTATTTGCGTGTCGAGGGTCTGTGGGTCAAAGGCGATATTTATGTACTTATAGGAGAAGCGGTTGTCGTGGCTGGCGAAGTAGATACCCCCCTTCTTGCCCTGCAAGGCAACCCATTGCATCGTGCATTGCTCACTCGGATAGGCTACCGAGAGGCAGAAGCGGCTCTGCTCCTGACACCATCTCCACTTATCCTTCCTCTTGAAGAGTGTATTCGGATCCTCCGTGTTCTTTACCTTCTCGTAGAGCTCCAACGTATTCTTGATAGGAATACGGAAGCCCGTGCCGATAGGAACGAGGAACGCATCATCGACATTGGCCTTCAGAGCGGTGAGCGACGGAGTCTCGAATGACTGCACCATCCACCCCTTCTCGTTATTCTCGATGGTCGGTATAATCTCCATACCACCCTCGCACGTCTTCGAGGCTGCATAAGTTATCGTAAGGTCGATATCGCGGCCGCCGAGATTCTCATAGTGCAGGGTATGGCCCTCGCACGTCGGTGCTGCTACCTCCGAACTCTTGATGGTTACGCGCTTACATGAGTCGTCTAATGATTCGATAACCATCTCCCACTCGGCATTATGGTCGATATGCTCCGCGAGTGGCAGTGATGTGCACGCTGCCGCGAGTGTGGCAATAGCGATAGAGAGTAGGAGGCAAAGGCTCTTCTTCATAGCTTTATTGTTTAGATTGTAGTTAAATCATGTTGCCTATTAGAAGCAGTTGCACTTGTGTGCGTGCTCATTGGCATGCTGCTCCTGCGCACGGTACATCGCTTGGCGGCGCATCGCCTCGTCGAAATCGACGTCATAGGCGTTGAACTCCGGACCATCCACGCATGTAAACTTCGTCTTACCGGCAATCGTCACGCGGCACGCGCCACACATTCCTGTACCATCGACCATCAGTGCATTGAGCGATACGGTGCATGGCAACTCGAGTTTCTTGGCCGTCAGCGTTACGAACTTCATCATAATCATCGGGCCTATAGCCACCACGCCGTCGTAGTGCTTGCCCTGCTCCGTAACTAGATTTTCGAGCAGTGCGGTTACAAGGCCGTGGAAGCCCTCCGAACCGTCGTCGGTAGCGATATAGAGGTTCGTGGCCACCTTGGCCATCTCCTCCTTGTAGATAAGCATATCCTTGCTCTTGGCACCCACGATGACATCCACCTCGACACCTCGCTCGGCCAGCCACTTAACCTGCGGATATACGGGAGCCGTGCCCACGCCTCCGCCGACAAACACAAGATGTCTCTTGCGCAGCTCTTCGAGTGGCTCATTCACGAAGTCCGACGGGCGGCCGAGAGGCCCTGCCACATCGGCTAGCGAATCGCCCACGCCTTTGGCCGTAATCTTACGCGTCGAGACGCCTATGGCCTGCGTTACAAGTGTCACGGTACCCTCCGCATCGTCGTAGTCGGCGATGGTGAGCGGTGTGCGCTCGCCCTTCTCGTCGGCACGCACAATTACAAACTGTCCGGGCTGCGCCGAGTGCGCAATGCGCGGAGCCTTTACTCGTGTGAGGTATATGCCTGCGGCAAGTTCCCTCTTCTCTACTATCTCAAACATAGCTTTAATTGGTTTATCTCTCTATAATAGCCGTAACGCGGATACTCAACATAGGCCGCCGCGGGTCGTTGGTCACAATCTTCAACCTTCCGCTCACGGCACCGAGCATATCACTCGGAGGCGCGAGTCGCACCACACACTCGCGGCACTCGCCCGTGCGGAGCACCTTGTCGCCCGACAGCGCGGACTCGAAGAAGCCTCCCTCGCTCTCCACACGGCGAATTACAAGTGGCGAAGCGCCCTTGTTGCATATCGTTACGCGGCGAACTGCCCCCTTTGCAGAGGCAAAAACGCGCTCAAATTTAATAAAATTATCGGACAATTCCCCCTTTGGCTCCTCGATATCTGTAAACAAATCGCGCGAATCAATAGCTATTGCGTTTATAATCAGCGGAATATCCGATTTGTTCCCATCAACGTACACCTCTACTACATCTTTGAGTGTTCCGTATATACTACACTTCTCGGGCAGCCGGTAGCCGAACTCTATTGTGGCACGCTCCCCTGCCGCCACACTCTGCGGAGCGCGTATATCGAGGCTGCGACTGCTCACCGAAGGGATTAGCCCGATAGCCACTGTCCGCCTCGACGTATTGACTATTTCGAAGGTGCTGTATATGGGTTTGCCGTGCTCAACATATCCGAATGAGTGGGCATTGGCATCTATACGCACGCCTGCACCCAACGCTATCGGAAACTGCTCCTCGATGCTCTTCGGGCGCGGTGTCACAACACCCTGCACCGTTATCATCTGCTCCAACGCCCCCTCCGAGGTGCGCACCACGAGGCGGCGAAACACCCGCCCCGCCTGATTGAGTGGCGAGAAGCGCACTACAATATTGCTCTCCTCGCCCGCTTTTATGGGCTTACGCGCGAAGTCGGCCGTTGTACATCCACACGACGCTACCACCGCAACAATCACCACAGGGTTTTCCGATATGTTCCGAACACGCACAACGTGCTGCACCACTCCCGCCTCCTCGGCTATCGTGCCAAAGTCAAACACCGCATTATCGAGCTGCAGCACGTCGCGCCCTGCGGCCACCGCCGAACATAGAGCGAGAGCTATATATATAGATATGTATGCGATGTATCTCATCACCTCGTGGCAAACAACCACAAAGGTATAACTTTTTTTGCAAAAATTTTGGAAGATTGAAAAATAGTCGTACATTTGCACTATATCGACAGCCGATATAACGACTAACGATATACACTACCCAAATATTAGTGATATGAACAGAAGCAACTGCGCCCTCACCGAGGCGGTATATTACATCCTGCTTGTGCTTACCGAGCCCATGCACGGCTACGGCATTATGCAGCGCATTGCCGAGATTAGCAACGGCCGTTTACTCATCTCGGCCGGCACGCTCTACGGAGCACTCTCTTCACTGCTCGACAAGCAATGGATTATACAACACGCCTTCGACACCGAGAGCCGCAAGAAGGAGTACCAGATAACTCCTCTCGGTCGCGAGGTGTTGCAGGCCGAGTATATGCGACTTGCGGAACTTGTCGCAAATGGGGAACAGATTTTGAAGTGATAATCGTAAAATAACGAAAACTATGCAGAGCAACAAGGAGTACAAGCGAGTATGGCGATTCTTCAACATCGCCGACTACGACAAGGAGGAGCAGTGGCTCAACGATATGGCCGCCGCAGGGTGGAACTTCGTGCGCGTGCAGGGTGGCGTGCGCTTCACCTTCAAGCGCGGTGTGCCGGGCGAGTATATCTACAAGCTCGATATGGTCGAGCGCAACGCCTCCGACGAAGTGAAGGAGAGCTACTACAACTTCCTCACCGAGTGCAACATCCGCGTAGTCGGCGACTATAACGACTGGATATACCTGCAACGCCGAGCCTCCGACGGTCCTTTCGATGTGAAGGATGAGGCCTACACCAAGCTACGCCGCCTGAACAAGGTGTACAGCTTCTCGATACGGATGGTTTGCCGTCTTTTGATTCTCTTCTCGCTAATGGTTATCGGCTTCTCGTTGCTCTCTCTCGCCACCACAGGCTACCAGATACAGGACGTATTCGACGGTGTGGTGCGCGGCGTAAGCATTGCCTCGCTTATCGCCCTATCCATCATCTGGGTTCCTATTGTCACACGCCTCCGCCGCCGCATAAACGCCCTTATCGACGATGTAGGAGTGAACAGATAGCCCCCTGCTTTCCCCATTAATCGGGGTGTTACGAGCATTTTTTTTATCTTTTTTAACTTTTTTTTCGCAAAAGTTTTGGAAGAATAAAAAATAGCCGTATATTTGCAGTCGCAAAACCGGTGATACGGCTTGCACAGGTTCTAAAAAACGCCTGAATAGCTCAGTTGGTTAGAGCACATGACTGTTAATCATGGGGTCCTAGGTTCAAGTCCTTGTTCAGGCGCTATTGCGCGAGGGTTGCAAAGTTTCGATACGACGGTTGCCGAAAGCGGCCACGAGTAAAGGAGCGACTGGTGTGGATAGCTGTCCACCTTGAAGATTCGACAAATGCAGTCCCGAGCCATTTTTGAAAAGGGAGCTTAGCTCAGCTGGTTTAGAGCATCTGCCTTACAAGCAGAGGGTCGGGGGTTCGAATCCCTCAGCTCCCACAAATGATTAGACCGACGACTGATTTCATCAGTCGTTTTTTTGTTTTTACACCCGTCTTCCGCACGGTAAAATGTAAAATACAATTTATTCTTGCATTTCGACAGAATACAGACTGCCAAAAAGTGTTATATCGAGCAACCTCTCTACTCTATTTTTTGAAGAAGGGGCGACTTGCGACTTCGAAAATTTTCGTTACCTTTGTATTAAGTTCAACTCTACATACATCTCGGCTATGGTAATTCGCTCGATTCTCGAAAACGACCTCTACAAGTTTTCGATGTCCTACTACTATCAGGTGCACTACCCCAATGCGTGGGGATCCTTCACCTTCCACGACCGCAACAACACCGAGTACAGCGAGGCATTTGTCGAGGCGCTGCGGGCAGAGCTCGCCACGCTCGCCACGCTCTCGCTGCAACAGTCGGAGTTCGAGTGGGCGGTACGCACCATCCACTACATCCCCCGTTGCTTTTGGGAGTGGCTCTGCCAATTCCGTTTCGAGCCCGAGAAGATAAACGTATGGCTCGACGAAGAGCACCACCTGCATATCGAGGTGGCCGATGCGATGTATAAAGTCACATTCTACGAGATTCCTATTCTCGCCATCGTGTCGGAGCTCCACCACCGCCATATCGGCAACGGCTACCAAACGCGCGAGGAACTTGCCGAGGCGATGACACCGCTCATGGCGCAGAAGGTAGCCATCGCCGCCAAGCACAACCTCTACTTTGCCGATTTCGGTATGCGCCGCCGCTTCAACACGCACGCCGAGGAGATAGTCATCGAGTATATGAAGGAGCACTGCCCAACCTTTACGGGCACCTCGACCGTCGCTCTGGCCATGAAGTACAACCTTCGACCTATCGGCACTATGGCGCACGAGTGCTTTATGTTTCAGGCGGCCGTACACACCCCCAAAGAGGCCAATTACGAGGTTATGGAGCGTTGGGTGGATGTCTACGACGGTAATCTCGGCACGGTACTCACCGACACCTACACGGTCGATACCTTCCTGCGCAACTTCTCGATGAAGCTCGCGAAGCTGTACGACGGTGTGCGCCACGATAGCGGCGACCCGAAGGCATTCGGCGATAGGATTATCGAGAAGTACAAGTCGTATGGCATCGATCCGTTGAGCAAGACCATCGTCTTTTCGGACGGCCTCGACTTCACGGCAGCCGCCGACATCAAAGAGTACTTCGCAGGGCGCATCAAGGTGACATTCGGCATCGGCACAAACCTCACCTGCGACATTCCGGGCATCAAGCCTATGAATATCGTAATGAAGTTGAAGGAGTGCCGTATCAACGAGCGACAACCGATTTATGGATGTGTAAAATTGAGCGACGTTCCGGGCAAAGCCATCGGCACTGCCGCCGATATCGCCAACTACAAATACCAGCTGGGCATAGAGTGAGGAGATAAAGATATTTTGATAAATAAATCATAATATTGGTAAAATAAGCTAAATGCACTACTGCTGTTGTGATTTTGCAAAGAGTATTATTGTTTTGGCAAAAATCTTGGAGCAACGAAGAAAGATCAAACACAATAAGTTATGCGTAAAAATTTTGGAGGCAAAAGTTGGCTCTATCCAATGCCGGTGCTGATTGTGGCGGCGTATGATGAGCAGGGGAGAGCGAATGCCATGAATGCTGCGTGGGGTGGAATTTTTACCGACAACCATATCGGTATTTGCATCGCAGAGGGGCATAAAACCACGAAAAACATCCTCGCAACAAAGGCGTTTACCGCGAGTATGGCGACCGTAGAGCGGCTCATGGCATGCGACTATGTCGGCATTGTATCGGGCAACAGAGAGCCTGAAAAATTTGCAAAAGCGGGCTTTACGGCAGTGCGCTCGGAGGTGGTAAATGCACCGATTATCGCAGAGTTGCCTATGACCTTGGAGTGTGAAATGGTGTCGTACGACAAGGAGAGCAACCACCTCATAGGTCGCATTGTGAATGTGAGTGCCGACGAGTCGATTCTCACCGACGGCAAGATTGACTACCGCAAATTGCACCCTATAACCTACGACCCGATTAACCACCACTATATCGCACTCGGTGAAGTTGTCGGCTGTGCCTTTGCCGATGGCAAGAAACTGAGATAGTAGTATAATGAAGGTCGAGAATCTGTTACACTTCAGCACGAGGGGCGAGTTGAGGCAATGGCTCGCAGAGAACCACAACACAGAGCGCGTCTGCTGGGTGATTACATCGCGCAGCAAGCAGCCTCCAAAGAGTGTTATCCCCTATATCGAGGTTGTCGAGGAGGCATTGTGCTTCGGGTGGATAGACTCCACTATTAAACGCCTGCCCAACGGTCACTTGGCGCAACGGCTTTCACCACGTCGCCGAGGCAGCCACTGGACCGAACTCAACAAGTGCCGCTGCTCCGACCTCGAACAGCGGGGCTTGATGGCCGAGGCGGGGCGAAAGGCATTGGCTCAAGCCAAATAAAGAGTCTGCCATACAACAAGAACAAGAGTGTGCTCAATGATGAACACACTCTTGCTTTGTTAGAAGTTGTATTACAACATACTAATACTCAATGCTCTTTGCGAGTACCGAATATCCCCAGCGGCTCTTGGTCTTCGGGAGGTCGATAGTCTCACCGGCCTTCACCGGACGCTCTACGATGTAGAACGCAACACCCTTCTTCTTGGTCTTCACAGCATAAGGGAATGTGTAGGTCGAAGTGAGCACACGCCATGGGCTCTTGCGGATCGCAGGAGCAATTGCCGTCAACACATAGAGCTTACCATCCTCAAGGGCGGTTACACGGCATGGACGACCTGCCTTACCCTTGCCTGCATCCTGGCTTACGAGGAACTCTAAACCATCGAACTCGGTTGGGCGAACCTCGCTCAAGGCCCACAGCTCGCTCCACAGCGGAGCATCCTGACCGAAGGTACCCTTCTCATAGCCCTCGCCCTCAACCTTAACGGCGATTGCGTTAGGAGTCTCGATATATGGACGTGCGCTGAGCGAAGTGTTAGCGCGGTCGCTACGGAAAGCACCGAGCGGCAGACCCTCGGCCGAGAATACGTTACCCATATCCTCGTTGAAGCAGTAGCGAACAGCCACAGGAGCCGTCACACCTTCGGCCTTCACGAGAATCGTGTTACCCTCAATCGTTGCCTCGGCAAGCGAGAAGATAAGCTTCTTACCCTTCGGATCGTTAGGATCCTTAACGCCGAGCTGGAAGCCGTTGATGCGGCCCTCACCCTTCTTCACGAGCGTCGTAGGAACGTTCTTGAAATATACGCGGATAGCGTCACCCTCAACAACCATCGACTTATAAGCCGGCGAGCGGAACTCGGCCGTCGTCTTGTGGTAGTGACCGCCGAGAGCGCACTGTGCGAGGCGGTGCGACACATCCTTCTTCAACGGTGGGTGGATATCGCCCGGAACGCAGTTCTGGTCGTTGGTGATAACGATCTCGCAGTTCTTCTGGCGAGCCGCTACGCGAGCCTGAGCTTCACGGATGAAGGCTCCGCGGATACCTGCGTAGGTGTGAGGAACAATCTCAACAATATAGAAAGGCATCGTCGGGTTACGGAACTCCGTACGCCACGAGTTGATAAGGCCGTTGAGCATAGTTGCATAGCCGCCATACTTAACATTCGAGCAACCCTGATACCAGATTGTACCGGCGATAGTCGTGTGGCGAATAGGATAGATGTTGGCGTTGTGAAGAGCCGAGAGCTTGCTCTTCCACTTTTTGTTCTTCGATTTTGCGCAAACGGCAGCGAGCTTCTCGTTAGCGTTGCGAGCCTCCACGCCAATCCAACCCTCGACAGGCGTACCGCCATACGAAGCGTCGATAAGACCTACCGGCACATCCAAAGCCTCCTGAAGCTCCTTACCGAAGCCGTAAGCTACGGCCGAGAAGGTAGCCAGGTCCTTAGCGTTGCAGACTGCCCAATGAGGCGTATGCTTTGCCTGTACAGGCACATCATCCTGCGGCGTGGTAGCCGAGATACGGCCCGTGCAGTAGAGGCGGATGTTGGTGTTCATCTTCTTCTTCAAATCACCACGCATATCCGGGGTTTTGCGTACAGGCCACTCCATATTGGACTGACCCGAGCAGAGCCATACCTCACCGAAAACGATGTTCGTAAGTTCCTTGGTCTCCTTACCTGCCTTGATGGTAATCGTGTAAGGCGTATAGCCGGCAGCCAAAGTCTGCACCTCCACCTTCCAGAAACCATTCTCGTCAGCCTTCACCTGCAGAGGCTTCTTGCTCTCCACCCAGCTTGGCTGAATCTTCACCTTGGCCTTTGGCTTTGCCCAGCCCCAGATGTTTACTGTCGAGGAGTGTTGGAGCACCATGTCGCTACCAACTACCGACGGCAACTTCAATCCCTGTGGCTTCTCCTGAGCCACAACGGTCGCTGCAGAGATGAGCATTGCCACCACTGCGAGCACGATAAATCTCAGTTTTTTCATAGTAGTATAAGTTATTAAAAAGTGAATAGTCACTCGTCTCAAGAAGCAAAGATAATAATTTTTCGTAAAACGACACAACTATCTCAATTAATATATCACAAATGCGCACTCTTTTGCTTTAAGATTCGCGAGATTAACCACATACAAGCGGCGCCAATCGGTCTATCAGCTCCTGCCCGAGAGCCGTTTTTTCCTCTATATGCCTCAGCGTAGCACAGACAAACGGGCTGCTCTCGAACACGCCTCGCACCTGCTCGAAGTCGCTATCCTTAACCTCGCGTGAGCCATCTGCACCAAATCCCGTACGCGAGGCCAACGAAAACTCCTTGCGAGCATCTTCATATATCATCTTATCGAGCCACACCACCGATTCGCGCCACTGCTCCACAATCTCTATAACATCGGCAGCCGAGAGCTTTGCAGGATCTTTGCCATAAAACTCCTCGATATGCTCATACACCCAACTCCACTCATAGGTGTAGTAGTTTCTGTACATACGTTCCCACTCTGCATTTATCTCCTTCAAACGGGAGATTCTGCCGCTCTCGATGGCGTCCATCAACTTCTCAATCTCGCTCTTTGGCGCAATAAGGCCTGACACATCTGCCCATTCGCCCTTACCTATCTCGGTGTCCGGAACAAGTCGGCGGCATATATCCTCGTCCGAAGAGAATCGCAGCCCCTCCAACCGCTTGATAATGGAGTTGCCCATAAACTTATGTATGCCGACAGTATAGAAGCGTATTCCGTTGCGCAACGAGGAGTTCTTGATCTTCGTGCTATGGAACGAGTAGGTATCGGAGAGTTCTCCGCTTGCATGCTGCAAATCTTTAAGAATTCCAAGACCGCACATCATCTTCTGTACCGTAAATGGGCTTAGGTGGTTATAGTTGATGAGGTCCAGCCTATTTGAGTCGGTACGACGATCTCGCTTCGGCCACTTCTGCACATCGCGAATAGTACCCACCGAGCGGAGATTAACACCCGGCACCAAGTGTGTCGTATTATTCTGCTCAATAAGGTAGGAGAATGGCAGATTTGTCGTGTCGGAGTTATTGATATGGCGTCCCATAACCAACGAGAATGCCCCTACACGCGAAGGCCATAAGATATAGGAGTTCGATGTGGTCTTGGCTCCTCGCTCCAAGGTGCCTTGATGAATAGGCCCCAGCTTATACATATGATTGCTCTGGTTCGAGCCGGAGCCGGCATTCATAAACGAGAACATTCCGGCAATAAGGAGCGTCGATTTATGGTGCGTAACGGTATATGGGCCTGCGAAAATTGCACACGCCTCACCATTTTCCCCTTGGCAGTTACTGAAAAAGAGCGAGTCCGATGCCGAGTAGTTGTGGCCAAGCTCGCAGGCCTGTCCAACAAAGCAACGACTCAACGTCGCTCCGCTATCAACCTTGGATCCACTCGATATTATAAAGTCGCTACATATAACACCATGCCCGACATAGACAGAAGCCTCGCTATTACTATTGATACTGCCATTCGACAGCAGATTTACACCCTCGATGCGACAACTATCGCCTATACGCACACTCCTTATAACACCCGAATTCGATATGGTGACATTCGAACCAATCGTGCCTCTATCCGAAGCGTGCTTCTCGCTATAATAGAGTGCTATATCGCGTAGTCGTTTAATGAGCTGTGTTCGATGGCGATAGAGAGCCATTATGTAGGCCGTGTGGGCCGAGAGTTTATCGGTGATAACCACCTCACGGCCACCCATCTCGTTCAACACGGCGACCTCAATGCCGTTTCCGAAACTCGATTTGCCATCTACGACTATAAGGTCGCAGTTGTCAATTATGGTTCGAGAGCCTATCTTGTAGTTTGCTATGTAGTTATTGATATTCTCGATAAGACAATTATCCCCAACCTCGACATTGTGGAGCGCCGCATTACGAATACCCGAATGCATATTGATGCCACCCTCGCGAACAAAGGAGCGAGAGAAGACACCCAAACGCACCTCGCCCGAGAAGCGCACATTGTGCAGATATTCCGGAGAAAAATCCGGATGAACCATCACCGTATTCCAATCTTCGGCACGACATTGCTGCGATTGCAACACCCCAATCTCCTCATCGGTTAGATACCTGTAATCCATATAGACAGTCGATTAAATCATAAGGTTGCCAAACTGTAATCAACATTCGAACAACCGTTTTATGTTTGCAAATATATAAATAATTTGATTAGCGCATCACAAGGCACCTCAATTTAATCGGCAAGAGCCTACAACTGCGATTTTTAGCACTCGGTTTATGATATATTAATCGAAGTCTTCCTGTTTTTTTCGATAAGTTCGTATATTTGCACTCGATATGGAACGACACATTCTCATCAACGACTACGACTATCCGCTCCCCGACGAGCGTATTGCCAAATTTCCGCTCGCACAGCGCGATGCCTCGAAGTTGCTCGTTTGGCGCGGCGGCGACATCTCGGAGCGTCATTTCTCCGACATCGGCGATATCGCCCCCGAGGGCTCACTCTTCGTATTCAACAATACGCGCGTGGTACGCGCTCGCCTCGTGATGCACAAGCCATCGGGCGCACGCATCGAGGTTTTCTGCCTCGAGCCGCACGCTCCGGCCGACTACGAGCGGGCCTTTGCCGCGCGAGGCGAGGCATCTTGGTCCTGCATTGTCGGCAATCTGAAGAAGTGGAAGGAGGGTGCTGTCGAGATCTCTTTCGACCACGAGGGGCAGGACTACCACCTACAGGCCTACATCGCCGAGCGAGGTACACGCGAGCATATCGTGCGCTTCGTGTGGGACGCGCCGCTGAGCTTCGGCGAACTGCTCGAGACGTTGGGGCGCATACCCATACCGCCATACCTCAACCGCGAGAGCGAGGATATCGACAATACGCGCTACCAGACCGTCTATTCGCGCTTCGAGGGGTCGGTCGCCGCTCCAACCGCAGGTCTGCACTTCACCGAAGAACTTATCGACTCGTTACGTCGCCGCGGCTTTGACTTTGGCGAGGTGACACTCCATGTCGGCGCAGGCACCTTTCTGCCGGTCAAGGACGAGAATGCCGCCGACCACGCCATGCATACCGAGCACTTCGACATACGCCTTACAACGCTCTTACAACTACGCCGCTCGATAGGCCGCATTATTGCCGTCGGCACCACATCGGTACGCACCCTCGAATCTCTCACGGCACTCGCTTGGCGCATCCACGAGGAGGGCAAGCCGCACACCGAGCGCACCATAGGTCAGTGGGAGTTGTACGACATTCCTCAAACATTTGATGGCGCGGAGGCTCTCGATACGCTCATCGATTATATGCAGCACAACAGGCTTGAAAGACTCGACGCTGCAACACAGATAATGATTACACCACTCGACTATACCTACCGCATTGTCCGCAACATAGTTACCAACTTCCACCAGCCGAAATCAACACTGCTGTTGCTAGTTTCGGCCTATGTTGGCGAGGATTGGCACCGCATCTACGACTATGCGCTGTCGCACGACTTCCGCTTCCTCTCCTACGGCGACTCGTCGATTCTTATTCGATAGTCCTAACGGCGGAAGAGCAGGGCGTGAAGCCACTGCATAGCCTTGTCGGCCGTACGCAGAAACGACAACACAAATGGGCTGTAACGGCGGCCGTGCATACGCCAATAGTCGAGCAAATCGACCTTTAGAAGATTATTCACGGGCACTCGCAGACTCTCTATACCGCAAAGGTGTGCGAGCTGCATCATCCGTGCATCCACGGCCGCAAAGTCCGACGATAGAAATGTATCATGCGGCATTTCGAGCAGATATTTTCGATATAGAACACGCATGCGCCCCGCAACAATCTCGCGCAGAAAATCTCTGCGTGACGGTTGCAACACGCCCCCCTCGGCCGCTACATAGTAGCGAGCGATATGCTCGGTAAGCTGCACAAGCTGCGATATTTGGCGCATCTGCACCCTACTATCCATCGTCTGCCCCTCACGCGCCACATTGTAGATATAGAGCGGCACGTCGGCAAAGGCTATGGTACGCACGCCGAATAAGGGATAGAACACCCACTCCTGATCGGTATAGGATATGCCTTCGCTCTGCCTATAATGCATCTCGCGCAGCATCTCTGTACGATATGTCACGCCATGCATGGCAAAGAAGCGTATCGCCCCATCGGCAAATACCTGCTCGGCCTCATACACCTTCCCGTAGTCGTATATTTTGCGTGCGTAGATGTTGTAATCGACACGCCGCCTCGAATGTCGCCCCTCCTCGATATAGGGCGTAACAACCATATCCACACCGCTAAGACGCTTCAACACATCAAGCAACTCGACAAGGCTGCCTCCGTCGAACATATCGTCGGCATCGAGAATCTTCACATACTCGCCCCGCACCACGGGCAGTGCCGCATTTATCGTCGAGCCATAGTTCCCATTCGGCTTGTCGATTACGCGCACGGTCGAGGTGTAGCGGTCGGAGAGTTCACGGGCTATACGCAGCGAGCTATCGCGACTTCCGTCATTGACTATCACCACCTCCACGGCGGCCAACGACGGCGTGCGGAGCACCGACTCCACACACCTCTCGAGGTAGGCCTCCATATTGTAGGTAGGCACGATGATTGACAGGCGTTTCTGCATAACTATTGGTCACTCTGCGTGGTATCGAACATTAGACAATATGGCGCGTGGTTTACCTGCTCCTCCTCCGGCAACACAGGGCGCAGATTAGGATAGTGGTGGCGCAGATAATCCTCGATGTGCCGCGGAGCCCATACCGTCAGCGGACCAAACGGCATACGCACCGGATTTTCGATGTCGCTTCGCGCAATCTGATCCTTCGGCATACGCACGATATTCACACGCGAAGTGTTGCATTTGTTGTAGAGTGCGAGGTGCATATTCATCAGTCGATATATGGTTTTGCGCGAGAAGAGGGCGCACACAAGGCGTATCGCCGCACATCCCACCCACGACTTCGGGAGAGGCTTCTCTATGCCGCAGTGGCCACAGTGCCGCCACAGCCACACCTGCTTGCCCATAAAGCAGTTTATCCAAAACTTTGCGCCAAAGCGGTGCAGCCGCTCGCAGAGGGCATTGTCGGGAATACGGTCGTAAGGGAATATATCGACAAATATTCCGTGGTGTATATCCATATCGCGCCATATCTGCTCGACAAAGAGCGTATTGTTCTTCTTGACCTTCGCAAAGTAGAACGGCGTAGAGGCCTCGGTGCCGAACCATTCGAGGAAGTATTCGGGCTTGAGATGCGCAGGTGCCTCGCGCAGAAAACGCTCATAGTTTTCGCGCGTCATACCCACATCGATATCGTCGTCCCACGGCACAATACCCTTATCGTAGAGGGCTCCTATGGCCGAGCCTCCCTGAATGAAGTATGGGATACTGCACTCCTCGCATACGCGCACCACCTCACCCAAAATCTCGTACAGCACTTCGTGCAGACGCCTTAAATCCCCCTTGTCGTACCTCATAGCCACATTTTATTATTGAACCAGCAGATTACAACCCCTTATATCGCTCTTGCTCACACGCCCCTCGATACGGAACGAGCCGTCGGCATAGCGCATGCCTACATCCTGCGTCGCGATAAACGAGCAAGAGTGGATATTGCCAAGGTCTATAATATCAATCGCACCGCGCCGCCCATCCGCCAGACGGCTGAACGGGTTGTTTATATCGCGTACCAAGACACGCATCCACGGAGGGGCGAAGAATACTCCGTCACCCTTCGAGTATGCCTGCGACATAAGCTCCGCCATACCATACTCCGAGGCTATCTGCTCCACGCCAAAGGCACGGCACAGCACCTCGTGCAGTTCACTCTTCGGCAGTTCGCGCCGCCGCCCCTTCATTCCGCCGGTCTCCATCACCACCGTGCCCTCCAACCGCGGAGCATACTGCTCGGCAAGGTCGAGTAGCGCATAGGTCACGCCAAGCAGAATCTTCGGGTGCTCGTCGCGCCTCATATCGTCGAGCAACTTTTGGTAGTTATCGAGATAGAAGCCTCCTCGACCACTCGTCGCAATCAACCTATCGACCATATAGACGAGCGACGAGCCTTGACGCTCGAGGTACGACGGCAGCAGTCCATAGATGCTCCACTCCGCGGGCTCGCCATAGAATCGGCGAAAGCTCTCCGTGAAGCAACGCTCATAGAGCACAAGGTCGGCAACGGGGTGACGCGAGGGTGTCATCCCGGTCGTTGCACTCGACGTAAATACCACCTGCGGAGGCTCGACGGCCGAATATACGTCGTGTGTCTTGAAGAGTTCGATGGGCAACATAGGTATATCCTCCACCCGACGTATCTCTCTCGGCTCAACGCCTATCAATCGCAGATACTCGGCATAGGGGGCACATCGCTCGGCCTGCATATAGAACACCTCGAGCGTCACCTCGTCGAGTCGATCGGCACTCGCAGCCCCGAATATATCGTCGTAGTCCACCATTGCGCATCCTCTATTTGACTTGTGCACCACAGCCTGCAAAGTCGAGAATTGCCTCGGCGCACTCCTGCGGCTGCTCTATAAAGCCCATATGCCCGGAGTTATCGAGCCACACCACCTTGGCTTGCGGATGGTTGGCCACCATCTTCTCGGCCGCTGCCTCACTAATATACTCATCCTTACGACCGAGAATAAAGAGCTGCGGCTTATCCAACCGACGCAACATATCGTTGCGGTCGGCACGACAAATCATACCGCCCAGCAACGCCACTATGCCGGCGTCCTCAGCGAGGAATACCATCTGCTCCAGCTCCTCGATATAGCTTGCGCAGCGACGACGATTCTGTTCGGCAAAGCCCGCCGCAGGGGCCGTATGCGCCAAGAGTTCCTTCTTGCCCGACTTGACAAGAGCTATCTCACGCTTGCGATTGGCGGCCTTCTCCTCGGTGTCGGCATTCGGTGTCGAGCTGAGCAGAACAATACCGGCGAGCTGCTCGGGGTGCCGCTCGGCAAAGGCCAGAGCAACATATCCGCCCATCGAGTGCCCCACGACGTAGGCCTGCTCCACGCCGAGCTTCACAAGCGCAGCCGAGAGCGTATCGGCCAGATACTCCATCGTATGCACCTCACCCTTCACCTCCGATATGCCGTGACCGGGCAAATCCACCGTGATGACACGCGCCGATTTGTAGAGCAGTGCGGCAAAGTCATCCCACACCAACATACTCTCGAGATAGCCGTGCAACAGCAGGATTGTCTGCTCACCCACCTCCGAGTCACAGACATGCAGGGCCGTATCGCCCGCAAGTATAAATTTCTCAACCATACTACAAATTTAACAAAAAATTGAAACAAGAGCCCACTTTTCAAAAAATATTCCGGAAAAGGGGCTCTTGTTGCAGTGTTGGCGCACGAGCGACACTACTTGGTCGGATAGGCTGCAACGAAGAGGTCGCGCTCGCGTATCTGTGCACTGATTTTGTGAAGGTTAGCCAGCGAGATATGACCTACGACATATTGATACTTATCGCTGATGTACTGCTCCTCGATGCTCGCAAAGTCGAACAATGCTCTATCCTCCGTATTCGAGTAGCGCAGATACACGCGCACCAACACATCATCGGTGTACTCTACCGGCGTGCGGCCAATCATACGCTTATACTCGTAGCGGTAGTTGTAGAAGCAGGCCATAATATCGCTCAACACGGCCGAGCCAGTCGGGTGGCCACCCGCACCACGACCGAACATAAACTGCTTGTCGTAGAACTTACCCTTGATAACCACACCATTGAACTCATCCTCTACCGAGTAGATATACTTGTCTCGCGAGATAAGTTGCGGCATTACGCTCATGATTATCTTGCCGCTCTCGAGTTTCTCGACATGAGCCACCAACTTATAGCGGCGCTTCTTCTCGTTTGCGAAGCGGATATCATCGTCGTTCATCGAGGAGATGCCGTAGGTAAATATCTTCTCCGGAGCCACATAGCAGCCAAAGGCATGCACCGTGATGATAATTAGCTTGAAGAGCGAATCCCATCCACCGATATCGAGCGTCGGGTCACTCTCCGCAAAGCCCAACTCCTGCGCACGTCGAAGTGCCACGTCGTAGGAGTAGTTCTCGTTGAAAATCTTCGACAAGATAAAGTTCGACGAGCCATTCAGGATACCCTTCACCGAGACGAGCAGATCGTTGTCGTAGTACTCCTCGAGGTTGCGAATTACCGGAATACTACCGCAGGCCGAAGCGTCGTAGAGCAATGCCACATTGTGCTTCTGCTGCAACTCGATAAGCTCGGGCATGTGGTGTGCCAGCATCTTCTTGTTGCCCGACACGACCGAGTGGCCGCTCTCCAAGGCTCGCTTGACGATGTGGTATGCAGCTTCGGCATCGTCGATAAGCTCGACGATAAGATTGATATCCTTGTCCTCAAAGATATCATCGGCTCTGTCCGTAAAGTCAGCCTCCACACCGCGCTCCTTTGTTATGTCGCGCACGCAGATACGCTTAATGCTCGCCTCCTTCGAGGAGATAGTGTTCAGCACATCGTAGAGACCTCGCCCCACATTGCCGAAACCGAACATTCCGATTGTAAGTTGTTTTGTTCCCATCTTATATCTAATTGTTTATAAATTCCAAAATAAGTCTGTTGAGCGACTCGGCCTCTACCAAAAATCCGTCGTGGCCAAACGACGAATCGATAAGATGATAGTGCGCACCCTTGATATTGTCGGCCAGGTAGCGATTTTCGACCTCCGTGAAGAGGATGTCGCTCGTGATGCCGACCACAAACGTGCGACTCTTAATCGTAGCCAACGCTGCCTCCACACCGCCGCGGCCACGGCCTATGTCGTGCGAATCGACCGCCTGCGACACGCGATAGTAGGAGTAGGCATTAAATCGGCGGCGCAGCTTCTCGCCCTGATAACGCTGGTACGAATGAACTCTGCGCTTGAACAAGTTGCCCTTCAACTCCTCGTTATCCTGCTGCGTAAGGCAGTAGGCGGGGCCTCCGCGATAGCTTAACAACGCCACGCTTCGTGCAATAGCCATACCCTGCTCGCCCGCATCATCACGTCGCTCGCCAAAGGTCGAGTCGTTCTCCAAAATCCATCGCTGCGACTCGTTGAAGGCCGAAATCCAAGGTGTCGTAGTCGCTCCCGTAGCTATCAATACCAGATTCTCTGCCAGCTCGGTGTTCATCAGTGACCACTCCAAACACTGAAAGCCGCCAATCGAGCTGCCGATAAGCAGCTTCACACGTTTGATGCCGAGATGATCGGCCAGTCGCTGGTGGCACACCGCCATATCGCGCACCGTGACGAGCGGGAAGTCGCCATACCACTTCTCGCCCGTAGCCGGATTTACCGAAAGGGGGCCCGTCGTACCGTAGTGCGACGAGAGGAAGTTGGCGCAGATAATGAAGTAGCGCGACGAATCGAGCAACCGGCCCTTACCAATCATCTCGGGCCACCACGACTCGACATCCGACGAGGCGGTCAGCGCGTGGCACACCCAGATAATGTTCGAGTCATCGGCGTTGCGCTCGCCGTAGGTATCGTAGGCGATGGTCAGCTCGCTCAACACCTCGCCCGATTCGAGATGCAACGGGGTTGTATCGTGAAAGTATTTAGCCATTTTATTTTCGGCTATCAGCCATTGGCCGTTAGCCATCCGCTAATTTTTAGTTCTACAATTTATTGAATGTTGGCAAACGCCTGCTCAAAATCCTCGATAATATCCTCTACGGCCTCCAAGCCCGCCGAGATGCGCAGCAAGGTTGGCGCGATACCGGCCTTGACCATCGCCTCGTCGCTGAGCTGCTTGTGGGTGGTCGATGCCGGATGTGTAACCACGGTTATCGAGTCGCCAATCATCGTCATATTTGCCACCAACTTCAACCCTTCGACAAAGCGCACGGTGCTCTCCAACGTACCCTTCAGCTCCACCGAGATAACACACGCCGCACCCTTGCGGAAGTATTTTTGAGCCAGCGCATAGTTCGGATCGTCCTCAAAACCTACATAGCTCACCGCCTTGACGCACTTGTTCGCACGGAAAAACTCTGCCAGCTTCGCCGTGGCCTCCGCCTCGTGGCGCACGCGCAACGAGAGGGTTTCGAGGCCGAGCATCATCAGGTAGGTATCGAATGGCGAAGGGCAGCAGCCAAAGTCGCGCAACCCATCAACACGGCACTTCACGATAAACGCCTGATGGCCGAATGTCTGCCACAGATTCAAGCCGTGATACCCCTCCGACGGCCCGTCAATCTCGGGATAACGACCATTGCCCCAATCGAATGTGCCGCCATCAACGATAATACCGCCCATGGCCGTACCGTGGCCATTTATCCACTTGGTTGCCGAGTCGCAGATGATATCCGCACCCCACTCCAACGGATTGCAGAGGTATCCGCAAGCACCAAAGGTGTTATCCACGACGAGTGGCATTTGATGCGAGTGTGCAACCTTGGCCAACGCCTCGATGTCGGCAACGACACATCCCGGATTGGACATCGACTCGACGAATACGAAGCGTGTATTCTCGTCAATCAGAGTCTCGATACTCTCCGGCGCAGCATCCTTGGCGAAGCGCACCTCGACTCCGAGGTTACGCAGCGAGATAGTGAATTGATTGTGCGTGCCGCCATAGACAAATGGCGAAGTTACGATATTGTCGCCCGCCTTCGCGAGAGCCGTAACCGTGAGCAGTATGGCCGACATACCCGACGAGGTGGCCAATGCACCGACCCCTCCGTAGAGTGCTGCCACACGATTCTCGTAGTTGGCCGTGGTCGGGTTGTGGATACGCGTATATATATTTCCGGGCTCGCTCAACTCGAAGAGGTTGGCCGCATACTCGCAAGTCTTGAAGTGATAGGCCGCGGTTGGATAGATTGCCAAGCCGCGCGACAGTGTATGGTCGGTCGAGTAGCCGCCATGTATCTGCAAAGTCTCAAAACGTAATTTTTTACCTTCCATCGTATGAAAAGTTTATTGTGTATCGAATTAGTATTATTATTTGACTTGAGGGGGAGTGTTGTTCGAGGGTTGGGCAGTGCGTAACAGCCACAGTGATAGATAGTGCCTACCGGCACATTCGCATCATATCGCCACACATCTGACGAGCGGCCCCGATCGTGATATTTTGCATCGACTTCATTTCTCTCGATAAGTTTGCAATCACAAAGGTATGTAAAATTTACGAAAAAATAAAATAATGCACTCGATATAGTGCTGCGAACCCCCTATTTCCGTCGATAATCACCATATCTTCGCTATGTGGCGACCGCGACATTTGCAAAAACGACTTTTTTTCGTAACTTTGTGCTTTACCGCCTTCGCGTGTGCGAGGCGGGCTGACCTAATAAAGATATGAGAAAAGTTCTTTCGTTTTCGATGATGCTGATGCTCGGACTCATCCTATCGCAGTGGTTGCCGATGGAGATGGGCGAGTCATACGGCACCCTCCGCGAAGTGGTAATGCTATTGTTGGGTATCTGCCTTGCTTTCATAATGATTAACGTAGGCCGTGAATTTGAGGTCGATAGGTCGAATCTCAAGCCCTACGCCGTAGATTACCTCGTTGCCATGGCGAGCGCGGCAGCTCCGTGGCTGCTTATCGCCGCCTACTATATCTTCGTACTGCTGCCTATGGAGCAGTGGGACAATGGCGAAGCGTGGCGCGAAACACTACTATTGAGCCGCTTCGCCGCACCCACCTCGGCCGGCATCCTCTTCGCCATGTTGGCCGCCCTGGGGTTACAGAAGAGTTGGATATATCGCAAGATTCAGGTGCTGGCCATATTCGACGACTTGGACACCATACTGCTGATGATTCCTTTGCAGGTGGCTATGATAGGTATGCGTTGGCAGATGGGCGTTATACTGCTCGTTGTCGTGGCTCTGCTTGTCTTCGGATGGCGCAAGATGTCGTCCTTCGACATCCGTCAGGATTGGAAGGCCGTACTGCTCTATGCCATTATCGTCTATGGTGCAACCATTGCCGTCTATCACGGCTCCAAGCATCTCTGGGGCATCGACTCGGCCATACACCTCGAGGTGTTGCTTCCGGCCTTCGTGCTCGGCATGGTCATCAAGAATCGACACATCGACACTCCGCAGCAGGAGCGTGCGACAACCACCATATCGCTGCTCTTTATGCTCTTCGTGGGCATGAGCATGCCGGCTATCGTGTCGAAGGGCGTAGGTGCATCCTACGCAGGTGTTATGTCCACAATCGAGATGCCATCGTGGGGCGTTATCGCACTGCATGTTCTCGTCGTGTCGATACTCTCGAATGTCGGCAAACTCGTGCCAATGCTCTTCTACCACAACCACTCGCTCCGCGAGCGTCTGGCTCTTTCGATTGGTATGTTCACGCGCGGTGAAGTGGGTGCCGGAGTCATCTTCATAGCCCTTGGCTACAATATCGGAGGCCCCGTACTGCTCATCTCGGTACTGACCTTGGTGCTCAACCTTATCCTCACGATAGGCTTTGTCGTGGTAGTTAAGCGCCTCGCGCTAAAGGAGTATGATCATTAACCTCATAAGAGCTAGAAACATGAAAAAAATCACTCTCATTCTAACATTTCTTACTGCAGTTTTTGTGCTCTGCACATCGTGCTGCGAGCACAAGCCGTACAAGATCATCGGCTGCACGATTGTTTGCGACACTCCGGCACGTCCGGCAGGTCAGCAGGATATGCTCGGCTTTGCCGCCGAGCCGATGGATACCGTGCGTGTAGGCTTCATTGGCCTCGGCTCGCGCGGCATAGGCGGCCCGAAGCGTTGGTCACAGATTGACGGTACAAAGATTGTTGCGCTCTGCGACCTCAATCAGGAGCGTATCGACAAGGCGCAGGGATATCTCGACAAGGCAGGCCGACCGCGCGCCGCAGAGTACACCGGCTCGGAAGATGCTTGGCGCAAGTTGTGCGAGCGTGACGATATCGACCTTGTATATGTCGCTACGCCGTGGGCCTGGCATGTCGAGATGTCGCTCTATGCCATGGAGTGCGGCAAGCACGTCGCCGTAGAGGTTCCGGCAGCCTTCACAATGGAGGAGCTGTGGCAACTTATCGACACCTCGGAGCGCACGCGCCGCCACTGCATGATGCTCGAGAACTGCATCTACGACTTCTTCGAACTCACAACACTCAACATGGCGCAACAGGGACTCTTCGGCGAGATACTGCACACCGAGGGTGCCTATATCCATAGTCTCGACCACTCGATGCGTCGTCCCGACCGCACATGGCGCATCGACCACCTGCGCAACTTCCGCGGTGATGCCTACCCTACACACGGCCTTGGCCCGTTATGCCTCGCGCTGAACATTCACCGCGGCGACCGCCTAAAGACCTTAGTAGCGATGGACACAAAGGCTGTTATGGGCCCCGACATCTACGCCTCGGCACACGGCGAAAGGCTCAACGACTTCCAGAATGGCGACCAGACAACCACCCTCATCCGCACCGAGCATGGCAAGGTCATACAGCTGCACCACAACATCGTAACGCCGCGTCCTTATTCGCGCGACTATGCGCTTGTAGGCACTAACGGCTATGCCGTGAAGTACCCCGTTGAGGCATTACGCATCGGCAATGAGGTACCCGAAGGTGTTAGCCCTGTAAGTCTCCGCGCACATCCGTTTATGTCCGATGAGGAGCGCGATGCACTCCTCGAAGAGTACGAGCACCCTATCCTCAAAGAGGTAGGTTCGATGGCCAAGAAGGTGGGTGGTCACGGCGGCATGGATTACATCATGGACTACCGCCTGGTCTATTGTCTGCGCCACGGCCTGCCTCTCGATATGGACGTTTATGACCTGGCCGAGTGGAGCTGTCCTGCACCATTGAGCGCCCTCTCGCTGCAACACGGCTCGGCACCGGTTGCGGTGCCTGACTTCACACGCGGCGCATGGAACAGAGTGAACGGCTACCGTCACGCAATGAAAGAGTAATATTAACCAAACAAAAACAATAACAATGAAACGATTTACACTGCTGCTCGTTGCAGCAACCCTGCTCCTTACGGGCACATCGTTTGGTTGGGGACGTCTCGGACACGCCGCTATCGCCAAGATTGCCGAGAACCATCTCACGCCAAAGGCCAAGAAACAGATTAGCGAGTACCTCCACGGCAAATCAATCATCTATTACGCCTCCTACCCTGACGACTACCGCCAGCATATCCTCATCGACCTCGGTTTCGAGCCGTCGAATGGTCCTCGCGTAACAGTATGGGGCCACTCTTTCCAGGCCAATACCGATGGTTCGCTCTACCACGGAGAGCGTCGCGGCACCGAGTATGTAAAGAACTGCACGGGCCGAATTGCAGCCGTCATCGACGATTTCTCGAAGAATCACCGCGAGATGAGCGACTCGGCACGCATCGTATCGCTCGCCTTCATGGTACATATTGTGGGTGACATCCACTGCCCGAAGCATGTGCGCTACACCGACGAGCCTACGTCGGGAGGCTACAAGATTGTGTTCCGCGGCCAAGAGGTCAGCTACCACGCATATTGGGATGGTCTGCTGTTGAAACTCTTCCACCAGTGGGGCTATCAGGAGATTGCCTCGCTTCTCGACATATGCGACAAGAAGCAACGTGCCGAACTCATGGAGGGCGACATCTACACTTGGGCCGAGGATACTGCACGCCGTTCGCGCTACACGGTCGCCAACAAGCCGGGCACCAACATCACGCGCGACATGTCCAACCGCGATATCGTACACGCCGAGGAGCAAATTCAGCGCGCAGGCTATCGCCTCGCAGCTCTGCTCAACAGCCTCTTCAAGTAGTATCACACGAAAACCAAGCAAAGCAATATGAACAAGAAGTTGGAGTTATGCCCTAATCGGGTGGTGGCCTATCTCAAGAAGCCGAGTCGTGAATTTACCAAGGCCGACATCGTGCGTTACATCAAGGAGTGCGGTGTCGAAATGGTCAATTTTATGTATCCGGCAGGTGACGGCCGTCTCAAAACATTAAATTTCGTAATCAACAACGAGGCCTATCTCGATGAGATTCTCAGCTGTGGCGAGCGTGTCGATGGCTCGAGTCTCTTCCCATTCATCGAGGCGGGGAGCAGCGACCTCTACGTTCTACCACGCTTCTCGACGGCCTTCCTCGACCCATTTGCCGAATTGCCGACACTCTCGATGCTCTGCACCTTCTTCAACAAGGATGGCGAACCTCTCGAAAGTTCGCCCGAGAATACGCTGAAGAAGGCCTGTCGTGCCTTCCACGAGGTTACGGGCATGGATTTTCAGGCGATGGGCGAGTTGGAGTACTATGTCATTGCGCCCGACGAGGGGCTCTTCCCTGCGACCGACCAGAAGGGCTATCACGAGTCGGCACCCTATGCCAAGTTCAACGAGTTCCGCACGCAGTGTATGTCCTACATCGCGCAGGCGAGTGGCAACATAAAGTATGGCCACTCCGAGGTTGGCAACTTCACGCTCGACGGCAATATCTACGAGCAGAACGAGATAGAGTTCCTACCCGTTGCCGCAGAGCTGGCGGCTGACCAGCTCGTTATCGCCAAGTGGATAATCCGCAACCTCGCCTACCGCTACGGCTACGACGTAACCTTCGCACCGAAGATTACGGCCGGCAAGGCCGGCTCCGGTCTCCACATTCACATGCGTGTTGTCAAGGATGGTGTCAACCAGATGCTCGACGGCAACACCCTCTCGACAACAGCTCGCCGTGCCATTGCCGGAATGATGGAGCTTGCCCCTTCGATTACCGCCTTCGGCAATACAAACCCTACATCCTACTTCCGCCTGGTGCCACACCAGGAGGCTCCCACCAACATCTGCTGGGGCGACCGCAACCGCTCGGTGCTCGTGCGAGTACCTCTGGGCTGGGCTGCCAAGAGCGATATGTGCCGCAAGGCCAACCCTCTCGAAGCAGAGAGTCACTACGACACCACGCAGAAGCAGACCGTCGAGATGCGCTCGCCGGATGGCTCGGCCGACATCTATCAGCTCATTGCAGGCCTTGCCGTAGCGTGCCGTCACGGTTTCGAGATGGAGGATGCCTTGGAGGTTGCCGAGCGCACCTATGTTAATGTCAATATCCACCAGAAGGAGAATGCCGACCGTCTGAATGCTCTGCGACAGCTGCCTGACAGTTGCGCTGCCTCGGCCGACTGTTTGGCAAGCCAGCGTGCTGTTTTCGAGCAGTACAACGTATTCAGCCCTGCGATGATTGACGGCATAATCAAACGTCTCAGCTCCTACGACGACCGCACATTGCGTAGCGATATTGGCGACAACCGCGAGCAGATGCTCGCCCTTGTGCATCGCTACTTCCACTGCGGATAATGCCCGCAGCACAACACGACGAGAGGCCTGCCGATTCATCGGACAGGCCTCTCGTTGTATGAGTATGGCTCTATGTCAGCTGCTCGCGCAGACGGCTCAACAGACCTAGCGGAGCGGCTGTCGAAAGGTTCTGCATAGGCGATATATGCTTCAGTTGTGGAAGCTCCTCCTTGAGGTATGCAATGGCCGGCTCGAAATAGGCAAACGAGCGCGAGATTTGACCTCCGAAGAGCAGACACTCGATATTATACTCCTCGAGTAGCGGTTTAAGCTCCTCGGCCAGAATATTACCCACATTGCGGAACGACGCAAGGGCCTTCTCATCACCCTCGCCGCACATACCTCCAATCATTGCCACCGTAAGGTTTGCAGGGTTCTCCTCACCACGCACCTCGGCATAGGAGCGCAAAAAACCACGCTTCGAGGCGTAGTCCTCCAAGACACCATCGCGATACGGGCGATTATAGATTGGCACTGCAGGTGAACCAAGCGGCGAGTACTGAATCTCGCCATCCACCGTATGCGAGAAACCAAGTCCCGTGCCAAGTGTCACCACGGCGATATTCTTGTAGCCCTGCGCCGCGCCGAAGCGCATCTCGCCGAGCACTGCCGCCGTAACGTCGTGCATAAAGACAACCGGCATATCGGCACCAATCTCCGGAAAGCCATGGAACAACTCCTTGACCGACACTTTCTCCAAGGCCGCAAACTTGTGCGTCATATACGACACACCCGTATTGTAGTCAAACGGGCCAGGGAAGGCAACACCCACACCGGCCAACACATAGCCGTTATACTCGGCTATGGTCTTACCGTTGGCTACGACCGTCGCAAACGACTGCTCTATCTCCTCTCGAGTGCCATCCGAGTTAATCGGCACCGAAGTCTCGGTGTTAGGTAGCAACTCCCCTTCGAAAGTTGCTACCACCGATTTAACGAATGTGCCACCTACATCCAGCAGGAGAAAGCCCTTGTTATTCATTCTCGAAGCCCTCCTTGAGGGTAGTCTTGTGAACACAGATAGGCTCTGCACCGAGGTTCTCGATAACGAAGTCGCCCATAGCAGCCGGTACGACCGTCATATCCATAAACTCGGCATCGAAGTAGTACTCCGGATTGGCCTTCGAGCGGATGCGAATCTTGTCGCCATCAACGAGCGTGAGCACCACGAACTTGCCGTTGGTGTTATCCTCGATAGTCGTCTCGAACTCCAAGCGGCGCAGCGAGAAGTAGAGCTCCTCGCACTCACCTACGATATACTCGGCCCACTTGTCACCCTTGCGCACGAGGCGTGGCTCGTGAACGATAGTGCCATGGATTGCGCTCGTGCGACGGCTGAAGTCGAGCACGCGCTCACCATGCCATGTGTGGATTGGACGTGGCTTGCCATCGAGGTCCGGACGCAGATAGTCGTAGAGCTTATAGGTGTACGAACCAATGGTCAAGCTACCAATCTCGAGGATAACCTGGTTGCGGCCCGACGAGTGAATCGTTCCTGCAGGGAGCATAACCTGCAAGCCCGGCTTTGACTCCTCGTAATTCACATACTTCATATAATCAACCTCCTTGTACTCCGTGTCGGCGAGCTTGATATCCTTAATGAACTGCTCCTTGTCGGCATCATCGTTGAAGCCGATGAAGGTCTTGGCACCGTGGCCCGTAACCACAACGTAGTAGCTCTCGTCCTGGCGGCCGAGCTCGTCGAAGTTCTCCTTGTTGTACTCGGCACCCGAGTGGCACTGGATGGACATGTTACCTGTCGAATGATATGTATCGTCGTAGTTGAAACGTACAGGGAAGTAAAGACCGAACTTCTTAACCGACTCGGCACCGCACATAGCTACGCCATCGTGCTGCACGAACGAGTTGAATGGGAACTCGAGCTTCTCGCCATCGGCCTCAATAACGATACTTACCTCCATAGGGATAAGGTCGAACACCCAAGCGCAGTTACGCATCTCCTTCGGAAGCTTACGCAGGTTCTTCACATACGAACCGCCCCATACGCCCTCCAAATATACAGGCTTACAACGGAATGGGTACTTAACCATCGTCTCGAGGATGTCGTTCAGAGCCTCAACAGGCATGAGCTGCATAGCGTCGAGGTTGTCGTTACCTACATACCAATCAATCTCGCGCTTCGAGAGGAGCTGACCACGCAACGTAACGGCCATCTCGAAGTCGAAGTAGTAGCAGCGGCGGATAATCTGGTTCGTAGGCTGCGGCTTCGACTGACCGAGGTTGATGTATGCGCCGCGGCGGATACGCAGGATAGACTCCTTCGGCGTAACGTCGAAGTAGAACTTCGAGTCGTAGAGCGAGCGGAGCTCCTCAACAAGAACACCTGCGCCATATACGACAACTACCTTACCCTTCTCGGCCGGAGCCTTCCACGCGGCAACCTGCGCCTTGAAACCCTCGAGTTTCGCAGCGTCGAGTACGCCCTTGTAGCCACCGTGGTAGATGCGACCATAGAGCAACGTAGGGTCCTTCTTCTTATCCCACTCGAGCTGCGGGTCAATCATCGCATTGATCTCCTCCTCGCTCTTGAGGACCTGTGCGAAGTCGTAATGCTCGGTCTCCACACCGCGCAGGCGGAGCTGCTGCGTCAAGAGGTTCAACAGCTTCGAGAAATCGGCAGTCGTGTAGCCTTCCCAACCGAGAACGATGTTCTTCTGCGGCTCGGCAGCCAACTGCGCAGCCAACTCGGTGGCGAGGCGCACAGCTGCTTTGAGGGTTCCGACCGTTACGGCCGCCTTTGTTGTTGCGTTGAGTACCGGACGATTGACGGCGCGTGGGTCGTCAAACGGGTACGGGTTATACATAAAACTCATAACTCTTTTTTTGATTTTAATGTTATACTTTGGGTTATCTCTCTTATTACTCCATAATCTCGTGATACTCGATGCCCATCATTTCGCACAAGAGTGCAAGTTCGGCGCGGTAGTCGCCATCAACCACGGCGAAGTGCTGCGTTGTGCCCACCTTCAAAATCTCCTCGAAGAGGTGCTTCACAGGTACCACAGGGCGGAAGATGGTGTGCGAATAGGTAGCAAGGATATGCTCGCCCGGTAGCGACTCGACCATCGTGCAGACCATCTTGTAGCGGCCGTCGCACTCGACGAGCTGCGCCATGGTCTTCATACCCGGCGAGATGCGGTACCAAGCAAACGGAGCACCTGCATGCTTCCACTTGCTCTTCGCAAAGCGCACGTCGCGAGCGATAACCACGTTTTGCTCCCATGCAGGGTCGTTGTGGTCATTCGGACCGGCGTGACCTCCGGCGAAGGTGCCGAACTCATTCTCGATGTGGAATGGCTCGATAAAGTTGACGTGCTTACCCGAGAGGAGCTTCAATATATAGGTCATAACACCTGCTCCCATATCGGCCTCTGGCACGAGCACCGAGCTGTTCTCGTTGAACCAAGGGTGATAGAAGCCGGCACGCAGACCTACGAGGCGGAACATCGCCGTATCAATATCATTGAATACCATAACATCGACATCCCACTCCTTGGCCATATCCTTCAAGCCGATAGATGCGGCTACCGAGGCCTCGAACTTGTCGTAAGCCACGTCGTCCATCATCTTGTAGCGCGTCGTCAGCTCGTCGCAGTAGCCCTTGAGTTCCTCGGCCGGAATAGCCTCGATGGCATTGCCGTAGTCCGAGTATGCGAGGAAGCGAATCTCGAGGCCGAGTTTCGTGAACATATCATACGGATCCATATATGTGGACCACATAGCCTCGTTGTAGGCGGCCAACAGACCGAGCGTCGATTGTCGCATGATAGCACGCACGCGAGCGGCAGCTGCAAACTTCTTAATCTGCTCGTTCACCTCGTCGCGCGAACCCATCACTACCTTCACATTCTTGCGTGGCACACGCTGCACCGAGCCACTGGCCTCGAGCGAGCCCACAAGCGTACCCGAGCAGAGGTATTCAATAAAGTCATCCTCCTCGAGCGTGTCGTAGAAGGCCATCTTCTCCTTGGCCACGTTGGCGAATATCATCGGAATCTCCGGCATATCGCGCAGGAAGCGAATCCATGCGAAATCCTCGGACCACGAGAGGAACTCGGCGATGACGAAATCGACCTTCTCGTTGTAGAAGAGCGACATCGCCTTCTCGGCATCCTCACGGGTATAGACGATACCAGGGAACGAGAGGTCGAGGAACGAAAGACGCTCCTGAATATCCTTAATTGCAATCTCCTTACGCTCGCCATAGGTGCCGTGCTCGCAACCTACGCCGAGATCCTTGAAACGAGGCGAAGCGATGAGCAGCAAGCCAGCCTTCGCCCTTCTTGTCTTTTCACTATTTTTCATTTTGTTGAAGTTTTAAGATGTCACGTTTATAGAAATGGTTGCCTCCAAGAATCATAATCAGACCACATACAACCCATATTGCGGCCAGAATAGTGAAGCCGAGCGACAAGCCCGAAGCCTCCTTGATAAGGCCGAGGATGTATGGTGCCAAGGCACCCGTACCGAAGCCAATCATAATCATCACGCCCGAGGCCGACGAGTGGAACTTCGATGGGATAACGTCGTAGAGCACCACATAGGTATTTGCATCGAAGAATGCACGCGCAAAGCCGAAGATAGCCAACGCGCCAAAGACAACCACCAGCGATGTCGAGTGACCCATATAGTAGAGGCAAGGTGCGGCAACCAACAGACCGAGGCCCTGCATTGCGGTGCGCAGTGCAGGCTTGCCGAGGCCGCCCACATAGTCCGAGAGCTTACCCGCCAGCAGCACGCCAAAGAATGCGGCGAAGTGCGTGTAGAACATCGAGTGGAACCCTGCATCGCCTGACGACATGTTGAACGGAGCCTCCTGCAAGTAGGTAGGCATCCACGTCAGATAGCCCGTCAGCACGAAGATAAGGCCCGCGAAGCCGATTGTAACGGTTGCAGCCGTCGGCGTGCGGAAGATAATCGTAAAGCCATCCACCAAGTCGCGAATAAGGTTCGACTTGCCCTTTGCGGCACGCTCGGCCTTCACATCACGCTTATCCCTGAGACGCCACATCATGATAAATGCATGTAAAACACCGATAGCACCGAAGATGATGAACGCATACTGCCAACCCATCTCATCGGCAATCTTACCGGCGAGGAAGCCGCTGGCGATAATGCCGATATAGTAGGCTGTCTGCACGATAGACATTGCCGTCGAGCGCGTCTTAGTGTGGTACTCCGAGAGCAGGGCGTTGTAGTTAGGGCCGAAGAGCGCCTCGCCGCCACCCGTAGCCACCGAGCGCAGGATGATGAGCGAGATGAGGCCCGTTGCCCAACCCGTAAACATCGTGGCAACGCTCCAGAAGAGGATACAGAGCGTCAAAATCCATTTGCGGCTATAACGGTCGCCGATGATACCTCCGAGCGGCACGAGCACCGCATAGAAGAGGTTGAAGGCCGTCGCAATAAGTCCCATATCGCTATCGGTAAGTCCGAGACCGTCGCGAATCTGCGGCAACACCACATTGAACACCTGACGATCCGCCTGATTCAGGAAGTATGCAATCCAAATCAGGGCCGTCACCTCCCACTTCGAAGGGAGGAATTTCTTCTTTGTAACAGTAGTTTCCATCTCTGTCTTTTAAGTTAGATTATATATGTTTTACTTGGTCTCTTCGCACCTATGCTCCACCTTCAATACAACAGTAAAAAACCCACATTTGCCACATTCTCGTGCAAAAAGTTCGCGCTTTACAAACTTTTTCGTATATTTGCGACACAACACAGCGTAACATTATCGCACCACACTTTACACAAGTTGAAACTGCACTTTTAAGCTCACAGTGTTGTGCAGTGTGGTGCAAATATACAAAATAAATTTCATAATTCCGCATTATAATACAAACTTTTTTAGTCATGAACCAATATATTTTCGACATCGACACCGAGCGCAGCGTGCCTATCTACAAGCAGCTGCTCGCCCAAGTCGAGACGGCCATCAACGAACAGACCTACAAACCGGGACAGTGCCTCCCTTCGATGAACGAGCTGTCGCAGGAGTTGAACATATCGAAGGAGACCGTCAAGAAAGTCTATGCCATACTGCGCGACCGCGGACTTATCGACTCGATGCAGGGCAAGGGCTTCTTCGTCTCGCAGAAGGCGCCCGAGCGACGCATGAAAGTCTTCATGTTGCTCGACAAGTTGAGCCTCTACAAGCAGGTGTTCTACGACGCTTTCGTCGCCGAGATGAACAATACGGCCGACATAACCATCAACCTCTACAGCCAGAATATCGACCTCTTCGAGGAGTTTATCGACAAGGTGCTCGACGACTACGACTACTATATCGTCACGCCGCACTTCCCGCTGGACAGTTCCATTCAGCACCGTGCCCTGAAGGCCTTGAAGCGCATCCCTAACCGTAAACTCATCATCGCCGACCATTGGCCTCGAATGTTGCAGGGCAACTATGGCGTGGTCTATCAAGATCAGGCGACCGACTCCTACGAGTGTCTGCGCGGCTGTATCGACGAACTCAAGTGCTACGACAGTCTGCACGTTGTAGCCCCACCGACCAGCCTCTATGGCAGCATTATTATCGAGAGTGTCGAGCGATTGTGTCGCGAGTATGGTCTTACGGCCGAGTATCACAACGAGGTGTCGAGCGAGATTATTCATCGAGGTCAGGTCTACCTTGTCATCACCGGTCAGCTGGGCCTCGAGTTGGTCGATATGATACGCCTCGCACGCACAGCCAACCTCGAAGTTGGCAAGGATATAGGCATCATCTCCTACAATGAGTCCTACATCAGCGAGATTATTCTCAACGGCCTCACCACCCTCTCTACCGACTTTACGCAGATGGGAGCCAAGGCCGCACAGATGATCTTGTCGCACCGCCTGTGCAAGGTCAAGTGCGACAGCCGCATAATCCGTCGCGCGACATTCTAAGCACGCCTCTCAAACACCATTAAATACGACCTATGGCAACTATCACGAAAGAGCATTGGGGCTATACCCCCGAAGGCAAAGAGATTCTGCGATTTAGGCTCTGCAACAACCTCGGCAGCAGCGTTGATGTAACGAATATCGGCGCAGCAATGGTCGCCGTGCGCACGGCCGATCGCGAGGGGCATATCGACGATGTGCTGCTCGGCTACCGCGACGGCGAGAGCTACATTGGCGACAACGCCGCCTGCGGCAAGTGCATAGGCCGCGTTGCCAACCGCATAACCGAGGGGCGTATGACCGTCGAGGGCAAGGCATACAACCTCGAAATCAACAACGCCCCCAACCACCTGCACGGCGGCTCGAAAGGCTATGCCAACCTCGCGTGGGGTTCACGCATCGAGGGCGAGTCTGTCATCTTCTCGCTCCACTCACCGGATGGCGACCAGGGCTACCCGAATGCCGTTGATGTCGAGGTGCACTACACCTTCGACGACGACAACCGCCTGCATCTGCGCTTCATAGGCCAGAGCGATGGCACCACTCCTCTGATGATGACCAACCATGCCTATTGGAACCTCTCGGGCGAGGCGAGTGGCACGATTCTCGACCACGAGTTGCGCCTCAACTGCTCGACAGCCGAGGAGCTCAATCTGCACCACGTTCCTACGGGCCGCATCATCGACATCCTCAACACGCCGCAGGACTTCCGCACCGCGTGGCGACGCTTCGGCGACGATATAGACTCCGAGTTTCAGAATATGCGCACCAAGGGGGGCTATGGTGTCTATTATCCGCTCGACAACTACCGCGCAGGCAAGTTGCAAGAGGTAGGCGAGCTGCGCGACCACAAGTCGCACCGCTGTCTGCGCCTATTCACCACGCAGCGCGGCGTGATGCTCTACACGGGCAACAAACTCTCGATAGGCTGCCCTACGACCAAGTCGGGCTCCACATATTGCAACTACGCAGGTGTCGCGATGGAGTGCCAGGCCTTTGTCGATGCGGTGAACTTCCCGCAGTTCCAGAACATCATACTCCACAAGGGCGAGCGCTACGACGAGCATATCATCTACGAGCTCGGAACGTGGTAGTGCGTGCACTGTGCAACAATAGACATAGAGGGACCGCCCGCTTGGGGCAGTCCCTCTATATTTTTTAGGCAATGAGTCCCTTTAGTCGAGATACTCGAAGCCGAACTCGCCGCTCTTGGCCGTAGCCCTTGCGTTGTTCACATACCAATTATTGCCCTCCTTGGTCGAGATGAAGAATACGACACGGAGGTTATCGCGGTTGTAATCATCGAGCAACTCGAATGCGAACTCCTGCGTCTTGGTCTCGCCGGCCTTAATCTCGCCGAGCGAGAGGCCTGTATAGTCCATATTCGACTGCTTGCCCTCAATCTTGCGAACTACGTTGTTGTGAATACCGAAGTTCACACCGTCAACAGGCGTATAACCACTGTTGGCCTGGCCTGCAGCGATATTATCCTCCAAGAGCCAAGCGGCCACACGGAACTCGGCCGTCTCCTTGGCCTTGATAAGCAGCGTAGCGGTGATAAAGCCCTTATCCTCGTGGTATTCTACATTAGCCGCAATGCCACCCTTTACATCTACGCGCGAGAAGGCGTTGTTTACCAAGCTCGTAACATAATTCGAAGTAGCGTATGTATCGCCCGTATTCTTCTTCAAATCAGCCACAATGTCCGGATAGCTGTTCACACCCAGCGAGTTGTCGAGCGAAGGAGCGTTAGTGAGGTACATCGGATCATCCTCGGTAAAGAGGTGAGCTGCCGTGAGCACAATATCGTCGCCAATCTGCTGATTCACAAGATAGAGTGCATTCATCATCTTAGGGCAGTGGCCACAAGCCGTACCCGTGAACTGCGTGAGCAGCACGCGACGCTTGAAGTTGGTGTTCGCAGGGTCGTCATCCTCCGGAGCCTCCGGAGCCTTTGGCGGCGTGGCAATCACCGTCACCTTGGCCACATTCGATTGGAGCGTGCCATACCCAGCCCAGAAGGTGTAGGTACCCTTCTTGGTCGAGCTGAAGCGATTGTTTTCGAGCGCTACAGGTTTGTCGGTCACAGCATCGTAGAGCGTGTAGTCGCTGTAATTGACAATAGCACCATTGTACTTGAGCGTTGCCTCTGCATAGACCTCACCGTTGTCATAGATGGTCGAAGGCGAGAAGCTCAACACCAGGCCCGAATCCGTCGTGGCGTCGTTGTCATCCGTTGCGCACGCGCCGCAGAAGAGGGCTGCGAGGCAGAGGATTGCAAATGTTTTGAGTGTTTTCATAATTTTTCTTATTGTTTTTGAGTTGAATGATTCGTTAGAACGAGGATGTAAGCATCAGATTCACACCCGTATATGCCGGCGAGTAGCGGCACACACCACCCGAGCAGATATATCCTGCGCGGTTGCGGCCGTAGCTGAGTTGCACGCGCGTGCGGTTGTGCGTATAGCTGAATCCGCCATTGTAGTAGTGTCGCTTGGTCATACCTATATTATACATATCTTGCGCATATATGCTCCACTGCGGTGCGATGTTGAACTCCACGAGACCGGCAACCCAGTCGCCCTCACTATGGCTGGCTGTCCACTCGCTACGCTCGTCGCCCGAGAGCAGATACTGCAACTCGAAGCGCAACGACATCTTGCGCGTGAACTTGTGCGTCACATCGCCTACAAAAACGTGCGCCTCGTGCTCCATATTGTTTTGATAGGAGTACAAGATGAGCGACTTCCACTTCTTGTTCCACTGACGCTCGACATCTACATTCACGTCGCGCCAGAAGAGCGAGCGTTTCTTGCTCTCGAAAGGCTTGAGCGAGTAGAAGGTCGAGAAGTTGGCGTGGAAGTTCCAATAGCGATAGCGGTTCTCCTTGCTGCGATACGAGTAGCAGAGATCCACCTGACCGCCCATCTCGCCCGTAGCTATCACCTGATACGGATTGAGGTTGGCCAACATATAGGTATATTGGCGCGTTAGGGCCGGAATGTAGTTTATCGAGTTAGCGATGGCATAGCGCGAGTCGTTCATAAATTGGTTGATAGGCGTAGCCATGTGGTCGAGCGCACGGAACGTGGCCATCACGCTGAAGGTCTTGTAGTTGTATCCCAACTCTGCGATGGCGGCCCAACCCTTCGTGGCACCCGTCGAGAAGAAGTCCTTGCTCTTATGCACATACTCGCCCGACACTGTAAGGCCCTGCCAGCCGAAATTCACACGGCCCGAGTACATATTCAGGTTTGGCGATATGCCCTCCATCTGCAAGTAGTTGAGTCCCTCGCCCGTCTCGGGGTCGATAGTCGAAGGATCGACCTCCTGCATCCACTCCGGCGCCTGATTGAGGTTCTGATAGCGGTTCACATAGCTACCCTCCAACGTGAAGTTCACGGCCGGTGCATCCATAATATCGGCGAGCGACACCACAAGGTCGGCACCGCGCACCCACGTCTTCGAGTAGTCGGTATTGAGGCGCGGACGACCATAGAGGCCGCGCACCGAGACGTAGCGGCCGAAGTTGTAGGCGGCACGCACACCCTCCACCGAGTTATTCACGCCGAGCTGACGATCCTCATACGAGCGGAACACAAGTCCGCTACCGAACTGGTCGAAGATGTCGCCGACGAGAATCTCGAAGTTGCGATCCTTCCACTGCACATACTTCGAGGCGAGGTAGAACTTATAGCCATCGGCCAAGTTCTCGTAGCCCACCAGCGCAGGGAGGAAGGCGTTGAGCTGCACACCCGCCGAGAAGCGGCCATTCGCATAATCGACCTTCAGGTAGTTGTTCGAGCCGAAGCGGTCGTCAGGGCGCTCGACAGTCTTGTCGGGCGTATAATATACCGACGAGGACTCGAAGCTACCCGACACCTGCCCCTTGCCCACGACCTTCTGAGCCGAGAGGCTCACGACGGCACAGAGAGCCGCACAGAGTATAACTATTCGTTTCATCGTCTGCTACTTCTTCTTTTTTGCCCCCTTCTTCAACTCGACAATTTTGTCGAAGAGAAGTTGCTCGCTGCCCGGCGTATATCCCGAGTGCGAGAAGATGATATTACCCTCGCCATCGACCACAAACGACTGCGGCGTGAGCGAGACATTCATCGCGCGCTTGAGTTCCTGATTCTCATCGAAGAGGCAGATAAACTCCCAACCGCGCGAGGTGGCAATAGCCTTGGCTGTGGCCTTCAAGCGGGCATCATCCGTCGAGACGGCTACCACTTCGAGGTCAGCCTCCTCGCGCCACTCGGCCAACGCATCGTTTATGGCGTTGAGTTCCTGGATACAAGGTTTGCAGGCAATCGACCAATAGGAGATAATCATCGGTTTCCCGTTAGCAATCGAGCGCACCGACACAATCTTGCCCTGCGCATTCTCGACCTTCACATCGGGTAACTGCTGAGCCGTTGCAACCGAGGCGGCCACAACGAGGCATAGCAGGCTAAAAAGTTTTTTCATAAACTATTAAGTTCTCTTATAATTAAGATGTTACACGCGCAACATCCACTTTGCTCAAAAAAGCGCAACCAAGGAGCCCTCCTTGCGGAAAGGCTCCTTGTTGCGGAACATATTTGGGATGTTACTTACGAACACCCTTCTTGGCCATATTAGCCTTGATGTACTCGGCGCGCTTTGCCTCAATCTGGGCACCCGTCATCTGCTTAACGTCAAGCTTCTTGACAGCCGGCTTCTTCTTCATAACGAGCGTCGTGCGGCTACCGTGCTTAATAGGGTTGGCCTCGATCTCCTTGCCGTTGATCGACTTGGCCTTAACCATCTGCTGTGCAGCAACAGCGTGCTTGCGCATTGCGCTGAGCTTCGTAGCCGAAGTCTTCAACTGCTCACCATTGCTTCTCGTCAGCACAACATCCGAGATAACGTTCGAGCTGAGGAACTCCAGAGAGCCATACGACTCATAGATGATGTTCGGATAGAACTTCAGCTCCTGAACAACTTCACCATTTTCATCACTTACCTGCACAGCCACACCCTTGATGGTGATGGTATTGCCATCCTCCGAAACCTCTACCGGAATGTTTGGCCATCTCGTAATGTCGGCCGTAGAATCCCAATAGCCATCAGGCGTAGTAGGATATGCAAATGCATACGTCGAGTGACGATCCGCAGCGCAGAGGTAGTAGTTTTTGCCACTCATCCAAGCCGTCAGCGGCTGAACACGATACATATTTACAGGCAAGAATACGCGACCCTCGGCATCCTCCTGCAAGAACCACTTCGGACCGAAGTCGTAGAAGAGGTAATCGACGAGCGATGCGTTGTAGTCCTCCATTACGAAGAGATCCCATGGCGTAGCAAGCTCAAGCTCATTGTAGTACGAGCTCTTCGTTGCGCTGAAGTCCCAACCCTGGCAGAGAACACGGTTCTGACCGCGTACCGAGGTGTTGTAAGCAGCCTCCTGCTTCTTGAACTCTGCGAAGTAAGCGTCGGTCTGCTCCTTCGTCACACCGTACTCCTCGAAGAGAGCGTAATCCTCCTCCGTAAGAGCATCCGGGCTTACGAGGTCACCGATAGTAACGGTCGAAGTCATATCGAGAGTATCCGTAACGCCGCTCCAGCCCCACTTCTCAACCTTTGCCGTTGCAGTCCAAGTACCGGCAACATTAGCCAGCTTCGTGAACTCTACGCGCTCGGTAGCAGGAACAATCGTCGACTTGGCCTCACCGAGAGCCTGCGAGCCCTCTGCGTCAGGGTTGCTTGCGCGACCCTCGGCATTCCAACCCATAACGGCCAGCATCGTCGTAGCGTTCTCACGCGAGTCAAACTCTACGTCGAGACCCTCGGCCGAGTTAATCTTCTTGAGGTCATCCTCCGAGAAGAAGAATCTATCGTCGTACGAGTTCATCGAGAGGATGTCGGTCAACGTATAGTCATACGAGAGGTACTCCTTGAACTCACGCGAGTAGTTGCAAGCGAAGATAGCCTTCTTGAGTGGGTTCGAAGCGTAGTCAGGGTTCTTCACGTTGAACTTAACGTAGTATGGCGAGTAAGCCTCATGACCCGTAACAACAACCTTTGGCTCCGGCAACGAGTAATTCTTCAAGTTGAAGGTGATGTGCTGGAAGTTCTGCTTCGAGAGGTCAGCCTGAAGCTCACCCCACTCGTTGAACGTACCATCAACAGCCGTTACGATAACGTGATACTTCATACCTGCATAGAGCTTGTAGAAGTACTCGTTGAGTGGAATCTGAACAGGACCCTCCGAAGCGGCCATCTGCATAAAGCCCATGTAGCCACCGAGAACCGAAGTCGAGAACCACTGTACATAGTTCTCATTGCCCTTCAGGTACTGGTTCAGCAGACCCTGATAGTCGCCACCATACTCCTCATCAACATCGGCGAAGAGACCTACAACATAAGCCGTAGTCTTGCTATCCGGAGTAAGCGTAATAACAGCGTTGTCGCAGGTAACGTCCGTAATCTCAACCTTCACCGTACCATCGAATGGCTGTGGAGGAGCAGTCTGGAACTCTACGCGCTTGTACCAAGCGTTCTTCTCCCAATAGTCGTCGGCATTAACATCCGAGCCGCCACCGCCACCAGGCATAGGCATCTGGAGTGGACCCCAGCCACCGCCGCCATAGAGAGCAGCCATGTAAGCGTCCATATCATAAGGGTACTTGTACCAACCCGGACCCCAACCGTAATCCTCAGTAGGGAATACGTTGATGCAGTCTGCATAAGATACCTCCGAGAGCATCAGTACGAGTGGCTCACCCGGAGCAGCAGGCTCATAGTACTGTGTAAGCGAACCCTCACCGTTCTCAATCTCCTCCGGAGTGGACTCACGCCAAATCGAGCCACCATTCTCGTCGTAACCGGCCCAAGTGGTGTAGAGAAGCGAACCGTCGGCCTTACGAGCATAAGCGTGGTAGTGGTCGATAGTAAGCATCGTATCGGCTGAAATCAAGCTTGCAGGATACGTGCTGTCATTCGTGTGCAAAGCCCGTGGCATAGGAGGGTTACCATTGAATGCCATCATAGCGACATTACCAACACCCCACTTAAGGCGCGAGCAGTTGTCGCATACAACCTGCGGGAACTGCACATAGACATTTGCGCCCTCCGACGAAACCTGCAACACCGTAACATCCTCGGCATAAGCATCAGGCGTCGTGAAAGCAGCCTCGAAGATTTTGCCGTCGTTTAAGTACGTTGTAGCCGAAATAGAGGCAGCCACATACACTTTGAAATCTACGCCCTTCTGCAGACCATCCTGGCCCGTGAGGTGCAGAATCGAGGTGCCACCGCCAACCTTCGTTCCGTTCTTGAAAAGAACAGTTGCATTTACAGGAGCCTCCTCCGAAGCAGGCAATACCTGATATGCTATTTCAGACAGAGCGGATACTCGCAGAGGAACATCCACCTGTGCCGCCGAGTGAACCACCGGCGTACCAACCTCCAATGAAGGAACGGCCTCCGTCGCATCCTTCACGCACGAAGACAAACCTGCACACGCAAAGAGCAAAGCAGTGATTGCCAACGCATTAACAAACATTTTTCTCATAATTTTTGAGTTTTACTGGGTTAAATCGTTGGCAAGATACAAAAAAAATTTATAAATATTCCATCCTCCATCAACTTTTTTTGAATTTTTATATTCTACAAAGGGTTAATTACTACTACATTATCGTTTATCGAACAACGAAATATCGCACACTTTGGTTTCATAACGTAACTTTTTAACGCGAATTAACTACAAATCACAACACACAACGCACAATATCCTGCAAATATCAAATTCTATAGGCTATACAAAAGAATTACCACCACAAAACGCCACTTACAAAATATGGAATATATGCATACATGTTACATATTTATGCGTTTTGCCTCGCGCGCGCACGTGCCCATGCGCTCTATTAAGTGGTATGGCTCGCAGGAGAACCGACTCCGAGACGACCGACAGCACTTTAAGTCGTATATACATCGCTTTCGGACAGAACAGACCTATTTTCGATGAATATAAACTATATTTGCATCACGGGCTTAACGCCTGACACACAACAACATACATTGGTCCGAATGGAACATTCCGGAGGACCGAACAGAACATTTTAACACGCTTTAGAAGCACAAAAACAACCTTTCTATGACAAACGCTACAAACGTAGAGCCGACAACCCCGGATGTCGTGAAAATCACCGAGAACAAGAACAACGGCATTCGTTCCGTCACGCTGTCGCGTATGGCTATCGGATATGTCGTGCGTGGTCGCAAATTTGTCTATTGCGACGACCGTTGCACCACCATCGACGAGGGCGAGGTCTTTATCTATGAGGCCGGACACCACTACGAGGAGAACACTATCGGCGCATCAGGCTCCTACGAGCAGATTATGTTCTACGCCTCGCCCTCCGCCCTGCAACGCATAATCCTCGGGCTCAACTCATCGTATGGCGTGACCTACACCTCGCGCCACTCGTGCGATATCTGCCGCACCGGCAACTTCGTCGCCATGGCCGCTTCGACCACCGTCAGCGACTTCTTCACGGGTGTAAATCGCTCGCTCCACAAGACCGGCTTTCAGCACAACGACGTAGGGCAGCGCATCAAGCTCAACGAGCTTATCTACCTTATACTCTCAGGCGAGGAGTGCTGCCTGCGCAGCAAACTCCTGCATGGCGCCGACACCTCGGGCGAGCAGTTTGCGCAGGTCATACAGGCCAACCTCTTCAACGACATCTCGATTGAGGAGCTCGCACGCCTGACAAATCGCTCGCTCACCTCCTTCAAGAAGGAGTTCCGCCGCCGCTTTGACACGCCTCCTCACAAGTGGTTTATCGCCCAGCGGCTCAACCGCGCGAAGATACTGCTGCTCTCCACCTCGAAGACCATCTCGGAGGTGGGTGCCGAGTGCGCCTTCTCGAACATCTCGCACTTCATCAAGCTCTTCAAGAGCCGCTTTCACGCCACGCCTGCCGCCTTTCGTCAGCACTACCGCAGCCTGCCCGACGAGGAGCCATTGCGCTCGGCTTCGGGCGAATAGGTAGCTACTTTTTGCAGCCACTTTTGAATCAAAAAGTCACTTTGTTGTCAAAAAAGTTTGCAGAACCGATTTTTTGTGTTACTTTTGTGCGCTGAAAAAGCAGTAATGCTGTTGTAGCTCAGTGGTAGAGCACTTCCTTGGTAAGGAAGAGGTCACGAGTTCAAGCCTCGTCAACAGCTCTGAGAAAAAGAACAAATACTGAGAACGCCACCCAATCGGGTGGCGTTTGTTGTTAGGGCCAGCGATTTATCGCCGATGTAGAGGCTAAATAGTTAGGGCTGAATTAACATTTTCATTCATAGAGTTACGGAAATAGATGATTATTACTATCTTTGTACGGTTAATCATTAAACAGACATTGCCTATGGCGAAATAAAGGACTTATAGGACATATTAGATAAAAGCGTTAGCTTATATTTCGGGATTCTGAAACTTGGACACTTTCTGAACACACCCAATGGAATAAAGTTTGACGCTCACGCTGTATATTCAGCGTGGGCTTTATTCCAATATTAGGGTGTGAGGTAGTCCAAGACCGCAGAATCCAATATCGGCAATTTAGTCCACGCTTTTTTTATCTGTCCTCAATTTGGGATTGGACTACATCACTTAATCTACAATTCACTAATTAGATTTAATATGAAGAAGATTACTTTATTTTTAGCAGTATTGCTTTTGTCTTGCACTATGTCAACAGTGTATGGCCAAACTACAAAGGAGGAGCGTGCACAAGCGATTCTCGATAAGAAACAGCAAAAGGAACTCTATAAGGCTGAGCTCCGAGATGCAATGCACGGTTTCCGTCAAGGAGCAGAATACTCCCTCCGCACATTCTCTACCGTTGGTATTATGAAGGCTCAAAAACACGGATTCCACTACCTTGCAGGTTACAGATTTACAAAATGTTGGTATGTGGGTGGTATTGTAGGTCTTGATATTACCACTCCATTTACTATCACACGAAGTGGCTATCTTGAAGATATGTACAACTACTCAATCAACCGCAAGGATAAGGTATATGTTCCTGTTATGGCTGATGTTAGATGCTACATGAACACAAACCGAGTTAGTTCGTATGTATACACAAACCTTGGTGCCGAGTTCTCGCATTCGACAGCTGCAATAGCACTTTTCGGTGTCGGTTTGGATATTCACACTGTTAAAGACCAATGTGTAAATGTAAGCCTTGGTTTGGGTATGGGCAGTTGGGAGTCAGCAGAGGGAACTCATATGCTTTCGGAAGAAGGAAATCCCCACTACAAAAAGTATGATGGATTTGTATTCAATCTCAAACTTGGATACTCATTCTAATAACCCTTTGAGTTGTATGGTAACAGTAACAGCGGTCATTTTCGATGGTCGCCGTTATTTTTTGACCACACCCGTTCTTTGATAACACTTTTTCTCTTGATACCCTTGACTTTTTAGCGGTGTACCTTATATTTACAAGAAAAGACATAGCTTTGAAGAAGAATAACTACACAGTAAGCATTGATAAGTTAAGGGTGTGCTTGAATGCTTCAACTGACATTTATAACTATTTGAAAGACCATTACACCCGCTATAATAACGAAGGCAACCGAGTGCTTGACGAAGACAACTTCACACTTACCTTCATAGAGGAGGACGAGCATACAATGAGAGGAGTGTGTCTAACAAGTTTTTAGACACACTCATTTTATTAGAAGTTGTATAACAAGAGAAATTAACGTAGATACCCCGGTTGGTCAGACGGCCTCTTTTTGCCTACCTATCGTATCCGAAGAGGTTCACCTGAACGATATACTGCGCCACACCCTCTGCATTAGGCTCCGACATTGTCGAGATAAACTCCTCGAGGTCGAGGTCGAGAGTGAGTTTGCCGTAGCCATTTGCCGGACGAGCGATGCTCCAATACTGCACATTTATCGGCAGGCCCGGGCCCCAATTCGCGCGGTCAGAGATGTAAGTACCCGACTGATAGTAGGTAGTAAAGTTGTCGTAGAAGATATGGCCCTTGATGCTCTGGCGCGAGCCATTGACCACAAACTCATAGAAATTCTCGTCGAACTCCGCCGCGTTGCGTGTGTAGTAGTTGCCGCGCTCGACAAACTTACCTCGGTCGTGGCCGTGACCCGTAATGGCAACACGCATCTCGAGCGACTGCACCGTCTGTGGCACCTCCACCGTGCGCTCACCGAGGCGCGACACATCCTCTATATCGTGCCCCTTCACGCCGTATGCCCACGCGCGATAGCCGGAGTTACCGTCGCGGCTCGAGTCGTATAGTTCGTGTGTGAATACGACGTTGCGCTGTGGCTCGCCCTTGTAGTAGTTGAATGTAAATGTAGCCGTATGCGCACGCGTATCGGTAGCATCCCAACCGCCATAGTAGAGGTAGAAGGTCGTTGTTCCCGAGAGCATAGGCAGATACTCCGTCACATCGAGCCAGAAGGTCTTGCTCCATGTGCTACTAAAACTATTGCCATAGGGAGATATGGCTCGTGCAATCTCATATCGCTCGCCCGTCAGCTTATCCTCGACAAAGAGCATCGTCGTATTGTCCCACTCGCCCGGGCGCTCACCCCACGCACCCATACGGTACTCGAGCAGCACGCGGTCGATACCCGACACGTCGCTCGGCAGCTCCATTGCAAACTGCTTGTCGTTCTGCTCGCCCCAGCCGAAGAAGCTGAGTCGATGTGCCTCGGAGGCCACCGCAACGGCCGGCGTGCGGCTCTCGGGGTTCTCCGTATAGAATGGTTCACGCGTTATCTGCGCCACAACATCTGTTGCTCCGGCCTCTGCTCCACCCTGATTTGTGGTGCAGGCCGCAAAGGACAAAACAGCCACAAGGGCCAAAATCGTAGTTCTCTTCATAATCGTATCTATTTGACGTAGTAATATATAAAGGCCCACATCACAAAGCGGGCACACTTGCCGATAAACATATATACGGCCATTGGCACAAAGCGCACACGGTAGAAGCCCAAAGCCACGGCGAAGACATCTCCAACAAACGGCACCCACGAGAGCAGAGCAATAGGGGCACCAAAACGGCGTATATTTGCCTGCTGCCGCTCGAGCCGCTCACGCGACACGCCAAGCCGCTCAATCCACTCCCAACGGCCTGCACGGCCTATGGCATAGGAGGTCAGGCCTCCAATAAAGTTGCCGAGCGTGGCTACAGCGACGACGACCCACATCTCGCCACCGGCAACCAACATCCCGACCATCAGCACATCTGCACTGAATGGCACCACCGTCGCCGCCAGAAACGAGCCTACGAAGAGGCCCCAATAGCCGAGCTCCATCAACCAATCCATATCCGACCACAAAGATATACAAATTTTACAATTTTGCCCCATCGCTCGCGGCTTTTAGCACCTCGCATGGCACAAATATTGCCGCACGATACTGCTGTTTACTAAAATTCCGAAAATGAAAAGTATCAAAGGAACACGCACCGAGCAAAACCTCTTGAAGGCTTTTGCCGGCGAATCGCAGGCGCGTAACCGCTACACATTCTTTGCCAAACGCGCACGCAAGGAGGGTTACGAACAGATTGCCGCCATCTTCGACGAGACGGCGGGACAAGAGCAGGAGCACGCCGAGGTATTCTTCAAGCTCCTCGAGGGTGGCAAGGCCGAGATTAGCGAGGCTACATACCCCGCCGGCCGCATAGGCACTACCGAGGAGAATCTGCTTGCGGCAGCCGAGGGCGAGCGCGAAGAGTGGGATATCCTCTACCCCACCTTCGCCACCATTGCCGAGGAGGAGGGGTTTGCCGAGGTGGCCAACGCCTTCCGTATGGTCTCGACCGTCGAGGTAGAGCACGAAAACCGTTACCTTAAACTGCTGTCGCGCATCACCGACGGCAACTTTTTCCGCCGCGAAGGGGAGACGTGGTGGCAGTGTCGCAACTGCGGCTTTGTCTGCAAGGCGAAGGAGGCTCCGCGCATCTGCCCCACCTGCTCGCATCCGCAGGCCTACTTCGAGCCAAAACGCGAGAACTATTAACGACACGAAAGGGCGTATTCGGCTTCATCTCCGAACACGCCCTTCTTATTAGGAATTCCACTACGGCTCTAACCCTTTACCCTATCGGCATTCTCTCGCACGAAACTCTCCCACGACGTAGTGCCGCACCGCTTGGCACGCTTGTCGCCACCAAGACCCTTAACCATAGCCGTGCCGAGAGCAGCGTTGATAGGCGACGAGGAGGCAAAGTAGTGACATAGCGCGACAGCCATACCATCCGTAGCATCGAGCTTGCGGGGTTTATCCTCGATTTTGAGGGTACGCATAACCACCCCCGCTACCTGCTCTTTCGAGGCCGAGCCTATGCCGGCAATCGACTGCTTGATACGCGACGGGGCATACTCGAACACCTCTCGGTTGCGACTCAATGCCGCAGCCATGGCTACCCCCTGCGCACGGCCGAGCTTCAACATACTCTGCACATTGCGCCCGAAGAATGGCGACTCGAGGGCCACCTCACGCGGCTCGAACTCCTCGATAAGCATACACACGCGGTCGAAGATGTAGCGCAGCTTCGAGTAGGGGTTGTCAATCTTATGCAGGTCTATCTCGCCGAGCACCACCGAGCGCAACGTGCGCCCCTCGACCTCCAAAACACCATAACCCATATAGTTGGTGCCGGGGTCGATGCCGAGTATGCGGTATATCTGGTCGTGCTTCGCGTTCATCTACTGCTACTTGCCGAGCAACTCCTGCAACTTCTCGGCCACCTGCTCACCACGCAGATTCTTGGCCACAATAACGCCCGTAGCGCAGTCGATAAGGTAGTTCGTAGGGATAGCCTCAACGGCATACTCCTCGACCGCCTTGCACTCGAAGCCCTCCAACGAGCATACGTTCACCCACTTCATCTTGGCACGCTCGACGGTCGTGAGCCACGACTCCTTCTTCGTGTCGAGCGACACACCATAAATCTCGAAACCTCGCTTGTGGTAGTTGTTGTAAGCCTCAATCAGCACCGGCACCTCGTGCATACAAGGGCCACACCACGAGGCCCAGAAGTCGAGCAGCACATAGCGGTTGCTCTTATTATCGACCACCGAGCTGAGCGACACCTCGGCACCCGAGGTGTCAGCCTGTACCACGTTGATATAGTGAGGCACATAATCGCTACCCTCGGCCTGCGGCTCGGTCTTACGCTTACGCTCGGCCGACTCCTTGAGCTTGACAACGACGCTGTGTGCCTTCATCTCGTCGGACAGAGCCTCAATCTTGGCAAGCATCTCGTAGGATGGCAACTCATAGGAACGCTGGTGCAGCATATAGACACCCAGCAGATTATTGACATTCGCCTCCGTCGTCTGGTCAATCAGGCGGTTGTAGCTCTTCTCGATGGCTATCATATCCTCCTCCAGCTCGGCGTTACTATAATTCTCGCGCAGCTGACCCGACTCCTCGGCAAAGGCAGCCAGAGCCTCATTTGCCGGCGTACCCGACACTATTGCCGGATTGTGCAGCAAATCACCCGACAGACGCACCTCGCCTACCTCCGTAAAGAAGAAGGCTACAGGACGACCATCGGCCACTACCGCAGCAAAGGTAGGCTCACCCTTGCGCTCAAACCTGAAGCAGCCATTCTCGACCTTCGTCGAGTCAATTATCTCGCGACCATTCCACATATCGGCGAGATAGACCATCTTTGCATCGCCGAGATTCTGCAACTCGGCCGTCACAACACTCTTGTTCGACGAGCAGCCGACCGCCACAACGAGGGCCACGGCTGCGAAGAAAATCTTTTTCATAGCTCTTTTTTATTCGTTTTCGTTACTCTTCAAACTCTCTACGACACGCTCCAAGGCCGCCACCCTGCGATTCAGCTCCGGCAGACTCTTGATGACGGCAAACGAGCGATAGAAACCCTTGCCCGACTGCGCCGGCGAACCCATACGCACCTCGTCGTTTGGCACATCGCGGTCGATACCCGACTGCGCACCAATCTTCACGCGGTCGCCAATCGTTATGTGGTCGGCAATACCCACCTGACCGGCCAGGAAGCAGTTTTCGCCCACCTTCGACGTGCCGGCAATACCCATCTGTGCCGACGATACGGTATTGGCACCAATCTGCACATTGTGGCCCACCTGCACAAGGTTGTCGAGCTTCACTCCGTGGCGAATGATTGTCGAGTCGGTCTTTGCGCGGTCGATGCAGGTGTTGGCACCTATCTCCACATCGTCCTCGATAATCACATTGCCGAGCTGCGGAATCTTGTCGAAGCCCCCCGAGGCGTTAGGTGCAAAACCGAAGCCGTCGGCTCCGATTACCGCCCCGGCATGGATAATACAACGCTCGCCCACGACGCACCCCTCATATATCTTCACTCCGGCATAGAGCTTCGTCTGCGCACCAATCTTCACACCGTCGCCGACGTAGCACTGCGGATATATCTTCGCGCCATCGCCGATTACCGCACCATCCTCGATTACCGCGAAATCGCCGATATAGCACTTCTCACCCACCGTGGCCTTCTCCGAAATCGAGGCTTTGGGACTGATGCCGCTCTTCTGCGGCTTCATGGCGTTGTACATCTCCAAGAGTTGCAACACCGATGCGCCTACATTCTCCACGCGGATAAGCGTTGCGGCCACCTCCTGCTTCGGCTCGAACTCGCGGCTGACAAGCACTATCGAGCAGCCTGTCGTATATACGAACTGCTCATACTTCGGATTCGTGAGGTAGGAGAGTGAACCCTCCTTGCCATCCTCAATCGACGAGACGGTATGTACGGCCGCCTCCTTATTGCCAACAACCTCTCCACCGAGGAGAGCTGCTATCATTTCTGCCGTGAATTTCATATCTTCAATTGGTTAATTATTGTTTGGGTTGTCTTGTAGTATAGTCGCGACATTTAGAATGGCGTAGCGAGCGATTCGAGCCACTCGTGTGTCTCGGCCGAGAGCGTATCCGTGCGGTCGCTCCAAGCGTGAAGTCTCAAAAGGCGTGCCTTGCGCTGCTCCATCGTGCGATTTATCGGGAAGTCCGGGCGGCGCAGCGACTCCTTGACCGTGCGCAACGATGGCCGTATCGTGCGGGTAAATATCGTATCACGAGCCGGACGGCGCGAGGCCTCCCAGCGGAATCCGTCGAGGCGCACAGGCTGCGTCTCCGGAATCTTGTCTATCGGATAGAACGTATATGTCGGGTTGCCACGATAGGTGATACCCTCAACCTGCTGCCCATTGATGTAGGAGGTCATATCGGCAGCCTCGATATAGGCCATAAGGGTTATATCTGGCGAGTTATCCTCCTGCATATAGTATATGGTCTGCACGTTGCCGTTCACATCGTTGCGGTAGATCTCGTTGTTGCGGAAGAACGATATCATCTCCTTGCCGGCGATTTGGTTATAGTGCGCCGTATCGAGTTGCGAGATGGTCATGGGCTTTCCCTCGAAGAGAGCGCGATCGAGAGCGCGATCGCGCGTGTATATGTGCATCACGTCGGAGAATATCTGACTCGCGCCGTTCCACATCACCGGATTAATGTACATATTGATTATCGAGTCGCGGCTGTCGGTCGTCAGCGAGTCGCACACCGTTTGGAAGTCGCTGCGGAATATCTTGACGTTACGGTATGCACGCACTATGCGGTATATCGCCTCCGACTTGGTCGTATCGGCCGCAACACTATCCTCGGCCAAGCGAGGGAAATAGATGAGAATCAACGAGTCGAGTCGTCGCTCAAAGAGCGAGTCGCCACGATTCTCGACCATCAGCAACGAATCCACCGACTGCCACACCACAGCACCTACCGGCTCGATATATATACCTCGCTTCTCCATACGCGCCAACTTACGGCGCAGAGCGGCATCGGCACGCTCCTGCTCCTTGGCCAGACGTATCGAGTCGGCAATCTCCATCTTGCGATAGATAGCCGTGCGCTTGGCCTGTCGCAGCTCGCCTATCGAGTCGAGCTTGATGCGCAGAGCCTCGGCCTTAACAGCCTTTATCGAGTCACTAATACCCTTCTTAATCTGCTTCAGCGAGTCGCTCACGCGCCTCTTTGCCGCACGGTGGTAGTCGCGTAGCTCCTTCTTGGTCATCGTGTCAAGCATTCGCTGCAACGAGTCACGCTTCAACGAATCACGCATCAACGAGTCACGCTTCAGTGAATCTGCCTTCGTAGCAGCCACCGCCGCCGTATCGTGCTGCGGAGCGGCTATCGGAGCCCCTTGTGGTGTCGCCGCTGGCGCATCTCCGACAGGCCCACGCGCCTTAATATCACCCTTGACGGCCATAGGAGACTCGCCCTGCGAAGCTATCGCACCCTTAACCGCGCTATTAGCCCTCTCGGCCTGGCGGCGCAGAGCCTCGCTACGCTCATCTCGCTCACCGCGCACATCGCCACGACGGCCCTTGTCGCGCTTGTTAGGCTTCATCTTGCCGCGCGGCTGCGCACCGCCATCCTTGTCGGACGCACTCTCGGCAGCCACACTCTTCGAAGCGGCCGCAGCATCACCCTTGGCCGTTGCCTTGGCGAGAGAGTCGGCACGCGCGGCATCCGCCACCCTCTGCAACGAATCTTTCCGCGCCTGCTCGATACGCTCCTTGACCGGATCGTGCGTGTAGAGGAACATCGAGTCGGCACGCATAAAGAGCGAGTCACCCTGCGATGTATCGTATGAGATAATCGACGGGCGGCGTGCAAGGAGCGCATTGCCCGGCTCCTTCCAATACTCCGCCCAATCGCCAAAGGCAAGCACCTTCTGCTCGCGGTCGTCAATCTGCACATTATTCTTCAGACGCACATATCCTCTGTCTCGGTAATAGTCGAGCGTATCGCAGAAGAGTTCCTGCTTCTCGGTGAGGATGTAGCCATTGCGCGTGAGCGTATAGAGTTGGAGTCGCTTGTCAAACGAACCTCGGTCGGTCGATAGATACTCGTTCTGCCCCGTATTCCAGATGTTCGTATTGGTGAAGAACTGCGCAAAGTCGCTCTCCGTATCATAGACCACCGAGTCGGCCTTCATCTCGTAGGAGTCATTGCGCATCTGCACGTGCTCGACACCTATCAGTTGCTTGCGGTCGCCATAGTAGTATCCGCGCTCCGATTCGAGCATATTCGTACCGCTGATGGCCACACCGCCTCCCGAGAAACGCCCCACATTGCTCTTGGTGTTGAAGCGGAAGTTGTAGGTATAGAGCACCGCATCGCCATCCAGCACCTTGACGATATTGGCATAGACGCGGGCAATATTGGTCTCACCATCGTACTCCGCACGATCGCCGTATATGTAGGTTGTACCCTTGTTTATCAAGACGTTGCCGAAACACTCGAGTCGCTTCTCCGAGTAGCGCACCGCGCTATCGGCCGTGATGACCGCACCATTATGGTGGGCCGCAAAGTTACCACGCACGACAAATATCTTCGTGCCCCCGTGCTCCATCTGCCAACCCTCGTCGGATTTCATATCGACGTAGTCCTCACTCTTGCCCGAACCGCCCGACGAGAGCGACTGCTGCTCGCGGCTCTGCTCCGAGAAGAGGGGCACCGACAAGTCGGCCGTACCGGCAAAGACAATGCTCGCCAGAGCCGACAACCAGACCGTTATGGAGAGGGCAGTTTTTCGCACGGCAGTAATCTCTATTTACGGTTATGACTATGTTTCACCCAACTCTTGTTCGTAAAGTCGCCACTGCGGAACTCGGGGTCGATATAGACGTACATCGTCGCTATCTTGCGGTCGAGCCACGCCTGAAACTCGCGCTCTTGCTTCACGTTGAGAGCCATTGCCTCGATACGCAGATAGTCCTCCTCCAACGAAGCGTTGTGCGGCGGTATTATCTTCACGAGCTTCACCACCTTGCACAGCTCGTTGCCCACAGGGTCGGTCGTACGATAGGCCGATGATATCTCGCCTACTTTAAGGCGGCGCAGGGCGTTGTAGTCGTCGATGCTCTTGCCACCACGCGCTCCGAAATCCTCTTTGAGGAACTTCGTCGCCGTGAGGTTGGCATCGAAGGCCGAGTAACGCTCCAATAGGTCGTGATTGGTCACGATACCGCCATTGTTCTTCGAGTACTTGTCGTCGGAGTGCTCCAAGGCGGCCTTCTCGAAGGTGAGCGAATCCTTGCGGATAAGGGCCGCAAGGCTATCGAGCTCGCGCAGCGGTGCCACAAGATCCTCCATCGCGTATGTCGGGCGCAGAAGGATATGGCGGCAGTGGTAGAGCTGTCCCTTCTTGCTTATGAGTTGTATGAGGTGAAAACCGAACTCCGACTCGACAACCTCCGACACCTGCCCGGGCTTCAGTTCAGCGAGAGCATCAGCAAAGGGCTTCACAAAACCGGCAAGCGGCGCAGGATCGAGCTCACCACCATGGATGGCCGAGCCATCGACCGAGTACATACGCGCCAACGTCGCAAACTTGGTCTTGCCAGTCACAATGCGCTCACGCATCTCGAGGAGTCGCTCGCGCGTTCGCAACTTTGCATCCCCCATGTTACGCGGAAACTTGGTGATATGCGCATAGACATACTGCTCGGCGATAATCGGCAGGCTATCCTTGTCGATTGCCTTATAGTATCGCTCGACCTCACCCGGCACAATCTTGGTCTTCGAGACGACGGTCTGCTGCATCGACTGCGCATAGGCCTGCTCCTCGAACTGCCGGCGCAGCAGATCGCGGATGTGGTATATCGCCATGTGTGTCTTCTTCTCGAGCGCGGCCACCGACCCCTCGGCCTCAATCATCGACTGCACCTGCGCCTCGACGCGTCGAGTCACATCGCCGCTGTTGATCTGCACCGAGTCGAGCAATCCCTGATTGTAGAGGAGTTTCTGCATGAGCAGATTCTCGAGAGCCTCGTTACGCGGATCGCGGTCGGAGGTGTAGCCCTCACTGCGGCGCTGCTCGGCAATCTGTCGCGAGAGCTGCATCACATCCGAATAACTTATCGACGAGTTGCCCACCACGGCAACCACCTTGTCGAGCATCACGAAACGTCGCTGCGCAACAAGCAGCACCGTCGTGCCGACAAGCAGCACTGCGAGCAATCCTATCTTCAAACCTTTCGTCTTCATCTTCTCACCGTTTTACTCTTCGTCGCGGCCATAGGTTCGTGCGTGTCCACTCGAGAGTGCGCTCTGCAAGAGCTGCTCCTCGTGGCGACGGACAATGTCGGCACAGCGGCGGTTAATCAATATACGTCGTATGTTCTCGCGAGCCATATAGAGCGGCATCGTGTCGCCCGCTCGCAGAGCATCCGTAATCACAAAGCAGTAGTAGCTGTTCGAGGCGTGTATGCGCTGTACCTCGCGCTTCGAGAGCAACGTTTCATGATGCGACGAGCGCGTCAGAGGCAGGTGGCTCACAAACTCGGCAAAATCGACCCACTCCTCATATTTCACGAGTTGGAAGTTGTTCTTGCGGCACAGTTGCTCGAAGTCTTGCCGTTGCTCCTCGCGCTTCGAGGTCATCATCTTCAGGAGTTGGTCGCGGCGGCGATAGTCTTCTCTGACCACCACGATTGTGCCCTTGACCATCGGACCCGTCACACGGAAGTCTCCCTTGTGGGCATTGTAGTAGGCCGCAATCTCGGCATCCGTAACGCTCTCGTCAAGCTCGGCATCGAGGTAGTGCTGGTCTATCTTGCGCATAAAGAGCGAGCGACGGTACTCCTCAACCATACGGTCGATGTCCTCCTGCGATGACGAGAATAGCGATTCGGCCTCGTTGAGCTTCAGCTGTGAAACCATCCACTTCGAGACATATGCATCTGCATAGCTCGCGCTATCAGCGCCCGTGATACCCTGCGGCAGCACCTTGCGCAAATCACTAACCTCCAAGTAGTTGGAGCCAACACGCGCAATCACGGCATCCTCGCCCGTACCATCCAAACGCGGCACACACGACACTGTGACCATCATAGCCACACAGAGCAATATGTCGAACAAATGCTTCATATCAACTTGCAAAGATACTACTTTTCGCGGAATAACAACGCTTTACTACGTAAAATATTGCTCTTTTACGCACTGCACCACAAAAAAAAGATGGATGCGCTCAACTCTCTCGTTGAACACACCCATCTTGTTTGCAGTCTTACGCGATATAGCCCACTTGGCGTATGTGACCATCTTCCGAGCTCGCTGACAAGGCAGCATACAGCTCGCTATGGCGGCAAAAGAGGGGGTTAGGGTCGAACAACTTACAATACACTTCCCTCTTGTTTGTTCAACCTATTGTCCGACCTTGGCCCCTAACAGATATTTATGTTTTAGGATTTTAGAAGTTCACACCGAGCTTGAGATAGAAGGATGCAAACTTGGTAAAATAGCGCTCTTTCTGCTCAAGGGAGTATCCTCCGCCCTCGGCATCAACTTTATAGACAACAGAGAGTTTTTGATGCATCATACCGAGCGAGAAATTGAGAGCCTTGTAGCGGAAACCTGCGCCAAAGTCGCAATAGAAGCCTCCGGTTACACGAGATTTGGCCGATACAGAAATGCCAGAGTTGGAATTCTCCTGCTTGTCATTAAGAGAGGATGTAAGTCCGACGGTACCACCAAGTCCCAGGTTGATAAATGGGGTAAATTTGTCATTCACCGGATACATCAACTTGATATCGGCAAAGATAGGGAGCATCAAGGCATTCCAACGAGTATTTCCATTAATTTCTTCACCTCCGAGGAACTCGCCGGCGGCTTTCATTTTACCGCAGAAATATTGGAGACCAAGACCTGCACCTACGAAGAGATAAGGACCAATCTCAACACCGTGAACGGTTTCGAACAGCGGGCGCGACAAGACAGTCTTCATATCCTTTGCTGCTACGCCACTTTCATCCTCAGTGTCGCCATCGGAGTCGCTGTAAGTATAGTCATAATCTACATCGTGCTTTGCACCGGCAATGGCATAACCAACATTCACCTCACCACGGTAGCGTATCGACCAGTCGAGTGGCTGACGCTGCTTCGGAGCACGAACAGGGGCTACTCGCTGCACGGGAGCCTGCTGATAATAGGTCGGAGCGGCCTGCTGCACCTGCGGCTGTTCTTTGGTAATCTTCTCGATTTCGGAGACCTGATAGACAAACGAACTGCCACCGTAGGTCTGAATCTTGATGCTCTTACCTGGCTGCTGCTCCATGATGATGCCACGCACTACCGAACCGTTCTTCAAGTAGAGCACATCCTCCAACTGCTGCGCCGATGCATAGAGCACAGTGCCCAATACAGCGCACACGATAAGTAAAAATTTCTTCATAGAAACTTAAAGTTTTGTCGCCATATTGACCCCTATACGACGGATTGCTATAAAAACAGAAAGTGTGGAGTCAGATTCGTCTATCAAGTAGAAGGTTGTGGAAAGACCCAAACAGAAATAAACGACTGCAATGCCCCACACCTGTATAGCGATACGAAGCACAAGACGTGCCATACGCATATACAAGAGATGAGTGCTGTTCGTTGTCCTTCTGTTATCGAAAACTTCCACATTTTCTACTTCGGACAGTGCGAAAACACCTTCGAATGTCTGCCAATCACACGATTGACACGGCAAATGTAATCACTTTTTTCGAAACAAACAACACTCTTCCGGGGGCATTGCCTACATTAAGAATAAAAAAGAGGCTCCGTATATCACGAAGCCTTCAAAAACATGTAGTATTGCCCAAAAGAGTCTGCCGTCTCTGCGATTGGCCGGCGACAAGATTAAACCGAGCGATTGAGGCACTCGGGACACCAATGGCCGCCGAGTAGGATAAGTGAAGGTGAAGCCTCGAAGCGAGTGCCGCACGCCGCACAACGCCACTCGAGTTTGGTGGCCATATCGCCCGCCATCATTGCCGACGAGAGACACTCGCCACCGCGCGAGGCTGCCACGGCGTGCATATCATCGAGCGTGAGCTCCGAGAGAGGCTTGCTCTCGTCGTAGCCGTGGTCGAGGCGCAGAGCGTGGTAGCGGTCGGCGAGCGTAAAGTTGCGCATAACCTCCCACGAAGGGATATTCTGCTGCTCCTCGCGCGAGCCGAAGAAGGCACGGATACGCTCCTCGTTGTTGTATTTGAGCCAGCCGAGAGGACCGAAGCGACGCTCCGAAGCTATATGCCGCATAACGGGCTTGAGCAGCCACGCAGGGGCCAACTTTGCAAGCGAGTAGTACCACGGCAGCTGCTTCGAGAGCGAGGCGAAATACTCCCTGACCGGCGTATTGGCACGGAAATGCAGTATATCGTCGAGCGCATCCGAGTCGAAGTACCACTGCCCGTGGAAGTTGCGCGTGGCAAACCACGAAGCCTCGAATATCTTCTCCGGTGCAGGGCAGCTGATAGCCCCGAGCAATAGGCACTCGAAGTCGTAGTTCGTAAGGCGGTACTCGGCGCCACTGCCTATGTTGTAAAATTTGTTCCAGAAGTTCTCGGGCACATCATCACCGCAGACGGCCGCAAGCAGACGGCCCGAATCCTCGACCGTCGCCCACTCAAGCACTCCCTGAATCGGAACGTGGAACATTATCGGATCCATCTTCTTGAGCAGCGCGGGATAGAGTATTCCCGACTGACGGAGGCTCACCCAATGTTTGATGCCCGACTCGACAATGATGCGCTCGGCGATGCACTTCGAGAGGGCATATTTATCGAACTTCGACGGAGCAATAGGATCGCCCGTGCGTCCCCAATGGTGGGGCGACATACGGCTGCCCGTCTGCGACACGCTGCCGATATATACTACGCGAATATCTTCGCTATTAGGCTGTGCGAGAACGGCTTTCACAATGTTGGCCGCAATAGTCGTATTCACATCAAGTGTCTTCTCGGGATAGTAATCGGCCGCCGGCGACACCATGCCGCCGACATGGAGCACATAGTCTGCACCCTCCACCGCGCGTGCCACATCGTCGTAGCACATAAGGTCGCCCCACACGATGCGTACGGCGCTGCCGTAGCGGGCCATCTTCTTGCGGTTCACGGCCGTATCGCGCACCAGCACTGTAACGTCAAACCTATCTGCACGGGCAACCAACTCTTTGAGTCCTGCCGTACCCATAACACCCGTTGCCCCCGTGAGCAACACTCGTCGCTTTGCCATTCTATCCTTTATGTTTTTTAGCTCTTCGTTGTCGAACAAACACGAGATGCATCGACTCTGCCGTCAGCACCGCAAAAAGCAGAGCCGCCACCGCGTAAATTATGTAGTATGCCGTGCCGCCACCCGCAACCTCGTAGAGCGACTCGTCGCCCATCCCTACATATATAAGTGCAAGAGCCGCAGCATTGTTTATCGAGTGTATGATGATTACCGAGTAGAGCGACGAGGTGCGCAGATATAGTACGCCGAGAATCACACCTACGACCATCGCCACAACCATCGTTGCCGGCTCGACGTGTATCAACCCGAAGAAGAGTGCCGAGACCAGCACGGCCACCTTCGAGCCCCAATTGCGGCGCACACTCTCCAACACCACGCCGCGGCACAACAGCTCCTCCAAAATCGGAGCCGCAACCAGCGCCGTAACACAGGCCCAGATGCCGCGTCCCACGCTGCTGCCTTCGCCCTCCGACAGCATCACCGATAGAGGCTCAAGAAGCACCTGCGCCGAGAGCACCCAGAGCGTTCCCGAAAGGATTATATTGGGGTTGAATCCCGAGGCCGAGTGCCTTATTTTCAGGCCTCTACCACCGCGAAAGCGAATATACGCCCACACAGCCAAGATAGAGAATCCCATTGATAGCGGATAGAGCAGCGCGATGCGCTCGCCGCGCACCACCTGCTGCGCCATATAGTGCTCTATGTCGGTCGTGTCGTAGGGCAACTCATCGGGCACCACAAAGCCCAGCGCACGCAACACTGCACCCACCGCAACGTGCACCAAAAGGAAGAGGAGCAGCATCACCACAATATCCGTTACCACGGGAAAGCGTTTGTCGTTTTTTATCATCGAGCCTGCCATTTTTCGAGTTTCAGCGAGCCAAAGATAGCTATTTTGTACCAAATTTGCACTTTCATTTGTGAGATTTGATTAAAAATTACTAAATTTGCCCGATTATTATAATAACTAACTGCAAGTAATATGGGCAAAGTAGTTGCACTCGCAAACCAAAAGGGGGGTGTCGGCAAGACGACAACCGCCATCAATCTGTCGGCCTCAATCGCGCTACTCGGCAAGAAGGTGCTGCTGGTCGATGCCGACCCGCAGGCCAATGCCACGTCGGGCCTGGGTTTCGATATCAACTCGGAGGGCATCTACGAATGTATTACCGGTGAGCGTCGTGCCGAAGATGTTATCCTCAAAAGTGAGGATGTGAAGAATCTTTGGGTGCTGCCGTCAAGCATCGACCTCGTGGCGGCCGACACCGAGCTGCCCAACATGGAGGATGGGCACCACGTCGTCAAGCGTATCATCGACAGCGTGCGCGACCGCTTCGACTACATCTTCATCGACTGCTCGCCTTCGCTCGGATATACGACAGTCAATATCCTCACGGCGGCCGACTCGGTGCTTATACCTGTTCAGTGCGAGTACCTCGCGCTCGAGGGACTGAGCAAGCTGCTCAACACCGTGAAGCTCATCAAGAGCGGCCTCAACCCGAAGCTCGAAATCGAGGGCTTCGTATTGACGATGTATATGCGCAATCGCCTGAATAATCAGGTGGCCGGCGAGGTGCGTGAGCACTTCGGCAAGCTTGCCTACGACACAATAATACAGCGCAATATCCGTTTAGGAGAGGCACCGTCGCACGGCAAACCGATAATGCTCTACGACGCTTCGGCCTCTGGAGCCACGAACTACCTGCTGCTGGCCAAGGAGTTCTTGAAGCGCAACCGCAAAACAAAGAAAAACGAATAACACCACGAAGAGTATATGAAGAAGGGATTAGGTCGCGGATTGAGTGGTATCATTCCGCTCAACACCACAGAGGTTGCCGAGAAGGCTATGCGCGAGATAAAGGTTGCGGAGATTGTTCCGAACCCTACGCAGCCGCGTACCGACTTCAACGAGGAGTCGCTCGCCGAGCTCGCCGAGTCGATTCGCACGTTGGGGCTTATACAGCCCATAACGGTCAAGCCCGAAGGTGACAAGTTTATGATTATCAGCGGTGAGCGTCGTTGGCGCGCCGCGCAGCGTGCGGGCATCGAGAGTCTGCCGGCCTACATCCGCAAGACCGATGACACAACACTTCACGCTATGGCCCTTGTCGAGAACATACAGCGCGAGGATCTCAATCCGTTGGAGATTGCTCTCGGCCTGCGCCGCCTCATCGAGGAGTGCGGAGTGACACAAGAGGCCCTCGCCGAGAAGGTGGGTATGAGCCGCCCTGCCGTGGCTAACCACCTGCGCCTGCTTCGCCTCTCGGCCCCTATACAGGCGGCACTCAAGGAGGGAGCAATAACCATGGGGCATGCCAAGGCTCTGCTCGCCGTAGAGAGCGAGAGTAAGCAGGTATCGCTGCTCCGCCGCACGTTGAAGAGTGCCCTTTCGGTACGTCAGCTCGAAGATACAGTACGCGCCCTCTCGGAGCGCAAGACGAAGGCTTCAAATAGCACCGAGGAGGAGTATCCGGAGTCCTACTCGCGACTTATCGAGGAGTTGGAGCGGTTCTTCTCGCAGAATATCAGCATCAAGCGTGGCAAGAGTGGCGGTGGCAAGATTGTTATCGACTTTGCCAGCGACGAGGATGTTGAGCAGTTCCTTCGCAAATTCGCAAAGCACAAGTAGTCGATGATACGACCGAGCAACATAGCACAACGCATGGTACGGAGTGGAGCTGCATGGCTCTGCCTCATGGTGCTTCTTGTCCTTTCGGGCAGTGCAGTTGCGCAGGTCAATCCGTTTGGCCGTCAGTTACGCGGTGGTCGCCATATCGTGCAGGGAGGCATGCTCACGAAGCCCGATTCGGCGGCTCTGCGCCGTGCCGACTCGGTGCGTGTTGCCTCGCTCGTCGCTTCACTCTCGAAACTCTCGCCCGACTCGCTCGCGGCAATCAAGGATTCGGTCATGACAATGCTGCCCGACACCCTACACCGCAAGCTATTTGCCCCGGTAACGCCCGACTCACTCGCCATAGACTCGCTCGCCAAGGATACGATAAAGCTCAGCGAGAAGCAGCTGCAGCGGCAGCAGAAGCGCGAGAACCGCAAGCCGCTGTTGAGCGACTCGATGGCGATGAATCGCGTATGCTGGGCCTCGCTCGTGCTGCCCGGCTTCGGCCAGATATACAACAAGCAGTATTGGAAGCTGCCGATACTCTACGGCACGGTTGGCGCATCGCTCGGCCTCTGCCTATGGGCCAACAGCGAGTACAAGCCGCTCAAACGTCAGTTCGACGCCATCACCGACCAGAGTCTGCTCCGCACGCCGCAACTCAACTCCCTGCAGCGCGAGATGATAAAGTACAACACGATGAAGCAGGTATTTATGTTCTCGACCATCGCTTCATACCTCTACTTCATCGGCGATACGGCGATGAACTACTCGACCACCGAGGTGTCGCACATCAAGCGTGCAACAACCCTTGCGATGATATGCCCGGGTGCCGGACAAATCTACAATAAGAGCTATTGGCGTGCCCCGATTGTCCTCGGAGGCCTGGCTGCCACGATATACTGTATCGACTGGAACAACCGAGGCTACCAGCGTTTCAAGAAGGCCTACCGCCTCAAAGCCGACTACGATGCCAACCCCGACCTCTACCCCGACGGATCGTTGGACGAGTTCTCCGGTCGCTACTCCGCCTCGTTTCTCAAGAACCTGCGTAACAGCTACCGCCGTAACCGCGACTTATGTATAATCCTCACGGCCGGCATCTACGTCTTGCAGATTATCGATGCGCACGTCGATGCTCACCTGCGCGAGTACGACATCTCGCGCGACTTGAATCTCAAGGTCGAGCCTATGGTCAACTACGCCTTCAACCCATCGACAGGTGGAGGTGCTGCCGTGGGCATGAATTTCAATTTTACATTCTAAAAGAGCTCTCGATGAAGCGATTTCTGACAATCCTCCTGCTCGCGCTATGCTCCTATGCCGTCTTGGCTGCCGAGCGACAACCTCGGCGCAAGGTGCGCACAACGTCTGCCGTGCAACATATATATGATACCGTGCGCGTGAAGGTTTTCGATACCGTGCACATCATCCCCAAACCTGCGCCGCGCATCGACACTTTGCGCCTCGCACAGTCGGTCGAGCACGTTGATTCGCTGGTCGATGTGTGGCTCACACAGCTCACACAGCAGAGTACCAGGGAGTACTTCGAGCCCTTCTCCATCAGCGACACCACGGCCGTGCAGCCCGTCGATTCGCTCTACAAGCGGCGACTCGCGGATATTGCTTCGCCCGTGCATCTGCCCTACAATTACATTGTACGCAACTACATTGAGCAGTATCTCAACGGTCGTTGGAGCCCCCTGAAGCGTGTGCTCGGCCTCTCGCAGTACTACTTCCCGATTATCGAGGAGGAGCTGCTCGCACGCGACCTGCCACTCGAGCTGCGCATACTCCCGGTTATCGAGTCCAACCTCTCGACACTGGCCACCTCGCGTATGGGTGCCGTGGGGCTGTGGCAGTTTATGCCGAGCACCGGCAAAAACCTCGGTCTCGAAATCAACTCGCTGGTCGATGAGCGATGCGATGTGCTTAAATCGACACGCGCTGCCTGTCGCTTCTTGCGCGACCTATACCATATCTATGGCGACTGGACGCTCGCCATCGCCGCCTACAACTGCGGCCCGGGCAACGTCAATAGAGCCATCGCCCGCGCCGGCGAGAATTGCCGCACATTCTGGGATATTTACGACCTGCTGCCGCGCGAGACACGCGGATATGTGCCGAAGTTTATCGCGGCGGCCTACGCCTATACCTACCACCGCCAACACAATATAGAGGCTGCTGCCGCGCCACAACATATCGCTACCGACACGGTTTGCGTCAATCGCATCATGCACCTCGGGCAGGTAGCCTCGACGCTTAACATTCCGCTCGAGACACTGCGCCTGCTCAATCCGCAGTACAAGATCGACATAATTCCTGCCACGCGCAAGAGCTACACGCTGCGTCTGCCCATATGCTACATCTCCGAGTACATAGCTCAGGAGGCAGATATTCACGCCAAAGATTCGCTCTACCTCAAAGAGTACATAAATCCTGCAAACCTCGAAAAGAAGCGTGCCGAAGGTGTAGGCTACATCTACACCGTGCGCAAGGGCGACAACCTCGGTCTTATCGCCAAACGTAATCGCACGACCGTCAAGGATATAATGAAGTGGAACCGACTCAAATCGACCGTCATACGTCCGGGGCAGAAACTGCGCATCAACAAACCAAAACCACGAGCATAGAGCATGAACGACCACTCGATTATAGTCGCTCCGGCAACCGCCCTCGGCGGTGCAATTGCCACCATACGTTTGAGTGGAGAGGGCTCTATTGCCTGCTGCGACAGCATATTTCGTGGACGCAAGCCACTCGCCGATACCGCCTCGCACACGCTACACTACGGCACCATCTGCGATGACGAGCGTGTGGTCGATGATGTTGTCGTAGCGGTGTTCCGCGCACCACACTCCTACACGGGCGAAGAGTCGGTCGAGATATCGATTCACGGCTCGCGCTATATCGCCTCGGAGGTCATCCGTCTGCTCTGCAAACAGGGGGCCCGCCTTGCCGAGCCGGGAGAGTTTTCGCGCCGTGCACTCGCTGCCGGCCGCATAGACCTCTCGCAGGCCGAGGCTGTTGCCGACCTTATCGCCGCCGAGTCACGCGCAGCACACGCTATTGCCGCTACGCAGATGCGCGGCAGCTACTCGCAGATGCTCGACTCGCTTCGTGAGGAGCTGCTCGACATAACCTCACTGCTCGAACTCGAACTCGACTTCGCGGAGGAGGATGTGGAGTTTGCCGACCGTGTGCGCCTTGGCTCGATGTTGAAGCAGACCGAAAGTGCCGTCGCGCGACTTATCGACTCTTTCCGCGTTGGCAACGCCATCCGTGAAGGTGTTGCCGTGGCCATTGTCGGCCGACCGAATGTGGGCAAGAGCACACTGCTCAACCGCCTCGTGGGCGACGACCGCGCCATGGTATCGGAGATTGCCGGCACGACGCGTGACACTATCGAGGAGAGTGTCACCATCGACGACATCCGCTTCCGCTTTATCGACACGGCGGGCCTGCACACCACCTCCGACCAACTCGAACAAATGGGTATCGAACGCACAGAACGTGCTATGCGTCAGGCACAAATCGTTCTCTATATGACTGAGCCGTCACAGAGCGACATGACGCTGCCTACGCTCTCGGAGGGGCAGACTATGTTGGTTGTAGTCAATAAGATGGATACTACCGACCGCCGCGATATCGAGGGAGCTATCTATATCTCGGCCCGCAACGGCGAGGGCATCGACACGTTGCGCAAGTCCCTGCGTTTGACCATCGACACCGAGGGGCTATACCGCGGCGAGGTTGTCGTGTCGAATATCCGCCATGCCGAGGCTCTGCGCCGCGCCCATAATGACCTGGCGGCAGCTCTTCGTGCCCTCGACGAGGGGCTCTCGGGCGAACTTCTGGCCGAGCATATCCGTGGAGCCATCACCGCCCTTGCCGAAATCACCGGCCGCATCACGAGCGACGACATCCTCCACCGCATCTTCTCGCAGTTCTGCATCGGCAAGTAGGCGGAACGGCTTATGGATAATGCAATAGGGCTACCTCGAATGGGCAGCCCTATTGCATTATATAAACCTTTGGTTATTTACCGCTCTTTGTCAATATATACTCATCAATAGCCTTGGCAGCCTTGCGACCTGCCCCCATAGCCAGGATGACCGTTGCTGCCCCCGTAACCGTGTCGCCTCCTGCGAAAACTCCCTCGCGCGAGGTGCAACCCTTGCCGATGTGACATCCGAACTAACTCTGCTCTGGTGTTTGGTGGTGTTCTATGGCGTAGGTGCGGTGGTGGCAAATCGTCGCTCCATAACTCATTGAGGTTGATTTGTATTTTTGCGAAAAAAAGTTTAATTTTGTGGAAATTAACAAGTAAAAATCCGCAGATATGAAGAGACTTACATCTCTTTTTGTGATGTTGTTGGTGTCGGCTTCGGCATTTGCCTACACAACAAACAAAATTGTTATCCCTGATATCGAGGGTTACAAGACATTGAAGGGCGATTTCCACATCCACACTATCTTCTCGGATGGCAAGGTTTGGCCTGAAACTCGTGTTAGTGAGGCCGTTTGGGAGGGTCTCGACATCTTGTCTATCACCGACCACATCGACACTCGTTCACGCAAGTGGATTAAGAGTGGTATTATCTCGTCTGATTGCGACTCGGATACTCCGTACAAGCTCGCTCGAAAGGCAGCAGCTCGCCAAGATTTGATTCTTATCAGTGGTGGTGAGCTCTCGCGTAATCGTCCATCGGGTCACACCAACCTCCTATTTACAAAGAGCAACGAGAAGATTGTGATCGAGGCGGAGAAGTTTAACGATGACAACGCTAAGGCTACCGAGGCAGGTTTTAAGGAGGCTCGCAAGCAGGGCGCATTTATTATGTGGAATCACCCACATTGGGTCAAGTATTCGCCAAATGAGACTGTCATCGGCCCTGTGCAGAAGAAGTTCCTCGAGGAGGGCTATTTCGACGCTATCGAGGTCTACAACGCAGAGTGCGGATATAGCCCGGAGGCTCACGATTGGTGTTTGAAGTATAACCTCGCAATTATGGGTTGCTCGGATGCCCACGACCTTATGTTCAACAAGATTGACTATATGGGTGGCGGACACCGTGTTGTTACCCTCGTTTTTGCGAAGGAGCGCAATGTCGCAAGCGTGCGTGAGGCTATGAACGAGAAGCGTACTGCGGTCTATGCTGACGAGATGGTTTTTGGCCGTGAGCAGGAGTTGAAGCCACTCTTCGATGCTTGTATTCAGGTTAAGAATGTAAAGTGGAGCAAGAAGGGTGTATCTTGCACCTTGGAGAATGTCTCGAGCATTCCTGTTCGCATCACTAAGGCTCCAGGCTCGGAGGGATATCGCTATACTCGCTATATCATCATCCCTCCATTCTCGACTATTCGATTCTCGGCACAGCCATTGTCGAATACAGGTGGTAGCGCATCTTTGGACTCGTCGGTCAGAAAGGTTGTGGCAAATATCTTTGTCGAGAACTTCCACATCGGCGCAAATAAACCTCTTAAGACTGCGATTAAGTTCGTGAGATAGGCTTATGTGGCTCAAGATAGAAAAGGCTGTCAAAGTGTACTGACCCCAAAAGATTGGACGGATTATTAAAATGATTTACTGGTAAAGAGTTCGGTATTGCATCGGACTCTTTCCGTTTAATTTTAGTTTAATACGGTAGTTATTATAGTAGTTAATATACTTTCGTAACTCACGCTTGAAAACTTCCATATCCAGCAAGTAGCTCGGTCAGGGGCGTACCATTGGAACAATAAACCACATGGACGAGAGTATCAACATCGGCCCAAGGCCCGAGTAGAACGAGGCGGTAAATTGGATGGGAATACTTGGGATGAATCTCAGGGCGAGGCCCAACCCTATCATAAATAGTATTAATACCCATCCCTTCAAAGGAAATGTTTGATGCAAAGAGCATCTGTCCGGCAAGGTTGCGATATGCTCGATATATCGCCTTGTTACTCTGCGGAATATACAGAAAAAGAGCACAATGACACACGCCGTAGCGACAAGCAACCACCGAAGTTGCGATGGTTGTACAAGGCCATAAGCGTTAATACCTTTCAATGCAATCGCAATGCCCGGAGCACCCCAAATCAAGGCGGCGACAAAATAAAGGTATCTTCTTGGCACCATCACCTAATTAATACTTTATGAAGTGATACTTTGCTCTCAACATCTCCTTCTCTTCGGGAGTCAAAGAGTTGAAATAGCCCTTCCAACCTGGGCAAAAGTTTATGTGCCAACGCCAAAAACGGCCAACAAAAGATTTTGGAGCATTCTCGAACTTCGCTCTCATTGGGCAATTCTCGCACTTGTAATCTGCCATATACTATCTTGTTAAAAGGTCTTCATCATCTTGTTGAGCAGGGCGTATAGCTGCATTGCCTCTTCGTTCTCGAGTTTAACACAGTTTGTTATCTTCGCAGGCACGTCGGCAAGCATATCGTGCAACTCCTCGCCATGCTCTGTAATTGCGACAACAACCATTCGTTCATCCTCCCGCGACCTTGTGCGACAGAGCCAACCACTGCGTTCCATCTTCTTCAGCATCGGCGTAAGCGTTCCCGAATCAAGGAATAGTTTTTTACCCAAATCTTTAACCGTTATGGTCTTATGCTCCCAAAGCACCATCATCGCAATATATTGGGTGTATGTAAGCCCAAATGGTTCGAGTAGAGGCGCGTATCGTCGCACCACCTCCTTTGCGCAGGCATAGAGTGGAAAGCAGAGTTGATTTTCGAGTTTTAGCCTCTCGTTCATAACTGGTCGAATATTTCTTGTCCTATCTTCTCGTGGTTGATGATAGTGGCACACACCTATCTATCAATTGTAAGCAATCGAATTGCACACAATACAAAGATAAGCCAAATTTTTATATTATGCAAAAAAGGCCTATCTTTACGATGAGATTATTAACAAGCTACACTATATCAATGAAACGACTTTTCATCACTCTCTTTTCTATAATTGTTGTCACTGCGCATGTGTTTGCACAGCAGGCAGATTCGCAGGTGGGAGGACTTATCAACGCCGGAGATTGGTTTGAGCTGCAAAGAGTCTATCCCGATGTTAAGGACAAGGTACAGACACCTATGCTGAAACAGATGGCCGAGGTGATGCTGGCCTCGAATTTCAACCGTCCGCAGGAGCTGCGCGAGAAGCTACCGAGGCTCATCGCTGCACATCAGGCCGAGATTGGATTTGAGAGTGTATGCAATATGGTTATTACGGGGGCAACGGTCGAAGGCTTTAATGGCAACTATGCGGCTGCAGCCTATATGGTAAAGAACATCGCCGATGCAGTCAAGGGTGCCGGGGGCTCATTGCAAGGAAGCGGCATCGAAGAGCTGCTAAAATATTATGACGCCATACGCAACCTGCCGGCGCCCGTGCTCAAGAAGCCCGATACGGATGTGAAGATTGCACTCTCGGCAGCCTCCGACACACTGCTCTATATTCCCGTGAACATCAATGGTAAGACTTACGATTTTATCCTCGACACGGGCGCATCGTTGTCGTTAATATCACTTAATTTAGCCAAGGAGATTGGGGCGCAGATGGTCGAAAATTCTATCTTCGTCGGAGGAGCGACCGGTGGCGGTAATCTCCAAAGAGCTTTTATCGAGGAGATGAACATCGGGCCTATTTCATATAAGAATGTACTGACATTTGTCGATAATAACCCCGCTCCGGCAGAGGTCTCGTTTACGGTAGATGCCATACTTGGCATGGACTTTATCAAACGACTTGGCGAGATACAGATAGATATGGTCGATATGACCTTGGTTATTCCGGCGCATAGAACCGCTACTCCCGGATATGGCAGAAACATCCTCCTCGACCAAAATATTCCGATTGTAGAGGTGGTTGATGCGAGGGGTAACAGAATGACATTCACCCTCGATACGGGACATAGCGGAGCAGACCTTTCGGATTTGTGGTTCTCGAAGAACGCCAAAACGACAAGCGGCCTGCCCACTGAAACGCAAAATAGTTGGGGTCACGGTGGCATATCACGTCGTCAAATCGTAAAAGTGCCCGAATACACCCTGACAATCGGCGATACGCCAGCCACGTTCAACTCTATGCCGGCGCACATCCCTGCCGAGGGTACCGCAGTCTCATCGCGCGACGGCAATCTCGGAATAGAACTGTTGAAGAAGTTCAAGAGGATAATCATCAACCTCGACGAGATGTTCGTAAAATTCGAATAGCCCTTGTGACACAGCTACAAAGCGTAAATTTAACATTATAAAATTCAGCAAAAAAACAGAACGGATATATCCACTCTTAAAATATTTTTGATAAATTTGTCATATCGAAAACCTAAAACTCAATATCATGAAACGATTTGCAAGCCTTATTCTGCTACTGATGTTGAGCACAACGCTCTTCGCTCAGCAGTCCTATCACCATTTCAACGCACGAAAAGCTCCCGACTGGTTCCGCGAGGGCGTAACCTACCAAATTATGCCGCGCTGCTTCAGCGAGGAGGGCACATTGAAGGGGGCCGAGAAGCACTTGGAGCGATTGGCCGATATGGGCATTAAGGTAGTATATCTTCTCCCCGTGAATATTGCCGATACCGACATGGACCAGACAAAGTGGAGCCCGCGACAGCACAAGTCGGGATTCAACGACCCACGCAACCCATACCGCGCCGGCGACTACTTCCACGTCGATCCGGAGTACGGCACAGACCAAGATCTCAAAGACTTTATCAACAAGGCGCACGACCTCGGCATGAAGGTCTTTCTCGACCTCGTATTTGCGCACTGCGGCCCGGGTGCAGCCGTTGTAAAACAGCACCCGGAGTTCTTCAAGTATGACAAGAATGGCGAGATGATGCTGACCAAATGGAAGTTCCCGATGTTCGACCCAGAGTACAGCGGCACTCGAGCATACTTCAGAAGCATCATGTCCTACTACGTTGCCGACTTTGACGTGGATGGCTTTCGCTGCGACGTAGCCCACTACATCCCTGTTTCGTTCTGGGAGGAGGCGCGTGCCGAGTTGGAGCGCATCAAGCCCGACATCGTTGTAGTGGCCGAGTCGGATAGACCTTACGACACTCGCTTGGCCTTCGATGCGGACTACAATTGGAAGGTGTTCAAATATCTGCGTTACACGCTCCTCAAGTCGAAGAGCGTCGAAGGCAAGGGCGGCATGGCCTATGTTCGTCAGTGCCACGAGCGTCAAGAGGCTCTATGTCCGAAGGGTGCGCTGCATTGGAATATGACCGAAAACCACGATTGGTCCACGGATGCCTTCGAGAACAGATTCGAAAAGCGTCTCGGCCACGCGTGCGGCGAGCTTGTGATTGCCTTCTCGTTTGCCCTCGATGGCGTGCCGTTCCTCTTCAACGGCCAGGAGATTGGCCACGACAAGCGCGTGTCGCTCTTCGGCCATAAGGACTGTTGGATAGATTGGCAGCGCGACGGAGCAACGGAGATGGCTCTCGACCGCACGGCCAAGATTAAGGCGTGGGCCAAGATGCGCAAGGAGCAGAAGGCTCTGCTCTACGGCCAGACCAAGTGGTTGGACAACGAACATCCGGCCGAGGTGCTCTCGTTCCGCCGCGTACATGAGGGCAGTGCCGACATCCTATTCATCGGCAACTTCTCGGATAAGGAGGTCAAGGGCAAACTCTCCGACGGCACGAAATACACCCTCGCGCCATGGGGCTACGTCTTCGCGCCTCAAAAGAGCAAGTAACATAGACGACTAATCGAATTATTTTGTAACTTTGCCGAGGCTATTCCGGCATTCATCTGCGTTATTACGATGCCTCTCAGCTACTCTATCTCGAATGGCATCCTGCTCGGTAGGTCTTTTAATTTTTAACTGATTGATTTTCAGTGCTGGTTTTTACGAAAATTGCGAAATCCTACATAGAAGACTACACGGAGGTCGTAATTAAGTCAAAAAACTATGAGCGCAGAGTAAATAAAACTCTTGAAAGTAAAACGCTGATATCAAGCGTCTTTTGAAGATACATTGTGAATAAAAAATCAGGCGTATGCTGTGGAGTACATAAAGTCCTGCATACGCCTAATTTTCTACAAAAGTAACTGTTTAATAAATAGATGATAGTAATCCCATGCAAAATCTCGTGCAGGATGCTTTATGGGTAACACTTTACACACTAGACCATTCGGAAGCGGATATTCCCATGTTTCAATCTCATAAAATTTGCCATCTTTCCACGGCTCTTGTAATTTGATGGTATCACCCTGTTGCCCTCTATCGGGAAGCCAGCCGTATAATCCATCGCCCCATACAATAATACGGTCAGGCTGATAAGTGCTCAGTATCTCCAAAAATGCATCTTGACCTCGGTATATAGCATCATCTGATGGCTGTGATTTATTAGGCCCATTCATTGGCTCTTGGATAAAATTCCAAAACATAAACTTATCCCACAAAGCATTTCGTTCTGTAATAGGCACCTCGTATCCCGCCAACGCTCGTTCAAATTTCGTATAGGTACGCATCCAAGGCTCTCGCTCAACTTCCATATTTAGATAGTAATCCCTAACCATCTGAATCGTAAATTCAGGATTCCACTCCTCTGGTTGTGCGTAATGGCTTGCTCCCAATACTAATACCTTATGTCCATTTATGCCATATTCATAATCAGCACCTATCCATGGTTGTAGATAAATAGGCGATTCTGTAAAATCTTTCTGACTATTTTGTTGTACGGATTGATGTTTGAGTGCTGGATCTATTGGAGTCTCTTCTGGCGCAACCTTCTCCTCGGCCTCCTCAATATGAGATGCCGCCAAATCATTGTTGTCGGTTTGCTTATTTATAAGTTGTTTTACAGTTCCATATATTTCTGCTAAATCAGCATAACCTTCTCCATACATACCTTCTCCGTCAATATATATATTAGCGCAATTCTTTGGCGTAATAGAGAGCAATGGAACAAAATCTTCTCCGGGCCGACCTTCTATCAATGATATATCAATTATATTGTCCAATAATACAACGATATGTCCATTATCACCTACTAACTCAATAGATTTATCAAAAATATATAGAGTACAACGGACGCCATTCCTATAATCGTAGAATCTCCTACCCTGAGAACTCCTTTGTTGCACTTGGTATACATTACACTTTACATAGCAATTTTTTCCCTTGGCAATAGGAGCAGTGCAATTTAGCTTAGATAATGGCTTATTCTCATAGTAGTACGCCAAAGACCTCATCAAACTGCCATCTGGGTTATACTCTAAACTATCCCAATTTCCCATAATCTCTCTTAGCGTTCTTATCTCTTTCTCAGTGAGCATATTGTCCGAAGATAATATCTCCTCAATCACATCATCTCTGACACCACGTATATATACATCAAGATTTGAAGTTCTGATTGTATAACTATTGATAAAACTCCATTGTATTTCTGATACCTTAGATGATAACAACCACTGTTTTATTAGACCGGTAATCTCCTCCTTATATTCTTTACATACATATTTTGGTAACGAGTCAAGTTTACGAAGTTTTTCCTCAAACTCTTCAATTTCGCTCTCAGATAATTTTTCAATATTACGAAGGTTATCAATCAGCCAATCGTACTTACTTAAATTTTCAAACATAACACAAAGGTTTTATTTTAGACATATTATATATATAAGTCCCAAAAGGCCCCAAAGAAAACAAGTTAGACTACACTTAATGGAACATCGCTTACATGTTCGCATAATCTTATTATCTATTTGCTCAAAATCTTGCTCTGCAAGACTTGTACGATAGCGAAATCTATTGGAGTGGAGATAATCATAATTACCGTTTGCAATAGCACAATGCCAGTCGGAATATGCTCTTGCTTCGTGTCCAATCTTGATATAAAACCACAGATAGCAAATAATCCAGATGATTGCTAATGGGATAAAGAGTTCTATGCTACCATTTAGCCGCTTGATGTCGGTATATACGATATAAGGACCTGCCAATACTACAGCATAATACAGAAATTCCAAAAGATAGGAAATTCCGTACAAAGCGAACAGTAACAGTGGAGATATCTCCTTACCAACTCGTTGTTGTGAATAGATAAGAAACATAGGGAGTATGCCAACAACTCCGCACACGGATAATTGCAGCACTATGCTTGGATCGTGGTTCGATAAAGCTTCAACACCCAATTTTAGGAGCACCTCAACCAATAATATCAGCCCAAGGTATTCAAGAAAAAGAATTACGCACAGAAATACAGTGTCATATTTATCGAATATATTATGTACATATAGCGTATCAACCTGCTTACTCTCCAAGAAACGCAGGAAACGAGCAAAAAGTGTGTTATCAAAGATTGCCTGTTTCTTTTTAAGTTTGCGAACGATTTTCTCGTCTAAATCCTCATACAACTCATCGTCTAAATCCTCATACAACTCATCGTCTAAATCCAATGTGTCATATTTCTCAACCTTTTTCTTCTGTTTTTTAGGTTTGGTAACCTTTGTTTTCTTTGTTGCAACTGTGGCAGTGGGTATATTCTGAACTTTTGGGGTTGGAGTAGGCTTCTTCTCTTGAATTGTAGAATTTTCGGACTCTATTGCATCGCTATGTTTTTTAACAGACATTAACCGACCACATTTAGGACAAAAGAACTCATCTCTCTCCAATTTATTTCCGCAACGAGGACATAAAATAGACTCACTCATAACTTGTTGTCTTTATTTGCATCAACCCCTATGCGATATATAAATAAAGAAAGTGTGGAGTTGACTTCCGTTTATCTGACACGAGGCTCTGACAAAACCCTGAAAAGAATAAACGATTACAAGACCCCACACTTGAATAGTATGGGGGAGGTACGCCGAATGCGTACAGCCACATAGCTATACAAGAAATGAGTGTTGTCGTATCCTCTTTTCGTTGAAACTGTCAGATTTCGTGTCAAGGATAAAAGCGAAAACACTTTCATCGAATATGTAATGCCGAGGGCATGACTCCCACGACACTACAAAATTAGTAAAATTTTCGCAAATGACAACACTCTTGCGAGGTCTTGTTTGGATATAATAGAAAAATAACCTCTTGCTATGTGCGAAAGGTGATTAAATGTGGGTGCGATTATTTACACTTAATTTAGACTACATAGAAGGTTACATGCAAAGAGCAAAATTTAAGTTTAAGCGGTGTTTGCGCGAAACTCGTTTTACAATCGTTCAACATAACACATTGTAAATAAACAAATGATACACATCCTCGCTCTCGTCCCCTCATCTCTATAATCTCTCATCACTCAAGAGGCTCGACCAAATATTTCAAAGAAGTGGGCCTAATATGGTCTATCGTAAGAAATATGATTTTGATTTTAGAGGAGCAGATTTATTCTACCATATAAATAAAATATCGTGGGACAGTACTATGCGTACAGCCCACGATATTTTTGTAGTATTGGACTATGATGTCCTAAACAGATCGGAAATTACCAGATAATAACACGCTCCTCCTCTGGCATATACATCGCATCCTCCTCTGTGATACCAAAGGCGTCGTAGAAGCTCTGGATGTTACGGAGAGTGGCATTCACACGGTTCTTACCAAGTGAGTGAACATCAACCTTTGTAAGACGCTCCTTCTCCTGATCGGTGATATTCTGCGCCCAGAGAGTAGCGTAACCAATATAGAAGCGCTGCTCACCTGTAAAGCCATCAATATCTGCTGGCTTACCCTCAGCCCATGCGTAATCCTTAAGACCTGTAAAGGCAAGGCGAAGACCTCCCTGATCTGCGATATTCTCACCGAGTGAGAACTTACCATCGGCAAACAAGCCCGGAAGAATCTCAATAGCGTTGAACTGCTCAACAAGGATGTTGGTCTTAGCCTCAAATGCTGCGCGATCCTCCTTTGTCCACCAGTCGTTCATATTACCATAGAGGTCGAACTGAGAGCCCTGATCATCGAAGCCGTGGGTCATCTCATGTGCGATAACAACACCTATAGCACCGTAGTTTACAGCATCATCAGCTGCAGGGTTGTAGAATGGAGGCTGAAGAATAGCTGCAGGGAAGCATATCTCGTTGGTGGTAGGCATATAGTATGCATTTACGGTCTGTGGTGACATAAGCCACTTCTCACGGTCTACAGGCTTACCCACCTCGCTCATAGAGTCGGCAGTGTACCAGCGGTTAGCAGCTACAACATTCTCCCAATATGACTTAGCAGGATCAACAGTAAGTGTTGAGTAGTCCTTCCACTTGTTAGGGTAGCCAATCTTCACAGTAAAGGCAGCAAGTTTCTCCTGTGCCTTAGCCTTGGTCTCATCACCCATCCAATCAAGAGCCTCGATATGCTTAGAGAATGCCTTCTGGATGTTTGACACCATAAGCTCCACGCGAGCCTTCTCGCTCTCAGGGAAGTACTTAGCCACATAGATCTGACCTACAGCCTCCGAAAGAATCGAGTTAGGTACACCCATAGCACGCTTCCAGCGTGGGCGAATCTCCTGAGTGCCAGACATTGTCTTTCCGAAGAACTCGAATGACGCAAGTGCAAACTCCTCGCTAAGGTACGATGCTGCTGCATCGATATAATGAGCAGCAATATATGCACGCAACGCCTCGACAGGTGTCGATGCCAATACATTCATAATATTTAGGAATGATGATGGCTGGCTTACAACAACCTTATTGATAGCCTCGATGCCCATAGCCTCGAAGTAGGCACTCCAATCAATAGTGTTGTACTCCTTGCATAGTGCCTCAACGGTGTATGGGTTGTAACCCTTAACGATATCGCGGCACTCTACATTTGACCACGACTTCTCGGCGATAGCATCCTCGATAGCTACAACATCAGCGACCATCTTCTTAATATCGCCCTCAACGCCTGCAAGAGTAAATATCTTCTCAAGGTATGCTACATAACCAGCCTTGATATCGGCATTCTTAGCATCAATGTAGTAGTCGCGGTTACCCATACCAAGACCCGCCTGCTCAAGGTAGAAGATAGTCATATTGCTATCCTCAAGGTCGGCAGCTGGGTATGCTGCAAAGAATACGCCGATACCGTCGGTGTGAAGTGCTGGGATAGAGGCAATAAGAGCCTCGCGGCTATCAGTTGCAAGAATCGCATTCAACGCCTCACGGATAGGCTCAGCACCCTCACGGTTTAGACGCTCCTCATCAAGACCCATCTTGTAGAGGTCTGAAATCTTCTGCTCAATGCTACCAAACTCGGCAGAGGTCTTAGACATCTGGTCAAAAAGCTCGTTAATACGAATCTCATTGTTCTCGCGCAAAACATCAAAAGAGCCATAACGAGAGTACTCAGGCTTAAGTGGGTTGTTCTTCTGCCAACCACCTGTAGCCCACTGGTAGAAGTCATCGTTACGCACGATAGACTCATCAAAGTTGTTTATGTCGATAGCTGGTACCTCCGCCTGCTTATCGCCATTGTTTGCACATGCAGTCATCATAAGTGCAGTTGCAAGGATAAAAGTTAATTTTCTCATTATTTGATGATTAGTAATTTGTAGTTAGGTTTTAGAGAATTGATTCTGGGGACTCTGGGGACTCTGGGGACTCTGGGGATTGTGGGGATTTTACCCAATCTCCCCATTATACCCATTGTACCCATTATACCCACTGCGTAGCAGTCGCTTGAAACAAGCGAAATACCAACTTTCAGGGTAGCACCCAATTTCTTGTCAGAAGGCTGCAGATACAACGCTCGGCAAAATTGGCTGCGATGGGCTGTACTTGGGCGTACTGCCCATTGCAGACATATTTTGTTAGCGGCAGTAGATGTCTGCCTTATCACAAGAAATTACTTTCTGATAGCAGCTACGCCTGGCAACTCCTTACCCTCCATATACTCCAACAAGGCACCACCACCTGTTGAAACATACGAAACCTTATCTGCAAGACCGAACTTGTTTACACAAGCTACAGAGTCACCACCACCGATAAGTGAGTAGGCACCATTCTTCTCTGTTGCCTCAGCAATAGCCTCAGCTACAGCGCGAGAGCCTGTAGAGAACTTGTCTATCTCGAATACACCTACAGGACCATTCCAAAGAATAGTCTTGCAACCAAGGATATGCTCGCGGAACTTAGCCTTACCGCCTGTTGCGATATCGACACCCTCCCACTCATCTGGGATGTTATTTGCTGGAGCCTCCTTTGTATTTGCATTCTCTGAGAAGTCATCGCAGATAAGAGCATCTGGAGAGCGGAGAATCTGAATGCCACGCTCCTCGGCCTTCTTCAAAATCTCAAGCGCTACAGGGAACATATCTGGCTCACAGATAGACTTACCCTCTTTACCACCCTCAGCACCTGCAAATGTGTAGGTCATACCACCACCAATGATGATAGAGTCAACCTTCTCCATAAGCTTCTCAATGATGGTAATCTTTGTAGATACCTTTGAGCCACCGATGATAGCGCAGAATGGACGCTCAGGGTTCTCCATAACACCATCGATAGCTTTCAATTCGTTCTCCATCACATAGCCAAACATCTTATCCTCTGGGAAGTAATCTGCAATAAGTGCTGTAGAGGCGTGTGCGCGGTGTGCGGTGCCGAAAGCGTCGTTGATATAGCAGTCGGCGTATGAAGCAAGACGCTTAACAAACTCCTTCTGAGAAGCCTTGACAGCCTTCTTAGCCTCAGCCTTCTCCTCGTCAGTAGCATCATCCTTAAGACCGCGAGGCTTACCCTCCTCCTCAGCGTAGAAACGCAAGTTCTCAAGCAACATAACCTCACCAGGCTTGAGGTTTGCTGCCATCTCAGCAGCCTTATCGCCCATGCAGTCACCAGCGAACATAATCTTGATGCCAAGACGCTCCTCGATAGCGTAGATAATCTGCTCCAAAGAGTACTTAGGATCTGGGTTCTTCTTAGGACGACCAAGGTGCGACATAAGAATTACCGAGCCACCGCCAGCCAAAACTCTCTTAATTGTTGGAATTGCAGCACGAATACGAGTATCATCTGTAACCTTACCCTCGGCATTGAGTGGCACATTGAAGTCAACGCGGATAATCGCACGCTTACCCTCGAAATTGTAGTTATCAATTGCAAACATATCGTAAACCTTTAATTTGTAAAATTAAACTTTGGCGCAAAGTTAATAAAAATATTTATTAAATAGTTTCAGGCAGGCTCTATAAATCGACATAATCATCCATTAACGGCATAATCTTGACCAAATTTATAGAACTTGCCTGAAAATATAACTACCCAACACCACTAATGGTGGTCATCTACAATAGCTACGCCATACTCATTGTCATTTGTAAGTAACACGCCATTATACTCACCTGTAAGCGTGTATAGGAAGGATACAATAGCATCTACCTCTGCATCCGCAAGCTCCACATCACACTGATAACGAGCCATATCGCGTACCGCCTCATCCATAGTCAAACGAGTACCATCGTGGTAATATGGCCATGTAAGGGCAACATTGCGCAAACCGGGTGTCTTGAAGCGGTGACGGTCACGCTCCTGCTTAGTCTCCTTATAGCGGCCGTTATCCTCCTCGGTAAGCTCCAAGCCGCGCTCTGCAAAGTAGTGACGACGAAGACCCATAAGCTCGTAGCTCTCGCCACCAAGGTTGATACCTGCATGGCATGTAGCACAGCCATTCTCCTTGAATAGCTCATAACCACGCAACTGCTCAGCCGTAAGAGCTGCATCATCGCCCAACAACCACTTATCAAACTGAGAGTTAGGCGTTACAAGCGTACGCTCGAACTCCTCAATAGCGTTGGTGATATTCGCCTCGGTAAGACCATCAGGATATACCGCATTGAATGCCTCAACAAACTCCTTATCAGCCTGTAGCTTAGCTATAATCTCATCGAACGATGTAGATGCCATCTCCACAGGGTTGAGTGGAGGACCAGCAGCCTGAGCAGCAAGGGTCATAGCACGACCATCCCAGAACTGAACAAAGTTATAGACAGCATTATATACGGTTGGGGCATTGACACCACCCAAACGCTCCTCAACGCCATGAGAGTACTGATGGTTATCCACACCACCTGTATCAAGAGCATGGCACGATGCGCAAGATACGGTATTATCCACCGATAGGCGTGTGTCATGGAATAGGTCAAAGCCGAGCTTTACCTTACGAGCATCAACCTCAGGTAGAGCGACAATAGGACGCACTGGCTCGGCAGCACGCTCGCCCACCAAGCCATCGTTGTAATGCTCGGTGCGAAATTCTCGCGCCCACTCAGCAACAACAGAGGCCTTAGCATCCGTCATCTGGCTGCCCCAATGCATAAGGTAGTACTTAGCCATAGGCATGCTCTTATCGAGAGCGACCTTTTCAACCTTGGCAACATCGATAACACTTGGCTCTACACCCGCCTTAAGTGCCTCCACCAATGGGGCAATGTCATAGGCGCGGTAACCATCCTGAGCATCCTGCTTCACGAGTTTACCCACAACAGGGAAGTTTGCATAGAACGGCAACTCTGGCTCAGCAATATGACAGCTAAGGCAACCGCCATCCTCCAAAATCGCAGTTACACGAGCATCAAGAGCCAACTCCTCATTAGGCGTAGAGCTTGACAACACTACGCGATAGATGACACATAGCACCACAACAAGTGCTAATGCCACAATTAGTAGGTTTCTTAATAATCTCTTCATAAGACTTAGTTTTATTGGTTATATGTATGTATACTTGTCTGAGCAGAGGGCAGGTAGTTAACACCATACCAGCACATCTGCAATGCGAGAAACGCCAAGATAAGGGTTATATGATAGAGTGTGCGCGACCTATGTCGCATGACACTCGGAGCAAGGTGCATAGCCACAAGATAGAGGCTCCATGTCACCGCAGCCCACGCCTCCTTAGCATCCCAGCTCCAATATGCACCCCATGCATCCTTAGCCCATAGCGCGCCTGTGAGCATGCCAAAGGTTAAAAACGCCATACCCGCATATATGAGTCGCTCAATAGCACGCTCTACATCCTCCTTGGGACGCACCATAGCCACAATGGTAAGCAGAGTAGCACACCCAAAGAGGGCATAAGAGAACATATATACCGAGACATGAGGTACAAACCATGGACTCTGCAATGCCGGCATAAGAGTCTGGTCATAAATCTCAGGCTTAAGGATGTTGATAACCATAAACACCGTAGCCAATACCGTAGCAAAGAGCATAATCCAGCGGTAGCGCCAACGACCATAGGTAAACAGACCAGCAAGAAGCAGGAAGAAGGAGTACCACAAGCGTGTCTCACCCATGGTGCGTAGTGGCGGACGGTCAAGAGTCATCCATAACCCCACGATAAAGAGCGCCATGGTTGCTATGCCCAACCCCGTAAGGAGCATCGCCCGAGAGCTACGCTCCTTGCTACGCAGTGCTACGATAGCACCCAGCAACGAGAGCAACACCACAACAAGTGCCACATAGGGGAATATGTTCCAACCTACAATCATCCTACTATCCTATTATCTCTCTGTGGCCCACGCATAAAGAGCAGCAGACCACCAAGTATCAACATCACTATGCCTGCCATCGATAGCCACTGCCACGGCTCATCAACAATCTCCAGAATTGCCACATCTCCCTCCGCGGTCTCCTTAACCGAAGCGAGGTATATCTTCTGAGTCAGGGTGCGGTCGTATGGGTGGTTAACACGCAACACAACACTCTTATCTTCGAGGCACACTCGCGCCTCGTAGTGCGTAGCGACACCCTGCTCGTTGCGCTCCACGATTAACTCCTCTAAAGCTATTTCATAAGGCAGAATACTCAATGTTCCCTTCATGGTATAGGCCTCATTTGTGGGTGTTGCATCCACCGCCATACGCAACTGCTCCCTATCGGGTGCGCCCCAAAAACCCGCACCAAGTGCGAGCCATAGACCCACATGGGTGAGGATAAAACGCACACGCACACCATGAATATTACGCCAGCCACGAAGTATAACAAAACTTAGATGGGTCAACACAAAGAGTATCGCCACCACTACACACCACGATGTCGTAGCAGGTACGCGCTGCAGTCCAAGCACCACGCCCACAACCGCCATAACAGATAACGCAAGCCATGTAGCACCTCGCGAAAGCATATACTTCGTAAAAGGGGATGCAGTCCCCTTGCGATATAGGGCAATAATGGCTGTGAGCCACAAAGCAATAACGAGAATATTTAGCGGAAAGCAAAAGATATGATACGGGAAGCTACCCACAGTAACATCCAAGATAAACGCCACAAGCGCCACAACAGATATAGTTATCATCCCCGCCACCATAACTAATAGAATATAATCTGCACAAAGATAACAAAAAAATTAGTAATTAGAAATTAGTAAAGAGAAATGTTAAAAGTCTCCGACTTTTTGGGTAAAGGGGCAAAAGGGGCAGAAGGGGATTTTCTAATTACTAATTTCCCCTTTAGGCCTCTTAGGCCCCTTTAGACCCTTTCAGCGCAGCTGTCGCTTGGAACAAGCGAAATATCAGCCTACAGGGCACCACTACCCAATTTCTTGTCAGAAGGGGTCAGATGTGGCCTCGATAAAGAAATTGCCCCAGATGGGACATACTGAGTGTATTTCCCATTTGGGGCAATGATTGAGAGGTCGCAGATGACCCCTTATCACAAGAAATTATAGGTTAAGCTTCTTACGAATATCCTTAGGAATAGCGTTCTTATTCACGATAATATTCATAGTCTTGTAGCGAACAAATGCCTTAGATGCATACCAGATACCCTTGTAAGTACCAGCCTCGCCCCATGAGTTCTTAACCATGTAATACTCTGTACCGTTCTGATCCTTAGCGATACCGAAGATCTGCATACCGTGGTCATCGGTAGTCTCCCAATTGTCGTATGCAATCTGGCGCTCCTCCTGAGTACACCACTTCTGGTTTACAGGCATAGGTGCAGGAGTGTTCTTACGCTCTGCCTCGCTCATCTTAAGCCACTTAGCCATATCCGAACCCTGAAGGTCTGTGCCATTTGCCTCCTCTGGAAGCACTGCAGTACCCATACGAGTGAAGCCCTTCTCACTTACATCGCTACCCCATGCGATAGTGTAGCCATTCATGATAGCGTTGTCGAATACCTCCATAAGCTCATCGATAGGAAGGTTATAAGACTTAGCCCAACGCCAGTTATCAGGAATTTCGAGAACGAATGACTCGTAGAATGGGTGGTGTGTATAAGAGGTTAATGATACATAATCCTCAGCATTCAAGCCCAAAGAGTCATAGAATGACTTTGGAGTGTACTCCTTGCCGTTATAAGTAAACTTCTCTGGACGCACGCCAAGATAGATGTCGTGGATAGCCTCGATAGCCTTCTTCCAAAGTGGCTGACCATTAGGGTCTACCTGCAAGCTGCGGTGATTACCCTCAGCAATAGCAGCTACAACAGCATCGCTAACAGCCGATAGCTCATTGTGGTTGCTAAGCTCCTTGCCATACATCACACCTGGACGCATCTCAGCCTCTGGAACAAGACCAAACTTCTCCATACCGTAGATAACATCATAGAATGAGCCACCCTGAGCAAACGACACATCACCATGAGTACGAACAGCCTTATCAGCACGATCGAGGTATGTGTTGTGTACAAGGAACATCTCCGAGAAGTCATACTCACCCTTACCCATACGCAAAAGCTCTGACTCGATGAATGCCAATGATGAGTAGCACCAGCAAGTACCTGCCTGAGCCTGATTTTTGATGCTTGTGATAGGGTTCTCCTTAACCACTGTGAACTCAGGAGTTGTAGTCTCCTGTGCCATAACACCCGAAGCCATCATAAGACCGAGTGCCAAAACAACGATTTTCTTCATAATTTATTAGTATTTAGATTGGAATTATTTCTTCGATTTTGCAACTATACGCTGACACTCCGTGTAGCTCAACGCCTCAATCTTTGCACCCTTGGGGAGTCGATAGTTCTTACCGTTATAGGCGATATATGGACCATAGAGACCACTCTTAATCACCATATTCGGATCCTCAGCAAAGGTGCGTAGTGGCTCGGCCTGAGCGCGTTGCTTCTCAGCACTCTCCTTAAGCAACTCCTCGGCACGCTCACGAGTGATTGTGTATGGATCATCACTCTTGGTAAGCGACGCGAAGGTCTTACCATGACGAACATAAGGTCCGAACTTACCGACACCAACCATCAAAGCCTCACCATTCAAGTCACCAAGATTGCGAGGCAAGGCAAACAACTCCAGAGCCTCCTCCAAGCTAATGGACTCGATAAGTTGTCCCTTCTTGAGGGATGCGAATTGACACTTTCCGCCATCAGCACTCTCAAGCTCAACCATAGGACCATAGCGTCCTATACGGGCCTTAACCGTAAGACCTGTCTTAGGGTCTATGCCAAGAACACGCGCTGGCTGGGTGGTGCGGTCACTCTGCGTACCTATAGCACTATTTACTAATACATGGAACGGCTCATAAAAACTCCTAATCATATCGGTCCATGTAATCTCACCCTCGGCAACACGGTCAAACTCCTTCTCGACATTTGCCGTAAAGTGGTAATCGATAATTGAGGAGAACTGCGTCTCAAGGTAGTCGTTGACAACCATACCTATATCTGTTGGAGCAAGACGATTCTTCTCCTTGCCATAGCTCTCCGTAACGAGCTTCTCGGCAATCTTATCCTGAGAGAGTGTCATCTGCATAACCTGACGCTTCTGACTCTCCTTGCTCTGCTTGACGACATATCCACGATTGATAATGGTGGTAATCGTTGGTGCGTAGGTTGATGGACGACCGATACCAAGCTCCTCAAGGCGCTTGACAAGTGTCGCCTCATTATATCTCGATGGTGCCACACTATAACGCTCCGATGCCGTCATCGTTGTATACTGAACACTGTCACCGATGCTCATCTTTGGCAAAATGCCACCCTCGCCATCCTGCTGGGCATCCTCATCCACACTCTCAGAGTAGAGGCGCATAAAGCCATCGAAGCGTACAACCTCACCCTGCGCCACAAACTGCTCCTTGCGGTGCTTGAGGTCGATAACAATCTGTGTTCTATCCAACTCTGCAGGAACCATCTGCGATGCTACGGTACGCTTCCAAATAAGGTCGTATAGACGCTTCTCGGTAGCTGTACCCTCAATCTCCTGACGCTCGATATATGATGGGCGGATAGCCTCGTGTGCCTCCTGCGCGCCCTTAGTCTTGGTCTTGAAGTTGTGTGGGTATGAGTACTTGGCACCAAAGAGGCGGGTAATCTCATTCTTACACTGCGTGATAGCCATCTGTGATAGGTTCACAGAGTCAGTACGCATATAGGTGATAAGACCCTGCTCATAGAGCTTCTGCGCTACAGACATGGTCTGCGACACACTCATACCGAGCTTACGGCTCGCCTCCTGCTGAAGTGTCGAGGTGGTAAATGGTGGCGCTGCATATCGCTGCACAGGCTTCTCCTCAGCCTTAGATACGGTAAACTGCTCACCGATACAGCTGTGAAGAAACTGCTCAGCCTCAGCCTTGGTAGCAAAGCCCTGAGAGAGGGTTGCCTTAAAGAGATTCTTCGCCGCATCACCCGCAAGATAGAACTGAGCCACAACACGAAACTGAGCAACCGACTTGAAGTTTATAATCTCGCGTTCACGCTCCACAATAAGGCGCACAGCAACACTCTGCACACGACCTGCCGAGAGCGCAGGACGCACCTTCTTCCATAGTATCGGCGATAGCTCAAAACCCACCAAACGATCCAATACACGGCGTGCCTGCTGGGCATTCACCAAGTTTAGGTCAATGGTGCGCGGACTCTCTATCGCATTGAGGATAGCACGCTGGGTAATCTCATGGAACACTATACGCTTAGTGCGGTCAATAGGCAAATTCAAAACCTTAGCCAAATGCCAAGCAATAGCCTCTCCCTCACGATCCTCATCGGATGCCAACCACACGGTCTTTGCCGACTGTGATAGGCGCGAAAGATCCTCTACAACCTTACGCTTATCCTCTGGAATTTCATATATCGGTTCAAACTCATTATCTATATTGACACCAAGTCCCTTCTTTGCCAAGTCGCGGATATGTCCAAAACTCGACTTAACCATAAAATCCTTACCAAGGAACTTCTCAATAGTCTTAGCCTTAGCAGGGGACTCTACAATAACCAAATTTTCCTGCATCACACAATCCTTTCTTTATACATTAGCGCAGCAACACGCTGATATATCATATCCTAATTTACAATAGTGTAAGTAAGTTCTAACTTTATTGGAGCATCACCTCCCATACCATAAAGAGCCTGACGCTTCATGCCAAATAACGATGTGGCATCGGGACCTACATATAAACGACGAAGGTTTATATAATCGCCCCCAACATCAAACTTTGTCAAATCAACAGCACCATTCTCATCAACATTCGCCGCAGCCGTAAGCATCAACTGCTGGATATAGTTCGATATATCCATCTTGTAGCACGCCAACGAACGGTTCAAATAGCCATCGTAGCTTATCTGCACAGATGAACTCTCAACTGAGTATTGGTAGTCAGAGATGGCCAAAGTCCTGCTGTAGTCAACATACATACCCATACGAATCATAGCAGCATCCATCATAGGTGTGAGCGTGGCGACAGGCAAATCGTTATAGTCGTAGAGCGAGTTCTCCATATATAGAGAGATCATAGCCTGATTAACCGACACTACAGCCTCCTCGCCAGCATCCTTGACGATACTTGCCAACTCCTCGATAAACTCATCGGTAAACAATAACTCTGTAACAACTCCTCCCATGCCCTCAACATAGCAGATATCCGTATCGGTGTCAAACACCACCTTCGAGCCATCATAATCGTGGTCAATGGTATTTATTGATACATTACCCGCCTTGACATCATACTGCGTAGGATCCAAGTAGAGGTTATAGACCATGTAGGTTGTATCGCGAATAATTGCAGGGTCCTCCTCATATCTGCCACGCGCAAAGAGTAGCAATGCCGTATTCTCAAGGTTTGTGGCAAACATCGCCCCCTCCATATCATCCGCAGGGGCTATGTAGATACCCTTAATCTGCTCAACAAACTTATCCTCGTTACCATTAACATATATCTCATCATGATCAAGAGCAAGGCTATCCTTATGAATGGTATTGCCCTCATCATCCGTAACGAGCATCAAACGATTGATATAATCCATTGTAGCATCCGTACTCTCCAAACGAACAGACATACCATCCGAGTCACCATTAACATATACCCCCTTCTCTTGATTTGGAAACTCGAAGGTAAATATCGGTTTATCAGAGATATAAGCCGTAGGGTCAAAGTTTACATAGAATGTTGTATCTTCAACCGATTTTAGATAGTCATTAGATTTAATCTCATAGACATTGAAACGATGCTTCCTTGTTGTATCTCCATGATAATCCGTAATATACAACGAAAGCATCATAGAATCATAGATTGGTCGATAGCCCCAACCACGACCCTCAGGGAGTGTCAGACTAAAGAGCATCTGCGACATAAAGCCAGCTCTTCGAGAGCCAAATGTATCACTTATCTCTTTGCCGAAATATCCGTTTACAAGGTTCGAAGAGCGTATTGAGTCACTCCTATACTGACGGGTGGTAGCCAAGGAACATGGCTCAGACTCACCATCTATAATTCTATTACCAAACTCATAGACTCGGCGCCTTAGCTCCATATTCTGGTTCGAAGAGATAAACTCCTCACCCATAGTATAGTCAACATTGGTGGTACACGACACAACCATAAAGATTGCACCGAGCAGCAACGCTATGTTAAAGATACCCTTAAAGCTCCTCATAGAATTTTTTGTAGCAATCGAAGTACTCCTTCTCATCACACTCCTGATACTCAAGAACCCTCTTACCCTTACTCTTGGCATACTCCAAAACTCTCTTATCAGCATTTGGAGAGGTTACAACAATACCATCGGCATAATCTATAACGAAGCGATATAGGTTTTCGTATGATGGCTCAGCCAAAATCGTCATCGCACTATCCATAATACCCTCGCCCTCCAACTTCTGCTTGAAGTCCTCGGCAAGCTGACCATCGAACTTATCATCCGAGAGCGATAGCACAATCTTCACATCTCGGAATAGTGGGTCATCATAGAAGACCTTCTTAAGGTACATAGGCACAATAGCCGAGAACCAACCATGACAATGCACTATTGTTGGCGACCAACGCAACTTTTTGACCGTCTCCAAGGTACCACGCGCAAAGAAGATTGCCCTATCATCGTTATCTTCGAAGAAGTTACCCTCCTCATCACACAATACCGCACGACGAGCAAAGTAGTCATCATTATCGATGAAGTATATCTGCATACGCGCAGCAGGTATGGTAGCCACCTTGATGATTAGCTGGTGGTCGTTATCATTGATAATGATATTCATACCCGAAAGGCGTATAACCTCATGCAACTGGTTTCTACGCTCATTAATACAGCCATAGCGAGGCATAAAGGTGCGCACCTCAATACCGCGCTCCTGCATCTGGCGTGCCATATCAAGACTTAGCTTGGCAAAGGGACTCTCCGGCAAATAAGGAGATATCTCTTGGCACACATATAATATTTTATTAGCTTCCATAGTAATGTCTTGATTTTTATAGGATTAACATTGCGTCACCGTATGTGCCAAAACGGTAGCCCTCCTTAGTAGCGAGTTTGTACGCATCCATCACGAAGTCGTAGCCTCCGAAGGCTGCAACCATCATCAACTGTGTTGAGTATGGCAGGTGGAAGTTCGATACAAAAGCATCTGCCGAACTGAAGGTATATGGGGGGAAGATAAACTTATTTGTCCACCCCTCCTGTGGCTTGATGATACCACCTACAGATGCAGCCGTCTCCATAGCGCGCATAACCGTTGTACCAATAGCAACAACCTTATGTCCATCCTTGCGCGCTGTATTGATGCTGTTTGCACACTCGTCGGTGATAAAGAACTGCTCCGAGTCCATCTTGTGCTTTGACAAATCCTCCACATCTACAGTGCGGAAGTTACCCAAGCCCACATGTAAGGTGAGGAATGCACGGTCGATACCCTTAATCTCCATGCGCTTCATTAGGTGCTTAGAGAAGTGCAAACCCGCTGTTGGAGCCGCCACAGCACCCTCCTTATCAGCATAGATAGTCTG
>JAFVRC010000014.1 GCA_017504485.1 Alistipes sp. | reverse complement strand
TTTTTTGGCGAAGCCAAAGCCCCTGCCTAAGGCGGGGGTTTGGGGGTGGGTAGAATTTGTAAACACGGCTTTGCCGTGCAACACGCCGCCTGATGTCCCCACAATGGCTAATACTCCAATATTTTGGTGCTTGTCCACATAGGTAAATCTACCTCGGGATACTTTTTGGCGAAGCCAAAGCCCCTGCCTAAGGCGGGGGTTTGGGGGTGGGTAGAATTTGTAAACACGGCTTTGCCGTGCAACACGCAGTCTGATGTTCCCACAATGGCTAATACTCCAATATTTTGGTGCTTATACCCATATAGATAAAGGTAAAGAGAGGGAGGCCTCGCGGCTGCCCTCTCTTCCGGATAGAGTATTTTAGGCTCTAACCTTCGAAAAATGCTTATAGTTTGGTTGGTGGTTTACTCTTCATCAGTGTCGGTGTAAGCCTTCAAGAGCTTGTCCTGCACGTCGCTTGGCACCTGCTCGTAGGAGTCGAACTTCATGGTGTAGGTTGCAGCTCCCGAGGTTAGCGACGAGAGGGTAGTCGAGTAGCGATAGAGCTCTGCGAGAGGCACGCGGGCGCTGAGCTTGTCGAAGCCCTTGTCGGACTCCATACCCATAATCATTGCGCGGCGGTTCTGCAGGTCGCTCATCACCGAACCCATATAGTCGCTTGGCGTGAGTACCTCGACGTTGTAGATAGGCTCCATAATCTTCGGACCGGCGTTGCGGAAGGCCTCCTTGAAGGCGTTGCGTGCGGCCAGCTTGAACGATATCTCATTCGAATCTACTGGGTGCATCTTACCGTCGTAGATGACTACGCGGATGTCGCGTGCATACGAGCCTGTCAGCGGGCCTTCGTCCATCTTCTCCATCACACCCTTCAGGATGGCCGGCATAAAGCGTGCATCGATAGCACCGCCGACAATCGAGTTGTAGTACTGTAACTTGCCGCCCCACTCGAGGTCGTACTCCTCCTTGCCCTTGATGTTCACGGTGATATCCTTGCCGTTGGCCTTGTATTTCGTAGGCTCTGGCATACCCTCATAGTAAGGCTCGATAACCATGTGCACCTCGCCAAATTGACCGGCGCCACCCGACTGCTTCTTGTGACGGTAGTCGGCCTGCGCCACCTTGGTGATGGTCTCACGATACGGAATCTTCGGTGCGAAGAACTCCATGTCGATTTTGCTATCGGCCAAGATGCGTGTGCGCAGGATGTTGAGATGGTGCTCGCCCTGGCCCTGAATGATGGTTTGCTTGAGTTCCTTCGAGTACTCAACCAAAATCGTAGGGTCCTCGAAGCGTGCGTCGAGCAGTACCTTGCCGAGCTTCTCCTCGTCGGCCTGCACCTTGGCCTTAACGGCGGCGCGGTAGCGAGGCTCAGGGAATACGATAGGCTCCAGCGTGACAGGTGCCGATGGTGCCGCGAGCGTATCATTCGTACGCGTACCCTTGAGCTTCACGGTGCAGCCGATGTCGCCGGCCGAGAGTTCGGTGACCTTAATGCGGTTCTTGCCTGCCACGGCGAAGAGCTGCGAGAGCTTCTCCTTGTTACCCGTGCGGGTATTCACAAGTTCCATACCCTCGGTGAGCTTACCGCGTACCACGCGGAAGTAGTTAATCTCACCGATATGTCCCTCCATCTGGCTCTTGAATACGAAGAGAGCTACAGGAGCAGTTTCGTCGGCCGCGACCTCCGAGCCGTCGGTTGCAGGGAATGCAGGGGCTACGGTAGGGCCCGGAGCTACGTTGATGATGAACTCCATCAGACGCTTCGTGCCGATATCTTTCTTGCCGCTGGCGCAGAATACAGGCATCGCCTTACGCTTTGCTACGCCAATCTTCAAGCCCGAGCGGATGTCGTCCTGTGTGAGCGTACCCTTCTCGAAGTAGAGCTCCATTAGTGCATCGTCGTGCTCGGCAGCCGTCTCGATAAGTTCGAGGTTGAGGGCCTTGGCCTTCTCCATCTCGCTTTCGGGAATGTCGAGCTCCTCGCGTGTACCGTTCTCGTCGGTGAAGCGATACATCTTCATCATCAGTACGTCGATGAATGAGTCGAAGCCTGCGCCCTGATTTACAGGATACTGCACAACAACAGGCTTAACCGAAGCCTTATCTCTGATGGTCTCGAGAGTCGATTCGAACGAAGCCTTCTCGGCATCGAGCTGATTGACTACGGCGATGAGCGGCTTGTTCAGAATACGCGCATAGCGGCCCTGAATAACGTTGCCGACCTCCCAGCCGGTCTGGGCATTGACGAGCATCACGCCCACGTCACCCACCTTGAAGGCCGAGAAGAGATTGCCGCAGAAGTCATCGGAGCCCGGGCAGTCGATAATATTGAGCTTGCGGCCCATAAACTCCGTGAAGAGGGTTGTCGCGTATATCGAGCGTTTGTACTCGTGCTCGATATCGGTGTTGTCCGAGAGTGTGTTGTTGTTCTCGATACTACCTCGGCGGTCGATGACCTTACCCTCGTAAGCCATAGCCTCGGCCAAGGTAGTTTTACCCGAGCCCGGGGCACCAATAAGAACGATGTTCTTGATCTCTTTCGGTGAATAGTTTTTCATATTTCAATGTGTTTTAAGGTTTCAAATTTCTCTTTTACGAGATTTCGTTCTATAAATTTACGAACTTTTTTTGATTCGACCAAACGAAGAGGTGATTTTTTGCATTTTTACCCTCGATTTTGACAAAAAATGTAGTTTCGCACCCGTCTCTTCGCGCGCGCGTACGTCATTATTACAGTATGTGTCGATGTTTAGAACACGGGAGAATAGACCACCTCTTTGGTCTCGAAGAACTCCTCGTCGAAGAGGTCGGCGATGGAGAAGCGTTGCCACTTGCGGCGACTCGCCGCGAGCTCGGCCGTCAGGTCGCCACCTTTGAGATAGAGTATGCCGTTGGGGCGTGAGCCCTGTTGCCCGGGCTCGACCATGCCCTTCACCCACCCGACAAATGTAGGCATATCTGTCACGGCACGCGAAACGATGTAGTCGAACCGCTCGCCGAGCTGCTCGACGCGGCAATTTACGGGGCGTATATTCTTGATGTCGAGGGCTGTGCAGACGCCCTCCACCACGCGAATCTTCTTACCTATCGAGTCGCATGCCGTGAAGTGAGCCTCGGGAAAGAGAATAGCCAATGGCACCGACGGGAAGCCACCGCCGCACCCCACATCGAGGATGCGGGCCCCGTCCTTGAATTGGCACACTTTGGCAATAGCCAGCGAGTGAAGAACGTGGTGCAGGTATATCGAATCCATGTCCTTGCGCGAGATGACGTTTATCTTGGCGTTCCACTCGCCATATACGCGATCGAGGGCCTCGAGGCGAGTGCGCTGCTCGGTCGTCAGTTCGAAATACTTCTCTATAAGGTGCAGTTTCTCCATCTTGCTCGCTGTTTTTTAGATTCTCCCTTCGTCGCCTTCGGTGATGAGGCGGCACATCATATTGCGCACGCGGAATATGCGTGTCTTGACCGTTCCGAGTTTCATGTCGAGCCGCTCGGCAATCTCCTCGTAGCTATACTCGTCGATGAAGCGCAGCTCAAAGAGCTGGCGGTAGTCACTCGGCAGCATGGCGATATATCGCTCAATCTGCGAGCGTTGTTGCGCGTTGATGATGCTCTCCTCGGGTGTCGGGGCATCGGCCGGTGCTGCGCCGAAGCGGCTGTCGAGCACCACGTTGCTCGATGGGTTGAGGGCATTGGTGCGGCGCGAGCGGTCGAAGTCGATAAATGTGTTCTTGGCGATGGCGCATATCCACGCACCGAAATCGTAGGCGGGGTTGTAGAGGCCGATTTTGAGATAGGCCTTCATGAATGCCTCCTGCATCAAATCATCGACATCGTCAGTGTTGCCGGCTCGTTTGGCCAACATCGCATATATAGCATCGCGGTGTCGCGCAAAGAGGGTGTCGAAGGCCGATATCTCCCCTTCGACTACTCGCTGCACGAGGGCGCGGTCGTCGTATATGTCGTATCCGTTTGCTACCACTGGTTTCTGTTGTTGCCGGGTTGCGAAAGTGCGATAATGAGGCGAAGCAATGGCTCGCCAAGGTCGTAGAGTGCGTGACGCGCCGTGAGTGTCGTCTCGCCAAGGCGACGTGCCGTGCGTATAAAGGCGAACATCACCATGAAGTAGCGCAGCAGAACCACCACCGCAGCTGCCGTAGCATACTCCCACGGCATTGTTGCTATGGCGGTTATGGCGGCGGCAAAGAAGGCCGTGCGCGAGAGGAGTTCGAGGGCTACGGTAACCTTGGCTCCGAGAGGGTAGTAGCGGTGTGTCGCGCCGTAGCGATGCACGCGCTCCATCCACCAACGCCAACCTCCCCAAGTACGCTCATAGCACGCTACACGCGGCGAGAGCACTACGCTCACATTGTCGTGCGTGGCGATGCGCTGTACGAAGAGGTCGTCCTCGCCCACTCCCATATTGAGGTAGTTAAATCCTCGCACATCGAAGTAGAGTGACTTGGTAAATCCCATATTGTGGCGCGAGGCGCAGTAGGTCTTGTGGCGAATGGCAGCCGAGAGCCACGCCACCGAGTTCGAGAAGCGGTACTCGCGGAAGATGAAGTTCTTGAAGCCCGGTTGCTCGTCTATGCCGCAGTAGCCCAGCACTACGTCGCCATACTGAAATCCCTTGGCCATAAGTGCCACCCATCGCTTCGAAGCGGGGGTAGCGTCTATCGTTGTCAGCAGTACGTGCTCGTTGTGAGCCGATTTGATGCCGACGTTGAGTGCTGTTTTCGATGTTACGGGGTAATGTGGTGAGCTATCGATATGCACGGGTGAGAGGTGCGGATAGCGGCTCTTCAGATGGCATAGGTCGGCGTAGAAGCCGTCGTCGTTGCCGATATATACGGCTACCACCTCGTAGTTGTCGCACTCCTGCGTGAGCAGTTTGAGTAGCCCATTGTCGAGATAGTTTATATCCTCGGTGAAGATTGGCACAACGATCGATACGGCAGGAGCCTCATCGCGTCGCTTCGTCAGGCTGCCGAGGCGGAAGCCGGCGATACGGTTATAGATGCCGAGGTGATAGACCGCCTGCACGACGAAGAGCAGCAGAATTACTGCAGCGAGTGCAATGCCGTATTCGCCATAAGATGTTAGTATAGCGTATGTTATGTCGTTTAATCTCTCCATTATCCGGGTCCGCAAAGGGTATTATTCGGCAAAGATACGAATAATTATTTGTAAGACGATACAAAGTATCGTTTTTTTCGACATAAAGCCTCGATGAATGAGTGTCGCGTAATTTTATTATGCATCGATACGTTGTTATTCGGCGAAAAGTAGTATCTTTGCGAGTATTATGACGTTTGAACTACAACATACCGACTCGACAACCAAAGCTCGTGCCGGCCGTATAACTACTGACCACGGCGTAATCGAGACTCCGATTTTTATGCCCGTGGGTACCGCTGCGGCGATGAAGGGTATCTTCCACCGCGACCTGACGGAGGAGGCCAAGGCGCAGATTATCCTTGCGAATACTTATCACCTCTACCTCCGCCCTGGAATGAAGATTCTGGAGGAGGCGGGAGGTGTGCATCGATTCTCAACGTGGGACAAGCCTATGCTGACGGATAGCGGTGGCTTTCAGGTTTTTTCGTTGGCGGCGTGCCGCAAGTTAAAGGAGGAGGGTTGCCACTTTCAGTCGCATATCGACGGCTCGCGCCACCTCTTCACGCCCGAGAGTGTGATAGACACGGAGCGCACAATCGGTGCCGATATAATGATGGCCTTCGATGAGTGCCCACCCGGGGATGCGCCGAAGGAGTATGCTGCCAAGTCGCTGGCACTCACCGAGCGGTGGCTCGACCGCTGTTTTAATCAATATCACAAGACGCAGCCCAAGTATGGTCACTATCAGTCGTTATTTCCGATAGTGCAGGGTTGCGGCTATGCCGATTTGCGTGCCAAGGCTGCCGAGAATGTCTTGCAGTACAATGCCGATGGTTATGCTATTGGTGGTTTGGCTGTGGGTGAGCCTACGGAGGTTATGTATGCAATGATTGAGGTGGTCAATGCCGTGTTGCCGCAGGATAAGCCGCGCTATCTGATGGGTGTGGGTACGCCGATAAATATCTTGGAGGGTATCTCGCGCGGCGTGGATATGTTCGACTGCGTGATGCCTACGCGCAACGGCCGCAATGGCCAGCTCTTCACGAGCGAGGGCATCATAAATATACGTAACAAGAAGTGGGAGAACGACTTCTCGCCTATCGATCCGTGTGGCACGTCGCTCGACCGAAGATACTCGAAGGCCTATCTGCACCACCTTGTGGTGTGTGGCGAGATGCTGGCCGCGCAGATAGCGTCGCTCCACAATACGGCCTTCTACCTGTGGCTTGTGGGCGAGGCGCGACGACACATTATCGAGGGTGACTTTGCCGCGTGGAAGGCAGTGATGGTCGAAAAACTCGGCAGAAGATTGTAGAAATGGTTAAAAGAGATAGGAGTTATTATGGAGCCGCAATATAAGATGGGACGCAGTTGGTGGCCGGGGTTCAGAATCCTCGACCGCTACATCGTGGGCAAGTTCCTCGGCCACTATATCGTGGCTATTGCCATGATTATCGTGGTGGTGGTCATCTTCGACTATGTGGAGAAGATTGATGACTTCACAGAGATGCACGCGCCGCTGTCGGCCATCCTCTTCGACTACTATCTGAACTTCATCCCATTCTTCATCAATCAGTTCAGCGGCCTCTTTACGTTTATCGCCGTCATATTCTTCACCTCGAAGCTCGCCTATCAGACCGAGATTGTGGCGATGCTCTCGGGAGGTATGAGCTTCCGCCGACTTATGTGGCCCTACTTTATCGGTGCTACAATCATTGCAGCGGTATCTATGTCGTTGAGCTTGTGGATAATACCTATCTCGCAGCGCGATTGTGTGGCCTTCGAGCAGAAGTATATCAAGCGTCGCCAGCGCGAGCAGTACGACCGCCACCTCTACCGTCAGGTCGAGCCTGGCACCTTTGCCTATATCCGCGGCTTCAGCAAGCACTCGTCGGTCGCCTCGTTCTTCGCCTTGGAGCGTTACGATGGCAATGCTCTGCGCAACTCGTTGGAGGCTTCGGATGTGAAGTTTGATCCCGTGTCGAAGCGTTGGACTGCGCCGCGTTACATCACGCGCTCGTTTGACGAAAATGGCACGGAGACCTTCACGCAGCATCGCAATCTCGATACGCTGATAAATCTCGATGTGGTGGAGCTGGGCCGTCTGAACGAGCTGCTCAAGACGATGAATATCATCGAGCTGAACCACTTTATCGATCAGCAACGAGCCAAAGGCTCCGACTCGATACGCCAAATCGAGGTGGAGCACCACGCGCGCTACGCCTATCCGATAGGTACCTTTATATTGACACTTATTGGCGTGTCGCTCTCGTCGCGCAAGGTGCGCGGCGGCACGGGACTGCACATTGGTATCGGCATAGCCCTCTGCTTCTCCTACATCATGCTTAATCGCGTATTCGAGGAGTTTGCCAAGGGTGGCGGCCTGCCGACGATGTTGGCCGTGTGGCTGCCGAATATAATATTCTTGTGTGTCGGTATTTACCTCTATCGCAAAGCTCCGAAGTAGTATGAGGATTGAAGATATAGCATCGCGTTTGCGCTCGGGTGGGCGTTTGAATCGCGCGGAGGCTGCGCTGCTGTGGCGTGAAGCCCCGCTGTGGTTGTTGGGCGAATTGGCTACGGCGGCCAAGGCGCGCCATAGTGGCGACAAGGTCTTTTTCAATCGCAACTTCCACGTCGAGCCTACGAATATATGCCTCTTCGAGTGTAAGTTCTGCTCCTATCGCCGTGCGAAGGGCGAGCCCGGGGCGTGGGACTACTCGACGGAGGAGATTTTGCGACAGGTCGAGGCGCGTCGTCGCAGCGGAGCTACCGAGGTGCATATCGTGGGAGGTGTGCATCCCGAGCGCGATTTGTGGCACTATATAGATATGATTCGCCGCATCAAGGAGATTATGCCCGAGGTGTGCGTCAAGGCCTTTACGGCTGTCGAGCTCGACTATATGATACGTCGCGCAGGGCTCTCCGTCGAGGAGGGATTGCGGCAGTTGAAGCAGGCCGGCATGGAGTCTATTCCGGGCGGTGGAGCCGAGATTTTCGACGAAGATATACGTCGCCAAATATGTCCGCAGAAGTGCTCGGCCGAGGCGTGGCTCGCACTGCACGAGGCGGCGCACGGTATGGGTATCGACTCGAATGCCACGATGCTCTACGGCCATATCGAGAGCCTCGGCCATCGTATCGACCACCTCTTCCGCCTGCGCGAGCTGCAGGATAGAACGGGGGGCTTCAACGCCTTCATTCCGCTCAAGTTCCGTGCGGCACACAACGCCCTGCAGGAACTGGGCGAGACCTCCGTTGTCGATGATATGCGCACGCTGGCAATGAGCCGCCTGATATTGGATAATGTGCCCCACATCAAGGCCTATTGGGTGATGTATGGCAAGGAGAGTGCCGAGCTTGCCCTCTCGTTTGGAGCCGACGACATAGACGGTACTATCGAGGACTCGACCAAGATATACTCAATGGCGGGTGCCGAGGAGCAGCGACCATCGCTTACGCTGCCCGAGATAGAGCGTATGTGTGCCTCGGCGGGCTACCGTGCCGTGGAGCGCGATACGCACTATAACGAAATTGGATAATTTTACCCATCAAAGATGAATAGAAAAACCAACAATAACTCGCTGTGGCAGAGCCTGCGCCGCCATCCGTTGCTCTACAACATGATACTTGTCGCCGTGCTACTTGTTCTGCTCGCGCTCCTCTCGTATCTGGCTATGTTGTTCGGCACGCGTCACGGTGTTAGCCGCACGGTGCCCGATTTCAAGGGGTTGCATATAGACGATGCCCGCTACTACGCCTCGCGTCGCGACCTGAATATCGTCATCAACGACTCGCTCTATGTGCCGGCCTATCCGGGCGGTGTGGTGCTCGATCAACTGCCACAGAGTGGTGTGCGTGTCAAACCGGGACGCAAGGTGTATGTAACTATCAACTCCTTCCGCCAGCCGCAGGTCGAGGTGCCGTATGTCGCAGGCCGCTCGCTGCGCCAGGCGAAGAATATGTTGGAGGCTGTGGGCCTTACTATCGAGTCTTTGGAATATGTTGAGGATATCGCCACAAACTATGTGCTCGCCGAGCTGCTCAATGGCGAGGAGATAATGGCCGACAGCACTATCAAGGTGGAGCGCGGTAGTGGCATTATGTTGCGTGTTGGCGTTGCACCATCGGCCGGCGAGGCGGGTGTTCCGCACCTTCTGGGGCGCACGCTCTTCGAGGCGAAGAGTCGCCTGTGGGAGTCGGGCCTCAATGTGGGTGAGGTGACCTTCGATGATGGGGTTTCGATGCTCGACCAGAACCGTGTACGTGTCTATCGACAGTCCGTTATGTCGGGCGCAGGGGCGGCATATGGCACGGCTGTGGCTCTTGCCGTTACGCTCGACGAGGCACGCTTGGCCGAGGCCGAGGCCGAGTACGAAAAGATACTCAAAGCGCAGCAGGAGGAGCGTATGCGTGCCGACTCTATCGCTGCGGCGCGTGCGCAAGATTCGCTGTTGCGGTTGCAGTCCAAGCCTGCGGAGAGCGAGGATAACTTCTTCTTTTAGCAATAATCATGACCGAGGATAGATATATAGATGAGCTTCTTGACGAGGATGTAGAGGTCGATTTCGAGGGTGACGAGGAGTCGGACGAGGGCGTTATGCCGCGTCGCTTCCTTTCGGACCAGAAGCCCGACGAGAACGGCCTGTACGAGCACTATGCCATAACCGTTGATAAGGGACAGTCGATGATGCGCCTCGACAAGTTTCTCACTACGCATATCGAGAATTGCTCGCGTAACCGCATCCAAAATGCGATAGACGAGTGCGGCGTTTTCGTGAATGACAAGCCTCAGAAGGCCTCATATAAGGTAAAACCTTTCGACCGTATCTCGATGCGCCTCGCCTTCCCGCGCTACGAGGTGATGCTCACGCCCGAGGATATCCCTATCGACATTATGTACGAGGATGATGATGTCATCGTCGTAAACAAGGAGGCGGGTATGTGCGTGCATCCGGGACACGGCAACTACTGCGGAACGCTCGTCAATGCCCTCACCTTCCACTTGAAGGATAACCCTATGTTTCAGCAGGGTAACGAGCGTGCCGGCTTGGTGCATCGTATCGACAAAAATACCTCGGGAATACTCGTCGTGGGCAAGAACGAACAGGCCTGCCAGCACCTCTCGCACCAATTCTTCCTCCACTCGACGCAACGACGTTATATCGCGCTTGTGTGGGGCAACATAGCCGATGATGAGGGAACTATCACGGGCCATATAGGCCGCAACCCGAAGAACCGCCACCAGATGTGTGTCTTTGCCGATGGCTCGGAGGGCAAGCACGCTGTTACGCACTACCGCGTGCTGCGCCGCTACGGCTATGTAACTCTGGTGGAGTGCCGCCTTGAAACGGGCCGCACGCACCAGATTCGTGTGCATATGCAGTATATAGGTCACCCTCTCTTCAACGATGAGCGATATGGCGGCGACAAGATACTCAAGGGCACGACCTTCTCGAAGTACAAGCAGTTTATCGAGAACTGCTTCGAGACAATGCCACGCCATGCCCTGCACGCCCGCCTACTCGGCTTCGAACACCCCACTACGGGCGAGTACAAGGAGTTTCAGTTAGACCTCCCTGCCGACTTTCAGGCTGTTTTGGAGAAGTGGGACAACTACGCCCGAAATGCACAGAGTGCATTTTCGGAGTAGGAGAGCGAATAAAAAGCTGATTTCTACGTTACTCTTGCGCTCACTGAATGGTGTGCCGACCAACTTGCCGCTCAAGCAGTCGCAGGCTGCGATTGCCATTGTATGCCATTAAGGGCGTAGCCCGAATGCCATTCAATGCCACAACTCTAAAAAGGCTTTCGTTTCTCGTTTTTTTATTATCTTTGCAATGGACAATGGCTAAAAGTTAGCGACACTATGGGATTTCTGCCAACAACCCTCAAGGAGATGCGAGCACTCGGGTGGGACTATGTCGATGTAGTTCTCTTCTCGGGCGATGCCTATATCGACCACCCATCGTTTGGTACGGCAGTGGTGTCGCGCCTCTTCGAAGATGAGGGGTTGCGTGTGGCGGTGGTGCCGCAACCAAATTGGCGTGATGACCTACGTGACTTTCGGAAGTTCGGTACACCGCGCCTCTGCTTCTGCGTTACGGCAGGCGTTATGGACTCGATGGTCAATCACTATACGGCCAACAAACGCCTACGCTCAAACGATGCCTATACCGCAGGTGGAGCCGCGGGCTTCCGCCCCGACTATGCCGTTACGACCTATACGCAGATTCTCAAGAGGCTCTTCCCGAATACCCCCGTTTTGATTGGCGGCATCGAGGCTTCGTTGCGCCGATTGACGCACTACGACTATTGGCAGGACGGTTTGAAGCCCTCGATTTTGGTCGAGAGTGGTGCCGACTTTCTGCTCTACGGAATGGGCGAGAGGGTTATCCGCGAGGTGGCGCGAGCAATGCGCAATGGCTACAATGCCAAGTTACTGCGGGGTTTGCGGCAGGTGGGCTTTGTGGCCGACAAGGGCTTTGTCGAGGCTCTGCCGAGCGAGAAGGTGGTGATGTTGCACCCCTTCGAGCAGTGCCGAAAGGATAAACGCGCCTTTGGCGAGAACTTCACGAAGGAGGAGGTGGAGAGCAATCGCCTCGAAAGCGAAAATATCTTGGTGGAGCGCACGGGCAACGACTATGTTGTGATAAACCCGATGCACGCGGCACTTTCGAGCGAGGAACTCGATGCAGCCTTCGATTTGCCATATATGCGTGCCCCACACCCACGATACAAGGGGCGCGGCGATATTCCGGCCTGGGAGATGATTAAGCACTCGGTGAATATCCACCGTGGTTGCTTCGGTGGCTGCTCGTTCTGCACCATATCGGCACATCAGGGCAAGTTTATCTCGTCGCGCAGCGATGCCTCGATTATGCGCGAGGTGAGGGCCATAACCGAGATGCCCGATTTTCGCGGCACAATCACCGATATCGGTGGCCCTTCGGCGAATATGTACGGCTTGGGTGGCAAGAATAAGGCCCTGTGCGCCAAGTGTGTACGCCCATCATGCCTGCATCCGAAGCTCTGCCCGAATTTGAATAACGACCATCGCCCCCTTCTCGATTTGTACCGAAAAATACGCACCTTCAAGGGGGTGAGGCATGCCTATATAGGCAGTGGTATCCGCTACGACCTATTCGACAATTCGGACTACCTACGCGAGGTGGTGCTGCACCATACGTCGGGCCGACTGAAGGTTGCGCCCGAGCATACCGAGGATGGCGTCTTGAGGCTTATGCGCAAGCCTTCGTTCTCGCTCTTCGAGGAGCTGAACAGCAACTTTAATAAGATTTGTCGCGAAAATGGGTTGCGCTATCAGCTGATACCATACTTTATCTCCTCGCACCCGGGGTGTCGTGAGTCCGATATGCGAGCCTTATCGCAGAGGGTATTGGGCAAGTTGCACTTCACGTTGGAGCAGGTGCAGGACTTGACACCTACGCCGATGACACTCTCGTCGGTGATGTTCTACACGGGCGAGAATCCATACACGGGCGAGCGTGTGTTCGTTGCACGCACGCAGGAGGATAAACGTCGCCAAAAGTCCTATTTTTTCAAGAAAACCCAACACTAAACTATGAGAAATATTTTGTTGATTATCTTTGCGTTGTTGTGTGTTGCATGTGCTGACAGCGCGAATACAGCCGAGTGCAATAGTTTCGACGAAGCACTACCCGTGTGGAGCGAGGGGCGCGATAGGGAGAAGAATCTGACACTCGCGTTTCGCGAGGTCGTAGATGCCTATTTTGCGCGAAGTGCCTCGATTCGACTTACGGCATCGTGCGACTATCGTCTGCGTGTCAATGGTGAGTTTGTGGCGCACGGCCCTTGTGTTGCGGCGCACGACTTCTATCGCATCGACTCCTACGACTTGATGCCATATCTGCGCTGTGGCAAAAATATTATCGCCATCGAGGTTGCGGGCTACAATTGCCCGAGCTACTACCTGCTCGACCAGCCGTCATTCTTGCAGGCCGAGGTCGAGGTCAATGGCAAGGTCGTGGCAGCAACGGGCGCCGATTTTCGAGCCTACGACCTCGGGCAGCGCGTGGCCGAGGTGCCTAAATTCTCGTTCCAACGCCCATATACAGAGGCCTATACGTTGGATTGTTGCTTCGATAGTTGGGCTACCGACCGCCGGTGGCAGCCGACCGTGGAGCCGGAAAACCTTGTCGTGCAGGGTACAAAGGCGTTGCTTGCGCGAGGCGTTGCGTACCCCGACTACCGAGTGCATAGGGCAGAACTCATTGATGGCCAAAATCTATACAAGTTTGCTACGAACAGTACGGGATTTCTCCGCACGAAGGTTAGCGTGACAAAGCCCACACGGCTCACGCTGCGCTTCGACGAGATTTTGGGCGATGACGGCCGCGTGACGAAACGCCGCCTGAAGTGGCAGTCCTTCATCATCTACGACCTGCGGGTGGGCGATTATGAGTTGGAGACCTTCGAGCCATATACGATGCAGTATGTCGAGGCCTTTGTCGAGGGTGGCGCCTGCGAGATTGAGGAGGTTGCGATGCGCGACTACTGCAACTCGGATTGCCACCGCGCCAAGTTCGAGTCGAGCAATGCCGACTTGAACCATATATTCGAGGCGGCACGCGAAACCTATCGCCAGAATGCTCTCGATATCTATATGGACTGTCCTTCGCGCGAGCGTGCAGGATGGTTGTGTGATAGCTACTTCACGGGGCGTGTGGAGGCCGTTTTGTCGGGCCGCAGCCGCATCGAGCGCAACTTTATCGAGAACTATCTGCTCCCTGCCGAGTTCAAGGATATCGACAAGGGTATGCTGCCGATGTGCTACCCGGCCGACCATCGCAACCACAACTACATTCCAAATTGGGCTATGTGGTTTGTGTTGGAGTTGGAGGAGTACCTCGAGCGCACAGGAGATCACGCGACTATCGACCGTGCACGCACGCGTGTATATGAATTGGTGGAGTTCTTCCGTCCTTACCTCAATAACGATGGTCTGCTCGAGAAACTGCCGAAGTGGGTGTTTGTCGAGTGGTCGCGTGCGAATAAGCTGGTGCAAGATGTGAGCTATCCGTCGAATATGCTCTACGCCGAGATACTCGATGTAGTGTCGCGCCTCTACGGCGATGGGACTCTTGCCGAACAGGCCGCAGCCATCCGCAAAGAGGTTTTGCGCCAATCATTCGATGGTGAGTATTTTGTGGACAATGCCGTGCGGGATGAGCGTGGCCGGTTGGTGCCGAGCGGTGAACATACCGAGGTGTGCCAATACTACGCCTTCCTCTTCGGCGTGGCCTCGCCCGAGAGCCATCCGGCTCTGTGGGCACGTCTGCGAGATGAGGTCGTACCGGGCAGAGTCGAGAAAGGAGCATACCCCGATCTGCACCCTATCAATGCATTCATAGGCAGTTATCTGCGCTTGGAGTTGCTCTCGAAGTACGGATTGTCAAGGCAGATTCTCGACGAATCAATTGCCACATATAAGGCTATGGCCGACCGCACAGGTACGCTGTGGGAGAGCCTCCGTGCAAATGCGAGCTGCAACCATGGCTTTGCCTCGCACCTGACAAATGTGCTCTACCGCGATGTGCTGGGCGTATATGAGGTGCTGCCTCGCGAGCGTAAGGTGCGCTTGCGCCTTATCGATAGCGGCTTGGAGTGGTGTCGTGGCTCGATTCCGTTGGGCGACGAGCAGATAGATGTCGAGTGGCGATGCCGCGACGGTAAATTCGACATAGAGGTATCGTTGCCCGAGGGCTATACCTACGAGATTATATAGGTTACTCGTGCTCCATAAGTTGTGCGGCCAGCGCGTGCAGAGGCTCCTCGTAGCACTCTTTGAGCGTACCGCGCAGAGTCACCGTGTTGCTGCATATCGCAACATCGCGCATCGTCTCCAACGCCTCGCGCATACGGCGAGCAGCCATCGGTGCCCACGAGCCATTCTCGATGATGGCCACGCGGCGTGAGCGGTAGCCCTTGTGCGCCAATAGTTGCAGAAACTGCTCCATAGGTGTAAATATACCGCCATCGTATGTCGAAGAGGCGACAACCATGCGCTCATAGCGGAAGGCCTCGGCAACAGCGGCCGACAGGTCGTGGCGTGCCAAGTCTATTAATCTTACATCCACTCCATGTTTCTCGCTAAGAATCTCGGCGAGGCGTTGTGCGGCACGCATCGTATTACCATATATCGAGGCACAGGCGATAAGCACGCCACTCGCCTCGGGGGCATAGCGGCTCCAAGTATCGTACTTGCCGATGTAGTATCCGAGATTTTCAGTCAGCAGAGGGCCGTGTAGCGAGGCTATAACCGCGATGTCGAGTGGCGCAACCTTTTTTAATAATGTCTGCACTTGTGCGCCATACTTGCCCACGATATTGTAATAGTAGCGGCGAGCCTCATCCTCCCACTCGGCCTCGCAGTCGAGAGTACCGAAGCGGCCAAAGGCATCGGCCGAGAAGAGCACACGCTCGCTATGCTCATATGTGACCATCACCTCGGGCCAATGCACCATCGGTGCAGTCACGAACTGCAACGTGTGGCTGCCGAGTGTGAGCGTGTCGTTGTCCGCCACGATATGCTCGCCCACGCCCTCGGGCAGTGCGAAGTAGAGGGGCAGCATGGCGAATGTCTTGGCCGTACCTACGATGGTGAGCTCGGGGTGTCGCTCGACGAGCAGCCCGATGCTTGCCGCGTGGTCAGGCTCCATGTGCGAGATTATGAGGTAGTCGAGTCGGCGGCCGTTGAGCTCGCCGTCGAGCTTGCGAAACCACTCTTCGGAGCAGCGTATGTCCATCGTATCCATCACGGCGGTCTTCTCGTCGAGGATAAGATATGAGTTGTAGGCCATGCCCTGCGGCACAGGGTACTTGCCTTCGAAGAGGTCGAGCGTGTGGTCGTTGCAGCCTATATAGCGAATCGAATGAGAGATATGTTGCGCCATAACAGTTTGAGTAATAGTCTTATAGTTCAATGTCTAAGGCTCGGCTCACCACCTGGTGCATATCGTAGTAGCGATACTCGGCCAAGCGACCGCCGAATAGTGTGCGCGGCTCGGCATCGGCCAATGCCTTGTAGCGTGCGTAGAGCGTCGCATTGCGCTCGTTGTTGATGGGGTAGTAGGCCTCGCGCCCCGGCTGCCACTCGCACGAGTACTCGCGCGTGATGATTGTGTGAGACGTCTTGGCACCTTCGAAGTGCTTGTGCTCGATAATGCGCGTGAAAGGGCTCTCGGCATCGGTGTAGTTGACCACCGATGCGCCTTGGAAGTCGCCCTGTGCGAGCCTCTCATCCTCGAAGCGTAGCGAGCGGTACTCCAACGCTCCGAAGCGATAGTCGTAGAAGCGGTCTATCTCGCCCGTGTATATCGTGCGGTCGGAAGCAGCCTCCAACTCCTCGCGGTGGTCGAAGAAGTCGCAGCCGAGGCACACCTCGCACCCTTCGAGCAGCCGCTCAATCAAGGGGTTGTAACCCCCGACAGGCATACCCTGATATGTGTCGTTGAAATAGTTGTTGTTGCGCTCGAAGCGTAGCGGCAGGCGGCGGATAATCCACGCCGGAAGTTCGCGGCAGGGGCGGCCCCACTGCTTCTCGGTGTACCCCTCGATGAGAGTGGTGTAGATGTCGCGCCCGACCATCGAGAGGGCTTGCTCCTCGAGATTGCGTGGCTCACGTTCGAGCTTCAATCGCTGCTCCTCAATCTTGGCCTGCGCCTCCTCGGCCGTTGCGACACCCCACAACGCCTCGAAGGTGTTGAGGTTGAAGGGTAGCGGATATATTCGCCCCTTGTAGTTGGCGAGTGGTGAGTGGGTGTAGGGGCGAAACTCGGCAAGCGAGGTGACAAACTCCCAAACACGCCTCTCCGACGTGTGGAAGATATGTGCACCGTAGCGATGTACGTTTATGCCATCGATATTCTCGCAGTAACAGTTACCGCCCGTATGGTTGCGGCGGTCGATAACAAGCACTCGCATTCCGCGTTTTACAGCGCGATAGGCCACCACGGCACCAAACAATCCGGCACCGACAACAAGAAGGTTGTATTTGTTGGAGTCGAAATTCAAAATCGGTAACTTATATCTGTTTTCTGAGCCTTGCAACCGGAATATCGAGCATCTCGCGGTACTTGGCCACCGTGCGGCGGGCGATGCAGTAGCCCTTGTCGTTGAGGATGTTCATCAGCTGCTCGTCGGTGAGCGGATGTCGCTTGTTCTCGCCGGCGATGCACTCTTGGAGTATGTTCTTTATCTCGTAGCTCGACACCTCCTCGCCACTGCGCGTCTGCATAGCCTCCGAGAAGAGTGTTTTGAGCAGTATTATGCCGAAGTGTGTCTGTATGTATTTGCTATTCACCACGCGCGAGATGGTCGAAACGTCGAGGCCCGTGAGGTCGGCTATATCCTTCAAAATCATCGGGCGCAGGCAGCTACGGTCGCCATCGCGGAAGTAGTCGCGCTGGTAGTCGAGGATAGTCTGCATCGTGCGCATAAGGGTGTCGTGTCGCTGCTTGATGGCCGAGATAAACCACTTGGCCGAGTCTATCTTGCTTTTGACGAACTGCACGGCCTCCTTATCCTGCTCGGTCATACGCTCCGAGGAGGAACCTACGAGGTTGCGGATAACGTCGAGATATTGGCGGTTGATGCGCAGTTCGGGGATGTTGTAGGAGTTGAGCGAGAGGCTGAACTCGCCGTCGTGGTAGTCGAGCAGAAAGTCGGGGATGATGTAGGGTGCCACCTCGTCGCTATCCTCCGAGAAGAGGTTGCCCGGCTTGGGTGCAAGCCTCTGAATCTCCTCGACCGCCTCGCGGAACTCTTCCTCCGAGATACCGAGGCGCGACATAAGACGCTCGTAATGCTTCTTGGCAAACTCGTCGAAATGCGACGATATGATGCGCTTGGCCAGGCGACGGGCCTTCGTATCGGAGGGTACGCCTTCGAGCTGCAGCATAAGCGATTCGCGCAGGTCACGCGCCCCCACACCCATAGGCTCGAGGTGCTGGATTATCGAGAGCAGACGCTCAAGTTCCTCGCTCGATGTCTCGATGCCGAGCGAGAAGGCTACGTCGTCGGCCACGGATTCGAGGTCACGACGCAGATAGCCATCGTTGTCGATGCTCCCCACGAGGAAGGTGGCAAGACGCTCCTCGCGCTCCGAAAGGTTGCGGAAACCGAGCTGCTCGATGAGTGACTCCTGCAAGGAGCGGCCTCCCGATAGCTGCACGTTGCGCGGACGGTCGTCCTTCGAGAAGTTGTTGATGCGGCTCTTGTACGATGGTGTATCGTCCTCGCGCAGATACTCTTCCATCGATATCTGCTGCGGCTGCTCCTCGTCGTCGGAGGGTTGCTCCTCCTCGAGTACGATGTTCTCCTCGACCTCCTGCTTGATGCGTTGGCATAGCATGGCGGCGGGCAGCTCCAGAAGTTTTATCATCTGAATCTGCTGTGGGGAGAGCTTCTGTTGTAGCGCAAGCGATTGAGTCTGTCCGAGTATCATCTGTCGAGAGTATAAAGTTAAACGTCGTACAAAAGTTCGGTCGCTTCGGCTCTATTTAAGTGGAAAAAATGCGGAACTAAAATTCCGCATTTTTGAGGGTTCGTGGGAATGGTATTACGTCGCGGATATTGCTCATACCCGTGACGAAGAGCAGCAGTCGCTCGAAGCCGAGGCCGAAGCCCGAGTGAGGCGCCGAGCCCCAGCGGCGAGTGTCGAGGTACCACCACATATCCTTCTCCGGAATGCCGAGCTCCTTGATTCGTGCAGATAGCTTGCCATAGTCGGCCTCGCGCTCCGAACCGCCGATAATCTCGCCTATTTTCGGGAAGAGAACATCCATCGCACGCACGGTCTTGCCGTCCTCGTTCTGCTTCATGTAGAAGGCCTTGATATCCTTCGGGTAGTTGATCAGGATAACCGGCTTCTTGAAGTGCTCCTCGACCAGATAACGCTCGTGCTCCGACTGTAGGTCGCTGCCCCACTCACACGGGAACTCGAACTTCTTGCCCGAGGCCTTCAAAATCTCGATACCCTCGGTGTAGTCCAGACGCACAAAATCGTTCTCCAAGACGAAGTTGAGGCGGTCGAGTAGCTCGTTGTCCCACATCTTGTTCATAAATTCGAGATCCTCGCGGCAGTTCTCGAGGGCGTAGCGGATAAGGTACTTCAGGAACTCCTCGGCCATATCCATATTGTCCTTGAGGTCGAAGAAGGCTACCTCCGGCTCAATCATCCAGAACTCGGCCAAGTGACGCGGCGTGTTCGAGTGCTCGGCGCGGAACGTAGGGCCGAAGGTGTAGATTTGGCCCATCGACAGAGCACCAAGCTCACCCTCGAGCTGGCCCGACACGGTGAGGCTGCACGGCTTGCCGAAGAAGTCCTGCGCGAAGTCGATAGCCCCCTCCTCTGTGCGAGGCATATTGTCGAGGTCGAGCGTCGTCACCTGGAACATCTCGCCTGCGCCCTCGCAGTCCGAGGCGGTGATAAGTGGTGTATGCAGATAGTAGAAGCCCTTGTCGTTGAAGAACTTGTGGATGGCGTATGCCATGGCGTGGCGGATACGCAGGATGGCTCCGAAGGTGTTGGTGCGTGGTCGCAGATAGGCTATCTCACGGAGGAACTCGAGCGAGTGTCCCTTCTTCTGCAATGGGTAGGTTGCAGGGTCAGCCGTGCCATAGACCTCGATGGTCTCGGCTTGCACCTCGACACCCTGACCTGCGCCGAGTGACTCGACGAGCGTGCCCTCGACAGCTACGCAGGCACCCGTAGTCACGGGCTTCAGCTCCTCCTCGGAGATCTTTGCAAGGTCGGCCACAATCTGAATGTTGGCGACACACGAGCCGTCGTTCAGCGCAAGGAAGGCTACGTTCTTGTTACCGCGCTTCGTGCGCACCCAACCTTTAACGGTAACCTTCGTACCGTAGTCGGTCGATTTCAGCAATTGAGCAATTCTCATATCTGTATAGTGTTTTGATTTTTCGTTTCTAACTTGCAAAGTTAGCTATTTTTTTGGATATATCAGCCTTTCGTGCGATTTATTTCGATTAACGGGGCGGTGGCGGGGTGCTGTGGCCCTACTCTTTGTACTCGGTAGCCGTATTCTCGAAGATAAATGCGAAGATGTCGGCCGTCTCCTCGATACGCTTCGACGTAGGTTTGCCTGCGCCGTGGCCGGCATTGGTGTCGATGCGTATCAGCACGGGGCGGTTGCCCGCGTGGCAGTGTTGCAGCTCGGCCGCGAACTTGAATGAGTGTGCCGGCACCACGCGGTCGTCGTGGTCGCCCGTGGTGACGAGTGTCGCCGGATACTCCACGCCCTCGCGCAGATTGTGCAGCGGCGAGTACTTTATCAGATAGTCGAACTGCTCCTTGTTGTCCGCCGAGCCATATTCTACCACCCAGCCGTGGCCGATGGTGAAGCGGTGGTAGCGCAACATATCAAGCACTCCTACGGCTGGCAGAGCAACAGCATAGAGGTCGGGGCGTTGAGTCATACAGGCTCCCACCAGCAGGCCGCCATTCGAGCCGCCCGCAATGGCGAGTTTCTTGCTCGACGTGTAACCCTTGGCAATGAGGTGCTCGGCCGCCGCGATAAAGTCGTCAAAGACATTCTGCTTGTTCTTCAACATTCCGCCCTTGTGCCACTCCTCGCCATACTCCGAGCCGCCGCGCAGATTGACGACGCACCACACGCCGCCCTGCTCCATAAACATCACGGCTGTCGATGAGAACGACGGGGTGAGATTTATCTGAAAACCGCCATAGCCGTAGAGGTAGCACGGGTTCGAGCCGTCGAGCTTCATTCCCTTTTTGTGCGACACGAACATCGGTACGCGCGTGCCATCCTTGCTGTCGAAGAAGAGCTGCTCGGTCTCGAACTGCTCGCTGTCGAACTTGACCTCGGCGCGGTGGTAGAGCTCCGAGCGGCCGCTCTCGATATCGTAGCGGTAGATAGTGCCCGGCGTGGTGTAGTTTGCCACGGCGTAATAGACCTCCGTATCCTCGCGCTCGCCGTCGAAGCCCCCTACGGAGCCGATAATCGGCAACTCGACCTCGCGTACAAGGTTGCCCTCGCGGTCGTATTGGAAAATCCTGCTCTGTGCATCAATCAGATACTCGGCAAAGAGGTATCGTCCCGCCATGCCCACAGCTTCGAGCAGCGACTTCCCCTCGGGAATTATGTCGTGCTGCTTGCCCGTCGTGAGGTCGATACCCACGAGGCGGTAGTTTGCCGCCTTATCGTTGGTCATCACAAGGGCCTCGTCTTCATAGCAATCCAGAAGCATATAGTCGTACTCGAAACCTTTGAACAGCGTGCGCCACTTGCGCTCCTCGGTGCGCTTGTAGAGTAATTGCGTGCCCGACGTGCCGGCCGACGAGGTGATGAACTGCCAACGACCATCCTCGCTCTCGCCTCCGTGGTGGTAGTGGAGAGGATTTTTCTTGTCCTCGAAAATGAGGACATCCTCCTCTTGCGAGGTGCCGAGGCGGTGGAAATATACCTTCTGGTTTGTATTCTGCGCCGAGTAGAGGGCATCCCCCTCCTTCGGAGCGTCGTAGGCGCTGTAGTAGAAGCCTCGGCCATCGCGGGTCCATCCGGCTCCCGAGAACTTTACCCACTTGATATGGTCGTCGAGGGGCTTCATCGTCTCGGTATCGAGCACCCGTATCTCCACCCAGTCCGAGCCTGCCGAGGCGAGCGCATAGGCATAGTAGCGGCCATCCTTCGTGAAGGAGCCGGCATGAAGTGCCACCGTGCCATCCTCCGAGAGGGTGTTGGGGTCGAAGAATACCTCCTCCTCGGTCGCTTCGAGGCTGCGTTTGCGGTACAAGACACTCTGGTTCTGCAAGCCGCTGTTGCGCGATATGTAGTACCACTCGCCGCGCTTGGCCGGTGCGCTCTGCGACGGGTAGTCCCACAGTTCGGTGAGACGCTTGCGTATCGCCTCGCGCTGCGGTAGTGCATTGAGATAGCCGAAGGTGACCTCGTTCTGCGCCTTTACCCACGCGGCAGTGCGCTCCGAGCGGTCATCCTCGAGCCAGCGATAGGGGTCGGCAACCACGGTGCCGTGATAGTTGTCGGTGACCGACTCGCGCTCGGTCTGCGGATAGACAATCTGCTTCATTTTACAATTTTTAATATAGCGCACGCCGCGACCTATGCCGTAGCCTGCGAGGTAGCAGGCGGCGAGTATCGCCACGACCTTGACGGCCGAGATGCACACATGTTTGATAGTTATGGTTCTCTTCATGTTTTTTGTGCTTTGAAGTGATTTCTCGCATGCAAAGTTACTAAAAAGTGCGGGAATTTTTGTCTCTCTGACACTGCGACTAGGTAAAAAAATCGCAATCTTTGCACAAATCTTTGCGAAAATGTTTAATTTTGCAGCATAATGGCAAATACGAAAATAGTATGAAAGTATATAAATTTGGAGGAGCATCGGTGCGTAATGCCGATGGTGTGAGAAATCTGCTCAACATTGTTGAGGGTGAGCGCGAACTATTTATCATCGTTTCGGCTATGGGCAAGACCACGAATGCCTTGGAGGAGGTGTTCGACGGTTGCCGCACGGGTGATATCGAGTTGGCCGAGCAGAAGATTGACCAAATAGCCGCATACCATGCCGAGATTATCCGCGACCTCTACGGCGGCGAGCACACCTCGGAGCAGGTAGATGCTTTTATCGAGGAGCTGCGTCGCTTTGTGCGCACAGTGCCTTATGACGCTTCACGTGCCGAGGAGCGATATGACAGAACGGTGGCCTTTGGCGAACTTATCTCGACCACCATCATCTCCGAGTGGCTCGGCTCGGTGGGCGTGGCCAACCATTGGGTGGATATGCGTCGCTGCTTCGTCACGCAGTTCCGTCACAAGGACGCCAACGTGCTGCTCGACGAGTCGGCGCCGCTGCTGCGCCGCGAGGTGGCGGGTAGCGAGGCTCGCATCTTCATTGGCCAGGGCTTTATCGGCAGCGCTGCCGACGGCTCGACCACAACGCTCGGTCGCGAGGGCTCCGACTACTCGGCCGCCGTTGTGGCCAATATCCTCAATGCCGAGTCGATGACCGTGTGGAAGGATGTGGACGGAATCCTCAATGCCGACCCTAAAATCTTCGAGGAGGCGCAGAAGATTGACGCGCTGAACTATGTCGATACCATCGAGTTGGCATATAGCGGCGCGCAGATTATCCACCCGAAGACCATCAAGCCGCTGCAGAACAAGAATATACCGCTCTTCGTGCGCCCGTTTGGCGACAAGAGTGCGGCGGGTACGCGCATCGACGGCTCGGCCCCTTCGGTGACAATCCCGATTATCATCCTCAAGCGTAACCAGAGCTTCCTCACGCTGCGCTCGCGTGACCTTTCGTTTGTCTTGGAGGAGAAATTCCCGATAGTATTCTCGACACTCGAGCGTTTCCGTATCAAGAGTAACCTTATACACAACACGGCCGTCGAGCTGGGCATCTGCTGCGAGGAGAGTTGGCACCTGCAAGAGGCCACCGAGGCTCTGCGCGAGGAGGGCTTCGAGTGCGAGATATGCGAGCAGTGCAATCTGCTCACCATACGTCACTACAACGACGAGGTGTTCGAAAAGTATATCGACTGCAACGACTATCTCATCAGCCAGCTTACGCCCGACACGGTGCGCATTGTGAAGAGAAGATTTTAGAGACAACAAGCCAAGGCAAAACTAAAATTCGAAATATGAAGACCGATTTTTTGGTTATCGGAAGCGGTTCGGCAGGTTTGAGCTTCGCGCTCAAGGCCGCAAAGTATGGCCGTGTAACCCTTGTCACAAAGGGTGAACTCAACGAGTGCAATACCAACTATGCGCAGGGCGGCATTTGCTCGGTGACCTATGCGCCCGACACCTTCGAGAAGCATATCGAGGATACGCTAATCTGCGGTGCCGGCAAGTGCGATCGCGAGGCCGTGGAGCTCGTTGTGCGCCGTGCGCCCGAGATGATGGAGGATTTGTTGGCCTGGGGTACGCGCTTCGACAAGAGGGATGATGGCCTCTTCGACCTGCACCGTGAGGGCGGCCACTCGGAGCATCGCATTCTGCACTATCAGGATTTGACGGGTGCCGAGATTGAGCGTGCGCTCATCGAGCGTGTGCGCGAGGATGAGAACATCACCGTCTTGGAGCACCACTTCGCCATCGACCTGCTCACGCAGCACCATCTGGGCGAGATTGTCACGCGCCACACGCGCGGCCTCGCCTGCTTCGGAGCCTATGTCCTCAATACCGATACGGATGAGATAATGACCATCCTCGCCAAGTTTACGGTCGTGGCGGCCGGAGGCTGCGGCAATATCTACAATACGACGACCAACCCAATCGTGGCGACGGGCGACGGTATAGCGATGTGCCACCGTGCCAAGGCCAAGACGCGCAATATGCAGTATATACAGTTCCACCCGACGGCTCTCTACCACCCGGGCGAGCGCCCTTCGTTCCTCATTACCGAGGCGATGCGCGGCTATGGAGCTGTGCTGCGCCTGCAAAATGGCAAGGAGTTCATGGATAAGTACCACCCGATGAAGTCGCTTGCGCCGCGCGACGTGGTGGCTCGCTCCATCGATCACGAACTGAAAAAGAGTGGCAAGGAGTTCGTCTATCTCGATGTTACCCACATGCCGGCCGAGCAGACCAAGCATCACTTCCCGAATATCTACGAGAAGTGCCGCTCCATCGGTATCGACATAACCAAGGATATGATTCCTGTGTGCCCTGCGGCGCACTACTGCTGCGGTGGCGTGGAGGTTAATAGCAATGGCGAGAGTTCGATACGCCGCCTCTATGTCCTCGGCGAGAGCTCTTGCACGGGCCTGCACGGAGCCAACCGCTTGGCCTCCAACTCGCTCACCGAGGCCTTTGTCTATTCGGATCAGGCAGTGCGCCACGCCGTGTCGCTACTGCCGAAGGTCGAGCACCAAGAGGGTATTCCTGATTGGGACTTCGAGGGTACGGCGGCAGCCGAGGAGATGGTTCTCGTCATGCAGGAGCGCAAGGAGCTACAGAGCATAATGTCCAACTATGTGGGTATCGTGCGCTCTAATCTGCGCCTCGACCGTGCCATGAAGCGTCTGGCCGTCATCTGGCAGGAGACCGAGGAGCTCTACAACCGCACCAAGCCGTGCCGCGAGCTCTGCGAACTGCGCAATATGATTGCCGTAGCCTATCTCACCATCAAGCAGGCGCGCGAGTGCAAGGAGTCGGTGGGGTTGCACTATACTATCGACTATCCCCCAAAAAGTCGCGCATAGATAGCGAATTTCTGCGTTAAACTTCAGTAGCCGAGCTGCTCACATACGCCAAAGTATGCTGCGCACTCGGCTCTTTGTCTGCCTCCACCTGACAAAAAAGGGTGGACTCCAATAACTCTTTGGAGCACACCCTGTGCTATTTTATGCGTTGCGGCTCTACTTTATGCCGTGGCGCTCGAGAATCTCGCGGAGCTTTGGCTCGAGGTGCTGCAATGCACGATAGATGCCGAGGTCGGACATGTGCGTGCCGTCAATGGTCCCCTCGTTGTCGTTGCCCATCTCAAAGGCCGGATTGATGAAATATACATTTTTGAAATCTCTGCACACCACCTTCATCAACGCCTCGGCGGCGGCTCGCTGGTCGTCGTTGCGCTTGCGGGCCCCGAGGTCGAACAGTGCACTTGCGCGCTTTGTCGTCTGCAAGAAGATAAGTGGCGTCTCCTTGTGCTTGGCACGAATCTGCTTGACAAAGTCGTAGAGTCGCTCGTTGATAATATCGGCTGTGGAGTTCGAGAAGGCATCGAAAACAAAGGCATCGGCCTTGTTGTCGCAAACGAAATCGACGAAGTGCTGCTGCAACTTGCACTGACCGCTGTGTCCCAAGTTCGGAGTCTCGGCATTCAGGCGGCGGCCGAGTTGTGCCACATACATTATGCCCGGGCGGGGCGTTCCCTCGCCGTGTGTTAGTGACGAGCCGATAAAGACTATCTTGTGCTTGAATGGCGAAGGCATAGGCTTAATTGTTGCGCCCTCGTCAATTCCTATCTCGAGCGAATTTATGTGCGCATAAGCCGGCAGATAGACCAAGCACTCCTTAACGCCCTCACCCATACGGCGCACGAGTGGCGACTCGAATTCAAGCACCGCAGGGTCGGTCTTGGGGCACGCTACGCCAGCAAAGGCCCACTCGCCCTCGTGACGAATGTATATATCCATGCCTCGCATATAGATATCCGTCGAGTTGGCTACAAACTTGCGAGGCCCGACGCTCCAACGAACATAGATGTTGCGGCTGTCGGTGCTGAACACAAGTGCCAGGCCCGTTGATTGGCGGAATGTCTTCGCGGCGTTCTTCGTGAGCGAGCTGTAACGCTCGACATCGAGGCGCTCGAATGGCTTGTCGGTGTTGTGTATCTTGTTGATAATCGTGAGCGTCGAGGCATTGACATATTTTAGCGGCTTCTTCTCTTGAGCGGTGACTGCTGCCACGACAAAGAGGGCCGTCATCGCAATAAATATTCTCTTCATATTGTCGAATTACTTTATAATGAGTGGTTGCGAAATAATCTCCGAAGAGGATGCCGTAGGTGCAGAATAGACCGCAATCTGCGTAAATAGCAGCATGACAGCTAATAGAAAGTATCTCATAATATGCTGATTAGTGTTCAAATATGTACTTATATGCAAAGTTAGATATTTTATCCGAAATCTCAAAGAATATAGAAGCCTATCATCGCTTTTTGGCACATCGAAAAATAATCCTTATTTTTGCAGCCGCATAATCAAAAGTTGAATAGACCATGACCCTGAACGAAGAGATTGCCCGTAGAAGAACATTTGCCGTAATCGCTCACCCCGATGCCGGCAAGACCACACTGACCGAGAAACTGCTCCTCTTTGGTGGTGCTATCCATATCGCAGGAGCCGTCAAGAGCAACAAGATTAAGAAGGGTGCCACCTCCGACTTTATGGAGATTGAGCGCCAGCGTGGCATTTCGGTAGCCACGTCGGTTATGGGATTCGACTACAAGGGCGTGAAGATAAATATCCTTGACACGCCGGGCCACGAGGACTTTGCCGAGGATACCTACCGCACGCTGACGGCCGTCGATTCGGTAATCATCGTTATCGACGGAGCGAAGGGTGTCGAGACGCAGACGCGCCGCCTGATGGACGTGTGCCGTATGCGCAACACCCCCGTGATGGTCTTCGTAAATAAGCTCGACCGCCCATGCAAGGATCCATTCGACCTCTTGGACGAGGTGGAGCGCGAGTTGCAGATTCGTGTGCGACCTCTCGCATTCCCTATCTCGAGCGGCCCATCGTTCAAGGGCGTGTATAACCTCTACGAGCACAATATATCGCTCTTCACCTCCGACGAGCGACAGACGGCCAACGCCTCGACCGTCGAGATTGACGACATCACATCGCCCGAACTCGACAACCTTATCGGCAACCGCTACGCGCAGCAGTTGCGTGAGAATGTGGAGCTTGTCGAGGGTGTTTACGACGACTTCGACAAGGAGGCCTACCTCGCCGGTAAGCTCGCCCCCGTATTCTTTGGCTCGGCGGTGAATAACTTCGGTGTGCGCGAGTTGTTGGAGTGCTTTATCCGCATCGCTCCGTCGCCGCGATACTCCACTACCGAGACGCGCAACATCGAGCCGCAGGAGCAGAAGATGACGGGCTTCATCTTCAAGATACACGCCAATATGGACCCTAACCACCGCGACCGTATCGCCTTTATGAAGATATGCTCGGGAACCTTCGAGCGTAACAAAAACTATCTGCACGTCGCCAGCGGCAAGCAGATGAAGTTCTCGTCGCCTACGGCCTTCATGGCCGAGAAGAAGTCGGTCATCGACTTCGCCTATCCGGGTGATATCGTGGGACTTCACGATGCGGGCAACTTCAAGATTGGTGACACCTTTACCGAGGGCGAAAAACTCAAATTTACGGGCATACCATCCTTCTCGCCTGAGCTGTTCCGCTATATCGAGAATGCCGACCCTATGAAGTTCAAGCAGCTGGCTAAGGGTGTCGATCAGCTGATGGATGAGGGTGTGGCGCAGCTCTTCACATCGTCGCTCAACGGCCGCAAGATTATCGGCACGGTAGGTCAGTTGCAGTTCGAGGTCATACAGTATCGTTTGGAGCACGAGTACGGCGCAAAGTGCCGCTGGGAGCCTATATCGATACACAAGGCTTGTTGGATAGAGAGCGACAATGCCGAGCAACTCGACGACTTCAAGCGTCGCAAGCACGCCAATATGGCCAAGGATAAGCACGGTCGTGATGTATTCCTTGCCGATACGAGCTACGCCTTGGCTCTCGCGCAGGAGAAGTTCCCGGATATCCACTTTCACTTCACCTCGGAGTTTTAGCATGGGATATGTAACGAGAAGGGTGTGCCTCGGAAACTTGCCGGACACACCCTTTGTCGTTTCGGTGTCGCACACCTAATAGCGCAGCCAACGCCACAAATCCTTGAACGAAGGCTTCGAACCGTGCATAAAGATTCCCACTTTGTAGATTTTGGCCGCACCCCATACACAGAGCACGAAGGTTGCGTAGAGCAGTGCGAGCGAGAGAGCAATCTCCCACGCCGGAATGCCACTCGGCATACGAGCTACCATGACGATTGGCGAGGTGAACGGTATCATCGAGCACCAATATACCACGGCCGAGTTCGGATCCTTCATAATCATCATAATAACCACGAAGGCGACGATTATCGGCAGGGTGATGATTGTCGTGAACTGCTGTGCATCCTGTGCCTCATCCACGCTCGCACCAACTGCCGCATAGAGCGAGGCGTAGAGCAAGAAGCCGCCGACGGTGAAGAGTAGCACGAGGGTGATGATGGTGGCAATATGTCCTGTGTCGAGCACCGAGGCCATGGCTGTCAGCAACTCGGGCGAGAGCTCCTGCTGTGTGGCTATGGCGGCCACATCGGCACCTGCCTGCACCTGCTGTACGCTGTCGAGGATATTGTCAGGCATCAGTGCCGGCATAATCAATGCGCTGAATATCACCAATAATACACCCCATACGGCAATCTGCACAGCCGCCACGAGGGCTATGCCGAGAATCTTGCCCATGAGCATCTCGAAAGGCTTGACGGTCGATACCATCACCTCCAAGATGCGCGACGACTTCTCCTCTATGACACTCTGCATAACCATCGAACCGTAGATTACAAGAATGAAGTAGAGCAGGAAGCCCAACACAAGGCCCGTCAGCGAGGAGGCTATGGCCGATGAGGCGGCCGACTGCTCCTCCTTGTCGGTGCGGAAGGTTGTAAGGTGTACCGTTGCCTCCACTTTCTTGAGTATCTCGTCTATGTTCTCGATATTGTACTCTTTGAGGCGCTCGCTCTCGATAACCTCCTCGATTTGTCCGGCGATGCTCTCCTCGAGCATCAGCGATGAGGATGATGAGGTGTAGAGGCGTACATCATTCGGGTTGGCGACAATATCCTTGCCGATGTACAGCACGCCGAAGTTATCCTCGTTCTGTGAGGCTTCGATAATGGCCTCTGAGAGCTCCTTGTCCGAAATCTCGAATGACAACTCTTCGCCCGACGTGAGGCGCGGGGCTACAATGCCGCTCTCGTCGATAACGGTTATCTGCTTGTTGTCGCTCTCGGCAAATGCCATTATGAGCGACGGTGCTGCGCTGAGCAGAATCATCAGCAACGGCATCAGAATTGTCGTTATGATAAACGACTTCTTATATACTCGTTCGCGAAATTCGCGACCTACAATCAAACCTATATTTCTCATAACTCTCCTTTTTTATCACTATAAACCTCCATTCACGGCACGGATAAAGATATCGTTCATCGAAGGAATTGTCTCGGTGAACTGTCGCAGCTCCACGGCATCGTTGATGAGCGATACGGTGGAACGTATATCCTCGTTACGCTCGATATGTATTTTGAGCGAGGAGAGGCCCACTGTCGCCTCCTCCTGCTCGAGGATCTCGCATATACCCTGTATGCGCTCCGCGAGAGCTTTGCCGTCGCCGCGATACTGCACCGAGAAGATGTTGCCTCCGTGTGCGCGGCGAATATCATCGACGCGGCCCGAGAGCACGTTGTGCGACTTGTTGATGAGGGTTATGTGGTCGCAAATCTCCTCGACGGACGACATATTGTGCGTCGAGAAGATTACCGTTGCTCCCTCATCGCGCAGGCGCAAGATCTCCTCCTTGAGCAGATTGGCATTTATAGGGTCGAATCCCGAGAATGGCTCGTCGAAGATGAGCAGTTCGGGGCGGTGCAGCACCGTGACGATAAACTGAATCTTCTGCGCCATACCCTTCGAGAGCTCCTCGACCTTCTTGTTCCACCACTCCTCGATGCCGAATCGCTCAAACCACTCTTTGAGGCGCACAAGGGCTTCGTGACGCTTCAACCCTTTGAGTTGCGCCAGGAAGAGGGCCTCGTCTCCGACCTTCATCTTGCGGTATAGGCCGCGCTCCTCGGGCAGGTAACCTATACGGAAGATATCCTGCTGCGTTATCGGGCGGCCGTCAAAAAGAATGCGTCCTTCGTCGGGCAACGAGATGCGTGTTATTGTGCGGATAAGTGTCGTCTTGCCTGCGCCATTCGGGCCGAGTAGGCCGTAAACCGAGCCGCGCGGAATCTCGACCGACACATCATCGAGTGCGGTATGTGCCGAAAATCGTTTGGTGATATGCTCGGCAGAGATAATATTGCTCATAAGCCTAAAAAAATTAAGATATACACTGCAAATATATAAAAAAATCTATTAACTTTGCATAGAATAACGAAATTGGAGGATTGAGCCCCTCTGCGCTGATTGCGTGGCACAGTGGGCATGAAAGATATATAGAAATGGGAAAGAAAACTGTCTTGGTATCGGGCGGTGCGGGGTATATAGGCTCGCATACGGCTGTTGAACTTATCAATGCCGGCCTTAATGTCGTGGTGGCCGACAACCTCTCGAACTCCGATATGTCGGGCGTAGAGGGTGTGCGTAAGATTACGGGTGTGGATGTGCCCTTCATCAATGTCGATTGTTGCGACAAGGAGGCCTTCCGCAAGGTCTTTGAGCAGTATGAGTTCGACTCGGTGATTCACTTTGCGGCCTTCAAGGCTGTGGGCGAGTCGGTGGCCGACCCGATGAAGTATTATCGCAACAACCTGCTCTCGTTTATGAATGTGATAGAGTTGATGCGTGAGTACGATCGCCACAATATTGTCTTCTCATCTTCGGCCACGGTCTATGGTGAGGCCGACGAGCTGCCCGTCACGGAGCAGACTCCGCGCAAGCCTGCTACCTCGTCGTATGGCAATACGAAGCAGATGTGCGAGGATATACTGCGCGACTCGGTGGCTGCCTACCCGTCGTTGAAGGGTATCGCTCTGCGCTACTTCAATCCGATTGGTGCCCATCCGTCGGCTCTGATTGGCGAGTTGCCGCGCGGTGTGCCGCAGAACCTCGTTCCGTTCATCACGCAGACAGCCGCGGGCGTGCGTGAGTGTCTCTCGGTCTTTGGTGACGACTATGATACACCTGATGGCTCGTGCCTGCGCGACTATATAGATATTGTAGATTTGGCCAAGGCGCACGTTGTGGCTATCAAGCGAATGATTGATGGTTGTAACAAGGAGAGTTACGAGATTTTCAATGTTGGCACGGGTCGTGCGGTGTCGGTGTTGGAGTTGGTCAATACCTTCGAGCGTGTGAATGACTTAAAACTCAACTACAAGGTGGCACCTCGTCGCCCGGGTGATGTGGTGGCCATTTGGGCCGATACGGCTCATGCCAATGAGGAGCTTGGTTGGCGTGCGGAACGCTCGCTCGACGACACATTGCGCTCGGCGTGGGCGTGGGAGAAGCATGTGCGCGGCTTGTAGGCGTACGAATGATTGTATGATATTATAAAACAGAGATATAGCTATGGATTGGAGTGCTATTTTGAACGAATATGCGCCCGCTCTTACCGAGGCACAGGTGGCCGACGAGGTGGCGCGACTCAAGGAGGCCGCTGTGCGCAACCATCGCCGCGAGGTGTATGAGCTGTGCCTTGCCGCCGTTGATCTCACGACGCTGACCTGCAACGACTCGGTGGAGTCGGTTACGGAGTTCGCGCGTCGCGCGGTCGATTTTTATGTCAAATATCCGGAGCTGCGTAACGTAGCCTCTATATGTGTATATCCGTCGTTTGTCGAGACCGTAGGCTTGGCGATTGATGGTACGCCGATGCGTATCACGAGTGTTGCCGGCGGTTTCCCTGCTTCGCAGACCTTCCTCGAAGTGAAGATGCTGGAGGTGGCAATGGCTATCGAGAACGGAGCGGATGAGGTGGACATCGTGATGAACGTGGGTAAGGTGCTGGAGGGACGCTATGCCGAGGCCGCTGCCGAGGTGGAGACTATTCGCGAGGAGATGGGCGAGGATACCGTCTTGAAGGTTATTCTCGAGACGGGAGCTTTGAAGAGTCCGGAGCTTATCCGTGCCGCTTCGCTGCTCTCGATGCACGCAGGTACAGATTTCATCAAGACTTCGACGGGCAAGATCGACGTGGCCGCCACGCCGGAGGCCGCGGTGGTTATGTGTCAGGCTATCAAGGATTACTACGCAAAGACGGGTCGTCGGGTGGGCTTCAAAGCTGCCGGAGGTGTCCGCACGCCGGAGGATGCAGCCCTCTACTACACTATTGTCGAGGATCTCCTCGGCGAGGAGTGGCTCACGACCGACCTCTTCCGTATCGGTGCTTCGTCGGCTGCCAACAACCTTCTCTCTGGCATTGTTGGCCACTCGGTAAAGTTCTTTTAAATCGAGCTTCGGAGCAAAAAACAGGTCTATTTTGATAGAAAAGGGCATTTTCACGCTGAAAATGCCCTTTTATTGTCAAAAAGTTTATAACTTTGCGTTTTGGCGCGTGCGTGCGCATTATGTGTGTGCGCATACTGCACGCTGCAAACCGAAAAGTTATGCTCGAAAAACTCGCAAAACAGACCGCCATATACGGCATCAGCACCATACTCGGACGTATGTTGAGTTATCTGCTGACGCCCTTCTATACGCGCATCTTCGGTGTCGAGTCCTACGGCATAATCACCGATGTCTATGCGCTGATTCCGTTTGCCCTTGTCGTGCTTACGATGGGTATGGAGTCGAGCTACTTCCGCTTTGCGGCCAAGGCCGAAGCGGCGGGTGGCGATGTCGAGGCGGCCAAGCGTAAGCTCTTCGCCACGACATGGGGCATAACGTCGCTCGCTGCGGCTCTCTTCTTTGTTGTGGTGTCGCTGCTGGCTGACGGGGCTTCGGCCCTTATGGGTGAGGCCTATGTTGCACATCCGAGCTATGTGGTTATCGTGGCGGCTATCGTGGCGGCCGACGTATGGGGCTGTATTCCATTCTCGCGCCTGCGCGAGCAGGGGCGTGCGGTGACGTTTGTCGTGCTGAAACTCTCGAATATCCTCTTGCAGGTGGGTCTTGCGGTGGTCTTCTGGCTCTTCGGCCTATTCGATACGGAGTTCGGTGTGGGCTGGGCCTTCGTGGCCAACCTCTGCGCCAGCATCATAACGACTGTGGCCGTTATAGCTGTCGGTGGTCGTGTGCTGCCGCGTATCAATGGCCGACTGCTGGCTGCTATCTTCGCCTACTCGCTGCCGCTGCTGCTGTCGGGTATCGCCGGCACGGCAAACGAGTTTATCGACCGACAGATGATAAAATATCTGGTGCCCGAGGGTGCAATGGCCGAGCTGGGTATCTACGGTGCAATAACCAAGATTGCCGTGGTGATGACGCTCTTTACGCAGATGTATCGCCTTGCGGCCGAGCCATTCTTCCTCTCGAACTTCCGCAAGGAGGAGTTCGTGGAGATGAACGCCGCGGCACTCAAGTATTTTGTGCTCTTCTCGATGGCCATATTCCTAGGCATTGCCCTCTTCCGTGACCTCTTTGCTCTGATTGTGGGGCGCGACTTCCGCGAGGGTATATACATCCTTCCCGTGGTGCTCGGTGCCAATATCCTCGGTGGTGTGTGGCTCAACCTGTCGTTCTGGTACAAACGTGAGGAGAAGACGCGCTATGCGCTGTGGATTACGCTCACGGGCCTGGTCTGCTCGGTGGGCTTCGGATTGTGGCTTATCCCGCGTGCCGGCTACTACGGTGCGGCGTGGAGCCGCTTTATCGCCGAGGCGGTGATGGTGGCAGTGAGCATCGTGCTCAACCGACTCTACTATCCTACGCCCTACGCCTTTGGCCGTATGGCCGAGTATGTGGTTGTCGCCCTTGTGCTCTTTGTCGTGGGCGAGGCGATGGTCTTCGATGAAGTTTATGCTCGATATACGTTTGGCGGTCTGCTCTTCGTTATCTATCTGCTCTATGCCGTGTGGCGCGAGAAGATTGACGTGAAGGGCCTGGTGCGCTCGATGATAAAACGCAGATAGTATGAGATTTTGTGATGTAATAGGTCAGCAGGGGTTGAAACGTCACCTCGCCCATAGCGTCGATACGGGGCGAATCAGCCACGCGCAGCTCTTCACCGGCAAGGCCGGTACGGGTGCGTTGCCTCTGGCGGTGGCCTATGCGCAGTATATACACTGCACCGATCGTCGCAATGGTGACTCGTGCGGCGAGTGTCCGTCGTGTCGGCAGATTGCTGCGCTGGCGCATCCCGATCTGCACTTTATCTTCCCGGTGAACAAGCAGGGAAAGAAGAGCGGAGAGGTGGTGCTCTCGTCGGATTTTATGGAACTGTGGCGTGAGGTGTTCGACCGCACGGGCGGTTACTTCTCGCCTACGCAGTGGGTAGATGCGCTGAACCTCGGCAAGACACTCAAAGGCATAATCTCGACCAAGGAGATGGAGGAGATGATTCGCCGCCTCTCGTTCAAGAGCTTCGAATCGAAGTACAAAACGGTCATCATCTGGCTGCCCGAGGCGATGAACGACGAGGCCTCGAACCGCATCCTCAAAATACTCGAGGAGCCGTGGGCGAATACCGTCTTTCTGCTCGTCTCCGAGCGGCCCGACAGACTGCTACAAACTATCCTCTCGCGCACGCAAGAGGTTGCTGTGCCGCGCCTCACGGCCGAGGATTTGTCCGTGGAGATAGAGCGTGCCGGCATCAGCGATGAGCAGCAGATGCGCAACATGGCCCGCTTGGCTATGGGTGATGTTATCGAGTTGCGGCAGCTGCTGGGCGAGAGCGATGACGAGATGCGCCGCGAGAATTTTGAGGCCTTCTGCGCCGTGATGCGTTACAGCTACAACGACCGCCATCTCGAACTGCTCTCGTGGGCCGAGGATGTAGCGCAACTTCCGCGCGAGCGTCAGCGCAATATGTTGCTCGATTTTGCACGACTGTTGCGCGAAGCCTATATGCTCCACGCCGGAGCGGGTGCGGCGAGCTATCTGTGGGGTGACGAGGCGGCCTTCTGCTCGAAGTTCGCGCCGTTTATCGGCAGCGGCAATATCGAGCCTGTCATCGAACAGATAGAGTCGGCTATGCGCCAGATAGGGCAAAATGGCGACCCGCGCATCGTCTTTACGCACTTTGCGCTCGCCGTAAGCAAACATATAAACCACTTGTAACCTTGCGATGATAAGACGTGCAGCGATACTTGCAGGGGGCAACACGCACGATGTTGCCGAGCGACTCGACCGCGCCGAGCGACTGCTCGCTGAGCGCGTGGGGAGAGTTGTAGCACGCTCCTCCGTGCGCGAGAGTGAGGCGTGGGGCTTTTGCGCTGCAAGGTTCCTGAACCGCGCCTACATCGTCGAGACGGAGTTGGAGGCCGAGCCTCTGCTCGACGAACTGCAAGCTATCGAGCGCGAGTTGGGGCGCAACCGCGAGGAGGAGCTGCGCGAGAAGTGCGCAACGGGCGAGCGATACGCTTCGCGCCCTATCGACCTCGATATACTGCTCTTTGGCGAGCAGCGCATAGCTACCGAGCGGCTCACCGTGCCGCACGCACTGCTCCTCGAGCGCGACTTTGCCCTCGCACCGCTCGGCGAGGCATTGGGGCTGTCGCGTGCCGAGATTGTTGAACTTGTAAAAGATATTGAACGATGATACGAAGAGGAACATACATGGGTCTTCTGCTGCTGGTTGTGGCTGTGGCTGCTGTCGGCTGCTTCAAGAAGGTGACTACCGATACGACGGTCGTGGTGAAGGGGTATGTGCAGGAGGAGTCGGGTGGCCCTCTGCTTCCGGCCGAAGGCATGGAGGTCTATGCCTACTACCCGGGCGACGAAAATTGGGATATACTCTCATATGAGGATGCGCTCAATAGGATTATCACCAACAAAACCACGGGCGAGCAGCGCACAACACCCGATGTCGAGAGTGCACCATACGCCGTAGAGGGCTCGACGAATACCTACGCCTCGTTCTTCCAGAATACCTCGCCGGCGATGGTCGTGGCAGTCTATCCGGCGGCCAAGATTTACGGCTATATGTTCCGCTATCTGGTGGCCGAAAATCTGCCTACTACCTACCTCACAATAGTATTCCGTCCATGGAAGGGCGAGCCTTATGCCGAGGGATCGAAGGCCGGACATAAGTGGTATGTGGTTCCCGCACCGCTTCCGGCCGAGGGCGAAACGCCCGACGATGCTACACCCGATAGCGGTGCGACGGATGACGGCTCGACCGATGTAGATAGTGGCGAAAATATTTAATAGAACTTGAGATGAACAGAAAGACGACACTTACGATACTGCGCACGGCTGTTGCGATGCTCTTTGCCGGAGCATTCTTCTCGCGCTGTGCCAACGTGATGACCCCCGATGGCGGCCCGAAGGATACGTTGCCGCCATATATCGTCAAGATGGTGCCCGACAACTTCTCGACCAACTTCAAGGGCAAGAAGATATATATCGAGTTCAACGAGTATGTGCAAATCAAGGATCAGAACAAGGAGATGTACACCTCGCCGGCTATGAAGAAGGCTCCGCTGCTTACGATGCGCGGCAAGGGTGTAGTCATCACAATCCGCGATACGCTCAAAGAGAATACGACCTACGCTATCGACCTCGGCAGTGCTATTCAGGACAACAACGAGAGCAACCCGCTCAACGCCATGCGCTACGTCTTCTCGACGGGTGACAAGGTCGATTCGCTGATGTGCTCGGGCTATACGGCCGACTCCTACAAGGCCGATAGCGTGAGCCGCACCTTCATCTGGTTCTACATGGCGGATTCGCTACCCGTCACCCCGGGCTACGACTCGACGATTTTCCTGCGCAAGCCCGACGTAATCTCGCGTGCGCAGAACAACGGCATATTCATCGCCCAGAATCTCAAACCGGTCAATTATCGCATCTACGCCTTTGCCGACAAGAACGACAATAAACTCTATGAGCCGGGTACCGATATGGTGGGCTTGCTCGACACCGTCTATAATCCGGCTACGATGCCTCCGTTTGCGATATGGTTCGACTCGCTGCGTATGTATCCGTCGGCTGAGCCGCAGCTCTATTTCAGGATGTTCACGGATGTAACCTTCACAAATCAACGCCTTGTCGAGGCCTCGCGTCCGTTGCAGAAGAAGGCTCTGCTCTACTTCGCGTCGGCTCATCCGCAAATCGAGAGCATCCGCTTCGACAGTATTGCGCAGGATAAGATTATCTACGACCCGCAGACCGTGGGTAAGGATACCGTGGCCTTGTGGTTCAATGTACCGGCCGAGAACCTGCCCGACACAATCAAGGGCGAAATACGCTATATGCGTCATGACTCTACGCGCACTCTCGCGATGACCACCGAGCCGTTGAAACTTGCGTGGGTGAAGGTCGAGACCAAAGAGGAGGAGCGAGAACGCGAGAAGCAGGAGAAGGAGAAGGCCAAGGCTGCAAAGGAGGGACGCGAATATACTCCGCCAAAGCAGGCCAACCCGTTCAAATGCACCATCTCGGCGCAGAAGGAGGTCAATCCCGAGAAAGGCTTCACGATGACCTTCGACTCGCCGGCCGTGCTCTTCGACTCGGCTGCCGTGCAGCTCATCAAGTACAACGATAAGAATGAGCCGACCGTCATCGCCCGACACTTCGTGCGCGATACGCTCAATATGTGCCGTTGGGATGTGCGTGCTGTGTGGGAGAGCAAGACCAAGTATGCGTTTGTCATACCCAAGGAGGCGGTAACCGATATTATGGGCTACAAGAATGACTCGATAAAGGTCGAATTTACGACCTACGACCCCGAGAAGTTCGCCACGATAACCGTCAAGGTGAAGGCTACGCCAAAGGGCCGTCGTAGCTACATTATTCTGTTGACCGATGCTTCGGGCAAGACGTTGCAGGAGCGTAAGGGGGTTAAGACGGGCGACTATCGCTTCAACTATGTGCCGGCCGGCGAGGTGCGACTGCGCATTATCGAGGATACGAATGGTAATGGTAAGTGGGATGCAGGTAATGTAGTCGAAGGGTTGCAGCCCGAGCGTGCCGAGTCATACATCAACGAGCGTGGCGAGGATCTCTTCGCAACGAAGGTCAATTGGGACATAGAGCTAAATATGGATATGGACAAGGTTTTCCAACCGATGACGATGGAGAATCTGGTGAAGATGCTCGACGATAAGGAGAATTCGCGCCTCGAGAAGCTCGTCGAGGAACTCAAGGAGAAGGCCTCGAAGCATAACGAACAGCAGAAGCAGCAGACGCAGAATAGCGGCTCGACGGGTATGGGCGGCTTCGGCAGTGCGCTGGGCGGTATAAAGAAGGCTGCCGGCGACCTTGGTGCTAACAGATAAACTTTGACCAACGAAGATGAAGAGAACATTTCGCATAAACTACAAAACTATACTGCGGCGCATAGTGGCACTTGTGGCTCTGCTCTTCGCCGTGGGCATCGCCGAATCCTCGGCGCAGCACACCATTGCTCTCACGGGAGGTACGGGTATGGCCACTGCACGCCTCTATCCGAAGCAGGAGATGCGCTCGATATGGGGCACCTATTCGGCCGGTGTGTCGTGGCGATACTACACCGACGAGCGTTTTGTCGGCGGCGTGGGTATCGACCTCGAACTTATGCAGCGCGGCTACTCCTATGCGCCATACCCTATGCGCTATGAGAACAAGAAGGAGTATCGCTACTACACGCGTAAGCTCAACTCGATAATGGTGCCTCTCGTCTGGCAGCCGCACGCCTACCTCTTCAAGCGGCACCTGCGATTGTATCTCGAGGCGGCACTAACCTTCTCCTACAACTTCTCCTCTACTTTCTTCAACGATGAGAAGTTTGCTATCGATTTCGGGGGTACGGTTGAGCCGCCCGTGTCGGGTAAGTATGATTTCCGCCCTGAGCGCGACAACCGCTTCTCGTTTGGCTTGGCGGGTGGCGGTGGTTTAGACATACTTATCAAGCAGGTGGAGTTTGGTGTGCGTGTGCGTTACGATTTTGGTTTCTCGGATATACTGCGCAACCGTAATAAGTACTACGACAATGGGCTCGACTCCGAGACCAAGCCGGGCGAAAACCCATTCTACCTCACTCCGCTGCGCTCGCCGCTCGACAACCTCACCATCTCGCTGCGTGTAGGTTTCCGCATCGGCAAGGAGGGCTTCAAGGAGTGGTACAAGAAACGTCTGCCGCGACAGAAGAACAAGGAGGTATTCAAATTCCCGATAGCCTAACGATTTTTAGATACAAATACGACAATATTATGGAAAATACACGTCAGCAGAAGATTGCAAAGCAGATACAGCGCGATATCGCCGAGTCGTTGCGCGGCACGCTCGTCACGGTGACGGCCGTGCGCGTGTCGGTCGATCTCTCGTATGCGAAGGTCTATGTCAGCGTCTTCCCATTCGATAAGTCGCAGGCGACGCTCGAGGTTATCGAGCAGCAGAATCGCACCATCCGCGGTGCGCTCGGTCGCCGTATGCGCTTTCAGGTGAAGAGCATTCCGGAGTTGCAGTTCTTCATCGATGACTCGTTGGAGTATATCGAGAATATCGACTCGCTTCTGAAGAAGTAGCGACAGAAAAGATTGGCTCGCTATGAAGTGGCTCATTGCATTGAGATACCTCGTGTCGCCAAAGTCGCACTCGGTCATTAACATCATCGCCTCGGTCAGCACCTTGGCGGTGCTGGTGCCCGTCGCTGCAATGGTGGTGATACTCTCGGTGTTCAATGGCTTCGAAGGGCTTGTGTGTGATATGTATGCAGCAGTAGATGCACCCGTTGAGGTGCGTGCTGCCGAGGGTGGGGATATAGAGGTTAGCGACTCGCTACGCACTGCACTTGCGGCGTGTGAGGGTGTGGCGGATGTCTCGATGTTCGTCGAGCGGCAGGCTGTTGTGCGCCACCGCAACCGCCACGCAATCGTCACGGTGCGCGGCGTGGATGATAACTACAATGCTCTCCTCCCGATTGCCGATTATATGACACTCGGCGAGGCGACGGTGCGCCTCGGCGATATTGACCGACTGCTGCTCGGCGAGGGTGTTGCCGGAGCGTTGGGTATCTTCTCGACGGCCATAGATGGTGTGGAGGTGATAGCTCCGGAGCAGGGTTTTGCGGCCGTGCCGACAATCCGCACGGAGAGCCTTCCGGTGGCGGGGCTGTTTATGATTGATAGTCGCAATGACGCTTCGCTTGTGCTCACGTCGCTTCGTGCCGCCGGCCGTATCTTTGGGTGCGAGGGTAGGGCTTCGCGTATCGCTGTATCGCTCGCTGATGGTTACTCGGCCGAGCGTGTATGCCGCAATATCGAAGCGGTAGTCGAGGGGGTGAAGGCAACTTCGCGCGAGGATAAAAACTCGGCCTTCTATGCTATTATGCGCTACGAGAAGTGGGCAATATTCTTCATTGCGCTGTTGGTGTTGGTAGTCGCCTCGCTCTCGATTATAGGCTCGGTCATTATGCTCATCATCGAGAAGCGCGATGAGCGCGTGACGCTCTATGCCTTGGGTGCCGACCGAGACTTCCTGCATGGTGTCTTTGTTCGTGTCGGGTTGCTCATATCTGGAATTGGCGGAGTGGTAGGCCTTGTGCTGGGCGTGGCTGTTGTTGCGGTGCAGCAGCACTTCGGCCTCGTGAAGATGCCGTCGGGTGGTTTCCTTATCGAGAACTACCCCGTAGCCTTGCAGGTCGGCGATTTGATTGTAATACTCTTTTCGTTTGTGGCTGTGGCCTGGGCCGTTTCGGTGGCTGCTACGCGGACGATGATAAAAACGATATGATTATGCGATATAGAGCACTGTTTTTAACCCTTGTGGTAGCCCTTTTGGTGTTGGGCGGCTGCCATAAAAAGACGGTTATTCCGGACGATACGCTCGCCGATATCTTCCACGATGCCTTTGTGGCGAATGCTTATGTGTCGGTCGAGCATGTGAATATAGACTCGTTGCAGGTCTATGAGGCGATATTCGAGCGATATGGCTATACGGCCGAGGATGTACGCTATACGGTCGGTAACTTCTCGCGCCGCAAGAGCGCACGCCTCGGCTCGGTTGTCGAGCGGGCGATCAGCCGCCTCGAGGAGGAGGGGCGCGTCTATCAGCAGCGCGTCGTGGTGCTCGATACGGTACGCAATGTCGCTCTGCGAACTATGCGCCGCGAGGTCTATACCGATACGCTTATCGAGGCGCGTAAGCGTGCCGACTCTACGCTCCTCGAGATAGTCATCGAGCCTGTCTATCCGGGCGAATACCTCATAAACTACAACTACGACTGCGAGGATGATCTAAAGAAACATCCGCGCAAGGCGGTCTATTACTTCGAGAGCGAGCATGGTGGCCGTCGCAACTACGGCACGTCGCGCCTGCGTGCGCACGAGAATATGCGCCGCGTGATGAAGGCCGACAAGGGGTGCAGCCGCCTGGTTATGCGCCTCGGCGAGTACGAGGGCAAGAGGCGGCCAAAACGTCAAAATCTGACCATCAAGAAGCTGCGAGTGGTCTATACGCCGACCGATGAGTTGGCCATCGACAGCCTCTTCTCGCGATATGTCGATGTAAGAATTTTTGCAGATGAATTCCTCTTCCCAAAGAAAGATAGCCTCGCACTATCTGCTGACTCGACACGGGTTCAGTAGCCACCCGCTCATTACGGTCTGCCGGGCAACGGGCGAGATTCTCGCTGTCGAGCAGTACGACGAGGCTTCGCTCGACTCTATGCCGTGCGTGGAGTTCTATGCCGGTATCCTCTGTGCCGGCTTTGTCAATGCGCACTCACACCTCGAACTTGCCTACCTCAAAGGTGCTATTGCCGAGCATGGGGGGTATGCCTCCTTCGCCTCGTCGATGACCGCCGTGCGCAATAATTTCGCCGAGCAACAGCAATTGAAGGCTATTGCGGAGGCCGACGATGCGATGTGGAAGGAGGGTGTAGATGCCGTAGCCGACATAGTGAATGGTGCGACGAGCTTCGCGACGAAGAGCGCAAGTCCGATTCACTACCACACGTTTGCCGAGGTCTTTGGCCTTAAACGCTGCAATATCGCCGAGCAACGCAAGTTATTGCACAATCCCGATACGTCGCTCACGCCTCACTCCACCTATTCGCTCTCGGATGCCGACTTTAAGGCGGCATGCGAGGGTGGTAATGGCGCACCCCTCTCGATTCACTTTCTCGAGTCCGAGGGCGAGAAGCAACTCTACGCGGGGTGTGGCGCGCTACATGAGTGGTACTCGCAGGTGGGCTTCGAGTGCGATTTTCTGCACTATGGCTCGCCCGTCGAGCGTATCGTCAAGTCGGTGCCGCACGACCGCAGCGTGATGCTTGTGCACAACTGTTGCCTCTCGGACTCCGACGTAGATACGATTATGAACCACTTTACGGCCTCGGTCTATTGGGTGCTCTGTCCTCGCTCGAACAGCTACATATCGGGTGTCGTGCCGCACGCAGTGTCGCTCCTTCGCGCGCGCGGTCTTAATATATGTATCGGCACCGACTCGCTCGCCTCGAATTGGTCGCTCTCGATGGTCGAAGAGCTGAAGTGTTTCGAGGGTGTGCCGCTCGATGAGTTGCTCGGCTGGGCGACACTCGGAGGTGCAAAAGCCCTCGGCCTCGACGACCGCCTCGGCATTATTGAGCCGGGCCGCCGATGCGGTATAGTGAATATTTCGGGGGTAAATCTCGACACTATGAGCCTCACCGAGGCTGCCACGGCGCGACGACTCCTCTAAATGCGGTCGAGGCAACGGCGAATGATGGCCACACTCTCGCGAATCTCCTCGTCGGAGATAACGAGCGGCGGCGATATGCGGAATGCAGTGTCGCAGTAGAGAAACCAGTCGCTCATAATTCCCTCCTCGGCAAAGAGCTCCATCATACGAAACATCCTCTCCGACGAACCGAGTTCGACGGCCAGGAGCAGTCCGCTGCGGCGTATCTCTACGATCTGCGGATGGTCGGCCAGCAGTTGCTCGTATAGCGCACCCTTGCGCTCGACATCCTCGACAATCTCGTGCTTCTGCATATAACGCAGGGCTGCCAAGCCCGCCGCGCAGCATACGGGGTGGCCTCCGAAGGTCGTTATATGGCCCAATACGGGGTTTGTTTGCAATGAGTCCATAATACCCTTTGTCGAGGCAAAGGCTCCGAGAGGCATACCTCCGCCGAAGGCCTTGGCCAGACAGATGATGTCTGGCGTAACGCCATACTTCACCGAGGCAAACATCTCGCCCGTGCGCCCCATGCCTGTCTGTATCTCGTCGAAGATAAGCAGTGCCCCCACCTCCGTACAGCGGCGGCGCAACGCGGCGAGGTAGCCCTCGTGCGGCGGTCGCACACCTGCCTCGCCCTGCACGGGTTCGCAGAGCACGCAGGCTGTGCGCTCGGTAATCTGTTGCAGAGCTTCGAAATCGTTGAAGTCTATTGCCCGTGTGTCGGGAAGCAGTGGGCGGAAGGCACCCTTCCATTCCTCGCCCTCGGGTTCGCCCATCATGCTCATCGCACCGTGTGTCGAGCCATGGTAGGCTCGGCGCATAGATATCATCTCGGTGCGGTGTGTATAGCGCTTGGCCAACTTAAGCGCCCCCTCGACAGCTTCGGCTCCTGAGTTTACGAAGTAGAGGCTCTCCAATGCCCCGGGCAGCAACTTCGCTACTTCGACGGCATACTCCACCTGCGGCCGCTCGACAAGTTCGCCATAGACCATAACGTGCATATAGCGAGCCGCCTGCTGCTGCACGGCCTCGACAACTTCGCGATTGGCGTGGCCCACATTGCTTACAGAGACACCCGATACGAGGTCGAAATATCGCTTGCCCTCGGGCGTGTAAAAGAATACACCCTCGGCGCGCTCCACGGTAATGAGCATAGGCGATGGCGATGTTTGGCCGACATTGGCGAGAAATTGGCGGCGAAGAATCTGCTCTTGTGACATAGTGTTATCTTTGGTTTGCGGTAGGCAAATTTACAAAATATAACGGAACTCACAGCTCTCGGAGATGCGTTTTTTTGTGGAGATTAAAAAAAATAGTATCTTTGTGAAGATAAACAGATGACAATGAAGCGTTTCTTGACTATTGCTGTATGGACACTTGTGGTCGTGGCTGCAGCGACCGCACAATCTCCCGAGGCAATCCGCCGGATTATTCGTGAAAATCCTCGCTTTGCGGAGCCTACTACGGCGGTTTATCAGCCTGTTGAGGGTAAAATTGCCCCTGCGCCACGCGGCTATAAGCCGTTCTACTTTACGATAACAAGCCGTCATGGCTCGCGATACGAGTTGCGCGATACGACGTATCAGAATTCGCTCGACATCTATAACCGCGCCTCGCAGCTCGGCATCCTCACGCCGCTGGGCGAGGAGATTCGCAAGACTCTCACCGAAGCCACGGCCAAGCAGTCGGGTATGGGTAGCGAGCTTACCTCTTTGGGGCAACATCAGTTGCGCGGTGTGGGTCGCCGTGCCTACCAAAACTTCCACGAGGTCTTCGAGAGTGGTGCCATAGAGGGTAAATCGAGTGCCCGCCATCGCTGCATCTTCTCGATGGTGGCCTTTGTCGATGGATTGAAAGAGAAATGCCCTACGATGCCGGTCGATATGGAGGGTCGTCAGAGCTATATGCCGCTTCTGCGTCCGATAGCCGATAATCCCACATCGAATGAGGAGGTGGTTAATTACAGTCGTCACAAAGCAAGAAACGGCGTTGTTGCCGAGCGTCTCAAAGAGTGGCGCAACAGTAGTGACGTATCGGCAATGCTCTCGAAGGTGACTACCAATCCGGAACTGCTTGTCGAGAAGTGCGGAGCGCACAACCACTTCCTCTTCGCCTACAACACGCACCATCTGCTGCTCTTCGCCGAGAACTTTGAAATGGATACCTCGGACCTGATTGCCCGCACCTTCACGCTCGACGAACTGTATAGATTCTACGTCTCAAAGGTTGGAGTATGGCTCCAATGGACGGGCGGCATAGGACACTACTATAACGAGGCATTCATTAGCTATATGCGACCGTTGGTCGATGATATAATCAATCAGGCACAGGCGGCTATCGATGGCAAAAATCCTTATGTGGCCAACCTGCGCTTTACGCACGATAGCTACATCACGCCGCTGCTTACTATCTTTGGCTACAAGAATCATGGACTGCGATATGGCGAGGACTTGGAGCGTGCGGCGACCTCCGTGCCATTCTGTAAGTTTATACATATGGGCTCGAACCTGCAAATAATCCTCTATCGCAACAAGAAGGGCGAGGTGCTTGTGCGCTCGTTGGTAAATGAGCGCGATGTATTTCTGCCGATAGAGAGCCCGACAGCTCCTTTCTACAAGTGGGAGGATATGGTGCCCCTTATTCGTGTGAATATGGCCAAGCTCGACGCCTCGCGCGAGAAGGTGATAAAGGAGATGAACAATCAATAAGAATAACGTAATATGAAGAGAATTTTTGCTATTGTAGCGGCGATATTGGCAGTTGCGGCTGCCGTGGCTCAGTCGCCGGAGGCTATACGCGAGAGCCTTGCCAGGTATCCGAATCTCGCCTGTCCGACAGCTTCGACATACCCTTCGGTGCCTCTCGGCGAGATAGCCAAGGCCCCCGAAGGCTTTGAACCATTCCACTTCCTGCTCGTTGGTCGCCACGGTTCGCGTTACGAGCAGAGCAGCAAGAAGTTCGCCAAGACACTATCGACATTTGCAAAGGCCGACAGCCTTGGCATCCTAACAGCCGAAGGAAAGCTCCTCTATAAGCGTCTTGACGCCATCTACCGCGCACAATTGGGATACGAGGGTGAGCTCGCCGACCTTGGCTTCGAGCAGTGGCGCGGTATCGCCAGCCGAGCATACGCGAACTTCAAGTCTATTTTTGACAATGGTTCCATCGAGGCCAAGTCGAGTCGCAGTATGCGTTGCGTGATGTCGATGGTGAGTTTTAACGAGACAATGAAGGCGTTGAGGCCGCAGATTAAGATATGGCAGCATGCCCGTAATGCCGACCAACCTATCGTGCGACCTATAACCGAAAATCCTAACGTATCAAAGCGCTCGGAGGAGATACACAAGGAGTATATGAAGCGCGGCGCGTGGACAAAGGAGCGCAAAAAGTGGGATTACGAATACGATGGCTCATCGTTTGTCTCGAAGGTGACCACCGACCGCGAGGCGTTCCTCAAGATGTGCGGCGCGAAGCGCGACTTCCGCATTACGCGCTATGCCTTCCATATGCTGCTCTTTGGCGAGAACTTCGAGATGGGCGACCGCGAGCTGCTCACACGTCTCTTCACCGTAGATGAGATGTACGGCATATATGTATATCAGACCGCACAATGGGTGAATAACTTGATAGGAGTAGGTAACGATATGGTTGCGATGCGACAGTCACACGTACACCCACTTATCGAGGATATTCTGGCAAGTGGCAATGCAGCTGTCGAGGGCAAGAACCCCGATACGGCCAACCTGCGCTTCACGCACGACTCGTATGTCGGCCCACTCTTGTCGATTATCGGCTATGAGGGTGCAGTGGCGAAGTGTGGCGACGACTTGGAGGCCGCTGCCACATCGTTCAACCACGGTATGATGGTTCCTATGGCCGCCAATCTGCAACTTGTTCTCTACCGCAACAAGCGCGGCGAAGTGCTCGTGCGATCGCTCATCAACGAGCGTGATGCCACGCTGCCTATCAAGTGCAAGACCGCACCATTCTATCCATGGAAGGACTTTTGCAAGTTTGTACACAAGAATATGGAGCGTAACGACAAGTCCAAGGAGCGCGTGCTTGCCACATACGACAAGTAGCGAAACGTCACACCGGCACAATAATAGATGGGTGTTGGCGACAATGCCCATCTGTTGTTATATGACATTCGCCGCTATTATTTCGTTTTTGGCCACAAAATAGAGGTCTTCGCCACTATTTTTTTCGTGTGTGTGGATGTAGCACTACCTTTGCCGTAAAGGTAATAACAAAAGATACAGTGCTATGTCTAAATTTGCAGCAAAGAATGTGCTTATCACCGGAGGAGCTTCGGGTATAGGTCGAATAATGGGGCGTATGGCGCTCGAGCGCGGTGCAGCGACGCTCATCATATGGGATGTAAACCGCACAAACCTCGACCTCGTGTTGGCAGAGTTCGCCACTATAGGTGCCGTGCGCGGCTACATAGTCGATATTGCCGATACGCAAGCCGTCGAGGAGTGCTACAACCGCGTGAAACGCGAGGTAGGCGAGGTGAACATACTGATTAACAACGCCGGCATCGTGACTTCGAACAGCACCTTTGACCGCCTCTCGATCGATGAAATATTGCGTACAATGACTATAAATGCTACGGCGCAGATGGTCGTGGCACGGCAGGTGTTGCCCGATATGATAGCTCGCAACGAGGGGCATATATGCAACATAGCCTCGGCTGCAGGGTTGATTGCCAATCCGCGAATGTCGGTCTATGCGGCGAGTAAGTGGGCCGTGGTCGGATGGTCCGACTCTCTGCGAATCGAGCTGCACGAGGCGGGTAGTGCCGTGCGCGTGACGACCGTTACTCCATACTTCATAAATACCGGAATGTTCGACGGTGTGCGCTCGCGCATACTCCCTGTGCTCGATCCCGAATACGCATCGCGTACGATTATCCGTGCTATCGAGCGCAATACCGACTTCAAGTGTATAATACGGATAGTTGTACCGCTATCAATGCACTTTGTGCGACTGATGCAGGGTCTGCTGCCGACGCGCTTGTTCGACTATCTCTTCGGTCGTGTGTTCGGCATATTCCACACGATGGACAACTTTACGGGGCGCAAAACTATGGCCGAGCAGCAGAAATAGCCCTGCAAAAGTGTGATAATTGCAGAAAATGTAGTAACTTGCCACAAATAATTGTTTCGGATATGATGGTCAATAATTCAACCCCGCAGTATATAGCCTCTGTCGTTGAGGCGCAACGGCAGCTCTTCAAGAGCGGCGCGACACTCGATTTGGCATTTCGCCGCAAGATGTTGCAACGTCTGCTCGAAACGCTCGACCGCTGGGAGCCGCACCTTGCTGATGCACTATGGAGCGATTTGCACAAGAGCTACGAGGAGGCCTATCTCACGGAGTTGAGCATCGTACGAGGCGAGATACGCAACCATCTGTGCCATCTCGGAAGTTGGGCCGCACCGCAGCGTGTCGCCACCCCAATCAAGATGTTTCCGTCGCGCAGCCGCGTGGTGAGCGAGCCGCTCGGCAATGCGCTTATAATTGCACCGTGGAACTACCCCGTGCAGTTGCTGCTCAATCCGCTTGTCGGAGCCATATCGGCAGGATGTACGGCCGTGCTAAAACCGTCGCCCTATACGCCTAATGTGTCGGCAACGCTGACGGAGATGATACGCGCTACATTCGATGAGAACTATATCGCCATTGTCGAGGGTAATCGCGAGGTGAATGCCGAACTGCTTGCTCATCGCTTCGACCTGATATTCTTCACGGGCAGTCCATCGCTCGGCCGCAAGGTTATGAGTGCTGCGGCGCAGAATCTCACCCCCGTGGTGTTGGAGTTGGGAGGCAAGAGCCCCTGCATCGTCGATAAGAGTGCGGATATCGAGCTGGCGGCCAAACGCATAGCGTGGGGCAAGCTCCTCAATGCCGGTCAGACGTGTATTGCACCCGACTACTTGCTGGTGCACCAGGATATAAAGGAGCAGTTTGTCGAGGCTCTCGAAAGGAAGTTCCGCTCACTCGTGGGGCGTAAGCCGCAGCGCAGCAAGCACTTTGTACGTATAGTCAATGAGCGAGCCTTCGACCGCTTGGAGAGCTATCTCGCGGATGGCGTCATACGGTTTGGTGGTAATCGTATCCGCGAGGAGCGGCTCTTTGAGCCTACGCTGCTCGACAATGTGTTGCCCGAGGCACCGGTTATGCAGGAGGAGATTTTCGGCCCAATCTTTCCGCTGCTCACCTTCTCGACTACGGAGCAGGCGATAGAGTTTGTGAATGGGCGCGAGAAGCCGCTGGCTCTCTATTACTTCGGCACTACGGAGCAGGGCGATGAGGTTATACGTCGCACCTCGGCCGGAGGGTCGTGTATCAATGATACGATAATGCACATTGCCAACGAACATCTGCCATTTGGCGGTGTGGGCAACTCGGGAATGTCGGCCTACCACGGCCGTGCGAGCTTCGACGTGTTTTCGCACCGTCGTGCGGTGGTTACCACGCCGACGTGGCTCGATCTGCCGTTCCGGTATATGCCGTACAGGCTATTCTCGTTGGTGAAGAAACTGTTGTAAGGTGATTAACCTGCGCGATAGGCGTGCGGCGACTCGCGATTGGTCGAGGCATCGAGCGCGAAGGCTATGAATATCATCGTCGTAAAGGCGACAAGCGATGAACCTCCATAGCTGACGAGTGGTAGCGGAATACCCATCACGGGCACAATACCTATGGTCATACCTACATTGACGAGTGTGTGGAAGAGTAGTATCGAGGCCACGCAGTAGCAATAGACACGCCCGAAGGTCTCGCGCTGACGGTCCCCCATATACATAAGTCGCAGGATAAGGCTGGCCATAAGTGCCAATACTATGAGTGCACCTACGAATCCCCACTCCTCGCCTATAGTGCAGAAGATAAAGTCCGTATGCTTCTCGGGCACGAAGTTGTAGCGTATCTGCGAGCCTTGCAGGAAGCCCTTGCCGAAGAGACCTCCCGAGCCGATAGCTATCTTCGATTGATTGACGTTGTAGTCGAGATTGAAGTCGGAGGCTACGCCGAGGAAGCTCATTATTCGGTTCTTTTGGTGCGCACGCAGTGCGTTGAAGAGCACATTAGAGGTCGGAAGCAGAAGTATTGAGGCGGCGAATATCGTCACCGATACATAGATATTGCGCAGACGTTCGCGATAGGCATACCACACCACCAGCGGCAACGATGCGAGGGTGGTGATAAGCAGTGCATAGTAGTAGTTAAAGCCGTCGGGCAGCAGGAAGTGAAGCGTGAGGAAGAGCAGCAGACTCGCCATAAAAAGTGCGGCAATGTATCTCGCGCAGTCGCCCCAACGGCCGTCGTTCAGCCCCTCGGATAACGTGAAGACCACAATTAGCGCAATAAGCAGAGCCGTCGAGGAGATGAGGAATGAGAGGATGAAAAGTGCGGCGATAAAGAGGATAGGTATGCAGAGCCACTTGTTGAGCCCCTCGCGGTAGAGCATAAAGAGGAACGAGCCGAGCACGATGCCCGAACCCGTGTCGTTCTGCAAGACGGTGATGGCGAGCGGCACCAAAATTACGGCCGCCACCTTACATAAATCATTGAAGCGCGAGATGGAGAATGAGTACTCGCTCATCACACGGGCTGTTGCCAGCGCGATGGCAATCTTGACGAACTCCATAGGTTGTATGCGGAAGCCTCCGATGTCGAACCACGCCTTTGCGCCATTCACCTCGCGGCCGAAGAGGAGTGTGAGCAGCAGCAGACCTATGCCTGCGCCGTAGAGGTAGTAGGCTATCTTGTGCCATAGGCTGCTGTCGAGCAGTAGTACGACAATGCCGACACCCCACGCTATGATGAGCCACATGGCCTGCTTCATATAGTTGTGCGAGAGCGAGAGCGGAGCATCGCTCATCTCATCCCACGAGGCCGAGAATATGGCGATAAGGCCTACCACCGTGAGGGCTATGTAGAGCATCATCCCCACGCTGTCAATGCCTCCGAAGAGCGATACACGTCTATTTGCGCTTCTTGTCATACATCGGGTAGTAAATCTTCTTGGACTTAATGTAATCGACGAGCCATGGGCGTTGAATGGTGTCGGTCAGGTACATCTCCTCGATAAGCGAGGCGATAGGCACTGCCGCCTCGGCACCGAAGCCTCCGTGCTCGACATACACGGCAATAGCAATCTTCGGCTCCTTGCGCGGAGCAAAGGAGATGAAGGTCGAGTGGTCCTCGCCACGCGAGTTCTGCGATGTTCCTGTCTTGCCGCAGACATTCAGCCCCGGGAGTTTCGCGCCTTGTGCCGTACCATCCACATTTACGGCACGCCACATGCCCTCGACGATGGTCTCGAAGTGGCGTGTGTCGATCTTGGTGTAATGGCGCGTGCGGAAAGTTGCATCTATCGAGTCGCAGCCGTCGATTGCACGCACCAAATGCGGCGTGTAGTAGTAGCCGCGGTTGGCAATTGTTGCAGCGAGGTTAGCCATCTGCAACACTGTACATTCGAGGTCTCCCTGGCCAATGGATACGGAGAGGAGCGTAAGTGCATTCCATCGCTTGAACTTCTTGTCGTAGAACTCCTCGGTCGGGAGTCGCCCCATACGCTCGCCTCGTACATCCGAGCCGAGGCGGTTGCCGAATCCGAAGCTCTCGACATAGTCGCGCCACACGGCATATCCCTCGTGCGAGTTTTTGTAGCGTTTGTTCTCCAGTATGTTGCGGAAGACGTAGCAGAAGTAGGCGTTGCACGAGGTCGATATGGCGTAGCTCAATTTCAGCGGCGAGGCGTGTTCGTGGCAACCGAGCTTATGCCCGTCGCCGTAGTAGTAACCTTTGTGGCATGGGTAGGAGTAGTGTGGGCGTAGCACCCCCTCCTGCAAGCCGATAAGTCCATTGACGAGCTTGAAGGTTGAGCCGGGAGGATAGCCTGACTGCACTGTGCGGTTCCAGAGTGGATGGCGCGGATGGTTCAGGTTGCGCATATAGTTGTTGCCGCGCTCGCGCCCGATGACAAGTTCGTCGGGGTTGAAGGTTGGTGACGAAGCCATGGCGAGGATTTCGCCAGTCGCAGGCTCGATGGCTACCACGGCACCCACCTTGTCGCGTAGTAACTCCTCGGCGAGTTGTTGCAGGCGCGTGTCAATGGAACAGTGTATCGACTTGCCGGGCACTGCCTCCTTCAATACCGAGTCGCGAGCCCCCTGCGGAGCGTATATATCGCGCAGCACGAGACCCTTTTCGCCACGCAGCACCTCTTCGTATGAAGCTTCAAGCCCCTCCATGCCCACGAAGTCGCCGAGCTCCAGGTCTGGGTTGCGGCGTATCATCTCATTCGACACGGCACCGAGGCTGCCCAAGAGGTTGCCGCCCAGTTGACGGGGATATTGTCGCACCGTGCGAGCTGTGGTGTAGAAGCCATCGACACCCACCTCGTCGAGGCGCAACTTCTCTTCGAGCGAGATAGGGTAGCGCGTGATTCGGTGCTCGCGTCTGTACGGGGCTCCGCGCAGTCGCTTGCGCAACTCGGCAGGCTCGATGCCCATCGCCTTGCAGATGCGCACCGTATCGAACCCATCTTTCGGTAGGTCGCGGCGCAGCACCATAACGTCGTAGCATTCGCGATTTTGGGCCAGATAGTTGCCATTGCGGTCGAACACCTCGCCACGCGAAGGGTAGGTGACAACATAGCGCAGGAAGTTGTCGCGCGCCATGTCATCATAGCGTCCGTCGAAGAGCTGAATGTAGGCCAAACGTGTTGTGATGGTGCCGAAGATGAGAAGCACCACTATACGCAGGACAAATACCCTGATTCGAGAGTCAAACCTTTCGCCCATTACTTCGAGTGTAGTTTAGTTTCGAACAGGAATACGACAAGGTATGCGAGTGTGAGTGTCGCCGCCGTGCTGCACACGAAGCGTGCGAGCCATAGCCCAAACGAGGTAAACGAGAGGCTCTCGACCGAGAAGAAGAGAAGCGAGTGGAGCACGATGATTGCTACAAAGTAGCGGTGAAAGCGCACGCCCATTCGCTTGGCTGAAGGTATGCCCTCGTCGCTGCTGATGTCCGAAATGCCGGCCAGGTAGTGCATCGTAGGGCGGCGCAAGAGAGCTACGGGGAGCGTGACGATGACGTTCAGACCGCAGGTGCCCATCGTGAAGTCCATGACAAGTGCTATGGTGAGCGCCGCGAGGAGCACGCGCAACGGCGGCCACTCGATAGGCATCAGCGCAATGCACACGATGTAGAGCATTGGGGCCAACAGCGTGCTGATTGTGATGTTGTTGAGCAGAAGTACCTGCAACAATATCGCAACCACGGCAAGCAGTATGTAGTTCTTGTATCTCACGCTTTATACTCTCTATTTGTGTGAAGCCTCGAGGTTCTGCGCCTCGCCCCCCATCATATTATTCACCAAAACGACGTTTTGCAGTCGTGCCATATCGGCCGCAAGGCGCAGGCGGCAGTGGTAAGTGTTGCCCACCACTTCGGCGCTCTCTACCGTGCCGATAACGACCTCGGGCGGGAAGTAGTGCGAGAAGCCCGCCGCGCGAACCTTGTCGCCGGCCTCCACCGTGGCATACTTCGGAACACCATCGAACTCGACAATCTGCGAGTCGCCTCCGCGCCACCACACAGCCCCCGGCGAACCATCCTTGGCCAATACGCCGCTTATGCGGAACTCTGTATTGAGGAGGCTCTTGGCTACGGCATAGTGCTCCGAGCAGTCGATGATGGTGCCGACAGCGCAACCATCGGGCGAGAGCACCGCCATATCGGTCGACACACCATCGCTGATACCCTTGTTGAGCGTGATGTAGTTCTTCTGTCGGTTTATAGAGTTCGACACTACGCGCGCAGGGATGTACTCATATTGGTGGAATGAAGCCGAAATATCGACCGTCGCCGCATCGCTGCCGAGTGCATCGAGGCGATTCTCAAGCTCGGCAACGCGAGCTGTGAGCCGCTCATTCTCGCTGCGCAGTGAGAAATACCCCTTAATATTGTGGAGCAGTGCATAGAACGAGCCGGTAACCGCATTTGACATGCCGAGCAGGCGTGCCTGCGTGTAGGGTGTCGAGTAGGCGTAAGAGCGGATGGCGATAATCTCTATCACGACGAAGAGTATCGCCACCGATGTACGACGTATGAAGTATATCAGCTTGTGCATCGTGTGCCCTATGGGGTGTTTGCTATTAAAACAGGGAGTCCGAACATGTTGTATGTGACCCCCTGATTTTGTAGTGACCGCAGGTCGTTGAAACTATCGCATGAGGAACGAGAAACGATTGATGTTCTTCAAGGCGATATTTGTTCCGCGAACGACGGCACGCAACGGATCCTCGGCGATGTGGAACGGAATACCGGTCTTGTCCGAGAGACGCTTGTCGAGGCCCTTGATAAGGGCACCACCGCCGGCCAGATATACGCCGTTGCGAACAACGTCCGAGTAGAGCTCGGCAGGCATCTCCTCGAGCACCTCCATCAACGCAGCGTCGAGCTTGACGAGCGACTTGTCGAGCGCGTAGGCTATCTCGTTGTAGCTCAACTCGACGGTCTGTGGCAGGGCAGTGAGGATGCTTGGGCCCGTTACGGTGTAGTTCTCAGGCTCCTCCTCCAACTCCGGGATTGCCGCACCAATCTTGCACTTTATATCCTCGGCCGTGCGCTCGCCGATGCGGATGTTGTGCTGCTGGCGAACATAGTTTTGGATGTCGGTCGTGAACACATCACCTGCCACGTCGATAGACTTCGAGCAGACGATGCCGCCCAGCGATATGCAGGCGATCTCCGACGTACCGCCACCGATGTCGATAATCATGTTACCCTCAGGAGCCTCGACGTCGAGACCGGCACCGAGAGCCGCAGCCATAGGCTCGAAAATCATAGCTACCTCGCGGCCTCCGGCATGCTCTGCCGAGTCGCGCACGGCACGGATAGCCACGTCGGTCGAGCCCGAAGGTATGCAGATTACCATCTTGAGCGATGGCGAGAAGAGCGAGCCGCGTGTCTTGATCTTGCGAATCATGCCGCGCAACATCAACTCCGTAGCGTTGAAGTCGGCGATAACGCCATCGCGCAGAGGACGGATGGTGCGGATGTCGTGGTGCGTGCGGCCGATGTAGCGGCTTGCCTCGCGACCGAGTGTAGAGAGTTGTCCCGTATGGACATTGATGGCCACCACCGACGGCTCATCAACCACCACCTCATCGTTATAAACGATGAGCGTGTTGGCTGTTCCGAGGTCGATTGCCAGCTCCTGTGTCAAAGAAAAGAGTCCCATAATTTGTCTATTTTTGTATATTATTTCGCTTGTTTATGTTCTCGTAACGACACTCCGCAGAGGATAAAAACTCCCATTTGTATCGATTCAACGCAAAGGTACGAAAAAGATAGAAATATTTTCTACTTTTTATGCAAAAAAATCACTACCTTTGACAAGCCGTTGCAAAACGAAGATAAACGGACGACTATTTTGCTCACAAATCACAAAAATAGAAAGTTATGAAACTTGTTACGCTTGATACCTGCAAGAGTGGTATCGAACTCTCTGAAGAGTTGAAGCGCGAGGCTATGGCCGCCAATGCGCTGTTGCACGCCGGAACGGGTGCAGGAAACGATTTCCTCGGCTGGGTTAATCTCCCTTCGTCGATCGATAAGGCGCAGATTGACGCCATCAACGAGTGCGCCGCCTCGCTGCGTGCGAAGGCCGATGTGGTTATCTGCATCGGCATCGGTGGCTCGTACCTCGGTGCCAAGGCCGTGCTCGATGCTATGACCAACTCTTTTGAGCTGTTCCGCGCGAAGCACGACAATCCGATTGTGCTCTTCGCCGGTCAGAATATCTCGGAGGACTATCTCGCCGAGCTGCTCGATGCAGTGAAGGGACTCTCGATTGCCACCATCGTAATCTCGAAATCGGGAACAACGACCGAGCCGGCCATCGCCTTCCGCATCATCAAGGAGGAGATAGAGCGCCGCTATGGCAAGGAGGAGGCCAAGTCGCGGATCGTTGCTGTGACCGACAAGGCTCGCGGTGCGCTCAAAACGCTCGCTACGGATGAGGGTTACGCCACCTTCGTAATTCCGGACAATGTGGGTGGCCGCTTCTCGGTGCTCACGCCTGTAGGTCTGTTGCCGCTCGCTGTGGGTGGTGTCGATATCGAGGCTATGGTCGAGGGTGCAAAGGCAATGGAGGAGGCTACGGCCGAGGACGTTGCCTTCGAGGATAACATCTCGGCGCAGTATGCCGCCGTGCGCAATGCCCTCTATCGCAATGGCAAGAAGATAGAGATTCTCGGCTCCTATGAGCCAAAGTTGCAGAACATTAACGAGTGGTGGAAGCAACTCTATGGCGAGAGTGAGGGTAAGGATGGCAAGGGTATCTTCCCTGCCAGCGTGACGCTGACTGCCGATCTGCACTCTATGGGCCAATATATTCAGGATGGTGAGCGCTCGCTCTTCGAGACCATCATCTCTGTTGCCACGCCTGCACACACCGTAGTCGTGGAGAGCGACTCCGCAAACCTCGACGGCCTTAACTTCCTCGCCGGCAAGCGTATGCATGAGATTAACAAGATGGCCGAGTTGGGTGTTCAGCTTGCGCACGTCGATGGTGGAGTGCCAAATATGCGTATCGAAATCGAGAGCATCAACGAGCGGACTATCGGAGCCCTGCTCTACTTCTTCGAGAAGGCCTGCGGCATCAGCGGCTATATGCTCGGTGTAAATCCATTCAACCAACCGGGTGTTGAGGCCTACAAAAAGAATATGTTTGCTCTTCTCGACAAGCCTGGTTATGAGGAGGAGAGTAAGGCTATAAAGGCTCGCTTATAGCAGGCGGAAGCCGAATAAGCGGGCGATTTCTGCGTTATACTGCGGTCGGGCGGTTCCTCACATACATTTAGTATGCTGCGGGCCGTCCGCCTTGTATGCCTTGAAATCCCACCACTTTTGCGACTTCCGCGCGTAAGCCGTCAAGCGGGCGATTTCTGCGTTAGATGGCAGTAGAGTGATTCCTTACATACATTTAGTATGCTGCGGGCCGCTCGCCTTGTATGCCTTGAAATACTCAAAAAAACAGCGAGTGTCCGACTACGATGGGCACTCGCTGTTTTTCTGTTTAATCGTGAGGTGCTACTCGTCGAAGTCGTCGTCGAGGAACATTCCTTCCATCATAGAGTCTATCTCGCGGCGCTCCTTCTTGGTTGGGCGGCCGGTGCCGCGCTCACGGAAGACAAAGATGGTTTCGTGTGGCACGTTCAGCTTGTCGAGCTCGCTTTGCGGCGTGATGTTGAGGCAGAACTCCGCGACGTTCTTAGCCGGCTGGCGGTTGGCAACAAGCCCAACAACGCGGTAGCTGTACGTTATCATCGGGCGGCGCACAGCAATCTGGTCGCCCACCTTCACTTCGCGCGAAGGCTTGGCGTAGGCTCCATTGACCGTTACGCGGTTGTTGCGTATAGCATCGGCCGCATCGCTGCGCGTCTTGAAGATGCGCACGGCCCACAGATATTTGTCGAGTCTTATATCCATTGCGTTACTCATTTTTGTTCATTACCTCGCTGCGTGGCGGCACGAGCGAGCCATCCTCGATTTGGCGGCTGATGCACAGGATCATACCCATAGCTATCGCCGAGCAGGCCATAGATGTTGCACTCTGCGTGATGAAGGGGAGGTTTTGTCCCGTTTCGGGGATGAAGTTCAGGGTGACGAGAATATGCAGCAGAGCCTGCCCCGTGATGAGCATCGCCAGGCCGACAACCAGCAGACCGGCATACACCCATCCGCACTGCTCGAAGAGGCGCATAGCGCGGAAGAAAATCCACATATAGAGCGTGATGAGGAAGAAGGCCATGATGATACCATACTCCTCGACAAAGATGGCGAACATATAGTCGCTCTCGGGGTGGGTGATGCGGGGGCGCATGATACTGCGTCCGGCACCGAGGCCAAATACCTTGCCGTCGTGTATGGCCACTACGGAGCGCTCGCTGTCGGTGAAACCGGTGACCTTTTTAGAGGTGTCGGTCGATATGGTTTCGTACCAGGTGGTGATACGGCTGACAGCGGTCTTGCCGCGCCCCATATTGGTAAATACCAGCAACATAGTGGCTACGGCTACCACACCAAGGGCGATGAGCTTGGCGATCTCCTTGAGGCGCACGCGCCCGACAATCATCATCGCCACGCCAATCAGGAAGAGCAACACGGTGGTCGAGAAGTGCGAGCGCAGCACGAGGCCGCACGCCGCAACGAGAGGCATTAGTATCGGCAGCGTACCGCTCTTGAAGTGCGCCCACCAATGCCGCCACTCGCACTTATCGCCGAGCATTAGCGGATTGACAAGGGGCAGAATCTCTATCTTGTCCATCTTGCCTTGCCGCGAGGCGAGCTGTTGCGCGAGGAGCATTATGGTCGCTATTTTCAGCAGCTCCGAGGGCTGAAAACTGATAAATCCGAGGTCAAGCCATCGCTCGGCCGAGTTGGTCTCGGCGCCCGACACATAGACCAGCCCCGTGAGGAACATCGAAACGATATAGGCCGGCCATGTAAGCCAACGAAACCAATTGCAGTTCATCAGTCGGTAGATGAACAAGATGATGCACCCCGAGCCGATGAGCGTCAGTATATGTTTGGTCAGAAAGCCCGACGTGGTGCCGCTCATACGGGGGCTGTAGCCCATCTTGGCGGTTGATGAATAGACGGCAAGCAGCGAGATGACCATCAGAAAGACGGTGATTACCCACAGCACATTGTCGCCGCGCAGAAGCCGCACCTTCTCGACGATTGGCGGCACGCTGCTCTCGGAGGTGTATGTCGTGGTTTCGGGGGTGTTGCTACTCTTCATTACTACTTGGTGTCCAATAGGTTATCCTTTACCCACGCCTTGAATAGCCGGCCGCGCTCCTCGTAGTTGCGGAAGAGGTCGAAACTCGCGCAAGCGGGCGAGAGCAGCACCGTGTCGCCCTCGCGTGCAGCAGCAACCGAGGCTCGCATTGCCTCGTCGAGCGACGAAGTGGAGATGATGGTTGGCACAACCCCCTCGAAAGAGTCGATAATGCGCTTGTTGTCGAGGCCCATACATACAATAGTATGTACCTTCTCGCGTACAAGGTCGAAGAGCGGCTCGTAGGAGCTGCCTTTGTCCGTGCCGCCCATAATCAGTACCGTGGGAGAGGTCATGCTCTGCAATGCGTACCATACCGAATCAACATTCGTGGCCTTCGAGTCGTTGATGTAGGTCACGCCATTGGCCACACCTGCCGGTTCGAGACGGTGCTCGATTGGCGAAAATTCGTAGATAGACCGCTCGACACAGCTCGGCTCAACGCCAGCGGCGAGGGCTGCCAGAGCGGCAGCCATAGCGTTGTAGGCATTGTGTAATCCCTTGATTTTCATCTTGTCGCAATCTATCTCGATAATGCTTGCACCGACCGAAGCGGTGAAGTGACCATCATCATCGAGGTAGGCATCGCCTGCCGCACTTGCCACAGCTGCGTGGGCCATAAACGGAAGTTCGCGCGAGCGCACATTGCGCTTCGACAGCTCGGCGCATATAGTCGTATCGTCGGCCGAATAGATGAAGTAGTCCTGCGAATTTTGGTTCTGCGTGATGCGCATCTTCGAATCGACGTAGTTCTGGAAACAGTAGTCGTAGCGGTCGAGATGGTCGGGCGTAATATTCAGCAGTACAGCTATATCGGCCTTGAAACGTATCATGCCGTCGAGCTGGAACGAGGATAGTTCGAGCACATACCAATCATACTCGCCCGTGGCTACCGAGTAGGCAAACGACTCGCCGATATTGCCGCCTAGTGACACTCGAGCACCGCTGTCGCGCATAATCTTGTAGATGAGCGAAGTGGTCGATGTTTTGCCGTTTGAGCCTGTGATACAGATGGTCTTGGCCTTGCCCATATAGCGGCAGGCGAACTCCATCTCCGAGATGACTGGGATACCGCGCTCGCGCAACGCCACCACGACGGGAGCCTTGTCGGGAATGCCGGGCGACTTGATAACCTCCGTAGCCGAGAGAATAAGCTCCATGGTGTGCCTGCCCTCTTCGTACTCAACACCCCACTCGTCGAGCCGCTCGCGGTAGCGCGGAGCGATGGTACCCGCATCCGAGAGGAAGGTGTCAAATCCCTGCTTCTTGGCCAGGATGGCCGAACCGTAGCCGCTTATGCCGCCACCGAGCACAACTACTCTTTTATGCCTCATTGCTATCTGATTTTAAGGGTTATAAGACTCATTGCCGCCAACATCACCGAGATGATGGTGAAGCGCACCATAATCTTGGTCTCGAAGAGCCCCTGCTTCTGGTAGTGGTGGTGTAGCGGTGCCATAAGGAATATGCGTCGTCCCTCGCCATACTTGCGGCGTGTGTATTTGAAGTAAGTGGTCTGTATCATCACCGATAGAGCCTCGACGAGGAATACGCCGCACATAAGCGGCAGCAGCAGCTCCTTGCGGATGCAGAGGGCGAAGGTGGCGATGATGCCGCCAATGGCGAGCGAGCCGGTGTCGCCCATAAACACCTGTGCAGGGAAGGAGTTATACCACAAGAAACCGATAAGTGCGCCCATCATCGCTGCGGCAAAGACAAAGAGTTCACCGCTGTTTGGGATATACATGATGTTGAGGTAGTCGGCGTACATAATGTGTCCGGAGAGGTAGGCCAAGACTCCCAATACGGCGACAATCGGCACCGAGACGCCTGTCAGCAAACCGTCGAGACCATCGGTGAGGTTGGCACCATTCGAGACGGCTGTGATGACGAATATAGCCACTAGAACGTAGAATACCCAAGCCAATATCTTGTTGCCGCCCACGAGCCAGCTGTAGTCGAACTCGTTGTCCTTGATGAATGGGATAGTGGTCTTGGTGGTCTTCTCGGTCGAATCGTTCAGACGTATCTGCTGCGAGGTGGTTATAATCTCCTCGCCCGTCGTGGCATCGATGGTCTGCCGGCTTACGGGCGCGGTTGTGTGTTCGCGGATGACAATCTCCTCCGAGAGGCACATCACCGAGCCGACGATAATGCCGAGGCCCACCTGGCCGATAATCTTGAAACGCCCCTTCAGGCCCTCCTTCTTGTGGCGGAAGACCTTGATGTAGTCGTCGAGAAAGCCAATGGCTCCGCACCACAGCGTTGCGACAATCATTAGCTGTGTGTAGATGTTGTCGAGGCGGCCGAAGAGCAGTGTCGGCAGCAGTATGGCGAGCAGGATTATGAGGCCTCCCATCGTCGGGGTGCCGCGCTTCTCGAGCTGCCCTTGCAGGCCGAGGTCGCGAATCTCCTCGCCAATTTGGCGGCGGCGCAACAGCTGTATGACACCCTTGCCGCAGTAGATGGCTATGAGCAGGGCCGTAATGATTGCGAAGGCCGAGCGGAACGATATGTACTGAAACATTCCGGAGCCCGGCAAATCGTAGATTTTGTTGATGTATTCGAATAGATGGTAGAGCATATGTTTATCGCTTAAAATTTTCAAACCACTTTGTAACCTCCTCCTTGTCGCTGAACGGCAGACGCTCGTCGCCCACAATCTGATAGCACTCGTGACCCTTGCCGGCGAGGAGGATGATATCGCCCGGCTCGGCGAGCATAACGGCCGTCTTGACAGCTTCGGCACGATCGCTAATCTTCAGATAGCGACTGCCCGACGCAATACCGCGCTCCATATCGAGAAGGATATCCTCGGCGTTCTCGTGGCGCGGATTGTCGCTCGTGAATATCGCAAGGTCGGCATCGCGCACGGCAATGGCGGCCATCTCGGGACGCTTGCTGTGGTCGCGGTCACCGCCGCAGCCGCAGACGACTATCAACCGTTGGGTGCCGTTGCGCACCTCATTGATTGTGGCGATGACATTGGCAAGGGCATCGGGCGTGTGGGCATAGTCGATGATTGCCGATGTGCCATCCTTGGCCACCACCGTCTCGAAGCGGCCACTTACCGAGTGGAGCAGACTAATCTGCTGCAATATCTCTTCGCGCTCGAAGCCGAGCAGCAGTGCCGCACCATAGACCGTAAGCAGATTGTAGGCGTTGAAGCGGCCTACGAGGCGTACCCACACCTCGCGATTGTCGATTTTGAGCAGCATAGCCCCCGTGAGCATCTCGATAATGCGGCAGTGGAAGTCGGCCACGCGGCGCAACGAGAGCGTATATCGCTTGGCTGCCGTATTTTGGAGCATAACTTCGCCGTTGCGGTCGTCGATATTGACCAGCGCAAAGGCTCGCTTTGGCAGTCGGTCGAAGAGCAGCTTCTTGGCGCGGATATACTCGGCGAAGGTCTTGTGGTAGTCGAGGTGATCGTGCGTGAGATTTGTGAAGAGCGCACCCGTAAACTCGATGCCGCCGATGCGGTGCTGTACGATGGCGTGCGACGAGCACTCCATGAAGCAGTACTCGCAACCACACTCGACCATCTCGGCCATCATCTGTTGCAGGCGTATGGCATCGGGTGTGGTGTGTGTCGATTCTATCTCGCGCTCATCAATCTTATAGACCACAGTCGAGATAAGGCCCGCTTTGTGGCCCATGGCGCGAACAAGGTCGTAGAGCAGTGTGGCAATGGTGGTCTTGCCGTTGGTGCCTGTTACGCCCACCACTTTCAGGTGGCGGCTCGGATGGCCATATAGGTTTGCGGCCATCTCGGCCATCGCCACATTCGAATCTTCGACCACGACGATAGCGCAGTCCTGCGCAACAATGCCATCCGGAATATGTTCGCACACCACGGCTGCTGCGCCCGACGAGATGGCCGAGGCGATAAAGTCGTGGCCGTCGCAATGCACACCCGGCACGGCGAAGAAGCAACTGCCAGTGTACACTCTGCGCGAGTCGTAGGCGAGAGAGGTAATCTCCGCCTCGCAACTCCCCGACAGAGTGGTGTAGCTGATATTTTCGAGTAATTCTTTGAGTTTCATTATCCGTGTTTGGTTACTTTAGTTGTATCTTAATCTGCTCGCCCGAGGCGATGGTGGTGCCCGGAGCAAGGCTTTGATGCACGACACACCCTGCGCCCGTGACCTTCACTTCAGCGCCGCAACTCTCCAAGAGGAAGAGTGCATCGGAGAGTCCCATACCGACCACATTCGGAACCTTGCCTGCGGTGATGGTGCGCCCCTCGATGTTTACAATGTCGGAGGATGTCACGAAGCCTGCACCCCAGCGTGCGCGCTTGGTCGTCGGCCCCTCTTTGGTGTCGAGCGAATGTGCGGAGGCTACCTCCCGAATATGGCTCACATTGCCGCCTTTTATCTGCAACGGGCGTTGCGTTGCTTCGGCATTGAGGGCCGTGTATGGCACCTCTGTATCGCGGTTGTAGAGGAATGTCGCCACGCGCTTCAATACGGGGCCGGCGAGGCCTGCGCCGTAGTATGTTCCCACACCGCGCTTTTTGCAGATACCGGCCATAATGGTATATTTAGGCTTGTCGGCCGGCAGATATATCACCATTGAGCCGAGGTAATAGTTGTCCTTATAGCGTATGGCTCGACCATCTATACCCTTGGCAATCTGCGCCGTACCGGTCTTGCCTCCCACGCGGAAAGGGCAGTTCTTCTCGCCGAAGAAAGCCTCGGCCGTGCCCGTCAGAGCCACCTCCTCCATAAAGCTGCGCAGTGTGGCGAGGGTGCCATCCGAGCATATCTTCTCGTCGATAACCCTCGTCGGGAACTCCTCGAGCAGCTTGCCGTCGCGCTCGATGCGCTTGAGGAGGCGTGGAGCTACCATACGGCCGTTGTTGGCCACGGCGTTGTAGATTGTGAGGGTTTGTATAGGTGTTAGCTGCAACGTGTAGCCATAGCCCATATTGACGAGTGCGGTAGGGGCCCAACCCTCGCGTGCAATTTGCTTCATATCGGGGATGTACGACGGTTGCTCGCCCAGCTCCTCGAAGCCCATCTTTTCGTCGAGGTGCAGACGGCGCAAGAAACGCTCGTAGCGCACCGGGTCGTTGATGTAGGCCTCGTGTATCGCCTTCGTGAAATAGACATTCGACGACTCGGCAAAGGCTGTACGCATATCCACCTTGCCATTTGTCGGACGACCGTAGCAATCTGTGCGTATGGCGTGGTCATCGACAATCTTTTTAGGGATGTTAGGCGCAATCTCCACGGGCTCGCCCAACCCGGTCTGGTATCGCTTGTCGGGCGACATGCCGACATCTTCGAGCAGGGCCATTGTCGAGCAGAGTTTGAAGGTTGAACCCGGCTCCAACGGCTGGCCGATAGCGTAGTTGCGCGACTCGACGTACTCGCCCTGCTTGTTGCGCCCGAGGTTGGCCATCGCCAAAATCTCGCCTGTGGCGCACTCCATCACGACGCAAGTACCCCACCATGCCTGCTCGTTGGCAAGGTGGTCGCGTAGCGACTCATTAACCACATCCTGCACGTCCATATCGAGCGTGGTGACGATATCCATTCCGTTTACCGGCTCCTTGTCCTTCGAGCCCTCGACGCGGCAAACAATGCCCGGCGCCACGACCTGCACCCGACGTGAGCCGTCGGTGCCGGCGAGCTTATCGCGGTAGGCGTACTCGATGCCGTATTGGCTGTACTTATCGTTGCGACCCACGGTGCGCAGGGCGAGGTTGCCCTGCGGATATATACGGTAGTCGAACTCATCTATCTGGTTGGCCCCGGCACGCAGTATAGGTAGCCGGCGTAGATACTCCCACTCGTTGTAATCGACATCGCGGAAGAATTTCAGAGGCTTGTAACTGCGCTTGATGTCGTAGGCCGTATATACCGAGTCGCGGCCGCCAAAGAGGCGGGCTAAACGTGAGCAATGGATGGTCTCGGGGTGCGGATTGATGAGCTTGTAGCGGCGATTGCGCTCGGCGAGCATTATCTCGCGGTACTCCTTTGCACTGCGGTCCTTGAAGAAGAGCGACAGCATCTTGGATAGCGAATCGACACTCTCCATGAACACCTCCTTGTTGTCGAAGGCCTCGCTGCCGAACTCTGTGCTGACTCTCTTGCGGAAGATGGAGGTGGCGAGAGGTTGCCGCTCGCGGTCGAAGATGGTGCCGCGATAGGCGCGGATGGGCTCCTCGTAGATTATGCGTTCGTGCATAACCTTGGAGTGAGCGGCAGCCGTGGAGTCGAATTGCAGGGCAATGATGCGCACGACAATCGTGATGACGATTGCAACCATCACCACATAGAGCCACTTTATGCGTAGCGAAATACCCGATTTTATCCTCTTCTTCTGCTCGTTCATCCTACTCAATAACTATGGTTGGGGCTTGCGGATCTTCAAGTTCAAGACCTCGCTCGTTGAGGCGGCGCATAATCGCCGAGTGCGAACTCTCGCGGAAGAGTCGCTCCTTCATGCGTACCGACTTCTCGTGTATCGACTTGACCTCGCGCTCGAGCTTGTCGCGCCGAGTGTCGAGGTGGAGAGCCGAGAAGAGTACCACGATACTGATGAAGAACATCAGTGCAATAAACGAGAGGTGGTCGTAGATGCGCTTGATCTCCTCCGTGACCAAAATCTCGCCCGTGAGCATCGATACGACATAGTGCAACCAACGGTAGCGGCTCTTGCGTCGCTGCTCCGCCTCGGTAGCCTCCTGCTCGCGTGCAGCCTCGGCAGCCATCTCCTCGGCAGCCTCGCCCGAGTCGATGCGGCGCACCTCGCTGCGCACAAGACGAAGTATCTCCTCCTGTCGCTCGCGCTCGAGGGCCTCCTCCTCGCTCTCGTCGAAATATTCGCTATCGTCGTATCTTCGCATCTCTTGTTATAGTTTTATCGCTGCACGCAGTTTTGCCGAGCGTGAGCGTGGATTGGCCTCCACCTCCTCGGCAGTAGGTACTATGGCCTTGCGAGTTACCACCTCGAATGGCGCGAGGCTGCGGCCGTAGAAGTCGCGCTCGACCTTGCCCTCGAAGTTTCCACTGCGCATAAAGTTCTTCACGAGGCGGTCTTCGAGCGAGTGGTACGATATGACTACCAGACGACCACCCGGGCGCAATATTTTGAGACTCTGCTCCAAGGCCATCTTCAAAGCCTCCATCTCGCCATTAACCTCGATGCGCAGCGCCTGAAACAACTTGGTCAGGAATTTCGATTCGTCGCGCTTCGGGGTGCATGGTGCCACGGCACGCACCAATTGTGCGGTCGTCACGATAGGCTCTGCCGCTCGTGCGCGGGCTACGCAGGCGGCAATTTTCCACGTTGTCTCCAGCTCCCCGTAGAGCGAGAGTATGCGTGCAAGCTCCTGCTCCGAGTATTGATTTACGATGTCGGCCGCCGTGGTGCCGCCACGTTGGTTCATACGCATATCGAGCGGCGCTTCGCCACGGAACGAGAAGCCTCGCTCGCGCTCGTCGAAGTGGTGTGACGAGACGCCGAGGTCGGCCAGCACGCCGTCGAGCTCCATCACCCCGCGCAGGCGCAGCGCCGAGCACATGAAACGGAAGTTGCTCTCGACGTAGCAGAAACGCCCATCCTGCGGAGCATTGGCGAGCGTATCGCGGTCTTGGTCGAAGCCGTAGAGATGACCCTTGTCGCCGAGTGACGCAAGGATGCGGCGCGAGTGCCCGCCGCCCCCAAACGTGAGATCGGCGTAGCAACCCTCGGGCTTTATGTCGAGCAAAGCGACTGACTCTTCGAGCAATACGGGTGTGTGGTATGACGACATAGTCTTCAATCGGTGTTTATATCTTGCAAAGATATAGAATTGCTGCTGATTATCCAACTACTTGGCCCGGCTTTTTTGCGGTAAGTAATATTTTTGTGATTTTTGTTGCAGAGATGCATATTTCAAACTATATTTGCATTCCGTATGAAAACGGGATTCGACAATCAAAAGTATCTGAAGATACAGTCCGAGCAGATCAAGAAGCGTATAGCTCAGTTCGGCGATAAACTCTACCTCGAATTTGGAGGCAAACTCTTCGACGATAACCACGCAAGTCGTGTATTACCGGGCTTTCAGCCTGACAGTAAGTTGCAGATGCTCATGCAGTTGAGTGACTGCGCCGAGATTGTGATGGTCATCAGCGCAAAGGATATCGAGAAGAACAAGATGCGTGGCGATTTGGGTATCACCTACGATGAGGATGTGCTGCGCCTAAGTAACGAGTTCGAGAAGGTTGGGCTGTTGGTCAATGGTGTGGTTATAACGCACTACAATGGTCAGTCGAGTGCCGATGCCTATCGTAAGCGCCTTGAGCGTCTCGGCATCAAGGTCTATTACCACTACACCATCGAGGGCTATCCGAACAATGTGGCCCTGATCGACTCGGAGGAGGGCTTTGGCCGGAACGACTACGTCGAAACCTCGCGGCCGCTGGTTATTGTCACAGCACCGGGTCCCGGAAGTGGCAAGATGGCCGTCTGCCTCAGTCAACTCTATCACGAGAATCGTCGCGGTGTGAAGGCCGGATATGCCAAATTCGAGACCTTCCCCGTGTGGAATCTGCCGCTCAAACACCCGCTGAATGTCGCCTATGAGGCTGCTACGGCCGACCTCAACGATGTGAATATGATTGATCCGTTCCACCTCGAGGCCTATGGTCAGATTGCCGTAAACTACAATCGCGATATCGAGATATTTCCGGTACTGACGGCTATCTTCGAGGGCATCTACGGCGAGAACCCTTACAAGTCGCCTACGGATATGGGTGTCAATATGATAGGCTTCTGTATGAGCGATGAGGATGTCTGTTGTGATGCTTCGCGTAACGAGATTATCCGTCGTTACTACACAGCTCTCGACAACCTTGCCGAGACGGGCGCGAACGAGAGTGAGGTGAATAAGATTTCGCTGATTCTCAAGCAGGCGAAACTCACGACGGCCTATCGCCGCACGACCGTTGCTGCACGCGAGCGCAAGGAGTCGTCGGGTGTCGCTTCGGCGGCCATCGAGTTGCAGGATGGCACGATAATAACCTCGCAGTCGAGTGCTCTTCTCGGCCCGAGTGCCGCGCTTATTCTCAACGCTACGAAGTATCTGGCCGGTATCCCTCACGACATAAAGCTGATACCCGAGGCGATGATTGCACCGATACAGAAAACCAAGGTTAGTTTCCTCCATGGCCATAATCCGCGCCTGCATACCGACTAGGTGCTCGTTGCCCTCTCGATGCTCAGTATCAATGATGAGAACTGCCGCAAGGCACTCGACCAGCTGCCGAAGTTCGACGGCTGTCAGGTGCATTCGACGGTTATGCTCAGCGAGGTGGATCGCAAGATATTCAAGAAGCTCGGCGTGGGTCTCACCTGCGATCCGGTGAAGAAGGTGGAATAGTGGTTGGAATTTTACAATATAAAACAGAGTCGGGCACACCCGACTCTGTTTTATACTATGTGTGTGCTGCAGGCTCCCGATTTACTTTGCAGGAGTCTCGGCCTGTGCCTGTGGGCAAGTCGCCTTCTGTGGGCACTCGGCGCAGTTCTTCTCGCCCTGTGGGCAAGCAGGTTGTGCACACTCGGTCTTAGGGCAGCAACCCTTATTCTCGGCCTTCTTCTGTCCGCCGCAGCAACCAACCATAGCAACCGCAGCTACCAATACTACCAACGAAAGAATCTTCTTCATAGTCTCGAAATTTTAAGCGTTAAACAATCAGCAGCCCCATGCATCGAGGCTCTTGCGAGAGCAAATTTAAGATGTTTATGTGAAAAATGCAAATAATTTTCACAAAAAGTGGGTAAAAATTCAAAATCAATGCAATAGATGTAGCGTCTGTCGAAAAAAAGTTTATAAATTTAATATTATAAAATTATCGTAATGCTATTGTTTGTACCTTTGCATCGCGGAATTAGGAGCAAGAATAATATACCTTAAATAAAAAAACTACTATGAGAAGACTTTGGATTGTATGTATGGCGTTGGTAGTCGCACTGTCGGCAACGGCGCAGCCTCGTATCCCTCGCACTGAGGCCGAGGATACCGAGAAGATTATGTCGGTGAAGTATTGGGAGCAGTGGACACCCGAGGTGCAGGCCCGTATCGACAGCGATATCGAGAAGAATCGAAAGGGTGATGCTACCTTCTGCGTAGGTAAGGTTAAGCCCGGAACACAGGTGCACGTTGAGCAGATAAGTTCCGACTTCGGCTTTGGTGCAAGCTCGTTCAACTGGGATCAGCTCGGTACCAAGGAGCGCAACGATCGCTACAAGAACCTCTTCGGAACACTCTTTAACCGTGCTACAGTAGCCTTCTACTGGCGCGAACTGGAGCTTCAAGATGGCAAGAAGCGTTTTCTGCCTGCAGAGTGCGACACCGAGGAGTTCTGGAACAACTGCCGCGAGCCGCACTTGCAGCCGCACTGGCGTCGCCCGCCGACCGAGCCTGTGATTGATTGGTGTGAGGCCCGCGGTTTGAAGATTCACGGTCACCCGCTCGTGTGGGGTCACATGACTATCCAGCAGCCAACGTGGATTCGTGACGGCATCTCGGAGCGCGAGTTTGCGATTCTCGACACGCTCGACCGCATCGGTGCGGGATCTCCACAGGAGCGCAGCAAGACCTACAACGCCATGTCGCCCGAGGAGTTGGCGAAGCTCCTGCCCGAGTATCAGAAGCGACTCGAGGAGCGTATGTTTAGAAATGCTCGCGAGATTGTCGAACGTTACGACGGTCGTGTGCACAGTTGGGATGTTGTGAATGAGAGCTACACGGACTTCCGCGACAACGCCTTCGTGCCGGGTTCAAAGGTGGCAAAGACGCCGCGCTACGGCATTATGCCGGGCGACTATGTGTATCGTTCTTTTGAGATGGTGAATGACCTCAACAAGGGCGGTGCGCTGCTCAATATCAACGAGACGCAGTCTGATTCGGACAAGAAGAAGGCCGATATTTATGCCGCCGAGATTAAGTATCTGTTGGAGCGCGGTGCGAAGATCGATATGATTGGTATCCAGATGCACCTTATGCGCAAGCATCGCAACGCCGAGCTTATAGCACAGGGTAAGGAGATCTGGTCGCCGAAAAAGGCATACTACGTTCTCGACAAGCTCGCGCAGCTCGGTCTGCCAATGTGTATGAGCGAGATTACCATCACTTCGCCGGGCTCGGATCGCCGTGGCGAGATGATTCAGTCGATTGTCGCAACGAACCTCTATCGCCTCTGGTTCAGCTATCCGAATATGACAGCCATAACGTGGTGGAACATCGTTGATGGTTGCGGCTACAAGGGCGAGCCTACAATCTCGGGCCTCTTCACGCGCGATATGCAGCCGAAGATTGCCTACCACGCGCTCAATAACCTTATCAACAAGGAGTGGCGCACAAACCTGATGCTCAAGCCTAACGGCAAGGGCGAGGTGTCGTGGCGCGGCTTCAAGGGTAACTACCGCATAACGTGGGTAGATAAGGCGGGCAAAACCCACACTGAGGAGTACCACTTGAAGTAGTATTTCTCGTGTAATTTTAGTTAGTTAGGTGGGGCCGACTTGATTTCAGTCGGCCTTTTTTTTGTTTTGTGCATACTACGTATGCAAGATGGCGGTCGGCAAAAAAAAGTGAGAAAATATTTGGAGAATATAGATTTTTGCATTTACTTTGCGATATCAAAATAATATCATTTTGAATAGAGCGAAGCCGAGGTTGGTGGACGGAGGCTGAGGATTAATGAGAGTTACAAACTACTTTAAAACATTACAATTATGGAGAAGAATCAAAATGTGGTCTATTCGGGTTGGAAGATGAATGGCTTTGTGATGTTGTTCATCGTGTTGTTGTCGTATGTTGCGGGCCCTGTGATTGCGGGCTACGGAGGTGCCAATTTCAGTGAGCCTTACGACGTGATTGCTATTGGTGTAGGCGTTGTAATCTTCCTGTGGGCGATTATCGCGTCGTGCGGATTTATAATGTTGGAGCCTAACGAGGCGCGTGTGCTGCTCTTCTTCGGAAAGTATCGCGGCAACTTCTTGCAGGCAGGCTTTTGGTGGGTAAATCCGTTTATGTCGAAGAAGAATATCTCGCTCCGCGCTCGTAACCTCAATGCCGAGCCTATCAAGGTGAACGACAAGCAGGGTAATCCGATACTTATCGGTCTGGTGTTGGTATGGAAGATTCGCGAGGAGGAGATTTACAAGGCCGTGTTCGACATCGATACGCCGACAGTTACGGGTGAGGTGACGGTGACTGCAAGCAGCCGTATGAAGGTGCTCGAGAACTTTGTGGCCGTGCAGAGCGATGCGGCACTGCGTCAAGTGGCCGGTATCTATGCTTACGACAACAACAATGGTATAAGCGGGGAGCTCACGCTCCGCTCGAATGCCGACGAGATTAATGAGCAGCTCGAGAGCCGTCTGAACGAGCGTCTGGCGATGGCCGGTATCGAGGTTGTCGAGGCGCGCATCAACTACCTTGCCTATGCGCCGGAGATTGCAGCCGTGATGTTGCGTCGTCAGCAGGCCGATGCGATTATCTCGGCTCGCGAGAAGATTGTCGAGGGGGCTGTTTCGATGGTTAAGATGGCCATCGACAAGCTCTCGGAGGATGAGGTTGTCGAGCTCGACGAGGAGCGTAAGGCTGCTATGGTCTGCAACCTGCTTGTTGTGCTGTGTGGCGACGAGTCGGCACAGCCGGTCGTAAATACCGGAACTCTGCACCATTAAAGAGTCTCGTTTATACTGCGAACCTGAAAAAAGTATGGCAAAAGAGGCTACAAAGAGCTTTGTGCTCCGTATTGATGCCGAGATGATGGAGGCTATCGAGCGGTGGGCGGAAGATGAATTCCGCTCCACCAACGGTCAACTGCAATATATCATCGCCGAGGCTCTGCGCAAGAGTGGCCGCATCAAGAGGCCGAGAAAGCCGAAGATCAAAGAGTGATGGGAATGGTTAATTTCATACAAAAATTGCGCAAGGTAAACCACAGCGTGGCGTTCAACTTGTGGCATGTGCGCATCGGTAGTGTGTCGATGGCTCTGTTTTTCCTTTTCGCTGTGGGAGAGATGTTTGTGAGCAAATTTATCCCAATGGATAAGGCTACTCAACACCTTGTCGGCGAGGCAATGAGCTGTATCTCGATGCTGATTCTCGGCGAGGCGATAATGGTGTCGCTCTACAAGTTGCTGCCACGTCGTCGATGGGCCACGCTGTTGGCAATGGCGGGTGGCGCGACTGTGGGCCTTGCCTTTGCCATAATCTCCGATTATGTCGATGGTGTGACCGATGATATGAAGGAGCGCCTTATTGCGCTTGGCCTCCTTGTTGCGCTCTTTGTTGCCGCCTTTGCGATGTGGCGTATCAGCCTCCGGCGAGCCAAGCGCATGCGGTTCGAGCGTGCGATGGCTCGGCATAAGTATTATCGCGCCTGCTGAGCAGCTCCGCTACAACCAAATCTACTCCCGTCGGGTTTCGTATCCGTCGGGTTTTTTTTTGTCTAAAATGTGTGCGGATTTTTTGGTATTTAACGGATATTGATTATTTTTGTAACCGAAATGCATGGTTAAGCCTCGGTAAATTACCCGAAATGGGGCGTTTTTGTGAGGCGATGTAAGGACTTGACAACCACTCTCTTCCCTTTGCGAAATGTGCAGTTACGAGGGGTAAAGAGGTGGGTGTCAGGTAGTTAGCATCTGTTTGCATACGCGCGATGCACGTGCATACACGTGAGCGATGCGACGCGAGTGAAGAGAGGGGGCAAGGCTCCGCGAGAATGAGTAAATGAACGATTAACTGAAACAAAATAGCAACCTAAACAAAAATTATTTAACCTTTATGAGAAATTTTGCTAAACTTTTTACGTTGTTCGCAGCAATCGGCCTTGCCGCTTGTACGAATGATGTGACCGAGGATTTGGTCGCAACGCCTGACTTCGCGGCGGGCAGTGTGAAGACACTGACCGTGAAACTCGATGGCGCAACGCGCGTTGAGCTTGGCGAGAGAACTGCCGATGCAAAGTACCCGGTCTATTGGTCGGAGAGCGACGTGTTGCGCATCAACGAGGGCGCAACGACCGCTATCAACATCCACGAGGAGAAGTCGGTTGCCGACTTTACCTTCTCGGTAGCGGATGCTGAGGCTTACAAGATTGTCTATCCTTATGTCGAGGGCCTCACGGCAGCGACCGAAGGTCTGATGCCTGTCCGCTTCGCCGCGACGCAGAACTACACGGAGGGCACTTTCGACGCCGCATCGTTCCCGATGTATGGTTACACCGAGGGTACGGAGCTGGGCTTTGGCCTCGACTACTTGGCTGGTGTGCTGATGATTGAGCTCAAGGGCGCAGGCGAGAAGCTTACGAAGGTCGAGCTTACGGTGTCGGAGGGTGCATTGGCAGGTACCTTCGACGTGGATTGTACGACGGGTGCGCTGACGGCACATGAGGATGCCTCGAAGACGCTTACCTATCAGCTTCCGGAGGGCGGCTTCGTGCTGTCGGAGGAGGCTACAACGCTCTATATCGCCGTTCCTGCGGGTGATTATGGTACGATGAAGGCGAAGTTCTGCACGGACAATGCCGACGTGGCGATGATTGCCGGCATCCCTTGTACGGGCGAGAAGGCTATCAAGGCGGGTGTCGTTCGCGAGTTCAAGGGTGTCGTCTTCACGGATAACTCGGAGGATACCTCGGGCAAGGTCTTCGAGATTTACGATGAGGCTACGCTCCAGCGTTTTGCGGAGCTCTGCACGGCGGGCCTCTTCGAGTATGGCTCGGCTTCGGTGACCGCTTCTTTTGGGGTGTCGAGCGAGTTTGCTGCCGCTTGGACTCCGGTTGAGAACTTCGCGGCTACGTTTGAGGGTAACGGCAATACTATTTCGGGCATGACGCAGCCGCTCTTCGGCACGACGACGGGCTCGATTAAGAACCTCAATCTGAAATCCAATCTGGTTGTCTCGGATCGCCGTGTTGCGGGTGCTTTCGCCTGCTACATGAACTCGACCGAGGAGCAGACGGCCTCGATTGTAGGCTGCTCGCTTGTCGAGGGCTCGAGCGTCGAGATTGAGAGTACGCTCACCGCGAAGGATGCGGTTGATACATACCTCTACATAGTTGGTGGTTTCGTTGGTCAGACGCTCGATGCCGTAATCGAGAATTCGACCTCTTATGCTACGTTGAGCCTCACGTTGAAGGAGGCTACGGCTGCTACGGCGACCTACTATAACTTTATCGGAGGCTTTGTGGGAAATGCCGATCAGGGTACGACGGGTACCATCTTCACGAACTGCGAGAATCACGGTGCAGTGGATTTCTCGGGTATGAATGATGATTACTGTATCGTGAATCTGGGTGGTGTGCTCGGTCGCAGCTTGCAGTCGCAGATAACCGGCTGTAAGAACCACGGCAAGGTGACTGTGGATGATGTCCACGCATGCTATCTATACGCAGGAGGTATTCACGGTCTCTACTCGCCGTCGGGCGAGGGTAACTCGACAATTGACGACTGTCATAACCTCGGAGAGATATATGTCGGCCTCAATGCCTCGTTTACGCGTATGGAGATTGGCGGCATTATCGGCGTTTCGCAGCTCAATACGATGACCATCTCGAACTCGACCAACAATGCCCCTATCACCGTCAAGGGTTCGACATGGGGTGCGGACTATGGCCGTCTGATGGTCGGCGGTATCGCAGGTCAGGGCGGTGCCAACTTTAAGGATTGCGATAACCTCGCCGGTGGTGCTATCCTCATCACCGAGGGAACTTTCGCGCAGATTAACGATAACGTATCGTTCACGATTGCCGGTTGCGTGGGTGTGAATAACAGCTCGTCGATGGACTTCACGGTCGATGGTTTGAAGAACTACGCTCCGGTGACGATGAAGGATATAGTCTATACGGCCAAGAATGATGATACCATCCCGACGATTCAGGTGGCCGGCGTTATGGGCTACAGCAATATCGTTAAGGAGGGTTCTTATGTCAAGAATCTCTACAACGAGGGTAAGATTACGGTGCGCCACTACGGCCAATCATCTCGTGTCGGCGGTCTGGTCGGCTATATGAAGACCTCGATGCTCGGTACCGAGGAGGCTCCTCTGTGGAATGCCGGTGATTTGGATATTACGATTCATAGCTATACGGGTATGACGCTCGGAGGTTGTGTGGGCTCGTATTCGGATAGCGTGCAGAGCCCTGCCGAGCACCTGCTCAATACGGGTAACGTGACGCTTACGGCCGAGGCCGGTACTACGGGTACTTGCCGTACCATCTACGTTGCCGGTTGCTTCGGCTCGGCGAGTGGTGAGTTGAATCACCTTGAGAACCGCGGTGCGATAACGGTTGTGGGTGCTACGAATGAGGATAACACTCCTGCGATTAAGCTGAATGCAGCCAATGTTGCGGGATGTGTGGGACAAACAAGCAATAAGTGCGACAACATAACCAATTCGGGCAATATTACCCTTGCCAATTTCGATGTCAAGGCTGGTTCTGATTTCTTATGCCACTTTGGAGGATGTGTTGGTCGCCTTAACTCTAATGCCTACAACTTTGCGAACTACGCAAATAGTGGCAATATGAGCATTAAGAACTTTGCGGTGGAGGATACGCACTATATCGGTGGTGTCGTAGGTCTGGCGGGTTCGAAGAAGAACCATAGCCTCACGTTGAAAAACGTGTCGAACTCGGGTACGCTCGATGTCGAGCTCCTCGAGCCGACCGGCTCGATAGCTATCGGCGGCCTTGTAGGTCAGACTAACATCAACCTTGCAGGTACGTCGGCTACACCTTTGACCAACTCGGGTGCTCTCAACCTGTCGTGGAAGGAGGTTGCTCACTCCTATATCGGTGGCTGTGTGGGTCTCTCGAATGGCAAGCTCTCTTACTTGTCGAATACCGCGACGGCCGATGTGACGGTTGTGGGCCACAATAGTAAGGGCTATCGTGTGGGTGGTATCGTTGGCTACCAGTATGACTGTAACATCACGGAGGATGTCACGGATGCCGATGGCAAAGTGACGACCGCGAAGAATCTCAAGGTGTTGGCCGTTACGCAATGTACCAATGCCGGCGATATCGACGCAACGGCAACATTCTCCGCAACGGGCCAGGCCGTTCACGTGGGCGGTATTATCGGCTACACGGCAGGTAATAACACCTATACTACCAACTCGGGTAATGTGACCTATCGCGGCGGCTCGAGCACTGCTACGCAGCCAAAGACGGTATATATGGGTGGTATTGTAGGTCAGGCAAATAATTCTAATGCCGATACCAATAAAAACCATACTAACACGGGTAAGGTGGTCTTCGATAAGACGGCAACGTGTATGGGTATTTGGTTTGGCGGTATTGCCGGCTATCGTAACGGCTACGCCACGACCGAGGTTAACCGCGGTGACCTCGAGATTAATGGCTCGGTTAAGGGCACGCGCGACTGCTGGATTGCCGGATGTACGGGCCGTACCGTGACGTCGGGCCGCGCAAAGAGCGAGAATCACGGTACGCTTACCATCAACGGCACGCTGGAGACCTCGCACCAGTGTATCGGCGGCGTATTTGCTTATCGTTCGCCGAATGATAATGACGGAACGAACCACAACTACGGTAAGGTTGTTATTGCCAAGTCGGCAGTGTTGAGTGGACACTCGATGATTGGTGGCGTCTGCGGAATGGCAGTTTCCAATACTGTAACGGCTGTGAATGATGGCGTTGTTGAGGTGCTTGGCACAATCAACGGCAATCTCTATCTTGGTGGTATCGCCGGTCTTGCCGGTACCAAGAACGTGACAACTAAAGCCAATACCTACAACAATACGCAGAATGGTATGTTGCGCCTGCGTGCCCAAAGCGTGACGGGCAAGGCGTATGTAGGTGCTGTCGGTGGTCTTACGGATGATATTATAATAAATGAATCGGGTAAGAATACCATAGGTGCCTCCATGGCACACGATGTATCGGGCAATGGCGTGACGGAACTTATTTGGAGCGAGCTCTATGACGACCTTGACACTCCGGAGATATATGGTGCGTGTGGCCCATGGACATATAATCCGACTGACAATACTCCGGTCGAGCCTGAACATCAACTTATCGTTGATATCGCCGAGGCACTTGACTAACACTGAAAAACATTTTTTGATATGAACTATATATATAATATAAATAAGGTATCGGACTACGAAGCTCCTCGTGTGGAGCTTCTCGTAGCCCGCGTGGAGTGTGGATTTGGTAACTCGTTGGGCCTCGGCGACCTCGAAACCGAGGAGGGCGAACTCTACTATTAGTCTGCTTGTGAGCTTCGAAAACAGAAAATAAACTCAATAAACAATTAATTATTAACTATTTTAACCAACATGATGAAAAGTTTTGCTAAACTACTCACTGCGGTTGTTGCGCTCGCGGCCATAGGCTGTACGACCGATACAACCGAGGATCTGGTAAGCATTGATTTCGGTCAGTCGGCTAAAAATGAGCTCCGTCTCACGCTTGCTGACCCAACAATGCGAACCTCGTTTGGTGAGCCTACCGAGTTGAGCAAGTATCCGGTCGTTTGGTCAGCAGGCGACAAGGTGGATATCAACGGCGATAACTCGGAGCAGGCAGAAATCGACGAGGAGAATCCGTCGCAGGCGGTGTTCCGTATCAACAGCGCTGACATCTCGCTGCCGTACCACATCGTCTATCCGGCGAATGATTTGGGAGAGTCGGAGGAGCCGGGTAAGTTCCCTGTCTATTTCGCTCCGACGCAGGATTATGTCGAGGGCACCTTCGCGCCCGAGAGCACGCCAATGTGCGGCGTAGCCTCCGGCTTCGAGGATGCGACTCTCCGACACTTGTCGTCCATCGTGCGTATCTCGATGAAGATGCCGGCAGGTAAGGGTGCTCTGGGCCTGAAGTATATCGCCCTCTCGACGACGGACAATGCTCCAATCTCGGGTGCCTATGATGTGAATTGCACGACGGGCGAGCTTACGCCGCGCGTAGGTGCGCAGAAGGTTATCTCCTACCTGCTGCCCGAGGGCTTCGAGCTCGGAGAGTCGGAGTCGGTGTTCTACATCGCCATTCCGGCCGGTGAGTACGAGGGTTTCAAGGCTACGGTCGTAGCTGCTGATGGTGGCTCGATGGAGCTGTCGTTTGCGGCTGATGGCGAGAAGGCGCTTAAGGCGGGTGTCGTGCGTGAGTTCGAGACCGTGGAGTTCGTTCCATCGGCAGAGGTATATCTTATCAGCTCGGCTGAGGACCTTATTGAGTTTGCCGCAAAGATTAAGAGCAATACTTTCACATGGGAGACCGCTGTGCTGACCAACGATATCGATATGTCGGAGATGGAGTGGACGCCAATCAGCGACTTCAAGAAGACGCTCAACGGTAACGAGTATGTGATTCGTGGCCTCAAGGCTCCGCTCTTCAACTATATGTCGGGTACGCTGCTTAACCTCTATGTCGAGGGTAACATCGTCGAGACATCGCAGGACCGTCTGGGTATCATCGCCCGCCAAATCAATGAGAATGGCCAAGCTATCAACTGTGTGACCAGCGGTACGGTAACCTATAATAACCCTAATCACAAGGCAGATGTTCGTGTGGCGGGTATGTTTGGTAACTTCTACAATGCATTAGTGTCGGGCTGTACGAACAATGCCGAGGTGTACATCAAGGTCGCTTCGACCAACACGTCGCGTAACCAAACCATGTATGTAGCAGGTCTGGTGGCATACACCGACGTGTGGGATGCTCCTATCGACTCGCAGATTGTCGATTGCGTGAACAATGGTAAGATCGTATGGGCAGACGACTTCGTCAATTCCCGCATCCGCCTTAATGCCGGCGGTATCGTGTCGTACTGCTACGCCAAGACGATTGGCTGTAAGAACTACGGTCTGCTCGACTTCGACGGCGCATTCTCGGGTGACCTCACATACGGTGGTATCGCCTCGACGATGGCATACGATGCCTTGATGAAGAACTGCGAGAACCGTGCTCGTTGTGTGATTGAGGAGACGGCCAAGCTCGGTAAGGTGCTCCAAATCGGTGGCCTCGCAGGTAATGTGTCCGGTGGTGCCAAGATTGAGACTTCGTCGAACTACGGTCTCTTCGAGTTCAACGGTACGCTCGATGCTCTGGACAATACCTCGACCTCGACATTCTACATCGGTGGCTTGGTGGGTAGCCTCGGCGCTCCTATCAACGGCTGTAACAGCTACGGCGACCTCGTAATCAATGGTCGCATCCGCGGTGCTCGCGCAACGAACGCGATACAGGTGGGTGGTGTTGTAGCCTCCGCAAATGCCGATGTGATTAACTGTCAGAACTACGGCGATGTAACCGTGGCATACACGATAGATATGGAAGATATGGATGCCGATGGTAGCGGTACTTCGTGCATCGGCGGTGTTGTGGGTTCGTTGCAGAATGGCGCTCTCACCAACTCGTCGAACCTCGGTAACGTAACTTATAACGCCAAGACGCGCGGTGCCGTATATGTCGGTGGCGTGTTGGGCCGTGCGGAGGCCGGTACGAACCGCTCAATCTCGATGTCGGGCTGTACGAATGGTCAGGCCGGCTCGACGGATGGCAAGGTGGTGTTCGCCGGTGAGACCTTTGGTCTCGACCTTCCGAACGACGCCTCGTCGATCTGTATGGGTGGTGTAATCGGTGGTTATCTCAAGGCCGAGACGGCTCCTACGGGCTGTACGAACTATGGCGACGTGGAGTTCCTTGGTAAGACCTACTCGAAGGCTGATTACAACGACCTCGGTGGTGTGGCTGGCTTCGTCGCTTCGAACTCGACCGAGATAATCTCGAATTTCGAGAACCACGGTAACGTGAAGTTTGAGTCCGACCTCGTGGCTCGACTCTTTATGGGTGGCTGCCTCGGTCGTAACTCGTCGGCCGGTCAGGCCGTGACGGGCCTCACCAACACAGGTAACCTATCGTTCAAGGGTACGTGCACGGGTGACTCGGCTATCGGTGGCTGTCAGGGCTACTCGTACAACAGTACGCACAACAGCGCACTCAACAACCTGAACAACAGCGGTGATATATCCTTCGAGGGTACGGTTACCGGCGGTCAGATGGATATGGGAGGCTGTACGGGCTTCGCCTACAACGTATGCGATGCTGTGAACTCGGGTAACATCTACTCGAAGGGTCTTGCGACAACCGATAACAACGGTTTGAGCGTCGGCGGTGTGTCGGGCCGTATCTGGCACCACATTCACGATGCATCGAACAGCGGTAATATCGTATTCGACGTTGTCGGTATTCCGGATGATGCAGACCGCTGCACCGAGCCTATGTGTGTCGGTGGTGTGGTTGCATACGTAGCTACCGATACTACGGCAGCCCTCGAGATGACCTTCGTGAACATGACCAACAGCGGTAACATTACCGTAAATGGTGGCCCGCGCACGGTCAAGAACCTTACGCACGACGAGTTGGCCAACGTATATAACTACAACGGTCGTCGTGACTACTATTACTACAACCGTATCAACATCGCCGGTGTAATTGGCCGTATCCGCCACGTCGCCGGCAATGTGAACATGACAACCCTCGTCGAGGAGTGCCATAATACGGGTAATATCCATATGCCGAATGCTCTCTACGCTTCGTCGGTATCGTTGGCCGGTATTGTCGGCGATATATCGGTGGCCAAGCTGACATATCGCAACTGTACGAACGGTAAGCTCAACAGTAAGGAGCACGGTAATATCACCGTTGAGGGTCCGTCGGGCGAGAATAACCAATTCTTGCACATGGCAGGCCACATCGGCTTCATCTATCAGCAGACAGCTACGCTGGCTGACTACACTATCAGCGACTGTACGAACTACGGTAGCTTCCACCTCTCCGACTCGTCGTGTATGGAGCATCCTAGTGCCGGCGGTATCATCGCTAACCTGATGAGTACGCTGAGTGGTACCGACTACCAACTCAAGATTCTCGTTGAGCGATGCAAGAACTACGGTAACATCAGCCGCCGCTCGAAGTCGCATCAGGCAACGCAGTCGTTCGCCGGTGGTATCGTAGGTCTCGTGGGTGCTTTGAACACGAGCTACGAGTCGCTCTCGGCTACGGACTTCGAGTGCCGCGAGTGCGAAAACTATGGCGATATTCAGTTTGACCCTTCGGTCGAGAATGGCCCGGTAGAGTACGGCCTGGGCGACTATTCTGCCGGCGGTATCGTAGGATATATGCACGGTGGTGTCGAGCCTAACCGCGATGCGGGAGCGCAGCTTGCCAGCGATTTCCATTTGCCAACCGTCAAGTCGTGCCGCAACTATGGTAATATCTATGGTTGGTGCGGTTGCTTGGGTGGTCTCGTGGGTTATCAGCGTTCCTATGGCCGCGTTGTCGGTACGCCGGACAGCTACTGCGTGAACGAGGGTAACGTAGGTCTTCGCTTCGACTCGACAAACAATATCATCACCTCGCCAAGCTACTACCTCGTGTCGGTGGATGGTGTACTCGTAAGCTCGTATGTCGGCGGTATCGTGGGTTACAGCTACGAGGGTTCGGCTACGCCAACGAATGATGTTGCGGGAACGGCCCACAACGAGTGCTGGGTTGAGTACTGTATCAACCGCGGTAACGTGGGTGGCGTGACCAACGTGGGCGGTATCACGGGCCGTGGTACGTCGGGTTTGCGTGCGGGTCGTCAGACCAAGTACTGTATGAGTTCCGGTGCAATCTATGGTTTCGGTGGTAAGGCCGGTTCAATTTCGGGTGAGATTCCTGCGACAGACTCGTATGGTGACTTGCGCGGTATGGCAACCGAGTGTGCTGCCGGTGGTCGCGTAGTGCGTGGTGAGGTCGGTAACGACGTGTTGCCAGACAACTTCTACAACTACATCTATGGCCAGAATGCAAATAACTCGGGCCGTAATGAGTACTGGGATGGTGTGTCGCCTACAAGTTGGCAGCCACAACCGGAGCAGCCGGAGCAGCCGGAGCAACCGGAGGGCGGTGAGAATACCGAAACACCTGATAACTCTGAAAATATAGGCGAATAACGAAATTAAGTGATGCCGACATCCCCCTCGGCTATGAGCGAGGGGGTAAGGCAAGAGAATAAATGAATAAAGATATGCGGAATATGAAAACTGCAATATATATAACGACAATGTTTGCTTTCGCACTTGTTTCGTGTTCGGAACTCCTGAAGGAGACTGCCGACCCCGAGGTAGAGGTGAAGCAGACTACGATGGTAACGGCCGAAATCGAGCCAATCGTATTCGAGGGCCTCGATGATGTGCTCGAACACACTTGGAGCACCTCCGACCACCTCGGCATTTACGGCTCGGTGAAGGGCGTAAACAGTCGTTACGACCTGCTCTCGTCAACTGTTGGCGAGAAGGTGGGCGAGTTCTATGGTGAGACCATTGCCGGAGAGTTTCTGGCTTACTATCCTTACAGCAAGGGCGGCTACGCTCCGCTCTTGGAGTATCGTCAAACAATCCCTGCCGAGCAGGTGTACTACGCGTCGGCCCTCAACCATATCAGCAACAATGTCGTGTTTGTGGGTATGGCCGTTGAGGAGCACTTCACGCTGACTCACAACGTTGGCTTGTTGCACGTTTCGGCACAGCTCGATATGAAGGGTGTCGAGACGATGCGCTTCACGGTGCGCAATATCGAGGAGGGCTACGACTCGAATATTGTGGGTGATGTCGCCTTTGTGGATGGCGTTGAGCCTTTCATGACAAATGCATCGCAGGTTGTCAGGGTGTCGAACATCGGTGGCCAGAATAGCTCGGAGGCCGCACCACTCGATATATGGGTTGTTGCTGCTCCGGGCACCTACGAGAACTTCGTATTCGGATTCTACGGAACCGATGCCGAGGGTAAGGAGTGGGCTGTAACCAAACCGGTGAAGGGTCCGTTTGTTGTCGAGCGCGCGAAGATTACCGACTGTGCTGTGCAAGATATTAATTACGACTACGGAGCGGGCGACTTCGACTTTGAGTCGGGTACGTTCAATTAGTCAAAGTGTCTAAAAAATTGAAAAGTTTATAGATATGAAAAAACAATTTTATTTAATCTCTTTGATGGCGGCCCTGCTCCTCGCCTCTTGTACGAAGGAGGTACTGGTAACCCAGGGTAAGCTCATCGCCGAGACCGAGGTGTCGGCAGCCAAGGGTAGCTTCCCTGTTGCTATCGCCACTACAGGCGTATGGCAGGCCATTGCGCTTGATGAGTGGTTGCACGTTGACGAGAGCCTCGTCGAGGGCAACTATGCCGTGATGATTCATCACGACTCGAATGAATCGACCGCTGCCCGTAGAAACTTCAACCGTGTAGGTCACGTCGTTATCGCTACGCACGATAAATATACGGCCGACACAATCCGAGTTAAGCAACGCGGTCTTACACCGTTTATGAATCTGACAGACGTTGTTGCCGAGGCCTACGAAGTAGAGGCTCAGGTGCCGTTTGACACTAACCTCACCAGCGAGCAGCACCCTTCGATCGTGTGCCGTGCAACGGAGTCGTGGGTTAGGAGTGTGGCTATCGCCAGCAACAACAAAGCTCTCGACGTAGTGTTCGGTGAGAACACGGGCGTAGAGCGTCAGAGCACTATCGAAGTAACCTTCACCGATGCGTGGGGTGATGCTACAACCGTTTATTGCACACTCACTCAAAAGCAAAGCGAATAATGAAACGAATTTTATATACATTGCTTACGGTGTCTTGCCTCCTCGCATCTTGTACGAAGGAGAAGCTCGTGATGCGCGACCATGAGGTTTCGGCCGAGGTGGGTCAGCTCACAACGACGGAGCAAAAGACACTCTTCTGTAATCTGAATGATGTCGAAAATATCGACATTTCCTCTGCTCTCGACTATGTCAATGCCCAGATGAACAATGGTGTGGAGTTGGTTCTGCTGCTCGCTCCAGCATCGACGATAGACGAGATTGACGCTCTCTGCGAGACTAACGAGTACAACAAGGCCCTCTCTGCGACGGACAAGGTTGTAGCCTATGCTATCTCGAAGAACCCTCTGACCGAGTTGAGAGATGTCCAAAACAGCACGCTTGGCTTGAGCGCACTGTTCTTCGACTACAACTCGACTTACTACATTGTCGCTTCGCTCATTAAAGGTACGACCGAGGCCGAGTGCCTGCAGCGCACCGAGCAGGTGTCGTACATCATCAGTGAGACGATTGACAAGTCCGAGTATCCGGGTAACGCCAAATGGGTGTTCGCGTTGAATATGAACGCTGTGTCGCGAATCGACCTCGAAAAGTACGGCCGCCCTTATACGGACGTGGAGGTTGATCCGGAGGTAGGCCCTACGTCGGAGCTCTATGCTTGGCAGTTCGCCTGCCACGCGCCGCTGTTGGCCAACAACCTGACTGACTGCGTTGCTGCGCAGTTTATGAACTATCCGTATATCGCTACGGAGGCTCGTTACGACTTCCTCTATGCCTCGCCTATGGCATGGATGGCTATGTTACCGCTCGAAATCGACAAGTCGGCCTCTTATCTTTCGGCCGGAGCTTCGCTTCTGCAGGAGGACGAGGATGATGGCGAGGGCGAAGGCGAAGGCGAGGGCGAAGATGAGCCTATCGTAATCGCGCCGGTACAGTCGGGAACACCTGCCGTATATCCTATTATATTCACCCTTAAAAGTGAGGAGAGGTAGCAAATGAAACACTTTATTCATAAACTTTCGTTCGCGGTGTTGTGTCTCGTGGCTGCGTTTGCCACACAGACGGCTATGGCCCAGAAGCCGCGTAATATTTCGGGACAGGTATTCGACTCCGAAGGTCAGCCAATGATTGGTGCTACGGTTGTTGTTGTCGGCACTTCGACAGGTACCACGACCGATATGAATGGTAAATTTACCATCAAGGCGAAGCAGGATGACCAGCTCTCGTTCTCGTTCCTCGGTTATGTCGAGGTTGTGGAGCGCGTCGGTACCCGCACGCAGTTAAATATTGTGCTCAAACCGGAGAATGTGTCGATTAACGAGGTTGTCGTAATCGGTTACGGTCAGCAGCAGAAGAGTGATATTACGGGTTCGGTGGCCTCGATTAACATGGAGGAGCTTACCGATATGCCTGTTCTCTCGGCCGATGAGGCGCTGCAAGGTCGTGTTGCCGGTGTGGATATCGTGACGGCCGATGGTGAGCCGGGCGCAGGTTCGACAATTCGTGTGCGTGGTTCGCGCTCGATTAACGCGTCGAATGAGCCGCTTATCGTTGTCGATGGTGTGATGGATGCCGTGGAGAACTTCTCGGACATCAACCCTGCCGATATCAAGAATGTGACCGTGCTGAAGGATGCCTCTTCGACGGCTATCTACGGTTCGCGTGGTGCCAACGGTGTCATCCTCGTGACGACGCACGGAGGCGACAGCAACAAGTTCAGCATTACGTTCAATGCCAAGGTGGGTATCTCGGAGATTCCGCGGGAGCTCGACATTATGAATGCTACGGAGTTCGCAGCATTCCGTAATGATGTGTCGTATATGGGTCAGAGCAACTATTGGCTTCCGGACAAGGGCTACTACAAGCGCTCGTCGAGCAGCTATTCGTTTGAGAATCCGGAGGCATTTGGTGTAGGTACCGATTGGGTTGATGTATTGACCAACACCGGTATCCGCCAGTCGTACTTCCTCTCGTTGTCGGGTGGTGGCAAGAAGTCGAAGGCTTACTTCTCGGCGGCCTATGACGATGAGGCCGGTGTGGTTGTGAACTCGGGTATGCAGCGTCTGACCACTCGTCTGAAGTTCGACCAGGAACTCTTCAAGTGGATGAAGGTTGGTATCAACCTCTCGTACACCTACCGCGACCAGAACCGTGCCAAGGTGAAGATTAGCGGTACGTCAACGACCTGCGCTATCGCAGTGAACCCTATGCAGGACCCTAACTCGACGTGGAACATCCTCGGCGATAACGGTGTGAATGGTGGTTCGGTCTATAACAACCCGTACTTCTTGGCTATCCATACGACCAACGACCGTATCACGCGTACACTCAATATGGCCCCTTACATCGAGTTGACGCTCTACAAGGGCTTGAAGCTCCTCTCGCGCTTCTCGTACACGACGGCCGATACGGATACGTTTACATACTCGCCTTCGTTCCTGCCTGTAGCACTGAAGCGTCATAAGGGAGGTACGGCCTCGCGCTCGAATACGGACAATACGCGTCTGTTGAGCGAGACCACGCTGACCTACAACCGCACTTTCAAGAAGGCGCATAAGTTCAGCATTATGGCCGGTTTCACGGCGCAGAACATCAAGATTGATTCCGAGAGTATGAAGGGTGTCGGCTATCTCGATGATAACGTAACATTCTACAATATGGGGTCGGTGCCCGACCGTCGTAACCTGACGGGCTCGAGCTCGTTCAAGGAGACGCAACGTCTTTCGGTACTCGGCCGTGCAACATATTCGTATAAGGGCCGTTACCACGCTACGCTCACGATGCGTTACGATGGTTCGTCGGCCTTCGCTGATGGCCACAAGTGGGGCTTCTTCCCTGCTGCCGCCTTCAAGTGGAGTCTCAACAACGAGCGTTGGTTGAAGAGCGTAGATTGGCTTTCGGACCTCTCGATTCGTCTCAGTGCCGGTCGCTCGGGTAACGACGCCGTGGCAAACTATGTGTCGCAGATGTCGCTGTCGAACAGCGTTTCGGGCTGGCTCTTCAACGATGTGCAGGATGTGGCTTACTACCCAACCCGCCTCGACAACCCTAACCTGACGTGGGAGAAGACCGATTCGTACAATGTGGGTGTTGACTTCGCAGTCCTGAACAACCGCGTTACGATGACCGTCGAGGGTTACCTCTCCTACACGACCGACCTGCTGATGAACGTGAATAACCCTACACAGTCGGGTTTCAGCAAGCGTTATATGAACATCGGTAGCACGCGAAATACGGGTGTCGAGTTCTCGATTACCTCGCGTAATATCTCGCGTCCGAAGTTCCAGTGGACTACGACCCTCACCGTCAGCCACAACCGCCAGATTGTGACCGACCTCGGTTCGGATATCCCTTATATCGCAACCTACTCGACGGGTGGTAAGATGGCCTACGGTTATGTGAAGGGCTATCCTGCAAACTCGCTTTGGGGCTTCCAGTTCGCCGGTGTATGGCACAATGCACAGGAGATCGAGGAGAACAAGACTACCAAGGCCTACGGCACCTACGACAAGAAGCCGGGTGTGCCTAAGTACGTCGATGTAAACCACGACGGTCTGTTGAGTGATGCCGACCTCGTATATATGGGTTCGTCGGATCCGCTCATCAATGGTGGTTTCAACAATACGTTCAAGATTATCAAGAACCTCTCGATCGGCCTCTACTTCACCTACTCGCTCGGTGGTAAGATTTACAACCTCTCGGAGATCGGTATGGGTAGCGGTGCTACGACGCGTAACCAGTATCGTTATATGATTAACGCTTGGCATCCGGTTCGTAACCCTTGGTCGGATATTCCGGCAGCGCGTATGGGTGCCGACTCCTATCCGAGCCAGCGTATCCTGCACGATGCATCGTATCTGCGTCTGCAGAACGCAAGCATCAGCTACCGCTTTGACCTGAAGAAGAAGACGCGCTACCTGCGTGACATCACGGTGGCTGCCAACGTGCAGAATGCCTTCCTCTGGACAGGTTATAACGGCTACGACCCAGACGTATCGACATCGGGCAGCATCCGTCGCTTCGACAACGGTGCTTATCCGCGTGCTCGAGTTTATACCATCAGCCTTAAAATACGTTACTAATTATGAAAAGGATATTTGTAATATTACTTTCGGCACTTGTGATGTCGAGCTGCACGCTGGAGGAGAAGGTGGTGTCGTCGTCGATGCCTGAGAACTACTACCAGACCGTGCCGCAGATTATAACGGGTCTCAACGGTTGTTACATTCCGTTGAAGAGCATCTATGGCTCGTATCAGTATTTCGCCCATACGGAGGTGGCGACTGACCTCTACTACTACACGCGTTACGATAAGAAGGACGGTACGTCGAACTTCTCGCCTGTGGACCCGCAGTTTGGCGATAACCTTTGGAATAACTGCTATGTCGGCGTGATGCGTTGTAACGCCATTTATGCCGCTATCGAGCGTGCACCTCTCACAGAGGCAGAGAAGGATCCCCTCTTCGCCGAGTGTGTTATCTTGCGTGCATTCTACTACTACACGTTGACCAACAACTTTGGCAACGTGCCGTTCTACCTCGATGAGGTGACCGACAAGAACAACTATGAGATTACTCACCTGCCGCGTATGTCGGCCGAGGATACCCGTAATGCGATGATTGACGAGTTGCAGTACTGGATTCTCGAGAAGGAGGCTCTGCCATTCCAGCGCACATATGACAACCCTGATCACCGTATTGGTGCTGCCGTAGGCCTCTTCCTCGGTGGTAAGATGGCTATGTGGACGAAGCGTTGGGGCGATGCCATCACATTCTTCAACAAGATTGAGGAGATTTATGGTAATGGTCCGGGTGCACCGGAGGGTTCGCTCAACGGTAAGTATCCGCTCTCGGATATTCCGTTTGGCAAGAAGTTCGTGGGCGAGTCGATTCTTGAGTCGTCGAACACCTACAACGAGTATGGTTACGAGGTAACCCATACGCTCGCTTCGGTAGTTACGCCATCGCGCTCGACGGTTACCGTTGAGGAGGGTGACGAGATGGATGACGACGAGTATGCCGATGAGCATACCGGCGACTACTATGCCGGTGTGGGTATTCCGGAGATGGGCGACCAGCAGCGTACCACCTCGCCGTACCGTCCGGGTGTTATCCTCTACGATAACGACTTCACGGTAGATGGCATACGCTATCAGAACAAGGCCCTCTTCACCTATGCCAACAACACGCTCGACCGCCGTTGTGCATACTACAATCAGGATGGTACGATAATCAACAATGGCGACAATGCCGGTACGTTGGCTTGGCGTTGGGTCGGTTATGACAAGACGGAGGATCGTAGAAATGTTGAGCCGTCGATCAAGTGGTTCTCGGGCCTCGACTCGGGACAGGATCGTCCATACCTCGGCAACAAGTTCTGGTGCTTCGGTATGATCTACACCTACGACAGCAACAACCACAAGATTTTCCGTTATGCCGGTGCTCTGCTCTGCTTGGCCGAGTGTCACCTGCGCCGTGGCGATATGGATCTTGCGTGTGCCTACCTGAACGAGGTGAAGAACCGCGCCGGTATCAAGACCGTTTCGGCCGGTGACCACACCGAGGACTCGCTCCTCGCGGAGATTCAGGACGAGTGCGCTCGTGAGCTGCTCGGCGAGTTCAACCGCCGTCACGATCTTATCCGTTGGGGTATCTGGTACGACCGCGTGATGAAGTTCGGTGGTACGCGCCTCAAGGAGAATATCAAGGATTACCCTTGCCGCGAGTACTATCCAATCGCCGACGAGCAGGTTGCTCTGACCGGTGGTGCACTCGATAACGATGAGTATGCAAAGTATGGATTGTAAAAACAGAGAAAACATGAAAAGAGTATTGAAATATATGGTTATGGCGGCCGTTGTGCTCGTGTCTGCCGTTAGCTGCCGCCTGGCAGGACGCGAGTTCGAGCAGACGCAGCCGCTTTGCATCACGAATCTTGTGCTCGAGCTTCCGGGTACTATTGCCGATTTTGACACGGACAACTTTGTTGCCGGTTACACCGACAAGTTTTATGAGCATATCCGTATCGACTCGTCGAATGGCTGGGAGGCTCACCTTGAGGCCGTAGAACTCGTTCCAGATGTGGCAAAACCTGACATGCTTGTGCCTGCTATTGATGCTGCTACAGGCGAATGGGTATCTGCACTCAATGAGAACAATAGTGTATATGCGCCGGATTGGTGCTATTTGGAGAACTCGACGGGCGGTGCAGGTATGACCTACTGCCATATGATTTACGACCAGAACCTCTCGGGCGGACTCCGCTATGTGAAGTTCGTAGTCGTGGGCAGTGGCGTGCGTAAAGTTATTAACATCACTCAAAAGGCGATTTAAGGAGTTATGAATATGAAGAAGTTATTTGCAATAAGCGTTTTTGTCGCAGCTGCACTCTGCACGTCGTGCGTCGATGGCTATGTCTATGATGATGCACACTATGTGGATGCGATTGAGTTGGGTGCTGTGGAGAAGAGCATCGAGTGCCCTTCGACGGATGGCACTTGTTCGTTCAACATCGTTACGAACTGCGACTATGAGGCCCGAATTATCTCGGGCGATAAGTGGGCTTCGTTTAGCGATACCGACCAGCTCTCGACGGCTCGCGGTTCCTATGAGAAGGTGCTCTCGTTCAACTACGATGCCAATATGGCAGGTCCTCGCGTGGCACACATCGTGCTCTCGGCCAAGGAGCGTCGCGATACGATTGCCATCAAGCAGCATGGTCTCTATGAGGAGGCTGTGACGCTCGTTGGCGAATCGACTATCGCCGCACCGGTTAAGGGCGGCCATTTCGAGCTCCGTATCGAGTTTACGGGTCTGTTGGAGAAGGATATCACTATCTCGACTCCTCAGACCGATATTGTCTCTAACATCAATCTCGATGACAATAAGGTACTTTCGTTTGACGTGCTGGCCAACAACACGCAGAATCCTCGTACCGCCAAGATCGAGATTTCGTACATCAACGGATGGAAGGAGAAGTCAACCACGATTATCACCGTAAATCAGACGTGGCACTAATAGGTGTTGCGCGATAAGCAGAGGGGCGAGTTCCACGCGGAGCTCGCCCCTCTTTTGTCGTAGCGGTTTGGCATCCATTGGAGGGTGTTCGAGGTGGAGAGAAGAGGTTGCGATACGCACCCTCCAAAAAAAGCGAGAGAACACCCCGAAAAATTCGTTGGGTGCTCTCTCGCTCTGGCTGCCGGCCGTGTGGCTCGGTACTCTATTTGAAGGTTATGTGCGCACCTATAGGGCAGTGATCCGATGGATAGAACATCTTGCCACCAATCTCGTAGCGATTGATAAATACATTGTGCTCCGATACGCTGTGCGAACCATCTGCGCTGCCGACATAGATGTAGTCGATGCATCGCGGTCCCGGCACCCCCTCGAGCGGCCTCGAACCATTGACCGTGCCGCGCACCTCAGATTTGCGGGTGGCGATATCTTGTGTGTCGTCGAAGGCCGTGCGCAGCCGTGCAGAGAAGGCACTGTGAGGTTGTGCGTTCATATCGCCCACGAGAATAGTGGGTAGCTGGTCCTTGTTGAAGAGACGTATGCGGTCGATTATAATCTGCGCATTCTCGGCACTGTCGGCGCAGCGCAGTGGACCGTGTGTTGCCGTGAAGATGAAGAGCTTACCGGTGCGCTTGTCCCTCATCAGCGCACTGCCGATGACGCGCTTGTGAATCTTGTCGCCCTTGTTGTAGCTCGAGCGCGTAGGAGTGTCGGATATCCACGATATGTCGGTGTCGAGCATCTTGAAGCGGCTCTTGCGATAGACTATGCCGTTGGCGAGGTGCTTGCTCGGCTTGGCAGGGTCGTACTCGCCGGGCAGGGCAAACCACCACTTGTAGCGGCCGCCATTGCGCTTGACGAGCTGCGGTAGCTCCTTGCGCACCGTTGGACAGGCCTCCTGCACGCCGAAGATGTCCCAATTGGCATCCACAATCATCTGTGCTACAGCGTCGCGACCATTTGCCCACGAGCGTAGTTGCGGTGCGTTGCCCTTCTTGATTACGTTGTTGCGCTGCTTGTCGCCCCACACGTTGAATGAGCCGACGTGCAGCACATCGGAGTTCGTGTCGGCAATCCTCTTGGCCGATGCGATATTCAGCCCCATGGCGAAGCAGAGGAGGGCGGTGAGAATACGATGCATGGTCTATTCTATCTCTACTTTATACGGATTTTGGCGGATACGGGGCAGTGATCCGAAGGGAAGGTTACGGCATCCCCCACGTTGTACTTGTTGGTATTCACGTCGTAGTAGAGCACCTCGTAGGCATTCGGGTTGTTCGAGCGGATGTAAATCTGGTCGATGCGACGCTCCGGCATACTCAAGTTCTTGATATCCTCGTTTGCTCCTGTGAATGTGCCCTCGACCGTCGTGCGGCCCTTGGCAACATCTATTGCATCCTTGTAGTGTGTGCGTATGGTCTGCACGAACGGAGAGTTCGGGCGTGCATTCATGTCGCCCACGAAGATTGAAACAAGGCCATCCTTGTTGTACATCTTCTCGCGCTCGATGATAATCGGTGCGCTATTGGCGTTGGCTGTCTTGCCGAGAGGACCGTGCGTGTACATAAAGTGAAATCGCTTGCCCGTCCATTTGTCAAAGACGATTGCGCTGGCGGCGATGCGATAATACTTCTTCTCGTCCCAGCCCTTCGATGGCTCGTCGGGCGTTGGCGACATCCAAAAGATGTGCTTATCGGTGAGTTTGAAGCGGTCCTTGCGATAGACAATGCCTCCGCAGGCGTTGCGGCCCGACTCGGGTGGGTAGGCCTGACAGAACCAGAAGGCATACTTGCCACCTGCCTTCTTGACAAGTGCCGGCAGTTCCTCCTGCACAGCGGCATCGGCCTCCTGGATACTGAATATGTCGAAGCCCGTATCGACAATAATTTGTGCTACGGCCTCCTTGCAATTATCCCAATTGCGATACTTGGGAGATTGTCCACGGCGTATCTTGCCGGCGCGAGCCGCCTTGGTCCATACGTTGTAGGTGCCGACGAGCATCGTGCCATCCTTTTCAGGGCTCTGCTTCTTCGGTTTAGCTTCGGAGATAGGCGTAATAAGCGCAAAGACCAGCAACATAAGAATTAGTTTTTTCATCGTCGTCTTGGTTTTTAGAGTTTGTATAGTGCAAATATACAAAAAAATAGAGAGAGCTTCCTACTTTTGCACCAATTTGTTTGGCGCTCACGCAAAAAAATGCTAACTTTGCAATGTATGTGAGATACTATACCAAACTATACCACACATGGTGATTTGTTGTTAAAAACGGACCGAATAGAGTAACTATAAAAACTAAAACCCGTGAAGAGAGTACTTATTGCGATTTTGGCAGCATTTGTTGCTATGTCATGTTGTAAATTCGAGGAGTCGGTAGAGCTGCGAATTACCTACAAGGATGGTATAACCGCTACCGAGGTGCGCCCCTTGGTGGTAAAAGGTGGAATTTTTAGCGATAAGTATCTCCACTTCGAGATGTCGCAGGAGGAACTCTCGACGATTGCTGACTTGCAGGTGTTGCCTTCGTTTGGTCGTGCAAAGGATGGCGAAGATGGATATTTTGTTGCGGAGGATGGCCTTCTCTACGGGTTTAAGCATAATGGAATGGGTGAGTATAGTCGTATGGCGAAGAATCTGAGAATGTCAATGAGCTGCATCAATACTCTGCACGGAGCCTATCTTGCCATATTGAAAAGCCTTGAATTTGAGAGTGTACAGTGTTACCATCATAAAGATGGTGAATATTCATTCGCGTATCAGTACGACCTCTCGAAGTGTGGTGCGTATGAACCACTTGTGATAGATTTCTATCCGATGCCCAAGGACGAGAGCAATTATAGCGCAATGGCGCGTCGTTATCGTGAATACCTAATCGAGAGTTGTCAAATGCCTCGGATGTTGAAGGAGCGTGTAAATGAGAATGAATACTTGAAATATGCTTCGGAGTCGCCCGAGATTCGTATTCGTATGGGGTGGAAGCCTGTGCCGACACCGGTTGAGCATCAAACTTTGGAGAATGAACCCGAGATGCTTGTTGCTGTAACGTTCGACCAAGTTAAGGATATTGTTGACGAGCTGAAGCGTCAAGGTGTGGAGAAGGCGCAACTTTGTCTGGTGGGTTGGAATCACAAGGGACACGACGGTCGCTATCCTACGGTCTTCCCTGTTGAGCCTTCGCTCGGCGGCGAAGAGAAGTTGCGTGAGTGTATAAAGTATGCGCAGGAAAATGGATATCATATCGTAGGACATACCAATCGTACCGATTGCTATGAGATTTCTTCGGATTGGAACAATGGCGCAGATGCGGCGAAGAATCCCGACGGCTCGTTGCAGGCAAATCGTGCGTGGTCGGGAGGTCAAATGTTCAATATCTGCTACAAGCAGTCATACGACAAATACTTCCTGGGCTATGAGCCCAAGGTAGCCGAGTTGGGATTCAAGGGGTTGGAATATATTGATGTACTCTCGATTATCAAGCCTCACGCATGCTACGATGCAACTCATCCTTGCAATCGTCGTGAGGGCGCAGTGTATGCCAACAAAATGTTGCAAGGATTGCGCGATATGTTTGGAGGTAGCCAGTCGGAGGGTGGTTGCTACTTTGTAGCCAAGTCGTTGGATTATGCTATGTATGTAACGATGGCGCTTAACCGTTTGACCAACAAAGAGAGGTATCCTTACATTGATGGCTATGCCCCTATTTGGCATATCGTGTTCAATGGCTATTTGCTGCACAATCCGGCATCGCAAACAGTTAATTTTACATTGAAAGAGCCGTTCTATGCCTTGCGCAATGTGGAGTATGCGGCTCGTCCGATGTTCTATTTCTACTCGGCATTTATCGACAATCCAAATAAGAATTGGATGGGCAATATAGATATAACATACAAGGATAAGGCCGATTTGGAGAAGTCGGTAGCAGCCATTAAGCGTGGTTATGACGAGTTTAAGCAGTGGGAGCATCTGCAGTTTGAGACTATGGAGCAGCACGATAAGTTGGCAGAGGGGGTATATTGTTCGACCTACTCCAATGGTACTCGTGTGGTGGTAAACTACAACAGAGAGCCTTATGTGTTTGAGGGTGTAAAGGTTGCAGCAGAGAATTACTCTATAATTAGTAAATAACCCAAAGCTATGAGAAAACTATTTTTGGCACTCGTTGCCGTAGTTGTTGCAATGTCGTGTTGCAGAACGAGCGAGACCGTAGAGTTGCGCATTGCCTACAAAGACGGAACTACCGCTATTGAGGTGCGCCCGCTGGAGGTCAAAGGGTGCTTGTGTGGAGATAAGTATCTCCACTTTGAGATGTCGCAGGAGGAACTCTCGACGATTGCTGACTTGCAGGTGTTGCCTTCGTTTGGTCGTGCCAACGTCGGCGACGAGGGATACTTTGTGTCGTCGGACGGCTTGATGACGACTTTTAAGCCGTTGTCGAAGGATGCTCGCCGCTTGCGCAGAGCTTCGGTAAATATGTTGCCTGCAAACTGCTTCAAGGTGGGCGATAAGTGCTATGCCGGTATTATTAAGGGGTTGGAGTATGAGTGTCATCAGTTCGTTACCCTTGTGGACGACAAGGAGTATCAATACTACTACCACTACGGCACGCTGAAGGATATTGAGCCTTACGAGCCTCTCTCGATTGACTTCTATCCGCTCGAGGGCAAGGATGCCAACTATGCAGGTATGGCGCGTCTGTGCCGTCAATACTTGATTGATGCGGATCGTATGCCGCAGCTCGTCAAGGATCGTATTGGCGAGAACGAGTATCTGAAGTACGCTTCGGAGTCCCCAGAGATTCGTATCCGCCTCGGCTGGAAGCCTGTACCTACGCCGGAGCTGCACCAGACCTTGGAGAATGAGCCAGAGATGATTGTGGCTGTTACTTTCGACCAAGTAAAGGATATTGTCGACGAGTTGAAACGACAAGGTGTAAACGAGGCACAGTTGTGCTTGGTTGGTTGGAACGTGAAGGGCCACGATGGTCGCTTCCCTGACCACCTCCCCGTAGAGCCACAGCTCGGTGGCGAGGAGAAGCTACGCGAGTGCATTAAGTATGCGCAGGATAATGGCTACAAGATTGTCGCCCACACTTGTCGCACCGATATCTACGAGATTTCGAAGGATTGGAACAATGGTGCCGATGCTGCGCGTAAGGCCGACGGCTCGCTTGTGGAGCGTTATGCCATCGGAGGAGGTATGATGTACGATATCTGCTACAAGCAGTCCTACGAGAAGTACTACAAGGAGGAGGAACCGAAGGTTGCCGAGTTGGGTTTCCGCGGCTTGGAGTATATCGACGTGTTGTCGGTTATCTATCCGCATGAGTGCCACAATCCGGAACATCCGGTGACGCGCAAGGAGGCTGCCGAGTATGCCAATAAGATGTTGAGCGACCTGCGCCCGATGTTTGGCGGCAGCCAGTCGGAGGGTGGTGTCTATTATGTTGCCAAGTCACTCGACTATGCTCTCTACGCTTCGATGCGTATGAACCGTACACAGAAGTATGAGATAATCGATGAGTATGTTCCGACGTGGCACATTGTGTTCAACGGCTACATCCTCAATAACGCAGCGGCGCAGACCGTGAACTACCCGCTCAAGGAGCCGAAGTCGGCACTGCGCGTCATAGAGTACGCTTCGCGCCCGATATTCTACTTCTACTCGGCATATCGTAATAAGGGCCACAACTGGATGGGTGAGATCGACCTTACAATGAAGGATAAGGCAGACTTGGAACGCTCGGTGGCCGTCATCAAGCAGGGCTACGACGAGTTCAAGACCCTGCAGCACCTGCAACTCTGCACTTTGGACGACAACTTCGAGCTGGCCAAGGGGGTTAAGTGCAGTATCTTCTCGGATGGTACGCGTGTGGTGGTGAACTACACGAATGAGCCATATACCTATGAGGGTATGACGGTTGAGCCTGAGAACTATATCGTTGTGCGATAGTGTCGGCAAGATGTGATTAAATGTGTAATTAATATTATTAGGTGTTATGAAAAGAGTTGTATTGTTTTTATTGGCGGTTGTAGCAGTTGCCGCGGTGATTGCTGTAGTGGTTATGCCACGAGGGCTGAAACTTATTGAGGAGACTCCGCGTGAGTCTATTACGGGTACGAAGGCCGCCATCGAGTGCGATGGTAACAGCGTTTGGGTTATGCCCGAGAAGGGTATTCACGAATCGGCAGTTATGCTGACGGGCAAGTGGAATTTTGCCGACTATAAGGCGATATCCTTCACGCTTGAGAACCTCGATAAAAAGCCTCTGCGTGTGACATTCCGTATGACCAATAGCGACAAGTACTTCAAGAGCTCGCGTCGCTCGTTCCAAGAGACCGTAGGCGATATGTACTACCTCGCTCCATACGAGCGTCGTGAGGTGGTGCTTGACTTCCCGGAGCCTTTGCAGCATCCGGATGTTGAGGCTACGCTCCGCAAGAGCCCGATGCGTTACACGCCATACTCGAGCGAGTTTGGTTTCGCATCGTATTCGGGCGATTTGACCGATGTGCGCTATATCGTATTCCAAGCAACGTATCTTGCGCTCTTCGAGACCAGCCACGAGAACGGATGGCGTGTGTCCGACTTGAAGGTTGTGGAGGGCAAGCGCAAGGTGAATCCGAAGGAGGTGCAACTCTCGCATGACGAGTTCTTCCCGTTCATCGACTGCTATGGTCAGTACAAGTATAACGAGTGGAAGAATAAGATTCACTCGGACGAGGACTTGCAGAAGGCTCGCGAGGTCGAGGAGGCCGACCTTGCTTCTCACGTCGGTCCTACGGACCGCAATAAGTATGGTGGTTGGGCAAGTGGTCCTCGCCAGGAGGCTACGGGCCGCTTCTACTTCAAGAAGGTAGATGGTAAGTGGTGGTTTGTCGATCCCGAGGGCTGCCTCTGGTGGTCGCACGGTGCGGTGCGCGTAACTCCATCGTCGGCCCTCACGCCGCTCGATGACCGTCGCGAGTTCTTTGAGAATTTGCCGGAGGAGGGTAGTGAGTTTGCGCAGTTCTACTACACGCACGATCTTCTCTTGAAGCCATACTACACGGCGCGTAATATCAAGGAGACCTACGACTTCTCGTCGGCCAACTGCTACCGCAAGTATGGCAAGGATTATAAGCAGGTATATGGTGAGCTGGCGCACCGCCGTTTGCAGAGCTGGGGTCTGAACACTATCGCCAACTCGTCGGATAAGGATATATGCCTGATGTCGAAGACTCCGTATATTGAGCGTTTGGAGGTGTTGGCCAAGGAGATTAAGGGGTCGGGTGGCACTTGGTGGCGCTTTATGGATCCATGGGACCCATCGTTCAAGCAGTGCATCATCGACCAACTTAAGGCTCGTGAGAAGGAGTTAAAAGACCCATACTTGGTGGGCCTCTTCGTAGATAACGAACTTAAATGGGGTGACGAGAGCTTCCTCGCCGCAACTATTGCGAAGAACCCTTCGACACTCAAAGCCAAGCACGAACTTATCAAGCACTACAAGGCGAAGTATAAGGGCGATATCAAGGCTCTCAATGCCGTGTGGGGCACCTCGTTTGCCTCGTGGCAGGCACTGCTTCAGAATGAGCAGGAGTTGCCGAAGCAGTCGCATGCCGACCTTGTAGAGTTCAATGACTTGGTTATTCATAAGTACTTCCGTAACTGCCGCGAGGTGTTCAACGAGTATGCTCCGGGATTGTTGTATCTCGGTTGCCGCTTTGCGGGCTCCAACAAGAAGGCCATTGTCATCGGTGCGCAGTATTGCGATGCCATAAGCCACAACTTCTACCGCTTCTCGCTCGAGGATTATGTGCAGCCGGAGGGCATCGACAAGCCGCTGATTGTCGGCGAGTTCCACTTCGGTACGCGCGACCGCGGTATGTTCCACCACTCGCTTATCGAGGTGGCAAATCAGGAGGAGCGAGCCAAGGCCTACGAGGCGTATGTGCGCTCGGCTTTGGAGCATCCGAACATCGTGGGTACGCATTGGCATCAGTTCTCCGACCAGGCAACCACGGGCCGCTTCGATGGTGAGAACTTCAACGTGGGCTTCACGGATGTCTGCGACACGCCATACTACGAGATGGTCGAGGCTCTGCGTAACGTAGGTTACGATATGTATAACATCCGTGCAAATGCAAAATAGATTGATGAATATTTGTACTATGAGAAGGATACTGATATTGTCGTTGGCCTTTATGGCCGTGTCAATGGTCGTTGCGGCCAAGCCGAAGCAGATAAATCTGGTTCGTGATACTCCGCGTGAGTGTCTCAAGAGTGCCAAGTCGCGCCTTGTGGTTGAGGGTAACAATGTGACGATTGTACCTAATAAGAATGAGAAGCACACGCGCATAACCATTGACAAGCAGTTCGATTTTACGGACTACAAATCCATCAGCTTTACGCTCGAGAATTTGGAGGATCAGCCGTTGCGCATCACACTCTACATTACCGATTCGCGTAAGTATGTTGCCAAGTTCCGTCGTACGGTTCCGGCTACGGTGGGTGATGCCTACTATCTGGCTCCGCACGAGCGTCGCGAGGTGGTGCTCAACTTCCCCGAGCCGCTGCAGCATCCGGATGTTGCCAAGGCCTTCCGCCTAATGCGTTGTACGCCATACTCGAGAGAGTTCGGCTTCTACTCATATGAGGGCAATATGTCCGACGTGCGTATCATATCGCTCCATAGCCAGCACATGGCGCAGAACGCTGTCAAGGCCAAGAATGGCTGGCGTATCGTCGATATGAAGGTGCTGCCGGGCAAGCGTGTGAAGAATCCGAAGGTGGTGCAGATGTCTTACAATGAGTTCTTCCCATTTATCGACTGCTACGGTCAGTATAAGTATAAGGAGTGGCCGGGCAAGATACATTCGGACGAGGATTTGCAGAAGGCTCGCAAGGTGGAGGAGGCCGATTTGGCCAAGTACGCAGGTCCTGCGGATCGCAATAAGTATGGTGGTTGGGCAAGTGGTCCTCGTCAGGAGGCTACGGGTCGCTTCTACTTCAAGAAGGTGGACGGCAAGTGGTGGTTTGTCGATCCCGAAGGTTGCCTCTGGTGGTCGCACGGCGTAGTGCGCGTAACCCCTTCGTCGGCTGTTACGCCGCTCGATGGCCGCCGCAACTACTTCGAAAACCTGCCGAAGAAGGGCGATGAGTTCGAGCAATTCTACTTCACGCACGACTCGCTGCTCAAGCCTTACTACACGGCGCGTCACATCAAGGAGACCTACGACTTCTCGTCGGCTAACTGCTATCGCAAGTACGGCAAGGATTACAAGCAGGTGTATGGCGAGCTGGCACATCGCCGCTTGCAGAGCTGGGGTCTGAATACCATAGCCAACTCGTCGGATAAGGATATATGCCTGATGTCGAAGACTCCGTATATCGAGCGACTCGAGGCTCGTGGCGTGCCTATCAAGGGTATTGGTGGCTGGTGGCCGTTCCGCGACCCATTTGATCCGAGCTTCCGTCAGAGCATCATCGACCAACTCAAGGATCGCGAGCAGTCGCTCAAAGACCCTTACTTGGTAGGATTGTTCGTCGATAACGAGCTGCGTTGGGGCAACGAGAGCTACCTCGCGGTGATGATAGCCAAGAATCCTGCTACGTTGATGGGTAAGCAGGAGCTGGTCAAGCACTACAAGGCCAAGTATCGCGAGGATATTGTTGCGCTGAACAAGGCGTGGGGCACATCGTTTGCTTCGTGGGATGCCCTGCTCAACAATACCAAAGACCTTCCAAGGCGCGCGCACAAAGAGCTCGTAGAGTTCAACGACAAGGTTATCGACAAATACTTCCGCGTATGCCGTGAGGTGTTCAACGAGTATGCGCCGGGTGTATTGTATCTCGGTTGCCGCTTTGCGGGCTCCAACAAGAGGGCGCTAGTCATCGGTGCCAAGTATTGCGATGCCCTAAGTCACAACCTCTACCGCTACACCATTGACGACTATGTGCAGCCGGAGGGCATCGATAAGCCGATGATTGTCGGCGAGTTCCACTTCGGTACGCGCGACCGCGGTATGTTCCACCACTCGCTCATCGAGGTGAAGAACCACGAGGAGCGCGGCAAGGCCTACGAAGTGTATGTGCGCTCGGCTTTGATGCACCCGAATATTGTGGGCACCCATTGGCATCAGTTCTCCGACCAGGCGACCACGGGTCGCTTCGATGGCGAGAACTTCAACGTTGGCTTTACGGACGTCTGCGACACGCCGTACTACGAAACCATCGAGGGTATCCGTCGCGTGGGCTACGATATGTATAATATTCGCTATACAAAGTAGCAGCGTGACGCAATAGCACGAAAAGGGGGCTAACCATTTTTGGTCAGCCCCCTTATTCGTATTATCATCTGTCCGATTAGGCGATGTAGTAGTGCTGTGCAATCTCCGTGAAGGCTTTAACCTGCTCGTCAATCCAAGCCTGATCGCGACCGAGCTCTGCGGCCATAATCTCGGCAACGCGAGGTGCTGCCTTCTCGGCCTCACGAGCATCGACGAAGAGCAGACGGACACGGCGTGCCAATACATCATCCACCGTCAGTGCCATCTCCTCGCGGATAGCCCAAAGTACCTCGGCCACTGTGTAGCCGTACTTCTCCGAGAGTTTCTCGCCGAGTGCAGGATTCTCCTTAATCATATTGAGGATTGCAGGCTCGTCCGAGCCATAGACGTACATGTGGTTCGTGAGGTCCGGATTTGGACGATAGCCGTGGATGTGGAGCTTGCGCGTCACGCACTTGCGCTTCTCAATCTTGCCCATCTTGATAGCCTTGTCGATAGTATCCTCGGCCATCTTGCGGTACGAAGTCCACTTGCCACCCGTGATGGTAATCAAGTCCTTGTCCGACACGATAATCTTGTGGCTGCGCGATACCTCCTTCGACTTCTTGCCCTCCTTCTTTGGTGCTGCGAGAGGACGCTGGCCGGCAAATACCGAAACGATGTCGGCACGCGTAGGGGCCGGAGTCATATAGAGACCTGCCGTGTTGAGGATAAAGTCGATCTCCTCCTCAAGCGGACGTGGCTCGCTCTCAGGCGTAGGGCGCTGAATATCGGTCGTACCTACGACAACCTTGTCGTGCCAAGGCACGGCGAAGAGCACGCGGCCATCCGAGGTCTTCGGAACCATAATGGCGTAGTCGCTCTGCAGGAACTTCATATCGAGTACAAGGTGAACACCCTGCGACGGAACGACCATCTTCTGCATACCCGGCTCGTCCATCTGCATAACCTCATCAACGAAGATTCCGGCAGCATTGATAACAGCCTTGGCCTTAACGGTGTACTCCTTGCCCGTGAGCAAATCCTTGGCTACCACGCCGCAGCACTTGCCCTTCTCGTCGTGGAGCACCTTCTCGACAGCCGTGCGGTTTACGGCTACGCCACCCTGCTCAACGCAGGTCTGTGCGAGGTTGCAAGCCATACGCGCATCGTCGAACTGACCGTCGTGGTATACCACACCGCCCTTCAAACCCTTCTCGACCGAGGTAGGCAGGTACTTCATTACCGTCTTTGGAGTGATGAAACGAGAACGACCATAGCCGAAGCCAAACGAGAGGATGTCGTAGAACGTAAGACCACAGAAGTAGAGGAAGTTCTCCCACCAGCTGTAGTTCGAGATTACGAAGGCCTGGTCCTTGACGAGATGCGGAGCATTTTGCTTCATAAGACCGCGCTCGTGAAGAGCCTCGCGAACCAAATCTACCTCCAACTTCTGAAGATAGCGCACACCACCGTGTACGAGCTTCGTCGAGCGGCTCGACGTGCATTTTGCGAAGTCCTCGCGCTCGAAGAGTGCCACGCTGTAGCCGCGCGATGCAGCATCGACAGCACAGCCCAAACCGGTCGCGCCTCCTCCGATAACAACAACGTCCCATACCTTTTCGGTATTCTCAAGTTGCTTCAAAAGATTCTCTCTTTTCATCGTTTTAATTTTGTTTTATAGATTTATTGGATTTGCTCACCTCGTAATTTGTTGCAAAAGTAAAGTACTTTTGCGTAAAAAGCAAAGAAATTGGATGCAAAGTTGCTCAAAATAGGTAAAAATACGGAACGAAAAGATGGGACAACTTCTAATTGCCACAAAAATGGGCGTGCCCAACGACTCTGGACACGCCCATTGTAGAGTAATCGTGGTAGTCGAATCCTAATAGTCGATATCGATACAGTGGAACTGCATGTTGAAAGTAAGCTCGACGCCCGTGTTGAGTTCCACCTCGTAGTCGCGTGCATCACGATCGATACTCGTGATGAAAGCCGTAGGGTAGTGCTTCTTCACATAGTCGGCGATAGGCTGTGGAACGACTGCTGCAGGCAGGGCTTTGTTGCGGCACTTGATGCTCTCCCACTGCCCCCGGTCGTTGAATTCCACCTTCGTACCGTCGCTGAACACCACGTCGTATTCGCTGCCGAGGATTCCCGGATCCTCCTTCGCAAGCTGAATGGTCGCATCAGCAAAGTGCTTCTTGATGAGCGTTTGTGCCCCTTTCGGGAGCTGCTCGAAAGTGATAGGTCGATCATTGTCGGCCGAGGCCGAACCTGCACACATAGCAATCGCGATTGCTACAATCCAAAATCTTCTCATAATACCTCCTTTGTTTTTAAGTGTTCATTACAAATATAATAAAAAAAATGGAATAATTGTTGAATTTATGCGTCAAAAATCGAGTTTATCATGCTTAAATCCGTAATATTTATCTTCATCTCCTCGTTTATGGCCATCTTTCCCGTATCGAATCCGGCGGGGGCAGGCTTGCTGGTGAGCGGTATGCTCTCGCGTATCGAGGAGCCGCATCGGCGGGAACTTATTCGCCGTATTGTCGTGGCCTATGCCCTCATCGGCCTTGGTGCGTTGGTTGTCGGTCACCTCGTGTTGCTGCTCTTCGGGCTCTCGCTTCCGGTTATACAGACAGGAGGCGGACTGCTCATCTGCCGCACGGCGTGGCAGTGGCTCGGTGATTCGGACACGGCGCTCGGCCGCTTGGCCGATGTCGAGTCGTCGGGCGAGACGGTGCGGATGATCGAACAACACATATTCTATCCCATAACCTTTCCGATAACCATCGGCCCGGGTACCATATCGGTAATCCTTACGCTTATGGCCTCGACCAATATTCGTGCCGATTTGCGCCATAGTCTGCTCACCTATGCTGTCATAGCCATTACGATACTGCTGATGGCCGCCATACTCTACCTCTTTCTGGTGCATGGGCAGCGCGTCATCCGCCGTATGGGAGGCGCAGGGGGCACGCTGCTCAACAAGATGGTTGCCTTCTTCACCTTCTGCGTAGGTATTCAAATTGTTGCTACGGGGGTTCGTGTGATGTTTCGCATGGTAGATTAATTGCGCGATTGGAAATAAAGTGTTATCTTTGTGTCGCAAGAGGTGCGACCGTCGGTGCCGCACCTGCGAAACAATCAAAATTTCTATGGCTGTATGAAGCAGGTTTTCAGAATCTTGAGCGCCGCGTTGTGCGCTATTGTGTTTGCTGCGGCGTGCGATACCCCTGATTCGGAAGGGATGGCAAGTGGTGGCAATGGTAATGTTGTTCTCGAGGCGGCATACCTCGGTGGTGAGTATTGTGGCAAGGTTTACGAAACGCCATCCTACAACTATTACCTCGTCTTTTCGGATAAAGGTTTTACCAAGAGTGGCGAATATCTGCCCAATGCGCGATACTACTATGTAGATGTCTATTCGCCCGTGGCTGCTGAGCGCGGCGCAAAGATAAATCTGCCGGTCGGGGCCTATGCCTTCGACAAGAGCGACAGCTTCGACGATGGCACAATCTCGATGCTCTACAGCCACTATTACTGTACGGATGAGTCGGCCGAGTATTATCCTGAAAAGGATGTCGATTTTGAGGACGCACTGCTTATCGTGCGTGCGGATGGGGAGATAGAGCTCGACGTGACACTGCTCGACGGTAGCCATCACAAGGTGAGTTATCATGGCGACTACGACCTGCCGGCCGTGCCGGGTAGTGGTGCCGATGGCCCTTATACGACGCTGACGCAAAACACGACGCTCGACTTCTCGAATGCGGCGGGTATGGCCGACTACTATGGCGACTACTTCGGTAAGGGGTATGCGCATTGGGTGTTTATGCTTGCGCCGAAGAGTGGCACGGGCGATGCTTTGCAAGTTACGATGATGAGCCGCGGTGTGAGTATCGACAACAGCCTCGAAGGTGTATATACTTGCAGCGCTGGTGGCGAGCAGGGCACTTTCTATCCGGGTGTGTACGACTATGGCGACCTGATGGACTCCTGGTACTGCTATATGCAGAATCGCCAGATGCCGAATAATGGCCCGTGGGCACCGCTCGTAGGTGGTACAATAAGTATCACGAAGGGCGATGACGGGCAATATACGGTCGCGCTCGACTGCCTCGACGATGGCCTCACGCAGAATCGCATCACCGGCTCGTGGCACGGCGAGGTTTCTGTCGAGAATCGTGAGCGACAATCCTCGCTGCAGGCCATCTCGTCGGCTCGGCGTATGCTCTATGCTCCGCGTGTGTCGCAGAGCTGTTTTTCGAAGCCGCGTCGATAGATAATGGCAGCCGACGGGTCGAATTTATCGACTTTTCAAAAAAAAATGCCGATAAATTTTGCAGGTCAAAAAAAAATGCATATCTTTGCCCCGCTGTTTGAGAAAGAACGGCAGGTTTAGGCCCAGGTGGTGGAATTGGTAGACACGCTACTTTGAGGGGGTAGTGGGCATTAGCCCGTGTGAGTTCGAGTCTCGTCCTGGGCACCACAGAAGGGGAGTTGCATGAGCAACTCCTTTTTTTGTAGCAATTATCTTTGTTGTGGGAATGGGCCGTTGCCGCTACTTGTCGCGCTTACGGCGCAGGGGCAACTTCGAGAGCATATCGAAGCGGTAGCTTGCACCAAGGCGTATTTGATGGTATGGCCAGTCGAGAAATCCCACTTGATGCGAGAGACGTAGTGAGAAGTCGCCCAGCGCATAGGAGATACCTGTTTTGAGAGTCATCGGGCTGTCGCCATCACCCTCCCAACCGACATATCCGCCGAGGGAGGTATCTATCGTAAATCGCTTGTAGGAGTAGCATAGTTTGAGGCCATACATCACCGCATCATTCTGGCGGCCATTGTCGGTCTGCCAGCAGAGAAAGCCGGTGCTGACGGCGAGGCGCAGGTCGCCCCCTTGCTTGCCGAGGTTGAAGTTGCGCCCTGCTGCTACATCGAAGAAGTAGCCCGGAGCATCGTAGCAACGCCCCTCGGCAAAGCGATTTGCCGAGGCTGTTTTGATGGCGGCTCGTGCGGCCATGTCGCAGTAGTGCCGCTCCTGATTGAGCAGCTGCACGTCGGCCGACACATATACGTCGCCCGAGTCGAAGCCCTCGAGTGTGCCGGAGTGCGGCAGGCGTCGCAGTGCATTCACCTCGGCCGAGGTGTGAAAATATTCGAAGATGGGCATCCATACCACAAGGTTAGCCTTGGGCGTAAAGAGCGGAATGGTGAGACGCGCGAAGAGGTCGGCCGTGATGTCGTCGCTCGCCGAGGTGGTTGTTGTGCCGAGGAAGCAGTCGCCGTAGAGCTCGACCTTCAGGTCGGCCGATGTGCGCCCATCGAGCATATCGGGCACCGGGAAGGCGTTGGGGCCGAAGTATGCTGGGCTAATCTTCGAAGGCGTGCCCAGGTCGGGGCGCACAATCTCCGTCTGTGCGAGGGTTCCTCGCGCAGAGAGCAGCGCAAACATCGCAAGTGCTATTCGAAACATCCACCTCATAACACAAAGATATAAATTATATAACAAAAAAAGAGCGCACTCTCGAAAAAAAGTGCGCTCTTTGTCCGTATGACCGAGATGTTTACTTGGTAGGGATATCCTTGTTCACGTTCTTCGAGCCTACCAATGCATAGTAGAGCAGGAATGCGAGGCCCGCAACGATTACCCAGTAGCTTACGAGATAGCTGCCCGTCCAATCGACCACAGCATTCTGAACGAATGGGAGGATACCGCCACCGCAAACCATTGCCATGAAGATACCGGCACCCTTCTCGGTGTACTTGCCGAGGCCTTCCACTGCGAGGTTGAAGATGCCGCCCCACATTACCGACGTGCAGAGACCACACAATACGAGCAGAGCTGCATTTACGGGAACCTCGGCCAAGCCGAAGCCCGCAGTGCCCTTGAATACAGGGAGACTTACACCAATCTGTGGCAGGAACATGGCACCCAAAACAAGTACCAAACCTACGGCCGACACGGCCGTCAACATCGTCTTTGCCGAGACCTTTGCGCCGAGCGCAGCGCCCAACAGGCGGCCTACGAGCATCAGCAACCAGTAGGTTGCGGTAACTGTTCCGGCGATAGCCTCGGCACCCGATTCGACATTCAGACCACCATTCTGCAACCACTTCTGCAGAACGTTAGGAATACCCACCTCGACACCTACGTAGATGAAGATGGCAACCGCACCGAGCACAAAGTGGCGGAACGACATTGGGCCGTACTGCGACTTCTCCTCGGCCTTTGCCTCGACAGCCGGATTCTCCGGAATCTTGGTCAGGAGGATAACAACAAAAGCCACTGCAAAGATCGCGAGTGCAAGCCACATCAATGGCGATACGTCGCTGATTTGGGCCTTGGCGATGTTTGGCACGAATACACCCGTGAGGAAGATTACGGCCGTGCCCATCAATGAGTTGAACGAGCCGCCCACCTGCACGAGCTGGTTGCCGCGGTTGCCGCCGCCGCCGAGCTTGTTGAGCATTGGATTAACGACGATGTTGAGCATACACATCGAGAATCCTGCGATAAAGGCACCAAGCAGATAGATTCCGAATGCGATGTCGCCTGCCAACTTGCCGGCAATAAACTGAACGCCGACGCCCGTGAAGCCTACAACTACGGCCAAGAGGGCGGTGAACTTGTAGCCTCTCTTCTGCAAGAGGTTGCCGGCAGGAATGCCCATAACGGCGTATGCGATGAAGTTACACAAGACACCGAGGGTGCCCATCCAGTTCGCTACCTGGAACTGGTTTTTGAGAATGTCGCCCATTGGCGACGCAAGGTTTGTGACGAACGAAATCATACCGAAGAGCAAGATGCACACGATAATCGCCGGCACATTTGAACTTTGTTTTTGTGACATAATGTTTTGAAATTAAAGGTTTTTGATATGTGTATTAATGTAGTTTTTGGTTGCTATTTGTCGCGCTCGGCAACGAAACTGCATAGGGCGAGAAGCGACTCTCGGTAAGGCGTTTCGCTGCATTTGGCAACGTATGACATAGCGCGTTGCAGGTAGGCCTGCACACAGTTGCGTGCGCGTGCGACACCGTCGTACTTCTCGACGAAGCGATGCACGGCCTCGATACTCTCGGCGCTCTCGGCGCACTGCTCGATGTGGCGCAGTACCTTCTCGCGCTCCTCGGCCGAGGCCAGCTCCATAGCCTCGATGAGTGGCAGGGTTATCTTGCGCTCGCGCAGGTCGTTGGCGGCCGGCTTGCCCGTGTTGCCCGTAGGCTCGTAGTCGAGTATATCATCGACAATCTGGAAGGCCATGCCGAGTGCTGCGCCGAAGCGGTGCATATTCTCCACCTGCTCGCGCGGCGCACCCACCGACATTGCACCCACCGAAGCACTGACAGCAAAGAGCGAGGCGGTCTTTTTGTAGATTATGTCGAGGTAGTCGTTGCGCGTGGTGTCGAGTTTGCCGGCGTGGTCACTCTGCACGAGCTCGCCCTCGCAGAGCGACGACATCGTGCCTATGATGTGCGAAAGCATATCGTACTGCCCGCTTTGCAGGCCAATGCTCATATTTCGCGCCAAAATATAGTCGCCCACAATAACGGCGTTGCGCGACTGCCAGCGGGCATTGACCGAGGCTTGGCCGCGGCGCAGATTTGATTCGTCAATCACGTCGTCGTGAATAAGCGAGGCGACGTGTATCATCTCGACGAGCATTGCGGCCAGCATCGTGCGCTTGCCGAATGTGCCGACCGAGGAGTTGGCCCCCGCGGCGAGCATCACGACAATCGGGCGCAGACCTTTGCCGCGTGAGCCGAGGACATAGTCGAGCATGTCGCCGAGCAGCGTACCTTGCTCCTCCCGAAAATTCTCGCGCACAAATTCGTTGAATCGCTCGATATCCTCCTCTATCGGTCGTCGAATTATATCAAGAGTTGTTGCCATAAAAAGTCCTATATCCGAACAAAGATAGTGAAATTTCGAGATAGTTGCCCTAAAAAGCGAATTTTTTTCTAACTTTGAGCGTTATTTAAGCGATTATGAAGGTAAGAGTAGGCGATATATTACGCAAGGCTGTGCCCACGGTGGTAGCAGTGGCCATATTTGGGATAGTCTCGATTGTCGGTTTTGCACCGCAATTGGAGGGGCGTGTGCTGCCGCAGCACGACGTGCGACAGTTCGACGGCATGAGCCGCGATATCCGCGAGTGCCGTGCAGAGTTTGGCGAGGATCCGCAGTGGACGGGGGCGATGTTCTCGGGTATGCCTGCCTATCAGATAAACATAAAGTATCCGGCGCAGATTATCAAGCGCACGGTCGATTGGGTGCAGTCGCTCTTTGCCGAGCCTGCCTCGATGCTCTTCTTCGCGATGTTGGGGGCCTTTGTTGCCGCCCTGCTGATGGGTATGTCGGCGTGGGTAGGGTTGATTGTCGGACTATCCTACGGACTTTCGACCTACTTCTTCCTTATCATTGGCGCAGGCCACATAACGAAGATGTGGGCCTTGGTATATGCTCCGCCGATGCTCGGGGCCATACACTACACGCTGCGCCGCAATATGTGGCTCGGAGGCGCACTTACGGCACTCTTCGCCTCGCTCGAGGTGGGTGCAAACCATCCGCAGATAAGCTATTACTTCGTGTTGGTGGCCGCAGCACTCTTCATTTCGGAGCTTATTTATGCCCTGCGTGAGCGTCGCATCAAGGAGTTCGCGAAGCGCACGGCACTACTCGCCGCGGCGGCCCTCGTGGCCCTCGGTTCGAACTTCGCACCGCTCTACTATACGATGCAGCATACCGGAGATACGGTGCGTGGCGGCAGTGCTGTTGCCGAGCGCGAGGAGGATCGCCAAGGTCTCGATGTCGAGTACGCTACGGCGTGGAGCTACGGCATCGACGAGAGCCTCAATATGCTGGTCCCCGACCTTATGGGTGGCGACTCGGGCCGCACATTCTCGCGTAGTGGAGCGGTGGCCAAGGAACTCTCGGCAATGGGCGTGGATCGCTCGGTGGCGGAGCAACTCCCTGCCTACTGGGGCGAGCAGCCATATACTGCCGGCCCGACATACATCGGTGCTGTTGTCCTCTTTTTGGCGCTCCTTGGCCTGCTCCTCTCGTCGGCGCGTGACCGCTGGTGGGTTGTGGCGGCTGTGGTGCTGTCGCTGCTGATGGCGTGGGGCTATCATGCGATGTGGTTTACGCGCCTCTGCTTCGATTATCTCCCGCTCTACAATAAGTTCCGCGCCGTATCTACGGCCTTGGTCATCATCGAGTGGTGCGCTCCGCTTATGGCAGGAGTGGCTCTGTGGCAGGTGTGCCGTCAGGGCGACGATAAACGCCGCATTAAGCGTGCGATATGTATCGCAGGTGGTGTGGTGGCAGCCCTCTGCTTCGTGCTTGCCGTGGCCGGAGGGCAGCTCTTCGACTTCGCTGTGGAGCGTGATGGCGCGATGATGAGCGAACAGTTTCGCTATATGTTCGAGAGCATGGATGGAGGTGCGGAGTATATCGCTCGGGGCATGCACGATGAGATGGGGTGGCGTACGGCCGAGGCTATGGCGGCCGAGCGTGCAGACATCCTCGCCGCAGATGCGTGGCGCTCGTTGCTCTTCGTATTGGCGGCTGCGGCCCTGCTGCTCGGTTCTCTCTATATGGATGCGAAGTGGCGCAAGTGGGGCTTTGCGGCGATGGCTCTGCTTGTGATGGTCGATATACTGCCCGTCAATCTGCGCTATCTGCCATACGATTCGTTTGTTGTCAAGCGTAAGGTGGAGAGCCGCCCTTCGGCTGCCGACCGCGCCATTATGGCAGACAAAGAGCTCGGCTTCCGTGTGTTGAACCTCTCGGTGTCGCCGTTCAACGATGCGACGACCTCGCTCTACCATCGCTCGGTAGGTGGCTACCACGGTGCAAAGATGGGACGCTATCAGGATGTTATAGACCGCTACTTGACACGGGGTAACGAGGAGGTGTTCGATATGCTCAACACGAAGTATGTCATTTCGCGTGAGGGAGAGGCTTTGGAGCGCAGTACGCAGTATGGTGCCGCGTGGTTTGTGTCGCAAACGGTCGTGGCCGCTACGCCGACCGAGGAACTTGCAGCTCTGGGCGAGTACGACCTGCGTGATGTTGCGGTGGTGGCCGAGGCGGATGCCGCCTATGCCGAGCCGAGCCTCGGGCGAGGCACTATCGAGCTTGTCGAGTACCGCCCTAATCGCCTGCTCTACCGCTACTCGCTCGAGGGTGGTGAGGCGACGGCCATCTTCTCGGAGATATTCTACGACAAGGGGTGGTGCGCCTATCTGGATGGTGAGCAGGTGCCTTACTTCCGTGCCGACTATCTGTTGCGTGCTATACGCCTGCCTGCGGGCGAGCATACCGTTGAGTGGCGATTTCGTGCGCCGTCGTGGGATGTGGCAGAGGGTGTGACACTTGTCTGCTCGCTACTTATTATTGTAATGTTGATTGTAATCGTAATCTATCGTATAAATGAAAAACGAAAAGAGTATAAGGCGTAGCGTGCGCCGCTCATATACGGTATCGACCGTGAGTATTGCTCTCGTACTCTATTTGCTGGGCACGATTGGCTATGCGCTCCATTCGCTCTATGAGACTTCGAATGAGATGCGCCGACAGGTGACAATGATTGTCGAGATAGACGACAATCTCTCCGAGGAGCAGCGCATTGCGCTGTCGGATAAGATTGCCGAGAGCGATATTGTGGCCTCGATAAAGTTCGTCTCGAAGGAGGAGAAGTTTGCCGATCAGGAGTTTCGCAAGGCCTTTGCTGTCGATATCGAGGGGGTGCTGAACGGCAATCCTCTGCCCGACTCCTTCGATGTGACACTCTCGGCCGCGGCAGCCGATCGTGAGGCTCTCAACGCCTTTATCGCCGAGTGCGAGAAGGTTGAGGGTGTGGGGCACATCTCCTATCCCGAGATTTTCCTCTCGAAGATGCACTCGGCACTCGATACGGTGCAGATTATACTCCTCGCCTTTGCTGGTGTGATGCTCATCATATCGCTGATACTCCTGGGCAATACGATACGTTTGGCCGTCTATTCGCGCCGTCAGACAATATCGACCTTGAAGGCTGTGGGCGCAACCAAATGGTATATAATGAAGCCGTTTGTCGGTGATAGTGCCTTGCAGGGGTTAGTGGCAGGCGTTGTTGCAGCGCTGCTCTTCGCCGCGACGCTCTACGGGTTGGACTATGCGATGCCCGAGCTGCACCTGTTGTCGCGGTTGGAAGTGCCGCTGATTACGGCAGGAGCGATGGTTGTGGCAGGCATTGTGCTGGCCGTGATATATACGGCTGCTGCCGTGAGCAAGTTTGTGAATATGAAGTCTAACAAGATACATCTTTACTAAAAAAGCGAGAGCCTGTTATGAAGAAGTTTTGGCAGAGCCTTGTGGCTCGATTCAACAAGATAGAGAACGAGAATGATAGCGCGATGCCCCTCACGATGCGCAACTATGTGCTGCTTCTCGCGGGAGCGTTGGTCATTGTTGTCGGCTTTGTGCTAATGGCGGGTGGTGGCGAAGCTACGCCCGAAGAGTTCCACTACGAGATATTCTCGTGGCGACGCATAACGCTCGCTCCGATTCTCGTTGTTGGAGGTTTTGTATTCGAGATTTACGCTATAATGAAGCGATTTTAGGCGCGAAGACCACTGCGCATATCGCGCTCCTCGCGGCGCATCTTGCCGAGTTGCCAGAGTAGCAACGCGGTAGCGAGCACTATGGATGCTGAGTCGGCAATAGGCATCGAAATCCATACGCCATAGGCCCCCATCGAGCGAGGCAGTATCCACAGTAGTGGCAGCAGAAAGAGAAGCTGTCGGGTGATGGAGGTGATGATAGCCAGCGGTGCCTTGCCTATATATTGGAAGAAACCGCCTGCCACAATCTGAAATCCCACCAACGGGAACATGATTACCATTGTGCGCAGACCTTGCGCCGCCGCAGCGACCATAAGTCGCTCGTCGCCTCCTCGTGCCTCATCCACAAAGGCGCGAGCAATCTCCTCGGACGCGAATTGCGCAAGCAGAAATCCGGCCGTCGAGATAGCCACACCGCAGCAGATAGTCATATATAATGTTTTGCGCACGCGTGCGTAATTGCGTGCTCCGTAGTTGTAGCCAACAATTGGCTGCATACCCTGATTAAGTCCCTGGATAATCATAATCATCAGCAGGATAACGCGATTGGCTATGCCGTAAGCGCCGACATAGAGGTCGGCTGCACCCTCGCCGAGCGACACCACATCGTTGGCTCCCGTGCCGCCAAAGCGCAGCAGGGCGGTATTGACAAACGCCGTGACCATCGAGGCGCAGATGTTCATCAGGAATGGTGCGAGGCCTATCGAGAGGATGGCGAAAATGGTCTTCCACTCGAAGTGCATCGCCTCGCGGCGGAAGTGTATGAAACTGCTCTTCGAGCAAAAGTGCGAGAGGGCTATGCAGAAAGCAACGCACTGCGAGAGCACTGTGGCTGCTGCCGAGCCGCGTATCCCCCACCCGAACTTGAAGATAAAGAGCGGATTGAGTACAAGGTTGAGTGCTACGGTCGTGAGCATTATCATCATCGACTTGCGCGGATATCCCGAGGCACGAATCATATCGTTCATACCCAGATATAGGTGCGTGATGACGTTGCCGGCGATGATTATCTGCATAAAGTCGCGAGCGTAGCCGAGTGTCTGCTCGTTGGCACGGCCTCCGCTGAACAGGTTTAGGATAGGGTCGAGGAAGAGGTACATTATGGCCGTCATTGTGAGGCCTATAACCACGTTGAGCAACACGGCATTGCCGAGTGTCTTTTCGGCTGCAAAGCGGTTGCCCTCGCCTAGACGAATGGATATTCGAGCTCCAGCACCTATGCCGACCATAGCTCCGAAGGCCGAGCAGATATTCATTATAGGCATCGTGACGGCCATTCCGGCGATCGCAGCACCCCCTACACCGTGGCCAACGAAGACGCTGTCGATAATATGGTATATCGACGACGAGGCCATAGCGATAATCGCAGGTACTGCATATCGGAACAGCAGCGAGCCGAGGCTGTCGGTGCCCAACGATAGTGTGTTGCTCTTGTTGCTCATCTTCGGCTGCAAATATACGAAAAGTTATCCGATTGTGGCAACGATGTGCCCCTCGACCTTGCGGACGAGGATATCGATTGGCGCAGAGCCCTTTATTGAGCCTCGTAGCCGTCCATTCGTCAGGTCGGCCTCGATGATTGAAAGTTCGCGTGTGATGTCGTCAATGCCCCGCCGGTGGAGTTTGTAGAGAGCCTCTTTGGCACACCACGCCACGGCCGGATAGTGCATATCGGTCGAGAGTGCCTGCTCCGAGGGGGTGAGGTATCGCTCGAAGGCCTTCGAGAAGTCGCGGTCGAGCGACTCGATATCCACGGCACACGGCTCCTCCGAGAGGATTACGGCGACGTGTGTGCGGCTGTGCGAAACGCCGATGTGGAGCCTCGAGCCGACAATCGTGGGGGCACCCCACTCGTCGTATGATGTTTGAACTGTAGTGCCGATAAGGCGGTAGAGTGCTGCACGCCACGCCAACGCTTCGCGCCGCCGCTTTGCGGAGGCGAAGGTGGCGACAAGGGCGCAGTCTTCGCTACTCACTTGCTGAATAAGTTGCTCCTCCTCGCCGATAGGCTCGATGTGCAAGCGGCTACTCATTGTTCTGCAGAATGACCTTAATCTTCTCGATGCGTCGCCCCTCCATCGCACTCACCACGAAACGAATGCCATGGGCTGTCACCTCGTCATCCTTCTTGAGGAAGTTGCGGTTTATCTCGAGGAGCAGGCCGGCAATAGTCTCGGCTCGTCCCTGCACATCTTCGAGGAGTTCGTCGTCGAGCTCCAGGACACGCAACATATCCACGATATGAGTCTTGCCATCGAAGAGGTAGGTGTTCTCGTTGAGGCGGCGGTAGAACGACTCGTCGTTGTCGCTCTCATCGGAAATCTCACCTACGACCTCCTCCAAGATGTCCTCCAATGAAACAAGACCCTGTGTTGCGCCGTACTCATCGACCACGATAGCCATGTGTACCTTGTCGCTCTGAAAATCCTCGAGCATCGAATTGACCTTCTTGTGCATAGGCACGAAGTATGGCTCGCGGATGAGCCGTTGCCAGCCGAAGTCGTCGCCGCAAGCGATGTGTGGCAGGAGATCCTTGACAAAGATTGTACCCTTGATATGGTCGATGTCGTCATCATAGACCGGCAGACGTGAGTACCCCGACTCGATAATCACGCGCTTCACCTCGCTGAACGACATTGTATGCTCGACGGCACGGATATCCATACGTGGCTTCATAATATCCTCTACCTCACGCGAAGTGATACCCACGATGCCCGAGAGAATCTTCTGCTCCTCGCTGGTTGTCGAGGTGGTCATATCCACCGCATCGGCCAGCTCCTCGATGGAGATATCGTTGTTGCCGTAGGTGGCTAACTCTCCGATGCGGCCACCCGTGCGGATAAGCAGATAGGAGAGCGGATAGAATAGCTTTTCGAGCAGCAACAGGGGCTGCGAAAGCAGCAGTGTTACGCGGATATTGGCACCTTGGGCAAAGACCTTCGGGAGAATTTCGCCGAAGAGCAACAGCAGGAAGGTGACAAAGACACCCGTGAAGAGGAATTCCACCGTGTCGCTCGAGAAGGTGAACATCTTGTCGATAGCCATTGCCGAGACGATGACCATAGCGATATTGACCAGATTGTTCAGCACGAGAATCGTGGCGAGCAGACGGTCGGCTTTGCCGAGTAGTTTGAGGGCTGCCTCCGAAGAGAAGGAGCCCCGCTGTCGCAGATTGCGAATGTCGGCCGGCGTTAGCGAGAAGAAGGCCGACTCCGAGGCCGAGGCCGCTGCCGAGCAGATGAGCAACAGCAGTGTCGTAACGAGCAACATCGCCTCGTTGGCACTACATCCATTGAATGTGATAAGGTCCATACTCTACTCCTCCTTCGCCTCTAAAACATCGAAATTTGGGTTGTTTTTGGCGTATTGGTCTCCTCCTCTTCGGCCACTTTGCTTGTCGGCTGTGTCTTGCCGACGGGGGCCTTGGTGAGGCTTACGCCCTGCGCCAAATATGCCGGTTGTCGCTTGCTCTTCTCGATAGCCTCATAGGAGCGCATCGGTCGCTCGATGAGCGATGGCGAGGCCGATATGTTTAGAGGCTGTATAGCCGGCTTGTTGAGTGGCTCGATAACGCCACTTTCGGGCGTTGGAGCTGCGATTTTGACGATGGGGTTCATAATCTGCTTCTCGATAACCTCGTCGCAATACTCGGCCGAGAAACCCGTGGCTACGACAATCACCTCCAACTCGTCGTCGCCGAGGTGCGGTTTGTCGCTCGTGCCCCAGATGATATTCGTGAGCTGTGTCACGCCGTTGTCGTCCTGCGTGCTGGCGTGCATCTGCACGCGGTCTTTCACGCGATTTACCTCGTTTGTCGAGAGCTTCTCCTGCGACGACACGGATATGTTGAGTAGAACGTTGCGTGCGCCTGCAATCTTGATATCGCCGAAGAGTGGCGATTTGAGAATCTTATCGACAACGACCTCCGCACGCTCGTCACCCGACTCCTTGGCCACACCCATAACGGCATAGCCACTATTGCGCATCACGGTACAAACATCCGCAAAGTCGACATTTACGAGGTTGTGGCTGTGAGTCGATATCTCGGCAATGCCCTTGGCTGCCTGGGCGATAATGTCGTTGGCATTGTCGAAGGCCGCACCGAGCGAATTGTCGCCGAAGAGCTTGTTGATGGCATCGTTGCTCAACACGATAAGCGAATCGACATAGTTGCGCAGCTTGGTCAGGCCCGTGCGTGCCTGCGCCATACGCAGGGGACCATCGTTCGTCGGTGGCATAGTGACAATAGCCACCGTGAGGATATCCATCTCGCGTGCCAATTCGGCAACCACAGGAGCAGCTCCCGTGCCCGTGCCGCCACCCATACCTGCCGCGATAAAGAGCATCTTCGTGCTGCGCGATTCGAGGGCATAACGAATCTTGTCGAGCGCACCGCGAGCCATAGCTTCGCCACGCTCGGCTTCGTTGCCCGCACCGAGACCCTCGCCTATGGCAATCTTGTTCTCCTCGGGTATTTTGAGTTTGTCGAGGTCTTGTTGGTCGGTGTTACAGGCCACGAGGTTCACACCCTCGATGCCCATCTCCCACATGTGCTTGATGGCGTTGCCGCCCGCTCCGCCAATACCCATTACCATAATCTTGGCCGGAATACTCTTGCGGAATGCCGCAATGTTGTGTAGTATGCTGTTTCCCTCCATATCGCTTACTCCAAGTAGTTATCACTATTGCCCTTGACAATGCTGTCAAACCAATCGGAAATCCTGCCGAACATACCTTTCGACCTCGTATCGATAGACGTTGGTGGCGTTGGTGGCGTTGGTGGCGGCGTCTCCGTTGTTGGTGGCGGTGTCACGGTGGTTGTAGTTGTCGGCGGTGCCACCGTAGTTGTGGTCGGTGGAGCTACGGGTGGTGTTGCATGTGTAGTTGCCGTTGCCGTCGGTTTGACGGTTGTCGTCGGTTTGGCTGTCGTTGGTGGCGGCGTTACGGTTGTCGCTGGACGAACAATCTCAACCGCCGAGCAAGGCTTGCTCTTTGCGCCGTAGAGCAGTATGGCCACGGCGGCCGACTGCGAGTATGAGGCGATATTCTGCTGCGACTCCTCGTCAATGCCGTAGAGCGTGTCGCCAAGGCGCACCGAGCTGTTCATCTCGCGAGCGAAGAGCTCGTCGATGCCGTTCAGCAGGGCGGTGCCTCCGGTCAGCACTATGCCGCAGGCAATTTTGCTCGAGAACTTGGCCTCGCGAATCTCGGTCTGCACGAACTTGGCGATATCCTTGGCTCGCGCCTCTGTAATCTCGGCGATATTGCGATGGAGGATAACCTTGTTCGGACGGCCCGGCATCTTGACGGCAACCGTCGTATTCTCCGGAATCTCGCTCGGAACGACGGAGCCGTAGCGGCGCTTTACCTTCTCGATCTCCTCCTTCGAGGTCTGCACAAAGGCGAGCAGGTCCTGATTTATCGAGGCTCCGCCGATAGGCAGCGAAGCGAAGTAGCATAGGTGACCGCCGCGCACGATAGATATATCCGTTAAGTGTGCACCTATATCAACGATAGCGACACCATACTCGCGCTCCTCCTTCGAGAGTAGTAGCTCTGGCATCACGGCCGGCTTGATGCATAGTCCGAGGAGTTTCAGACCGGCGTTGTGAAAGGCGTGGCCCACGCGGTCCTTTTGGCGGCTGTTGCAGAGCAGGAAGAGGAACTCGGCCGAGAGCTTCTTGCCGTAGCGACCTACGGGGTCGGAGACCTCCTGTTGGTCGTCGATGATGTAACGCTGCGGGATTCGCTCGAGAATCTCGTCGCCATTGCCCGTAGCTACCTTGAGCATACGCTCGTCGAGCTCGCGCATATCCTCGGGAGCGATGCATCCGTCGGTGTGGTTGCGGATAAAGACGTGGTCGGAGTATTTCGCACAATATACCGCACCGCCGGAGATGCCGGCGTAGGCCTCCTGAATACGGATGTTGAGCGTGTGCTCCAGTTCGCTCTTGGCACGCGAGATTGCCTGACCGAGACGTATCACGTTCTCGATCGAGCCATTTCTCACACTATCGCCCACGGGCTGCGTCTCGATGCCCAGCACCTCGACGACACCCTCTTCGCGCATGCAACCAACCGTAATGATAACCTGCGAGGAGCCAATATCGACTCCTACGATGTAACTCTTCTTCTCCATATCCTACTCCGTACAAACAACCTGTTTGTTGTATCTTATGTTAATAATTTTATACTTGCCCCACCCTGTGCGGCTGAGCCCCTTGTCGAAGAAATGGGTGAGCTTGTCGAACTTCTCCTCGGCATTGTTGAGGTCACCGAAGAGAATACGAAAGTCGCCGCTTCGCGGAATAAGCTCTATATCTAGCTCTAAATCAGGGGTGTTGTGAGCGACGATTTGCACGACCTCGGCTCCCCAATAGTCGTCATCGCTCAATCGCTCCACAAAGGTAATAAGATTCCGAAAATCGGCATATCTTTTTTCAAACTTTTTTTGCTCGCTCTCGACGGCGGCAAGTCGCTGCTCTACCTTGCTGCGGCGCAAATCAACGTCGCGCTCCATGCCTATCGAGTAGCGGCGTATCTTTTTCTTGTTCAAGTTCCATATCTTGCGCCATTCTCGTTTACGAGAGTGATAGGCGAAGAAGCCCTCGCCAATGTCGCGTTTCGGTGGGCGGCGCATAGCCGTATAGCCGTCACGCTCCCTCTTCAGCTCGGAGAGCTCCTCCTCGATTTCGGCAATTCGTCGCTCGAAGGTGCCGCGCTCGGTTGCGATATGGCTCTCGATGCACCCCTCGTAGTCGGGAGGGGTGAGTGGCCGATAGTCGCCCGTTATGACGGGTACATAGATTGCCGACTGCGGCGGCGTGCGGAATATAATGCCCTCCGAGGTGAGGTAGCTATCGTAGCCATTCACCATAAGTCGCACGACGGGTGTGCGCTGCGTGACCGATATATTGAGTTCGCCCGAGTAGGTTGCGTAGATATCGGCCTTCTCGATAAAGCCGTTCTGCTCGATGGTGCGTTTGATGGCGGCGATATCCACCGAGTCGATATTCTTGCCTTTGACCTCTATGCCGCTTCGCTCTATCCACTGCTGTACGCGGGTAGTGCTTACCAGGCGGCGCGATGTTGTGCTGTCGGCAATTTCGATGTTTATGGCGGTTATCGTCTGTGCGGCGCGGTGAGCCTCGACCAGAGTTGTAGCATAGAAAACACCTGCGCTGAGGACTCCCCACAGCACAAGTGAAACGGCTATTTTAATAACTCTCTGCCACATACGCTTTCAGTTAATCGCTATCTGCACTTTGCGGCTATGACCTCGGCCACGGCCATACAGCAGGCATCTATGTTGCCTGCACCAAACGAAACCACAACATCGGTCGCCACATCGGCCACAGTCGCGGCCAACGCTTCGCGCTCGACGATGCGGCACGGCTTGGTTACCAGCTCGGCGATAATCTCGGTGGTGATACCCTCGATAGGCTCCTCGCGTGCCGGATATATCGGCAGGAGAATAACCTCATCGGCCTCGTTCAATGCCTCGGCAAACTCGCGGTATAGGTCACGCGTGCGAGTGAAGAGGTGCGGCTGAAAGATGGCCGTCACGCGCCGCGCAGGAAACATTTGCTTGACGGAGGTAATTGTCGCCGAGAGTTCGCGCGGATGGTGGGCATAGTCGTCCATATATACCTGTTGAGGCGTATTGACATAGAACTCGAAGCGTCGCTTTACACCCTCGAATTGCTGCAACGCGCTGCGCACCGCCTCGTGGTTGTCGAGGCTGTGTGTGGCACACCACAGCAGGGCTACGGCAGCCACCGAGTTCTCGATATTCACCCAACCCGGGATGCCGAGCGTGCATCGCTCGATACGGCCCGTAGGCGTAACGATGTCGTAGCGGTAGTAGCCGCCGTCGAGCAGCTCGATATTCGTGGCGTAGAAGTCGCACGGCTCGTTATACGAGTAGCGGTAGATGTCGATGTCGTTGTTACGCAGAGCGATATCGACACCCTGCTTGATGACGAGTGCTCCGCCCGGCTTTATCTGCTCGACAAACTGCGAGAAGGCCTCCTTCACGGCCTCATGTGTGCCGTAGATGTCGAGGTGGTCGGCATCGGCCGAGGTGATGACCGCCGCATCGGGATAGAGTTGCAAGAATGAGCGGTCGAACTCGTCGGCCTCCACAACGAAGCGGCGGCCGCATCCCGATACGAGGTTACTTCCGAAGTTCTTGGATATGCCGCCGAGGAAGGCACTCCCCTCGCCTGCCACCTCGCTGTTGAGCCAGGCAGTGAGAGTCGAAGTCGAGGTCTTGCCGTGCGTGCCGGCCACCGCCATCACATACTTGCCCTGCGAGAGCAGCCCCAGCACCTGCGACCGCTTGCGCATCTCGAAGCCTTTGTTGAGGAACATCTGTCGCTCGCTATGGTCGTGCGGAATGGCAGGGGTGTAGATTACGGTTGTCTGCTGCTTGTCGAGGAACTGTGGGGGGATGAGCCTCACATCATCCTCATAGTGGATGGCGGCACCCTCCTGCTCCAAGCGGCGCGTGAGGTCGCTTGGCGTGCGGTCGTAGCCCGCCACCTCCCAGCCCTCGCCGAGGAAGTAGCGTGCCAAGGCACTCATGCCTATTCCGCCAATGCCCAAAAAGTATGCTCGTCTGCTCATCGTTTCGTATATTTAAGCACTTCGTTTGCTACGCGCTCGGCAGCATCCGGTGTGGCCAGGCGGGCAATGTTGTTCGATAGTCGGTCGAGGAGTGCACTGTCGGCCACTGCACGCAGAGCCGTCGATATGCCGCAATCGGTAGCCTCGGCATCGCTCACCATCAATGCCGCACCCTTATCGACCAAGGCGCAGGCATTCTTCGTCTGATGGTCTTCCGCTACGTTAGGTGATGGTACGAAGAGCGTAGGCTTGGCCGCCAGGCAGAGCTCCGAAATGGTGCAGGCGCCGCTGCGCGAGATGACCAAGTCGGCCGCCTTGTAGGCATAGTCCATACGCTCGATAAAGGCACATTGGTAGATGTTCTTCGTCGGGTATGTCCTCAAGAAATCGGACATCTCCAACTCGTAGTAACGCCCCGTCTGCCAGATGACCTGCACGGAAGCCTCGCCATCGAGTGTCATAATCCACGACTTCATCATATTGTTCAGCGTGCGTGTGCCGAGCGAGCCGCCCACAACCAGCAGCACGGGCTTCGAGGCATCGAAACCGTAGTACGAGAGGGCCTCCTCGCGTGATATTGAGGTGTTCGAGAAACTGCTACGCAAAGGGTTGCCCGTCATCACGATGCGTCGCTTGTCGAAGAAACGCTCCATATTGTCGTAGGCCACGCAGATGCTCTTTGCACGGCGAGCCATAATCTTGTTGGCAAGTCCGGCATAGGAGTTCTGCTCCTGAATGACCGTCGGGATGCCCATCATCTGCGCCATAAAGAGCACCGGCGCACTCGCATAGCCGCCGAAGCCCACGACAACATCGGGCTTAAACTCCTTGATGATTGCGCGAGCACGCGCCAAGCTGCGCATTACCTGCACGGGTAGTGCTACATTTTTGATGGTGGCACGGCGTTGCAGTCCGATAATCGGAAGCCCTTCGATGCGGTAGCCAAGCTGTGGAATGAGCTTCATCTCCATCTTGCCCAAAGCACCCACAAAGAGCAGCTCTACCTCGTCGCCCAAACGGCGCTTCAACGCCTCTGCAACCGACACTGCAGGGTAGATATGGCCACCCGTTCCACCGCCCGAAAGAATAATTCGTATCATATATTTTTTGACAATTAGCCTAATTAACCACAAAAGTAACACTTATTACGTTAAGTAACAAAAAGAACGTGTATAAAATTTTATACACGTTATTGTTATACGGAAGAGGTGTGTCCAAAAAGCTGTTGGACACACCTCTGTTATGGCTTCTATGGTCGCGCTACTTTAGGCCTGTACGCTCACAGCACAATGAGCGCAAAGGCTCGACTATTCATACTATCTGAGAGCGTTGTTCAATAGCGTTGCGATGCGGAATCCCGCACGAGCCACCGAGCCGAGATGTACCTCCTCGAGGTTCAAACGCTGCGCATTGTGCATAACGTAGTCCTGCTCGGCCCATTCATACATCGGCTTGGCACGCATCCCCATATCGTGCGCCCAGTCGCGTGGTGTACCCTGCATCCACTGCTCGCGCTCGGCTGCAAAGTGTATGTCGAGGTCGTAGGCGTAGTACTCGGGTGACCACGCTTGGTGCCAACCACAAAATAGGCGGGTCCAGAATGTGCTCCACGAGATTGTCCCTCGCTTCTCGAATCGCTTCGAGCCCGGCTTACCGGCAATCCACGTGAAGGTGAAGTCGCGCTGCGAGTTGGCTATGCCCTCGATGTGTATGCGCGAGATGTTGTGCAGCTCGGGCATCAACATAAGTATCTCTTGGAGTGCGGTATAGACCTCCTTGTCGGAGTGCTTTGTACGGTTGCGAAGGAGCTCGGCTGCACGCTCGATGCGCACGACTATATCGCGCTCGTCGGTTGATGTGGAGCGTAGGTCGGCATCGAGTGCAACGGCTACATCCTGTGAGGCTGCCCATTTGTAATCGACGGAGCCTTTCAGTGCAGCGATACGATTGTACTCGGCTGTAGCTGCAGGTGTCATATACTTCTTGGCCAGCACCAGCGAAGCATCGTTCAGAAGCTTGGTCCACGCCTGCGCAGAACCTATGCCTGCCACGAAAGCAATAATCAGAAACAGTCTCTTCATAGCTCTATCCTCCTACTTTTTGAATACATCGTTAATAATGCGTGCTAAGCGGTAGCCGCCCTTGAGAATCATCTCGTCGGTAAGTTTGTGAATCTCTGCCACTTGTTCCTTCGGCATCTTGCTGATATCGGTGTCGGCCGGCGTGATGTCGTAGAGGCGATGTGACTGCATCACCGCATCATTTGCCCAACGTATTGCATCGCCCTTCTGCCACTTCTTGACCTGTTTTGGTGAATATACGTCAATCTCCTTGTGGTAACGCTCGATGGTCCACCCCTTGCGGCGGAAGCCTACAGAGGCATCCCAAAAGGTGTGCAATACTGTCTTCTTGCCCTTGTTGCGCAGCGAGTAGGTGCGCTCCGGGAACATGCCCTTGCGGAAGAAGGTGTGTACCGGGCAGTGGTAGTCTGGCACCATGTGTATCAGGTAGATGAGGTTTTGACGCACGAGCGAGTCGGGCAGATTCTTGTAGTCTTTCAGTTCCTTCCAGATGCGCGCGGTGTGGTGCTGCGCACGCTTCGTATCCTCGGTATCGAGCTGCCAATTGCTATCGACAAAGATGACGTGCCAAGCGTTTGATACATTGTAGGGCTCGATGTAACGCCATTGGTCCATCCACGAGGCGTAGAATACAAACGAGTGCTTGAGGTAGTGCTCGCACTTGGCCTTGGCCTCGGGCGTCAGGTGCTTCTCGGCGATGTAGGCTGCGCACGAGTGGCCGAAACCGTTCCATGCCTGCACGCTTACCGTGGTGGCAAGGATGGCAAAGATGATGCAGATGTTAAGTTTGTGGTTCATAGCTTTTTTGTGTTATTTGAAAACTTCATTCAGCAGAGCCCCGAGGCGTAGTCCCGCCTTGGCGATGCATCGGTCATTGACATTCTCGAGGCGACACTTCAGCTCGCTGTTGATTGTCGAGTCGGGCTTTATACGCTCGTGCAGCCAGCGGCACTCGCGCCCCATATCGTTTGCCCAATCGCGCACGTCGCCCTTTGCCCACTCCTCCTTATGCTTGCGGCTGTATATCGAGAGGTCGTAGGCATAGAGCTCGGCCGTGAAGCCCGGGTGTTCAGTCGAATAGCGGTTGTTCCAGAAGGCACGCCACGTCGTCTTGCTCGTTGCAGGGTTGTCCCAGCGGTCATTCGAGATTCCGAATGAGAATTTCGAGAGGTTAGGCCCTCCGGTGAAGAAAACGTGCGACGGACAGTGCATATCGCCCACGAGGTGAACAACGATCTTCAACGCCGCAATAACGGTCGAGTCGTTATGCTCGCGGCGGTTGCGGAGTATATCGGCGCAACGCTCGACCTGCACGGCGGCATCCTTCTTGCTCTGTGTCACAGACATCATATTCTCGTCGAGGTGCAGATGGTGCCATGGCTGCGTATATCGCGTTTCGGGCTTGCGGCGCAGGGTATTCAGCCATACGGCCTCGTCTTTGAGCGTCGAGTCGAGAATCTTCTCAATGCGCTTCTTGGCCTTTGGCTCGAGTTGCTGCTCGGCAATAAGGGCTATGGTGTGGTGCATTCGGTCGTTCCATGCATACAGCTCAACGCTGCCGAAGAGTGCAGTGAGCACCAATATATATTTTGTACACTTGTTCATCGCTAATCCTCCTTCTTTTTTGAAGTGTTGTATGCCTCGTCAAATATTGTGTTGAGAACGTGGGCGAGGCGGTATCCTCCGACCACCAGCTGGCGGTCGTTAATCTCGCGCATGCGTTGTATGTCGGCCTTGGGCAGTTCGTCGAAGTACGACTCGGGCGGCATAAGGTCGTATATTTCGCGCATATTGACGGCCCCTTCGTGGCCCCAAGTGTATGGAGTACCCTCGATGACGGTTGCATGCTTCTTCTTCGAGTAGTTGTCTATGTTGCGCCAGTAGTCATCATACGACCACTTCGGATGCATATATTGCGAGGCGCGGTCCCAGAAGGTGTGGAACGACATACGCTTGCGCTTCTTGCCCCAATAGACCGAGAAGGCCTGATTGTGCTTGTGCTGTTTGCCGGCAGTCGAGTGGCTGAAGACGATGTGCACCGGACTATGCAGGTCGCCAACCAGGTGTATCAGATACTTGATATTGTCGGTGACGAGCGAGTCGCTGAGGCTCTTGTAGCCACCGTCGCGCATCTTGTTCCAAATCTTGTCGGTCATCATAACGACCATGGCCGGCACATTCTGAAGTTCGCTCTTCTCGTTATAAATCGAGGCGTGCCAGCGTGTCGTATGCTTGTAGGGCTCGGTGAAGCGCCAATGATCCAACCACGAGGCGTAGTAGTAGAGCGTGTGGTTGAGGTATTCGTGGCACTTCTCGCGCGTTGTGGGTGTGAGGTTCTGCTCGGCGATATAGGCTATGGTGCCATGACCGTGATTATTCCACGCTGTGGCGTGCCGCGGCGCGAGCAGTATCGCAAGAAGCAGTAGAGGCAATAATCTTTTAATCATAGGTATAAAGTCTTAAATTATTTCTCGAAAATCTCGTTCAGCACCGTTGCCAAGCGTATGCCGGCAATGTAGAGGCGTCGCTCAATCATATGCTCCACACCCTTGCGATTCTCGCTCGACAAGTTATTCCATTCGCTGCCGTTGGGCATCATCTTCCACAGCCGCTTCGAGTCGATGGCCAACTCGACCATCCACTCCTCGGCCGTGCCGCGACTAACAGCACGCTTCTCGTGACCCCACTCGCTTTCGAGGTGGGCATTATACTGCTCGATGGTCCACTTTTTATGCATACGCGTTGGCGAGCCGTCGAGCAGGTCGTGGTAGCGCATCCTGCGACCGCCGAGCGAAAGTGTGTCTTGCTTGAACTCGGGCATGTTGTAGTAGACCATGTGGACAGGGCTATGCACGTCGGCGACCATGTGTATCAGGTACTTGATGTTCTCCATTACGGTTGAGTCGCTCATACGTCGGTACTGCTTCGTCTCGCGACGGAAGGCATCAATCTGCGTGATGGCATTGGTGCGATTTGGGTTGTGCATCTCGTTATTCTTGTTCACGCGCACGCCGTGCCAACCGCGCGACTCCTCATAGCCCGGGCAGTAACGCCAATGATCCATCCACGAGGCGTAGTAGGGTAGCGTGTGTCGCAGATAGTGGTGACACATCTTGCGAGCCTTTGGTGTGAGGTTCTGTTCGGCGACGTATGCAATGACGGAGTGCCCGTGGGCGTTCCACGCCGAGGCACAGAAGATGCCCGACGTGAATAGTGCGAGAACGATAATCGGTAGTCGTTTCATCTCGAGTAGTTAGCTGAAAATGTTGTTCAATAGAGCTGCAAGACGCAGCGCAGCACGCGCAGCGCAGCGGTCGTGGATATTCTCCAAGCGATTGATAATGTCGGGGGTTACGACCTGCTCGCCGGTGATTATGTCGTAGAGCGGTCGGCACTCGGCACCTTGGCCTATGGCCCAATCGTGCGGCGTGCCCTTCGACCACTCGGCTTTGTCGCGCTCGGCATAGACCGAAAGGTCGTAGGCCGACCACTCGACCGAGAAGCCGCGATGTCGCCGCGGATAGGTGATGTTCCACAAGTGACGCCACGACTTCATGCCGCGGTGAGCGAATGCTCCCGTGCGGTTGTTCGTCGTCTTGAACTTGAAGCCTCGACTGCGAGGTATGTCGGTGAATACGACGTGCGACGGGTTATGTATGTCGCTCACGACGTGGATCAACGACTTGAGTGCCGTCGCAACTTCCTCGGTCGAGTGGTCTCGGCGATTACGCAACACACGCTCATATTCGGCAATCTTGGTCAGGCCGTCGCGCTCGTCACCGACGGGGTTGTTCTGCTCGTCGAGAACGATATTGTGCCACCGGGCACTGCCGCGCACAACCCTCTTCTGTGTGTTGAGCCACGCAGAGTGCTCGGCCATCGTACCCCCAAGGATAGCCTCGACCTGCCGCTTGACTTTCGGTTTTAGATTTTCGGTGGCGTAGATGGCTATAGCCCTATGTGTATGTTCGTTCCACGCGTAGCCCGAGAGTGGTAGCCATGCGAATACTGCGACAAATGCCGCTTTAAGGAGTGATGCTTTCATCGTCGGGTTACTACTTGTAGATATTGTTGAGCAGTGCGGCCAATCGCCAACCCGCCTTGGCCAAACAATCTTCGTGCGGCGCATCGAGAAGGTTGAACTGCTTGCGCGTGATAACTATGCCCGGCTTCATGCCTTCGAGTTGCTTACGCGTTGCAACGCCCATATCGGCGGCCCACTCGCGCGGCGTGCCCTGCGACCACGCCTCCTTGTGCTCGGCGCGGCAGAGAGCCATATCATCGGCCATAAGCTCCGGCGTGAAGCCGACGTGATGGCCGAACATGCGACCACCCCATATTGTGCTCCAATTTATGCCAACGGCTATCTTTTCGCCACTCTTTTTATCCTTCTTGCCGGTCTCGTACTTGAAGCGGAAGCCGTCGGTGAGTGGCTCGCCCTCGATGCGGATGTGGTGGATGCAGTGCAGGTCGGCCACCAGATGAACGATGGTCTTCAGAGCCTCGACCTGCTCGTTGCGGCTATGTGTCGAAGCGTTACGCAGAATGTTGGCACAACGCTCAATCTGTACTACGGCATCGCCCTCGGTCGTAGTCGTTGAGCGGCCTGCAGCATCGAGGTGTGTGTGGTGCCACGAGGCTGTATGCTTTGTGGCCTCCTCCTTGCGGAGTGTGTTGAGCCACATCGCGCCGCTCTTGAGGTTGCCGCCAAGGAGCTTCGTTACCTCGGCCTTCGCCTCTGGCGAGAGGTTTTGCTCGGCCAGCGCGGCGATGGTCTCATGTCCCATTTTATTCCACGCTGCAGCTTCGAGTGCAAGGGCGGTCAGTGCTACGATCGCGATATATTTGATGAATCTCTTCATTGTTGCGAATATTTGAGGTTGTTATTTGAACATCTTGTTGAGGAGCGAGGCCAAGCGGTAGCCGGCATTGAGAATCTGCTCGTCGTTCAGACGGCGCATCTTCTCGATAGTTGCCTCGTCCATCTTCGTGAACTCCGCGTTGCGGTCGAAGATGTAACCCGTCACACGCATCTTGAGGATACACTCCTCGGCCCAATCACACGGCGTGCCCTTGCAAATTTGCTTTATCTGCTTCGCACTCTTATTGTCGAGGTTACGCTGGTAATCGACTATTGTCCACCCCGGATGCAGATATGCGGGCGACGCATCCCACACGGCGTGGCTGTTGTACTTCCTACCCTTGATGTAGAGCGAAGGACGCTTGAAACCTTGGCCCGGGTAGCTGACGTGTGATGGGCAGTGCATATCGCCGGCCATGTGAATCAGCAACTTGAGGTTGATGGCAATCTGCTCGTCGGAGAGTCTCTTGTAGTTCTTCATCTCCTTGCAGATGCGCACGATATGAAGCGGTGCGCTGCGACCATCGTCGATGACTTTGTTGTCGCGGTCGCCCTTCATGCAGTGCCAATATGATGTTTCGCAGAATGGCTCGACGTTACGCCAATGATCCATCCACGACGAGTCGTAGGCCAACGAGTGCTTCAAATAGTGGTGGCACTTGGCTTTGGCCTCGTCGGTGAGGTGTTGCTCGGCGATATATGCTATGGCCGAGTGGCCAAGGCCTCCCCACGCCATTGCGCTCTGTATGCTCATTAGAGCGACAAGCGTTAAAACGGTGGTTAGTATTCTACTTTTCATAGTTGAGTCGTTAAAAAAATGTTATTTGAAGATGTCGTTCAGCAGGGCAGCCAGACGGTAACCCGCCTTGGCAAGGCACTGCTCGTGATACGCTTCATGGAGGTTTATCTCCTTGCGGTTGAGTACCACATCGATCTCCATGCCCTCGAGCGCACTGCGTGTCACACGGCCCATATCGGCGGCCCAATCACGCGGTGTACCTTTCATATACTCCTCGCAGTGCTTGCCGCAGCACAGCTCCATATCGCGGGCCATCATCTCGGCCGTGAAGCCTTGGTGATAGCCGAAGAAGCGGCTCTGCCAATGCGAGTACCACTTGGCCGAGAGAGGCTTGCTCTTCTTGCTTGCGGCCATGCCGCGCAGGAAGTAGAAGCGGAAGCCGTTTGTGAGAGGCTCGCCCTCGATGCGCACATGACTTATACAGTGCATATCGGCTACAAGATGCACGAGCGCACGCAAGGCTACGACCTTCACTGAGTCGCTATGCTGCGAAGGGTTGCGCAGAATATCGGCACAACGCTCGATTTGTACTACGGCATCGCCCTCGGAGGTTGTCGTCGAGAGCCCCTCGGCATTGAGGTGTAGCGTGTGCCATGCGGCGGTATGCTTCGTTGCCTCGCCTTTGCGCAGGGTGTTGAGCCATGTCGATACACTCTTGATGTTTGTGGCCAATATCTTGTCGGCTTCGGCTTTGGCCCTTGGTGTGAGGTGCTGTATGGCGATGACCGCCGCCGTCTCGTGTCCGAGTGGAGCCCACGCCCACGCACGTCCTGCCGCAACAACCATCACCAGCAGTGTGATATATCTGAATGCTTGTTTCATAGTGTCGCTTACTTTGCAAAGATTTTATTCAACAGGTAGGCAAGACGATAACCCGCTTTGAGGAGGTTGTCCTCGACGAGTTGCTGCATCTCGTTGCGCACCTCGCGTGGCAATTTCGTAAATTCTGCCCCATTCTCATAGAGTGTATAGGTGCGGCGCATTATGCGAGCCTGCTCCATTGCCCACGCCTCGGGTGTGCCCTTGCATATCTTCTTAATCTGCTTGTCGGTCGCTACGTCGAGGTGGTTGAAGTAGCTCTCGGCGTTCCACTTCGGGTGGAAAGTTGCCGGCGAGGAGTCCCAGAATTTGTGACGACCGACCAGCTTACCCTTGACGCGGATATTGTTGCTCGGAATCTTCGGAACATAGACAATGTGCGATGGACAGTGCATATCGCCCACCATGTGTATCAAGAGTTTTAGGTTGAGATCTATCTGCTCATTCGGCAGCTTCTTATAGTTCTTCAACTCCTTGCAGATGCGCTCGATTTGCAGCGCGGCGCAGCGATCCTTCTCCTGTATGAGGTTGTTGTTCTCATCAGCGCGGCAGACGTGCCAATGCGTGGTCTCCTTGTATGGAGGTACGGAGCGCCAATAGTCCATCCACGATGCGGAGTATGGTACCGAGTGACCTAGGTAGTGTTCGCACTTGGCCTTGGCCTCGGGTGTGAGGTGCTGCTCGGCAACATAGGCGACTATCGTATGACCGAAGCCGCCCCAAGCCTGCACGTTAAGCGTTGCGAGCAGTGTAGCTGCCGCAACTAAAAGAGTTTTAGCTTTCATCGTTGTTGCACTATTTAACAACACCATTGAGAATCTCGGCAAGACGATAACCTGCGCGGGCCATCATCTCGTAGTTAAGTTCCTCAAGCTCGTTGCGCTCGCGCCTTGTCATTTCGTATTCGGCATTGATATGCTCGTATAGCTTGGCGGCTGTTGTGCCAATCTGTGCAACCCAATCATTCAGCGTACCCTTCGAGAGTTCGGCACGCCGTGCACCGAGGCACAACTCCATATCCTCGGCCCACAATGCCCCTGAAAAGCCCGGGTGCCAGCCGCTATAGTAGTGCCAAAATGACGACCACTTCAGCGGTGAGGCAGACTTGCGCTTGCCCATGTCGCCCTTGTAGCAGGCAAACCTGAAATCCTGCTGCGAGTGCGGCACACCTTCGATGCGCGTGCGCGAAATGTCATGGATGTCGCACATGAGGTTGATGATGGTGCGCAGAGCCGTCTGCACCTCGCTCGTTGAGTGTTGTGCGCGGTTGCGAAGCACCTCCACGGCCTGTTCGATGCCCTTCAGCGCATCGTTTGCGGCCGTTGTGCCGGCAGCTGGTTGCAGAGCACTATTGAGGTGTAGGTAATGAATCTCCTTCGAGTGTGTAGCTTTCTTCTTTTTCTCGAGCGCGTAGAGGTAATCTACGTCATCGAGGTAGCTGTCGCCGAGATGCTGCTGCACGAGCGAAGCAGCTTCGGTTGATAGGTGCTTTGTAGCCAAAACTACGATACCCTCATTGGCATCCTTGTTCCAGGCATTTGCGCTCACACAGAGTCCGAGGATGAGCACAAGAGACAGATATATCTTTTTCATATTGTTCGATACGTTTTGTTGCGTTACTCTTTGAAAATGTCGTTAAGTACATAGGCCAAACGGTGGGCAGCCTTCAATGCCATCTCGTCGGCAAGTTTCCATACGGCTTCCTTCTGCTCATTGGTCATATATGCGACGTCGGTGCCCTTTAGGGTGATGTCGTAGCAACGGTGTGCCTGACGGATAATGTCCTCACCCCAAGCGTTGATATTGCCCTTCTTGACAATCTTCTTGGCCTGCTTTGGCGAGATTACATCGACCTCCTTGGCATAGCGGGCATAGTTCCACCGCCGTTTAAAACCCGGAGAGCCGTCCCAGAAGGTGTGGTACCCGAAAGGCTTACCCTTGCGCAAAAGCGAGTACTTGTATTGCGGAAAGTCCTTCTTCGAGAAGCCGACATGCACAGGGCAGTGGATGTCAGGTAGCGCGTGAACAAGAATCTTGAGGTTAATATTCACAAGCGAGTCGGGCATCTGCTTGTACTTGCCGTTCTTCATGCTGTTGTAGATGCGGTTCACGTTGCCGATAGCCTTGCCATGGTCCCAATTGACGGTGCCGTCGGCATTTGCCGAGAAGGAGTGTGCACCCGTCTTGTTGTATGGTGGTATGGCACGCCAAGAGTCCATCCACGAAGCGTAGTACGGGAGGGTGTGCTTAAGGTAGTAGCGGCACTTGGCCTTGGCCTCGGGTGTAAGGTGCTGCTCGGCCATATAGGCTATCGAGCCGTGGCCGAAGCCACCCCATGCATTTGCCGTATAGGTGGAGAAAAGTGCTGCTCCACACAGAACTATTGCTATAATCTTTTTCATGGTCTTATTCTTCTATTTGAAAAGTTCGTTCAACAAAACTGTGAGGCGGAAGCTCGCGCGAGCTACCCAGTCGCAAGTGACCTCCTGCGTGAGGGTGTTACGATGTTGGAGTGTCAGCACAGCCTCGGGGGTAATCTCCTCGAGATTCTTGGCGGCAAACTTACCAACCTCGGCAGCCCAATCATTCAGCGTGCCTTTCGAGAACTCGGCGCGGCGGTGGCCGTTGCACGCCTCGATATCCTCAACCCAAAGGTCGGACGTGAAGCCGTTTGGCGCGAATGACCAAAAGCGCGACCACTTGGCATGCTTCGTTTCAGACATCTTCTTGCCCATGTCGGCGGCACGGAACGTTACGGTGAAGTCCTGCTGCGAGTGAGGGATGCCCTCGATGCGCACATGGCCAGGGTTGTGCATGTCGCACATAAGGTTGATGATGGTGCGCAAGGCCTCCAAAACCTTGCCCTTCGGGTGCTGCGTGCGGTGGCGTACTATGTCGGCAGCCGCCTCAATCGCCTTCAGAGCGTCGTCATTGGCCGTCGTCGTGGCTAAAGGACGAAACTCGCTGTCGAGGTGGAGGTAGTGAATCTCCTTCGAGTGTTTTGCCTTCTTCCTCGCCTCGAGGGCGTAGAGGTAATGCACGTCGTCGCGGTAATTATCGCCGAGGTACTGGAAAAGCTCGTCTTGAGCCTGTATCGAAAGATTCTTGACTGCCAATTTGAGGATGCCCTCATCGAGCGTGACATTCCATGCGCTTGCCGTCGATATGCCAAAGGCAAGCATCACGATAAATAGTAACTTTTTCATTGTTTCGGAGTTATTTTTATTTGAATATTTCGTTGAGAACGTAGGCTAGGCGGTATGCCGACTTCATCGCCATCTCGTCTGCCAAGTCGTGTACGGCCTGCTTCTCCTCGGCTGTAAGGTAGGCGATATCCTTATCCTTTGTGGTTATCTGGAAGCAACGGTGTGCCTGCTTTATGATATCCTCGCCCCACGCCGTGAAGTTGCCCTTCTTGATAATCTTCTTGGCCTGCTTCGGAGTTATCTTATCGACCTCCTTGGCGTAACGCTCAAAGGTCCAACCCTTGCGCTCGAAGGCCGGCGAGCCATCCCAGAAGGCGTGGAACTTGTAAGGCTTACCTTTGCGCGTTAGATTGTACTTGTAGTGCGGGAAATCCTTCTTCGAGAAGCCGACGTGTACCGGACAGTGCATGTCGGGCAGTGCATGTACGAGGATAAGGAGGTTGTGGCGCACGAGCGAGTCGGGCAGCTGCTTGTATTTGCCGTTTTCCATCGTGCGGAAGATGCGCATAATCTCGCCCATGGCCTTGCCGTTGCTCTTCTCCCAATTCACTTGGCCATCAGCTGTGGCCGAGAAGCCGTGCCAGGCGTTTGTAGGGTGGAATGGTGGTACGGCGCGCCAATGGTCCATCCACGAGGCGTACCAAGGGAGCGTGTGCTTGAGGTAGTGGCGGCATTTCTCCTTTGCCTCGGGCGTGAGATGTTGTTCGGCAACATAGGCGATTGCTCCATGGCCATAGCCGCCCCATGCCTGTGCCTCAAAAGAGGCAAAGAGCACCGCAACCAGCGTACAGATTAAAAGTCTCTTGTTCATTGTTTTTGAGTTGTTAAAGTTAAACTTATTGTTGATTGTTGTGATTTTTCGGAGTCTTATTGCAGGCTACTTGAATATGTTGTTCAGCATGGCGGCCAATCGCCAACCGGCCTTGGCAAGTGTGCGGTTAGTTAGCTCTTCGAGCGCAAGATGCTGCAAGCGCGGTATATCCATCTCGTCCTTGGCCCATGCGTATAGCGGACGGCACTCGCACCCCATATCTACGGCCCAATCGCGCGGCGTGAGGCCGTGTGCCATATCGTAGGCTTCGCCCTTGAAGCGCAGCTCGAGGTCGCGAATATGCATCGCTGTCGAGTAGCCGTAGTGTGCCTTCAAATGTTCGGTGCTCCAATACTCTCGCCATGTCATCTTAAATCGTCGCGCCGCCTTGCCTGTCGCGCCGTTTGGGAGGTATATTGTGTAGTCCGAAGCGCATGCTTTGTCTGCAAAACGGACGTGGCCTACGCAGTGCATATCGGCCACAAGGTGTATCAGCGCCTTGAGCGCCTCTCTCGCCTCGCTCTCTGCGAGGTTATTGCGGTTGCGCAGGGTGCCGATATGACGCTCTATCTCGATGAGCACATCGCCCTCCACGAGTTGCGGCTGCCCCTCGGTCGTGAGGTTGAGGTAGTAGATTGTGTGGGGCAGCTCGGCCGAGTTCTCCATCGCGCTGCCAAGCAGGTCGTGCACTTCGCGTTGTACATTCGGCAGCAGATACTTGTCGGCGAGCCCTGCCACCACCTGATGCCCCTTGCTGCTCCACGCCGCGGCTTCGAATGTTGCCATCGCGGCAACGACGAGCAGTGTTATATATCGAATGCTGTTACTTCTCATAGTCGCTAATCTTTACATCCTTGAATATGTCGTTAAGAATATGGGCAAGGCGGTAGGCTCCGCGCAGCAGCTGGAAATTGACAATCTCGCGCATACGCTCGTGATTCTCTTTCGGCATATCGCGCAACTCGGTGTGCTTGATGAGTAGCGAATGTACCTCGCGCATATCCTTGCCGTTGATTTGTGCCCACCTATAGACGTCACCCTTGCAGATGCGCTTAATCTCCTTCTCGCTGTATGTGTCTATCTGCTCGAAGTCGTCGCAATACCAACCTTTGTTGAAGAAGCCGGCCGAGCGATCCCAGAACTTGTGGAAATAGACCTTCTTGCCATTGCGGCGTATCGAGTATGGTTTGAAGTCAGGCTCCTCGGGGTAGTAATTGTGCGACGGGCAGTGCATATCGCCCACCATGTGTATCAGGAAGCGGAGATTGTCGATGATGGCCGAGTCGGGCAGCTCCTTGTAACCGCCATTGCGCATCTCGTTCCAAAGACGTTGGGATTGATATACGGCGTTGTTGCCGTCGAGGTGCAGAACTTTGTTCTTCGAATTGAAGCGCACGCCGTGCCAAACGCGCGTATGGTCATAGCCTTTGCAGTTGGCGACGTGATCCATCCATACGGCGTAGTAGGTGAGCGAGTAGCGCAGATACTTTTGACACATATATTGCGCCTCGGGCGTGAGGTGCTTTTCGGCAATGTGACCGACAATATGGTGCGCATCGGCACTCCACGCATAGAGCCTGCACGGTGCAAATAACGCTGTTGCTGCGAGAAAGGTGGCTATTAACTTTCGCATATCTGCTATTTTAATGTTTTGTTGAGCAGCAGAGCGAGGTGGAATGCTGCGTCGTACATACATTGGTTGCTCGTCTCCTCCAAGCGCACAATTTCGATTCGGTCCACTATCGCTTTGGGCTGGAATATTTTGAGAGCCTTGAGGGCTATCTCTCCCGTCTTTTCGGCCCACGCACGAGGTGCGACTTCCTGGCGTTTGTAGTTCTTGGCCATGCCCTTGGTTGCGATGTGCCAATCGTAGATATACATCTCGGCTGAGAAGGCGCCGAGTGCCTTGTGAAAGTGCTTATGCCACATATCCTCCCAGCCGCGGTCCTCGACCTTGAACCAACGCGAGTGCTTCGGGCGACCATTGTCGCGGCCATACATAAAGTCAGCCTCGCGGTGCTTGTCGATAAGGATGTTGGCTACACAATGAATATCGACCGAGGTCTCTACCGCAGTCCGCAGAGCCGCCTTGCGCTCCTCGGCTGAGGCCGCGCGATTGGAGAGCGTGGCGATGGCCTTTTCGAGGCGTACTATGGCATCCTTCTCGTCGGTAGTCACCGACTTGCCCTCCTCGTTGAGGCGAGTCTTGCTCTTGCCCTTGTTTTCGAATTTGATGGCCGGCAGCTCCGTGCCGAGTATCTCGACAACTTTGCGCTTTGCCTTGCCCGAGAGGTTCTCCTTGGCCAACATGAGTATTGCCTTGTTTTGCTCGGCGGTCCAAGCCGAAGCCTCTATCGCAACGAGCGATATGAGTAACCCGAGCATGTATCGTAGTGCTTTCATCTCGATCTGCTATTTGAAAATTTGGTTCATAATATAGGCCAGACGGAAGCCCGCTTTACAGCGCAGCTCATCGGTAATCTCCTTCATGCGGAATTTGTTCTGCTCGGGCAGATCGTGGTAGTTGATGGTCGGCGAGAGTAGTGTGTAGCACTCCTTGAACACCGGCGTGTTCTCGGCTATCCAGTCGCTCATGTTGCCCTTCTGCAGCTCGGCAATCTCCTCCTTGGTCAGGCGGCAGTTGCTCTTGTAGAAGTCGTCGGAGTTCTTGCCCTTGTTGAAGCGGTGGAAGCTCTTGTCGATAAATCCGTGAAAGCGGATTGAGTCCTTGCCCTCCTGCATCGTGTACTGCTTGAGTCCGTGGTAGAAGACGTGGCCGGGACAGTGCATGTCACCTACCATGTGGATTATGCATTTGAGGTTTACCGTCACGGCCGAGTCGGGCATTTTGCGGTAACTCTTCAGGGCGGTCATCATCTGCTCCAGACGTGCCACGCCGTGGTCATCCATCGTCAGTGGGGCGAGGAAGTCGGCGATGTCGCCGGCGAGTTGGCCCGGTACGAACTTACCATCCTTGATGCCTACGGCGTGCCAACGGGCCGTGTGGTGGTACTCGTGCGAGTAACGCCAATTGTCGAGCCACGAGGCGTAGTAGGCCAGCGAGTGCCCGAGATACTTGCTGCACATCTTACGCGCCTTTGGCGTGAGGTGGCGGTCGGCGATGTGGCCGATGGTACCGTGACCTGCGGCATCCCACGCATAGACGCTCGATGTCGAGAGAAGCGCAGCCGCTGCAAGTACGATTGCTAAAATTTTGTTCCTCATTTCGCGGTTATATTTTTGTTCTTACTCTCTATTTTTCGAGTCGATGCAGATGGTTACGGGGCCATCATTTGTCAGGCTCACCTTCATATCGGCACCAAACTCACCATGCTCGACGTGCCGCCCCAACGTCTGCTCGGCCGTGGCGATAAATCGCTCGTACATCGGGCGCGCGTAGGCTTCGCCGGCGGCGCGGATGTACGAAGGGCGATTTCCCTTCTTGGTCGAGGCGTGGAGCGTAAATTGGCTGATGACAATCAGCTCGCCGCCCGCTTGGTTTATGTCGAGGTTCATCACGCCCGCCTCATCGTCGAAGATGCGCAGACGCGAAATCTTGCCGCAGAGCCATTCGATATCCTCCTGCGTGTCGGCATTTTCAATACCGAGCAGTACGGCAAGGCCGCGACCGATGGCTCCGATTGTTCGACCATCGACCACAACTTCGCAGTGCGAAACCCTCTGTATAACGATACGCATAATCCGTCCAGGTTAAATATCTACTTGACGCTATCCTCGAAAAAACGCCATAGGTTATCATCCGTCGGTGTGGGGGCTACGACCTCTATCGGCTCCTTGCGCACGGGGTGCATCAGTGCGATGCTCCGCGAGTGGAGCGAGATGCCGCCATTCGGATTTGAACGCTTGGCACCATACTTCAAGTCGCCTTTGATCGACATACCTGCCTTGGCGAGCTGCGCCCTTATTTGGTGGTGGCGGCCCGTGAGCAACTCCACCTCAAGGAGCGTATAACGCTCGCTGCATCCGAGCATCGTGTAGTTGAGTCGTGCCTCCTTGGCCTCGCTTCGTGGCGAGGTGTAGGCGTGCGAGCGGTTGTTGCGACCGTCGCGCACGATGTAGTGGCGCAGGCTTCCCTGCTCGACAGTCGGGCGCGACTCTACGACGGCCCAATAACGTTTTTCGATTTCGCCTCGGCGCAACATTTCGTTGAGGCGCGAGAGTGCCTTTGAGGTTTTGGCGAAGAGCACCGCGCCGCTGACGGGGCGGTCGATACGATGTACTACACCGAGGAAAACGTCGCCCGGCTTATGGTCGCGCTGGCGGATGAACTCCTTGATTTGATCCTCGAGAGCCGAGGTGTTGTCGGGGTCGGGCTGCACAAGGTCGCCGCAGCGCTTATTGACCACAAGCAGATGGTTGTCTTCGTAGATTATGTCGTTGGGTTGAAACATTGCGGTTAGAGCTTAAAGGTGAATGGGAGCAGCAGCTCGGCACTCTCGACTATCGAGGCTGTTCCGTTGCCGCTCATGATGATGCGGATGGGTGAGCCTTGGCGACGCTCAACGTCGAGAATCACTTGACGACAGCCGCCACAAGGATAGCACTCGCGCTCCGAAGGGTTCGAGGCGATGGCCAAAGCATCCACCGGATCGTCGGCGTGGTTGGCCTCGACATAGTAAAGCAGTGAACGCTCGGCACATAGGCCCGACGGGAAGACCTCGCTCTCGGAGTTTGCCCCGTGCAGAATCTTGCCACTGCGCAGACGCACAGCAGCTCCCACACGGAACCCCGAGTACTTGGCATAGGCCTTGGCAGTAGCTTCTTCGGCCTCCTTGACGAGTTGCAAATCCTCGGCTGACAGCTCCTCGAGTCGGTCGGCATGGCTGTATTTGAGTTCTATTGTTCTCTCCATAAAAACCTCCCTCAAAATGGTGTTAATTATCTCTGCAAATATAAGAAATATTTGGTTCTTTCGCAAATTGCGCGCAAATTTGTACATTTGCATCGCGAAAATCGAAAAAAGATGATATACCCGTGGGGTGATGAACGCCCGTACAACAGTTATGCAGCATACTTCCGTCGGCACTTCGGTGAGCGCGTGCAGAAGGTGGCGATAAATGCCGGCTTCACATGTCCGAATCGTGATGGAAAGGTGGGCTTCGGAGGTTGCACATTCTGCAACAATGAGGCCTTCACACCCTCCTATTGTCAGGCCGCGAAGAGCATCTCGCAACAGATTGAAGAGGGCATCGAATTTCATCGTCGCCGCTATCGCAAAGCATCGAGCTATCTTGCGTATTTTCAGTCGTTTTCCAACACTTATGCGCCACTCGAGGTGCTTCGCTCGCGCTACTCCGAAGCCCTCGCACATCCCGATATCGCAGGGCTTGTCATAGCCACCCGCCCCGACTGCGTGGATAGCCGTGTGCTGGATGTCGTGGAGGAGGTGGCAAATGGTCGATATGTCGCAATTGAGTATGGCGTGGAGTCCACATCGGATACCACCCTACGGAGCATAAATCGCGGCCACGACTTTGCGGCGGCCGAGCGAGCTATTGCATTGACGGCCGAGCGCGGCTTCTCGGTCGGGGCGCACTTTGTGCTCGGCCTGCCTGGTGAGAGCGACCGAGAACTTATCGGGCAGACCGCACTTATCAATGCGCTGCCCATCACGACCATCAAGTTTCATCAGTTGCAGGTATTTCGTGGAACGACTATGGAGCGTGAGTACGATGAACATCCCGAGCGTTTTCGCTTTTGGGAACTCGATGAGTATCTCGACCTCTTCGTCGAGATCTTACGCCGCCTGTGCCCCGATATTGTCGTCGAGCGGTTTGCCAGCGAAGCGCCGCCGCGCTACCATTATGGCCGTAATTGGGGGTTGGTGCGCAACGAAACGCTGTGGTCGATGCTTGAAGCACGTCTGCGCGAGCGAGGATTTTATCAGGGCGAACTCTACGGCAGATAGTGCGGTGCACACAAAAAAAAGACCGCCAAGGTATTGCTACCCGACGGTCTTCCTCAACTAAAATCATCTACAATGTGCTTACACATCGAGAACAAAAGTAGCGTATTGTTGCCGAACAAAAAAATCTTTTCAACGAATCGCCAAGTTTTGATAATATAAAGGTTGTTTTTCGACAAAAACGCTCTTGCAGGTATCTGTGCCGACGGTTTTTTTGTTGTGACCTACCTCGACTGATAAGGGCCGTGTGTCGATTCTACGCGATACTCGAAGTCGCTATCGTCGAGCATATAGACGTAGAATTGTTTGCCGCCCGGCATTACACGCAGCGTGATATGGCCTCCATAGGCCGTAATTCGGTCGATAA
>JAFVRC010000013.1 GCA_017504485.1 Alistipes sp. | reverse complement strand
TCGCAAGCACCGCGCAGAGCGTCGAATACCTCTTCGACAAGGGGCTTGCACTCTCGGCCGACAAGGATGCGGCGAAGCCCGTTTTCGTGGCACTGCCCGCGGGCGAGTATGGCGAGTGCAACATAACGCTACACGACAACAACGGCGGCTCGATGCGCCTCCGTTTCAACACCGAGGACCGCCCTCTGCGTGCCGGCGTGGTACGCGAGTTTCAGTGCGTCGAGTACCGCGAAGGTGCTAGCGCAACACTCACACCACTCGAAACAGAAGAGGGTGAGTTTGAAATTAACAACGTAGCGCAGGGGTATGTCCGTTACAGCGACGGCTCGCCAATCATTGGCGTGGCCGTGAGCGACGGTTTTCAAGTGTGCGTAACCGACAACAACGGCTTCTACAACCTCACGCCAACCTCCGACACCCGATATATATACATCTCTCTGCCGGCCGACTGTAAAGTGCCGATAAATGAGCACGGACAACCCGACTTCTTCCGGCCGTGGGAGAATGGCAAATACCGCTACGACTTTACGCTCGAATCCCTTAAGGGGGGTATCGAGGAGCAGTTTGTGCTCTATACCTTGGGAGATCCGCAGGTGCCAAACGACACCTCGTTGAAGCGTTTTAGCAACGAGACAATACCGGCCATTCGCGCCCACGTCGAGAAGCACGGCTCGCCAAGCTATGCCATCACACTCGGCGATATCGTATCATCGGGCAACTCGACCGACACGTCGCCATATATGGAGCCTATGCGCAATGCGATGGCCTATGACAAGAGTGGCCTGCCAATCTTCCAAGTGATGGGTAATCACGACTTTAAGGGGAGCACAGCCGTTGCAATCAACAGCACAAACAGCACCCTTGAGTTGGCGGCACAGCGCACCTTCGAGAGCATATTCGGCCCTGTGAACTACTCGTTCAACCGCGGCAAGGTGCATATCGTGGGTATGCGCAACACTATCTACAAATTCGACACGAATAAGAACAATAGCGATTATGCATCCTACACCCGCGGATTTACCGATGCGCAGTACGAGTGGCTGCGGCAGGATTTGGCCGCCGTGCCGAAGGATAGGATGGTGATACTGTGTGTTCACCAGCCTCTCTACGGGCAAGCAGGCAAGAACTACAAAAACATAGACAAGGTTTTCGCCCTGCTCTCGCAATTCAAGGAGGCACACATAATGTCGGGACATACGCACGACGTAGTCAATACGACGGTTGCGGGCTATCCGATAAAAGAGCACGTTATGGGCGCTACATGCGGTGCGTGGTGGAAATCAAACCTCTGCAAGGATGGTGCGCCAAACGGTTTCGGTGTCTACTGTGTCGATGGAACAGGGTTCGCGAATGCCTACTATCAGGGAACAAACGAGGGCTTTAACGACAGGAACTTCCAAATTCAACTGTTCCGCGGCACAGCTATCACAGGTGGTAGCTACGAGTACTTCGTGTCGCCATACAACAAAAATACGCTGATTGCCCACGTCTGGTTCTACCATCCAGGGTGGGAGATTGAGGTCTATCTCGATGGCAAGAAGTTGGGCAATATGACAAAACTCACGCGAAGCAAAGGCGACCCATGGGCATACGACAGCAACGGCAAGTCGCTCTCGACAACCGCCTACAACAATCTGAAAACAACCATCAAAGAGCAGACCTCGACCGGCAACCCTACGCAGTTTATGTCGGGTTCGACGATTAACTGGTGGGCCATAGGCTACCACATAGGTGTCAAGGCCTGCAAGCGTTCCACATACCTCACCTCGGCCGACAACATATTCAAGTTCGAGAGTAGCGCACTCGCCTCGGCCGACTGGTCGAAAATCAAAGTGGTGGCTATCGACAACGAGTACAATAACCGATACGAGTGTTCGACCGTTATTCAGGGATGTGTGGGCGTAGATTTCGACTACAGCGAGGTCATAGCACCAACGTGGTAACAAATTTATCTCCAGAACAATAAAAGATTTACAACTATGGGGGAAGTGAGAGCCAAGAAGGCACTCGGACAGCACTTTTTAACCGATTTGAACATTGCGCAAAAGATTTGCAACTCGCTATCTGGCGGCACCACCGCGGCACCCGACAAGGTACTCGAAGTGGGGTGCGGAATGGGAGTATTAACCCAATATCTGCTACGCCGTGACGATATTGTCACCTATGGTGCCGAGATCGACTCCGAGAGCGTCTGCTACCTCCACGAACACTACCCCAACTTTGCGCCGCGCCTCATCGAGGGCGATTTCCTGAAGATGCCTCTCGACAAGATGTTCCCCGAGGGTCTGAAGGTCATCGGCAACTTTCCGTACAACATCTCGTCACAGATATTCTTCAAGATTATCGAGCACCGCAACCTCGTGCCCGAGTGTGTGGGCATGATACAAAAGGAGGTGGCCGAGCGCATCGCCGAGAAGCAGGGCTCGAAAACCTACGGAATATTGAGCGTCTTGTTGCAGGCGTGGTACAACATCGACTATCTCTTCACCGTCTCGGAGAAGGTCTTTAACCCACCACCCAAGGTCAAGAGTGCAGTTATCCGCTTGCGCCGCAACACCACCTCCTCGCTCGACTGCGACGAACAGCTCTTCGTCAAGGTTGTGAAGGCCTCCTTCGGCCAGCGTCGCAAGATGCTCCGCAACTCTCTCCGCTCGGCCTTTGGCGACTTCGGCGGCGCCGAGCACCCATTCTTCACACAACGCGCCGAACAGCTCTCGGTGGCCGATTTTGTAGAACTGACACGCTGGGTGGCCGAAAATCGTTAGCGCGGCAGGATTATTGCCAAAAGTCTATAAAATAGTGATTTGCCTCGACTTAAATCGCGGAAATTTGTTGTTAAATTATTAACAGCAAAAAAATGGTCGATTTTTTAGGTTAAGCGGCAAAAGGTTTGTATTTTTGCGTACGAAATTTTGCCCAAGTGCGAAGTTTCGACAAGAAGAGAGAATTAAAATTCTAACTAAATTATAGAAAATATGGCAGAAAAGAAGTTTATTACTTGCGACGGTAACTACGCAGCAGCACATATCGCGTATATGTTCTCGGAGGTTGCCGCCATCTACCCTATTACGCCATCTTCGACTATGGCAGAGTATGTCGATGAGTGGGCCGCGCAGGGCCGCAAAAACATCTTCGGCGAGACCGTGAAGGTTGTGGAGATGCAGTCAGAGGCCGGTGCTGCCGGTGCCGTACACGGCTCGTTGCAGGGCGGAGCTCTCACCTCAACATTCACCGCTTCGCAGGGTTTGTTGCTGATGATTCCTAACATGTACAAGATTGCCGGCGAGCTGCTTCCGGGCGTGTTCCACGTCTCGGCACGCGCACTTGCCGCACAGTCGCTCTCGATTTTCGGTGACCACCAGGACGTTATGGCAGCTCGCCAGACGGGCTTTGCGATGCTCGCAACCTCGTCGGTGCAGGAGGTTATGGACTTGGCAGGTGTGGCTCACGTCGTAGCTCTGAAGGCTCGCGTGCCATTCCTCCACTTTTTCGACGGCTTCCGCACGTCGCACGAGATTCAGAAGGTTGAGCTTATCGATGAGGCTGCTTTGCAGGCTCTCTTCGACCGCAAGGAGTTGCAGGCCTTCCGCGACCGCGCCCTCAATCCCGAGAAGCCGGTTATCCGCGGTACGGCACAAAATCCGGATATCTACTTCCAGACTCGCGAGGCCTCGAACAAGTTCTACGATGCTATCCCTGATATGGTTGCTGCCACGATGGGCGAGATTTCGAAGATTACGGGCCGCGAGTATAAGCCATTCGTTTACTATGGTGCCGAGGATGCCGACCGCGTGATTGTGGCTATGGGCTCGGTTACCGAGACTATCAAGGAGTGCGTAGATTACCTGAACGCCCGTGGCGAGAAGGTGGGTGTCGTTACCGTACACCTCTACCGCCCATTCTCGGCCAAGTATCTCTTCAACGTGCTGCCTACGAGCGTTGAGACACTCTGCGTATTAGACCGCACAAAGGAGCCGGGAGCAAATGGCGAGCCATTGTACCTCGATATCGTAGATGCATTCTACGGCCACGAGCTTCAGCCGAAGATTATCGGCGGCCGCTACGGTCTTTCGTCGAAGGACACCACGCCGGCGCAGATGCTGGCCGTATTCGAGAATATGGCTGCCGCAGAGCCAAAGAACCACTTCACGGTGGGTATTGTTGATGACGTGACGAACCTCTCGCTCCCTGTTGGCGAGGAGATTTCGATGGCCAAAGAGGGTACCTTCGAGGCGTTGTTCTTCGGCCTTGGTGCCGACGGTACGGTGGGTGCCAACAAGAACTCGATTAAGATTATCGGCGGCTCGACCAACAAGTATTGCCAGGCCTACTTCTCGTATGACTCGAAGAAGTCGGGCGGCTACACCTCGTCGCACCTCCGCTTTGGCGACAAGCCTATCACCTCGCCATACTTGGTAACCACGCCGGACTTTATCGCCTGCCACGTTCCGTCGTATGTCGATAAGTACGATGTGTTGAAGGGGCTGAAGAGGGGCGGCTCATTCCTGCTCAACTCGGTGCTCGACGCCGAGGCAACCTGCGCCTCGCTGCCTACTCACATGAAGGTATTCCTCGCGAAGAACAATATCAACTTCTACATCATCAATGCCACGAAGATTGCTGCCGAGCTCGGCTTGGGCAGCCGCACGAATACGATTATGCAGTCGGCATTCTTCAAGATTGCGAATGTCATTCCTTTCGAGCAGGCCGTCGAGGAGATGAAGAAGGCTATCTACAAGTCCTACGGAAAGAAGGGCGAGGATATCGTCAATATGAACTACGCCGCTGTCGATGCCGGAGCTACGGCTGTCGAGAAGGTGGAGATTCCGGCCGAGTGGGCATCGCTCGAGGTCGAGGAGGCTCACGCATCGGTCGATATGTCACGTCCGGAGTTCGTGCGCAATGTCGTAGATCCTATCAACGCCTTGAAGGGTGATTTGCTCCCTGTATCGGCCTTCAATGGCCGCGAGGATGGCACTTGGGACTCGGGCACCGCTGCGTGGGAGAAGCGCGGTATCGCTGTGAATGTTCCGGAGTGGGATGTCGATAAGTGTATCCAGTGTAACCAGTGTTCGTATGTCTGCCCTCACGCAGCCATCCGTCCGTTCCTCGCCACCGAGGAGCAGGTTGCCGCAGCCCCGGAGGGCACAACTTTCAAGCAGGGCCTCGGTACAACCAAGGAGTACAAGTTCCGCATTCAGGTATCACCACTCGACTGTACGGGTTGCGGCAACTGCGTCGATGTATGTCCTGCGAAGGAGAAGGCTCTCGTGATGAAGCCACTCGCCTCGCAGCTCAACCAGACCGAGAAGTGGGAGTATATGCACAACAAGGTGGGTTACAAGGATCTCGACCGTGCGAAGATGGTCAAGAACAGCCAGTTTGCCCAGCCACTCTTTGAGTTCTCGGGTGCTTGCGCCGGTTGCGGCGAGACGCCATATATCAAGACTATCACGCAGCTCTTCGGCGAGCGTATGATGGTTGCCAACGCTACGGGTTGTACCTCTATCTACTCTGCTTCGGCTCCATCGACTCCATACTGCACCAACGAGAAGGGCCAGGGTCCGGCATGGGCCAACTCGCTCTTCGAGGATAACGCCGAGTTCGGCTTGGGTATGCACATCGGTGTGGAGAAGATTCGCGAGAACCTTGCCTCGGTGATGCAGAACGCTATCGCCACTTGCGAGAAGTGCTCGGAAGAGCTGAAGGGAGTGATGCAGGAGTGGCTCGACAACCGCCACCTCGCAGCCGCATCGCGCGAGGTTTCGGAGCGTCTTATCCCGCTCTGCGAGGCTTGCGCCTGCGACAGCTGCCGCAAGATTCTCGAGATGCGCAACTTCCTTGTCAAGAAATCGCAGTGGATTATCGGTGGTGACGGCTGGGGCTACGACATCGGCTTCGGTGGCGTGGATCACGTCTTGGCTACGGGCGAGGATGTCAATATCCTCGTTATCGACACCGAGGTTTATTCGAATACGGGCGGTCAGTCGTCGAAGGCTACGCCGGTAGGTGCTGTTGCGAAGTTCGCCTCGATGGGTAAGCGCATCCGCAAGAAGGATTTGGGTGCTATCGCTATGACCTACGGCTATGTATATGTTGCGCAGGTCTCGATTGGTGCTTCGCAGACGCAGCTCTTCAACGTGCTGAAGGAGGCCGAGGCCTACCCTGGCCCATCGCTTATCATCGCCTATGCACCATGTATCAACCACGGTATCAAGGGCGGTATGACGCGCACGCAGACCATCGGCAAGCAGGCCGTAGAGTGTGGTTACTGGCACTTGTGGCACTACAACCCACTGCTCGAGGAGGAGGGCAAGAATCCGTTTGTGCTCGACTCGAAGGAGCCTGATTGGTCGAAGTTCCGCGACTTCCTCCTCAAGGAGGTGCGTTACACCTCGCTCCAAAAGACCTTCCCACAGGAGGCCGAGGAGCTCTACAAGGCTGCCGAGGAGAATGCCAAGTGGCGCTACGAGGGCTATGTTCGTCGCACGAAGCTCGAATTTTAGTCTTTGAAGATAAAAAGAGAGACTGCCGGCTGTTAAAGTCGGCAGTTTTTTGTATCTTTGTCACCAAAGATATGACTACTATGAAGTTCAAGCACTTGACAATACTCGCCCTGCTGCTCATCGTGGCAGACCAGGCGCTCAAAATATGGGTTAAAACGCACATGCACCTCGGCGAGGCAATCGTCGTATTTCCCGATTGGTTTCAGCTCCTCTTTGTCGAGAACAATGGCGCGGCATTCGGTATGCAGTTGCAAAATGGTGGTGGCTTCGATTGGGGCAAGCTTCTGTTGAGCCTCTTTCGCGTAGGCCTTGTGGGAGCCATCTGCTATTACATCTGGCGACTTGTCAAGGAGAAGGCCCCTGCGGGTGTTCTGGTAGGTCTCACGCTCATTGCGGCTGGAGCCTTCGGTAATATCATAGATTGCGCCCTTTACGGCCTTATCTTCTCGGAATCAACCCCAGCTACCGTTGCGCACTTCGGCGGCGGATATGCCCCGTTTATGCTCGGCAAGGTGGTCGATATGTTCTACTTCCCGCTCTTCCGCTGGGATAGTTGTCCGTCGTGGCTCGGCTTTCTGGTCGATTCCGGAAAATACTTCTTCGGTGCGGTCTTTAACCTCGCCGATGCATATATCTCGGTGGCAGTGGTATATCTGCTGCTATTCCAATACAAATTCTTCAAATAGAGCATATTTCGCAGGGCTATGAGGGCTATCCCATCGTTCATATACAGCCGAAGCAATCAGGTGGCGATGATTATCGCCGTGCCTATCTTCGCCTTTATATTCATCACACTATACCGCCCTCTCGACTTCGATAAACTCGATGACAGCCTCCTCGCCGGTCTGAATATCTCGCGCGAGATAGCCATCCAGCTCATCACGCTACTGCTGGTCCTGGTGGGTATGATTGTGGCAGCCGTAAGCCGCGCGGTGATGGGACTATATACTCAAAAGCGACAACTCTCCTATGCGCAGTATATCGTATGGATTTCGCTCGAAATCGTGGTTATGGCCCTTATCTACACCATCGCTGCACTCTTCACCGAGACCGACAAGGATATCGTCACACTCTTCCGCAATTCGCTCGTCAAGACGCTGCTCATTATGGTCATACCGTATGTCATCTGCTACATCATCTTTATATGGAGCGAGCAGTCGAAGCAGCTGCGACGGCTTCGACAGGGGATGCAGAGCGAGGATAACGCACAGCTTCAGGCATACATCCAGATTTTTGACGAGAAGGGTGAGATGCGCCTCTCGGTGCGCCGCGACAACATACTGCTGCTCGAGGCGGCCGACAACTACGTCTGCGTGTGGTACGCAAACAACGGCGCGCCGAAGAAGAGCCTTGTGCGCAACACAATGAAGAGTATCGCCGAGCAACTCGAGGGTTCGGGTATTATGCGCTGCCACCGCTCCTATATGGTCAATCTCGACCATATGAGCATCCTGCGCCGTGAGAAGGAGGGTGTCTTTATCGAGCTCGACGTGGATAATGTTCCCGACATCCCTATCTCGAAGCGTTATGCTGCCAATATTCAGGGATGGCTAACGAGCAAATCGAATTGACTTCTACCACTTGTCGCAAAATTGCGACCATCCATTTCTTGATTTTCACCCCTAAATATTAAGGTTTTACCCCTTATAGGGTTTCGTCCCTACGAAGGGGCGTTTGTCACATTTTTTCTCCCATCTCGATAATTTACCCGATATTCGCACCACTACAAACACAAACAATCGAGTAAAAAGATGAAACACTTTCTTGAGATTTTGAGGGAGGCGACACGCAACAAGTGGGAGAAGGGTGCATTGAGCGACTATCGTGGCAAGACCTACACCTTTGCGGAACTCGCAACCGAAATTTCGCGTCTGCACTACCAATTCGAGCAATTGGGCATTCGTCCGGGTGACAAGATTGCTCTCGCCTCGAAGAATAGCTCGCACTGGGCAATAGCCTTCATGGCAACTATATCCTACCGCGCCGTGGCGGTACCTATCCTCAACGACTTTACTCCGGAGGCTACCGAAGCTCTGGTGGCCCACTCAGAGAGCGTATTGCTCCTCACCGAGCCAAAGACATGGGCGGAGATGCACGTCGAGAATATGCCTCTGCTGCGCGCCGTAGCCGACATGGATAGCTTCGAGCCTCTCTACTCGGTGGATGGCTCCTTCGAGGAGATACACAAGGCCTCGCTGCGCGAGATTCCGGCCGTCTATCCGGCCTCTGAGCGTGAGCGTGCCACGTCGTACACCGTGGGCGAACTCGACGACCTGATAATCATCAACTATACCTCCGGCACAACCAGCTCGCCAAAGGGCGTGATGCTCACGGCCCGCAATATCTCGGCCAACATCGAATTTGCGCTCAACACTATTCCGGTTGAGGAGGGCGACAACATTATGTCGATGCTGCCGCTGGCACACATGTACGGCCTCGCTTTCGAGTTTATCTATCCGTTGTGCGGTGGTGGTCATGTCTTTTTCCTCGGCAAAACACCAACGCCTACGCTGCTTATGCAGGCCTTGGCCGACATTAAGCCATATCTGCTTATCACCGTGCCGCTGGTGCTCGAGAAGATTTTCAAGAACAAGGTTATCCCTACGCTCAACAAGCCTTTGCTGCGTGTTTTGAGGGCCATTCCGGGTATCAATCGACTCATCTACAATAAGGTGCGTAAGCAGTTGCTCGCAACCTTTGGTGGCAATATCCGTGAGATTATTGCCGGAGGAGCGGCCATCAGTCTGCCTGTAGAGAAGATAATGAAGCATGTGCGTCTGCCATACACCGTGGGTTATGGTATGACCGAGTGTGGCCCACTGATTGGCTATTCGCGTTGGGACAGCTTCCGCCTCGGCTCGTGCGGCCGTGCGGTAGATAAGGTCGAGGTACGCATCGACTCGACCGACCCACACAAGGTTGTGGGCGAGATACAGGTGCGAGGTGCAAACGTTATGCAGGGCTACTACAAGAACGAGGAGGCCACAGCTGCGGCCTTCACCAAAGATGGCTTCCTGCGCACGGGCGACCTTGGCATCATCGACCGCCACGGCAACATATTCATCAAAGGTCGTAGCAAGTGTATGATTCTCACAGCCAATGGCCAGAACATCTACCCCGAGGAGATTGAAAGCCGCCTCAACTCGATGGAGTATATCGCCGAGTCGCTCATCGTTGAGCGCAACAAGCACCTCGTGGCACTCGTGGCACTGACACCCGATGGTGCCGACCTGCAGGCCGAGGAGGCGAAGCGTATTGTCGAGGAGCACCGCGTGGAGCTCAACCAGCATATGCCGGCATACAGTCAGGTGGTAAGTGTGGAGATTCTCACCGAGGGCTTCGAGCATACGCCGAAGCAGTCTATCAAGCGTTTCCTCTACAAATAGTATCTATACAGTATAAAAATAGACGGTTGTCGAAAATGGCTGCCCTTTTTCGGCGGTGAATCTATTTTCATCGCCGAATTTGTTTATTTACAATGTGTTATGCTGAATGATTGTGAAACGATCTTCTGCGCAAAACCGCTTAAACTTTATTTCTGCCCTTTGCGTGTAGTCTTCTATGTAGTCTAAACTAAGTGTAAATAGTGTTGATATGAAAAATAATACAACATAACTACTTGCCTTTAGAGATTACGAGGTGTTTTACCTGTATGCTTTTTGAAGAACTGCACAAATGCCGACGGACTCGAAAAATTGAGTTGCTCGGATATCTCTTGTACTGTCATATCTGTCGTGCGGAGCAACATCTTGGCATCTATAAGTATAGCTTCGTGTATCCAATCGAGTATTGGTCGCCCCGTAACACGCTTGATGGCTGTCGAGAGGTATTTGGGGGTTAGGTTCAGTTTGTCGGCATAGAATTTTACTGAACGATTTGTCTTGTAATTTGCCCCTAACAAACGAAAGAACCTGTCCGATAGGTCGTTTGCCTTTATATCTGATGTGCTGTCGCCTACCTCGAAAACCTTTTCGTACTCCGCCAAAATCTCCAATATGAGGGCATAGAATATGGATTGAATAATCTCTAATCGGTATTTGCTTTCCTCTTTTGACTCCTTATATATAAACCGATAATAACTTTGCAAATCGTCAAACTTATCATCTGCAATTTTTATTACCGACAGATAACGAGAGTAGCCGAAAATGCTGGTGTCAATAGGCGAAGGCATATTAAGAATGTAATCTTCCGAAACAGCAATTGCATTGCTTTCGCGCATCAGCAGAGAGTTTATATTGTTTATAATATGGTTTGATGGCAGGACTATTACACAACTCTTCGATAGTTTATACTCCTTGCTATTAATCGTAATAACACCACCATCGGACTTACATAACAGAATTACCACACCGTTACGGAGTAGTATCTGGTTGGTGGTCTCAATGTCGCGGAATGCATCGTTGAGGTTGATGATAAAATCGTCTCCACTCTCCCGTATTATCTGCAAAAGGTCTATCACCTTTATGTTTTTATCTACATTCATCACAAAAGCGAAATTTGATAAATTTATTTGCCGACAAATGTAATAAATTTCCTGCAATGCTATAATACTTTTGCCTCACAGAAATAAAATGATTGTAACATGAAGAAGAGTTTTTATCAGCAAGGTGTCGAGCAAGTGCTACGACAATTGGGTACAGATCGCATAAATGGTCTTAGTGGAGATGAGGTCAAAACACGCCAAGAGCGAGATGGTTTTAACGAATTCGCAAAGAAGAAACACTCATCATTGTGGAGCAAGTTCATCTCGCAGTTTAGAAGTTTTATGATTATTGTGCTGCTTATTGCAGCTGTTATATCGGGTATAACAGGATATCTAAATGGCGAAGGTATAACCGATGCAATAATCATCCTCTCGATACTTATTGTTAATGCTATAATAGGCGTATTTCAGGAGGCAAAGGCAGAAAATGCCCTTGATGCCCTCGAAAAATTATCGGCTCCCCATTGTAAGGTGATACGCAATGGCGAACACCAAGTTATCGAGTCGCGTGAGTTGGTTGTGGGCGATATTGTCGAGATAGAGACAGGCGATAGTGTCCCTGCAGATATGCTCCTTGTGGAGGCTGTAAACCTCAAAATTCAAGAGGCGGCACTTACGGGTGAATCGGTACCTGTGGAGAAACGCACCGAAACGATTGCGGATGATGTGCCAATTGGCGATCGTATAAACATGGCATTTAGTTCGTGCAGCGTAACATACGGTCGCGGTGTAGGCGTTGTTGTGGCTACGGGCGAAAGGACCGAGGTGGGAAAGATTGCGGCGATGATTAAGTCGGTGCCAGATATGCGCACCCCAATGCAGGTGCGACTCGATAAGTTGGGTAAGGTGCTTGCGATTATCAGCCTTGTTGTGTGTGCTGTGATTTTCATTATCGGCTTGTGCTATGGTCGTGGACTCATGGAGATGTTTATGACAGCTGTGAGCCTTGCAGTGGCAGCTATTCCGGAGGGTTTGCCTGCTGTCTCTACCGTTGTATTGGCGTTGGGCGTACAGCGACTTGCAAAGCAAAATGCCATTGTGCGCAACCTGCCATCGGTTGAGACTCTCGGTAGCACAACCGTGATCTGCTCCGACAAGACGGGAACGCTTACACAAAACAAGATGACCGTAGTGGAGGAGTATCCAGCAATGTCGAAGCGACTACTCACCATAGGTATATTGTGCAACGACACTACCAGCAGTGCCGAGGGCGAATTGTTTGGCGACCCGACTGAAACAGCTCTTGTAGCCTATGGCGATGCCAATGGTTGTGGTCAGAAGCAGTGTGATGTGGTATATCCGCGTATTTCGGAGATACCTTTCGACTCGGAGCGCAAGTTGATGACAACTATTCACCGTGCTGGTAATGGAGTGCTACTTGTTGCCACTAAGGGTGGCTTTGATGAACTGCTTGCTAAGTGTAGCCGTATAGACGACGGCAAAGAGGTGCGACCTATTACTGCTACTGACAAAAACAATCTTGCTCATGCCAACGGCGCAATGGCAGAGAAGGCTCTGCGAGTGCTATGTATGGCTTACAAAGAGGTTGGTTATGAGGGCGAATTAACAGATGAAAAGCTTGCCACGATAACTCAAAATGCCGAAAGCGAACTCATCTTTGTTGGTATGGTAGGTATGATTGACCCACCTCGCGAGGAGGCACGCGTGGCTGTCGAGCAGTGCAAACAGGCGGGAATTAAGCCAGTGATGATTACGGGCGACCATAAGATTACAGCCTCGGCAATTGCTAAGAGTCTGGGTATTATGACCGATAGCGATAAGGTGCTTACGGGTAGCGATGTGGAGAAGATGAGCGATGAGGAGTTGCGTGATGTTGCTGGTAGTGTGTCGGTATTTGCGCGAGTGGCTCCCGAACATAAAGTGCGTATTGTGGAGGCTTATCAGAAGCGCGGCAATGTGGTGGCAATGACGGGCGATGGCGTGAATGATGCCCCTGCGCTGAAACTCGCAAATATCGGTGTTGCTATGGGAATTACGGGTACGGATGTATCTAAGGAGGCTGCCGATGTGGTTCTTGCTGACGACAACTTCGCAACCATCGTGCAGTCAGTGCGTGAGGGTCGCCGCATCTACGATAATCTTATAAAGTCTATCCAATTTATGATTTCGACCAACCTTGGCGAGATTGTATTGTTGCTTGTGGCTGTGCTGTGTAACTTCGATATGCCGCTTCTACCTATCCAGTTGCTCTTTATCAACCTTGTGGGTGACAGCCTCCCATCGTTGGCTCTCAGTGTGGACCACGCAGCTAAAAACATAATGAGTCGTAAGCCAATTGATCCTAATCAGGGAATATTTACGAAGCCATTTACAACTAAGATTACAATTCAGGCTCTGATTATCGGAGGTATAACGATTGCTGCCTACCTCATCGGCTTGCAGCACTCGGTTGATGTGGCCCGCACAATGACCTTTGCTGTGATGATATTCTCGCAATTTACGATGATATTCAGTATTCGTAGTGGCAACGGTTGGTTTACCGAAAGATTTTTCTCTAACCGTTGGCTCTGGGCAACAATTGTTCTCGTTACAGGACTTACTCTATTTGTGATGCTTGTGCCTACAATGCAGTCACTCTTCAAACTCACTGCTCTTACCTCGGCTCAATGGTGGATAGTTGTCGGGCTCTCGATTGGAGTACTTGTATTGAGCGAATTATGCAAACTATTTACCCGAAATAAAAAATAGTTTACGATATAGAAAAGTGGCGTATGTAGTGAACTTTGTAGTTCGCTCATACGCCACCTTAGTTTATTCACAATGCATCTTCGAAAGATGCTTGATTTCAGCGCTTTACTTTCAAAAGTTTTATTTACCTTTGCATTCGTAGTTTTTGGGCTTGATTACGACCTCTATGTAGTCTTCTATGTAGGATTTCGCAATTTTCGTAAAAACCAACACTGAAAATCAATCAGCTAAAATAAAATAATGGTTGCCTAAAAAGACACCCGTCTATTTTTGTATGATATAGAACTAAAAGTCGAGCTGCGCCACAAACGACACACGCCCCTCGACACGCCCCTCGATGAAGTATCGTTCCACCGAGCCCTCGGAGGTATGCAGGCGGAAGAGCTCTACCCTATCACCCTGCTTTATCTCCGAATTATAGTTGATTACAAGCTCTCGGAGTGGTCGGCCGAGTGTCACATCCAGCCCAACCGAATCCATCGCCCAAACGGCATAATTTACATTATTAACGTGGCCATTCATATCGAGGTCCGAGAAGGCAACATCGTGCGCACCCACCGCTTCGGCCTCGGCATCGCGCGGCATGGCGACCTTCGGTGCCGGCTCTTCGATGACATCCTCGTCGATGCCCAATATTCCCTCCTCGCCAAAGTCGTTCTGGCGCACCATACGGCGTGTGTCGATATTGATGACAAGCCACGTTGTGGTGGCCGACACGATACGCTCGCCCTCCTCCGAGAGCATCTCGAAGTCACGATAGTATTGAAAGCCATTGGCTCGCTTGTGCCACGACTTGAGAGTCACCTCCTCGCGCCACGCAGGCAAGCGGTGGAAGATGACATGTGTACGTGCCAACACCCACGCCTTACGCGTCTCGGTGATGGTGTCATACCCCACACCGAGGTAGTCGGCGTGCAGGTTGGCTGCCTCCTGCGCGAGGTTCAGAAACGAGGCGGGTTTAAGCCGCGCCGATTGGTCGCTGTCGTAGGAGGTTATACGCAGTCTCTTGCTATACTTCTCGACCACTGGATTACTCCTTTTTTGCGCCACGATAAGCCTCTACGGCACGCTGCACCTCACCATGCACCAACAACAGCTGCTTGGCCTCGTCGTAAGGCAGACCGAGCTCTTCGACGAGCATTCGCGTACCACGATCTACGAGCTTCTGGTTCGAGAGCTGCATATTGACCATCTTGTTGCCACGCACGCGACCAAGACCGATCATTATCGAGGTGGTAATCATATTGCAGATGAGCTTCTGCGACGTGCCCGACTTCATGCGCGACGAACCCGTCACGAACTCTGGACCTACGACCGGCGTGATAGGAATCTCGGCAACCTCGGTCACCGGCGAACCCGGGTTAGAGGTTATGCAGGCTGTCAGCAGGCCTCGCTTGCGAGCCTCCTTGATGGCACCGATAACATACGGTGTAGTGCCCGAAGCGGCAACACCCACAAGTGTATCCTTGTCGGTGACGTTGTAGGCTTCGAGATCCTTCCAACCCTGCTCCGCATCATCCTCGGCTCCCTCGATAGCGCGGCGAATGGCCGAGTCGCCACCGGCGATAATGCCCACGACAAGCGAGGCCGGCATACCATACGTTGGCGGAATCTCCGAAGCATCGACGATGCCCACACGACCACTTGTGCCCGAACCCATATAGAAGAGGCGACCGCCCTGCTTCATACGCTCGGTAGCACCCACGACGAGTTTTTCGATAGCCGGTATCACCTCCTGCACAGCATCGGCCACTTTGTGATCCTCACGATTGATGCAGGTGAGAATTTCGAGTGGCGACATCTTTTCGAGGTCGTTGTAGAGCGATGGTTGCTCCGTAATCTTCACATAACTCATAGTTGTTACTCTTTTTTATGGTTTATTATCTGTTTTTCTTGAATTCGTAGATAAGAGTTGAGCAGCCGCCAATAGCAGCCTCGTAGCTCGACTGCGGGGCACCCGTCTGTGCCACACCATTGACATAGAGCGTATAGCTCTCATCGAGCCCCATCTCCGCAGGGTTTATAGTAAATGTGGTGCTCTTTGGCTCCTCGCTGATATTGACAAAGGTGAGCAGAATGTTACCCTCCGCATTGCGCCACGCCGACGAGTAGAGCATCGGCACAACCTTCTTGTATGGGAAGAGATTCGTACCCTTGGTCTTGTAGCCGTAGGTGGACATCTGCGCGATATCTATCTCGGCAGGGTAGTCGTTCTCCATCTTCGGGGCTCGCATCAGCTTGCCGTATTGCAGATAATCTTTATACTCCTTGCGCTTGGCAACCAGCTCCTTGAGGAACTTCATCTCGGTAGGGCGAGCTTTGCGGGCAAAGGCGTGGTAGTTGACAATCATAGGCTGAATACCCCACACGAAGGTACGCGCCTGCTCCAAGCGCAACTGCGTATTATAGAGCGCAGGCAACAACTTCTCGGTATTCGGCGAGCGGAACTCCTTCGGCCAAAACTCGTCGTATGGCGGATAGGTGAAGCCGCCGAAGTTACCGAAAGTGATGGCGTTCTCGTGGTACACAGCGTTGAAGAGCGGAATAACCGACGAGTTGGAGAGGCCACTCATACGCTCGCGGCTGCCCTCCAACGTGAGGAAGCCGTCGAGGTGCGCCATCCAATCCTCGCCCGAGCCCTCGCCCGTGAGAATAGGGTTTGCCTCGGAGGTCTTTTCGCGCACGCGCTCCACCAACTTAAGGTAGCCCTTCACCCAATAGTTACCGCCGCCGACCGAGTGTCCGTGGTCGGGGTTATAGCACCAATAGTGAAGGCAAGCCTGGTCCATATAAACACCCGTGCAACCATAGTCATTGACCACCGTGTCGCAGAGCGACGAGTACTTCTCGTGCCAGAACTCCTGCGACATACACATCGGCGTAATAGGATTGCCCGTGAATTTGTTATAGACGTGTGCGTGTGTCGAGCCGTCGGCCTTGCGAGCCACATACTGCTCGATATTGAGTTCCTTCCACGACTTGCGCGACTCGCCCCACTGAATGGAGTTCATATACGGAGTCATATTTATGCCCTTCGTCTTGGCTTTGGCCACGGCCTTCACGAAGCTCTCGCGCCCCTCGCGCGGCGGCAGATACTCAGGGAAGGCGTCGTCGTATGGGCCATTATGCCACCAGTGCCACAGCACGCTGACGTTGTAGTCGCCCAAGTACTCTTTGAGGTCGGCAGCCTCGGTCAGCACATTCGACGAGCGACCGCGGTTCCACACCCAAATATCGGTCTCGGGCAGCCACTTGTTCATCTTGCCGCTGTGCAGGCGGTTGTTCTTCACCCACTCCTGCTCGAGGGCCCACTCGCGGTATATCTGTGCTGCATCGTACCAATCGCCGTGCAACGTGCCGAGGATGAACTCATAGGTCGGCTTGTAGTGGCTGACCTCGGCTCTCATATCGAGAATATTGACCATCTTGCAGTCGGTGAGCTCTTCGCGGAAGTCGAAGAGCAATGCCTTGCCGTAGGAATCCTTGTCATTCGTGGCGATATAGAGGCCACTCGGCTCCTCGCCATAGATGGCCGTAAGCTGCATCGTAGGGCGATTTTGGTGTATGCTACCCACCGATTTGCGCACCTTGCGGATATTCTTATAGAGGCGGCCCGTCCAATTCGACAGCGCAATTTCCTCGTTTGTGAAGGCCTTGATATTTGTCAGATACGGAAAAACCAACTCCTTGACCTTCGCACCGTCGTAGTCGCTCATCTCGACTGTCCAGTACGACAGAGGCTTCTTGTCGTCGAGGCGAACTCGAGCAACGAGCGTGAAGGCTTCGCTACCCTTCCACGCGAGTTTCAACTCGCGCGAAGAGACCTTGCGCACCGTAACGTCGGTAGGCTCGGCGACAGCATCACCTTCGTTGAGAGGCACAATGCTCCACAAGCGTTGAGGCTCTGCCTCGGTGTCGAGATACTCGTACCCCGTCTCGAGATCGGTCATCGAGAGAAGCGTGCCGTTTGCGCGGTCAAATTCGAGGCGCAGCAATCCGTTGTCGAGTACCACCTGCTCGGAACAGGCAAACATAAATGGTAACACAAAAAGTGTCAATACAACTCTTTTCATCTTTTTTATTTGTCGGGTTATTTATTCTTCTTAAACTCGAAAGTCTTGGCCGAGCAGCCCTCAATCGCCACTTCGTAGTTCGATTGTGGTGCCCCCTCTTGTGCTATGCCATCAACGTAGAGGGTAAAATGCTCGTTGAGTCCCATTTCGTCAAGGTCGATAGCGAAAGAGAGGCTCTTGGTCTCTTGGCTTATATTGGTAAAGGCAAGCAGGATATTACCCTCGGCATTGCGCCATGCCGACGAATAGAGCATCGGCACAACCTTCTTGAACGGGAAGATGTTGGTACCTTCGTCCTTGTAGCTGTATATCGTCATCTGCACAAGGTCAATCTCCGCAGCATAATCATTCGCCATCTTTGGCGGGCGCATCATCGTTCCATATTGCAGATACTCCTTATACTGCTTGCGCTTGGCCACCAACTCGGCCAGATAGCGCATCTCGACAGGGCGGCCCTGACGCACAAACGGATGGTAGTTCGAAATCATAGGCTGCGAACCCCACACGAAGGTACGGGCCTGCTCCATACGCATTTGCAGGTTATACTTCTCGGGCAGGAGCGTCTCCGTGTCGGGAGAACGATACTCCTTTGGCCAACAATCATCGTATGGCGGATAGGTCAGACCCGAAAGGTTACCGAAGCAGATAGCGTAACCATGATATACCGCATTGAAGAGTGGTACTATCTCCGAAGCCTTTGCGCCTCTCATACGCTCGCGGCTACCCTCGAGTGTAAGGAAGCCGTCGAGGTGCGCCATCCAATCCTCACCCGAGCCCTCGCCCGTGAGGACAGGGTTTTCCGCGGAGGTCTTCTCGCGGATGCGCTCAATCATCTTCAGGTGGCTCTTTACCCAATAGTTACCGCCGCCGACCGTATGGCCGTGGTCGGGGTTGTAGCATACATAGACGTTGCATGTCTGGTCCATATATACACCCGAGCAACCATAGCTGTTTATCAGCGTATCGCAGAGCCCCGAATAGGTCTCGCGCCAAAACTCTTGCGAGAGGCACACGGGCACGAGCGGGTTGCCCGTAAACTTATTATAGACGTGTGCGAGTGTCGAGCCGTCGGATTTGCGTGCCACATACCTCTCTACGCCCTTTTCGCGGAAACTCTTGGTTGCACCACCCCATTGGAAGGAGTTCATATACGGAGTCATATTTATACCCTTCGACTTGGCTCTGGCCACGGCCTTCACGAAACTCTCGCGCCCCTCGCGCGGCGGCAGATACTCAGGGAAGGCGTCGTCGTATGGGCCATTATGCCACCAATGCCACAAAACGCTCACATTACAATCGCCGAGATATCTCTTCAAATCTTCCGCCTCGGTCAGCACATTCGACGAATGGCCGCGATTCCACATCCAAATATCGGTCTCGGGCAACCACTTGTTCATCTTGCCGCTGTGCAGGCGGTTGTTCTTCACCCACTCCTGCTCGAGGGCCCACTCGCGATAGATAAGAGCCGCATCGTACCAATCGCCGTGCAGCGTGCCGAGTATAAACTCATACGTCGGCTTATAGTGACTATTACCCAGTTCCAAGATATTTATCATCTTGTAGTCGGTAAGCCCTTCGCGGAAATCTATCGCGAAGTTCTTGCCGTAGGCCTCCGTATCGTTCGTGGCGATATAGAGACCACTCGGCTCCTCGCCATAGATAGCCGAGAGTTGCATTGAATTGTGTTTATGATTTCTCTTATATATCGAGAGCGTGGATTGCTGCGCACGCGGATTCTTATACAAAGCTCCGGTCCAATCCGAAAGGAGTATCTCCTCGTTTGTGAAGGCCTTGATATTTGTCAGATACGGAAAAACCAACTCCTTGACCTTCGCACCGTCGTAGTCGCTCATCTCGACTCTCCAGTACGACAGAGGCTTCTTGTCGTCGAGGCGAACTCGAGCAACAAGCGTGAAGGCTTCGCTTCGCTTCCACGCGAGTTTCAACTCGCGCGAAGAGACCTTGCGCACCGTAACGTCGGTAGGCTCGGCAACTGCATCACCCTCGTTGAGAGGCACAATGCTCCACAAGCGTTGAGGCTCTGCCTCGGTGTCGAGATACTCGTACCCCGTCTCGAGGTCTCTCATCGAGAGAAGCGTGCCGTTTGCGCGGTCAAATTCGAGGCGCAGCAATCCGTTGTCGAGTACCACATTACCTCTTTGACAGGCCGAAAGAGCACACACGACAATTATTATCAGAAATCGTTTCATCACCGTATATTTTAGGTTATTCTCTCTTGTTTAACTCGGTCGTAAGATTTCGGACCAGAAGTTCTATCGGCGAGCGTACGATAACTCCCTTTCTTATACCGCACTCCTCCAACACCTCGGTCAATATATCCTCAAACACGGCCGCCACCGAGCCTACGAAGTTCACCGCAAGGCGATCTACGTCGTAGTGACTCAGGTTGCGCTTGGCCAGAAGTTCGAAGTTACGACGCACGATATCGCGACAATACTCCTCGTCGATATGCCGCGACAGAAACGGCGTGAAACTGCTGAAAAAACGGTTGGCCGCAGGCTTATGATATGTGCGGTCGATAATCTCCGGAATCGTCACATCGAACTCCTCGGTGAAGAGTTTATGAAGTGCAGGCGGCATCTGATCGTAGATAAAATCGGAGAGTAACATACGCCCCATCACCGTACCGCTACCCTCATCGCCGAGGATATACCCCGGACCCGGCAGTCGCTTGACACACTCACCACACTCGACCTGCATCGAACTGACACCCGTACCCAGGATACATACTACGCCCGAGCCATCCGCACAGCAGGCCTTGGCCGCACCGTCGATATCCGAGCCGACAAATACCTCCGTCGAAGGGAAGAAATCATCCAACACTCGCTTTATTCGCTCGCCACCGAAGCCGCAACCGGCACCATAAAACCATATATGAGAGATGTCGTAACGCGCGGCTACGGGCACAAAATCGCGCTTCACAACTTCGCGTATATGCTCCTCGGGCACCGAGAATGGGTTTATGCCCTCCATCTTCAAACGCTCGACAATAGTGCCATCCTCGACGAAAGCCCAGTCGCACTTTGTGGCACCGCCATCTGCTATTACAATCATAAAAGTATCGATTTATTGGTTACAAATATAGCCACTTTTTTTGAATTTTCCTATACCCGTCAGCCACACGCCGCAAATCGTAATCGCAGCATTCAGCACCAACAACTCGAAGCCAAACTCAAAGCCCCACAGCCTATACGCCGCCAACTTTATTGCGTAGCTCAACAATGGCGACACCACAACAACACAAGGCAACCACTTTTCGCAAACCTGCCGCCTCGAGAAGATACCAAAGGTGTAGAGACCGAGGAGCGGACCATAGCTATAGGCCGCAATATCGTATGTGAGATTCAGCACATTATCGCTACACAGTGCATCTATAACCAGCACGCTACCCCACGTCATCGCAGCCACGATAGGCAACGCCACCTTACGCCACCGCTCCATAAACTCCATACCGCGATTGCGCCCGCCGAGAATATCTACCACCACGGAGGTTGCCTGCGCCGTCATTGCCGAACCTATGGCCGAGAATGACGAGAAGAGCAGACCGACAACAAACAGCACCCCGACAACCATCGGCATACCACCGCGCATCGCAACGAAGGCCATCACATCGTCGCTCTTTGCCGCCACAGCTTCGCCTGCACCATCGCACAGCGGAAAACCCTCGGCAACGACCACACCACAACTCTCCATGTATATATACAGAAGTATTCCCAGCACGAGCAGTAGTGCAATGATAACCACCTGCAGCACAACGGCAACCATCATCGAGCGTTGCGTTGCATGCAGATTTCGTCCACCCAGCGCACGCTGCATAAAGTCTTGATCGAGCCCTGTTGTTGCGACAACCATGAAGATACCCGCCACGAACTGCTTCGGGAGAAAACGCCAATCCGACGCATCCTCCACAAACCACACCTGCGCGAAGCGATGATTCGCAACAGCATCCACCGCCCCCTCAAAGTCGAGGCCGGCCATCGAGGCGGCGAAGATTATACACAGCGTAACACACGCGAAAATTATGAGCGTCTTGACTACATCCATCCACAACACAGAACGCACACCACCGCGACACGTCGAGAGCCACACGACGAGACTCATAATGCCGACATTAACCCATAGAGGTACACCCAACGGCCCATATAACGCAAACTGCAACACCGAACATATAAGATAGAGGCGCAGTGCATTGACGAGCAGCTTCGAGAGCAGAAACATACAGGCACCCGTCATCTGACTATGGCGACCGAAGCGGCAGTCGAGATACTCGTACAACGATAGTATCTTCAGAGCATGAAAGCGGGGTAGCAACACATAGGCAATAATGGCATACCCGACGACAAAGCCGAGACACATCTGCAAGTAAGAGAGCGACGAACCGGCAACCGAACCGGGTACCGACACAAAGGTCACGCCCGTCATCACGGCCGTCACCATAGACAGGGTAGCAACAAACGGCTTTGTTCTGCCGCCCACAGCAAATCGCTCCTCGCCACGATTGGTGCGTGCTGCCATCCACGAGATACCCCACAGTGACAACAGACCGAGAATAAGCACGACGAGAACCACGAGCGGCGACATACTACACCAACTATATCATCTACTTATCGACAGATCCCTTAATCATATTATATATGGCACGCTCGGCACTACGGCGCACCTGTTCGTCGAGCTCCACCTCGGGGGCCATATTTTCGAGGGCGGCACATATATTCTCGAGCGTCACCATCTTCATATACTCGCACTCGTTGCAGCACTTTCCGTCACTCGACGGCACGGCATAGAAGCGTTTATTCGCTATTCTGCGCTCCATTTCGGCAATAATACCCGGCTCGGTGACCACGATAAACTCAGTCGCCTCACTTGCCTTACAATAGTCCAAAATGCCGGCTGTCGATCCTGCGTAGTCGGCCAACGCAACGACATCTGCACAACACTCGGGATGCACCACAACCTTAGCCTCGGGGTGTTCGCGACGCAGAGCCTCTACGGCCTCCACCGTGAAACGCTCGTGCACATCACAAGCACCATCCCACAACACCATATTATCGCGCCCCGTAAGCCTCTTGATATAGCCACCCAGATTGCGATCGGGCGCGAAGATTATAGGTTGCTCGCGCGGAATAGACTCGACCACCTGCAAGGCATTCGACGAGGTACAACATATATCGGTCAGTGCCTTGACACCCACCGTGGTATTGACATACGAAACCACCAAATGGTCGGGATACTGCTGCTTGAAAGCGGCAAACTTATCGGCCTCGCACGACTCGGCAAGCGAACACCCAGCCTCTGGCACCGGAATAAGCACACGTTTCTCGGGACAGAGCACCTTCGCTGTCTCGGCCATAAAATTGACACCTGCAAAGAGAATCACATCGGCCGCAACCTCTTTAGCCTTCACCGAGAGGGCGAGCGAATCGCCCAAAAAGTCGGCAACCGCCTGCACCTGCGGGGTAGTGTAGTAGTGGGCAAGAATCACGGCATTGCGACTCTTTTTCAGCTCTTCGATACGGGCAACGAGCGAGTTGTTATCAACCATCTTT
>JAFVRC010000012.1 GCA_017504485.1 Alistipes sp. | reverse complement strand
AATCACGGTTGATGCCGTAAATGCCGAGGCCAACCTCGACCTCGGAGGCATCGTAGGATATGCGCTGTGCAATATTACCAACTGCGATAACCATGGTGCTGTGACATTCGCGACCACGACGCTCAATGATGTTCGCGTCGGTGGTATTGCTGGCTATCTTGGCGCACAGACCAATACGGCTTGCACTATCGCCGGGTGTGACAACGCGGCCAACATTACCGTATCGGAATCTGCTACGCTTGACCTGCTAATGATGGGCGGCGTTGCCGGCTCGGAGACTCTTCTGACGGAGGGCGAGGAGATAGTTAAGCTCGACCAGACCTATACCTTCGACACCTGCTCGAATACGGGCAACCTCTCCTTCTATGGCACGGTGGCTACGACGGGTGATTCGTTTTTCGTGGGCGGTATCACGGGCCGTGCAGTCAACAACTACAATAACTGCTCGAATGGCGTGAAAGACGACACGGCGAAGGGCGCCCTCTATATTACGGGTACGCTCCTCGGCCTTGCGGGCGAGGGCGAGGCTAACTTCCGCTTTGGTGTCGGTGGTATTATTGGAGGCAACAACGCCAGCTCGTGGGCGCAGGGCGATGTTGAGAATTGCGTGAACTATGCCCCTGTCAGCTGCGTGAATCTCTCGAATCAGGCGGCTGTTACCGAGACGGCCAATCAGCATATACGCATAGGCGGTATCTTCGGCTTTCGCAACAATAAGTCGCGCGATTTATCCAAGCCATATTTCCGCAACTGCACGAACTATGGCAAGGTTACGCTTACGAATAGTGGCGGCAATGCAACCTGTATGGCTGGCGGTATCGGCGGCTACACGCAGGGATTTTCGCACACGTGCATCAACCACGGTGCAGTAGAGTGCAATCTGTCATCGGCACGCGATATCTATATGGGTGGTGTACTCGGTTACAACAACGTCGGAGTCCCGACATTGTTGGATAACTACGGCGATGTCACGCTCAATGGTGTTGCCGATGAGCAGACAGCTTCGGGCACAGTGTTGGTTGCCGGTGTTACGGCCTCCTCGTCGTGGCCGTCGTATGAACGCTCGCTCAACGAGGGCGATATCACGCTGACAAATGTTTCGGCTGCCGAGAGTATCTACACCGCCGGTCTTATAGGCAAGAAGACTGGCACGACGGCCCATCCTACGCCGGTAAATAAGGGCAATATTACCCTGCGCGGCTGTAAATGCTTAACGGCCGTTATCGCAGGTGTCGTGGGCGATACGGAGGCCTCCGTTACCGGCAATACGGGTGTCTATGATAATACGTCGGACTTTGTGTCCAACAGCGGAACTATCGACGCTGAGATTGAGGTTACGGGTAACTACTATATCTCGGGAGTTGTTGCATACTGCGACGGTAGGACTATTAGCGGTATTAAAAATACAGGTAAGATTATCTCCAACGCGACGGTTACGGGCCGCTCGGCCATCGCCGGTGTCCTGGCTTGGAGTGCACGTCATGCGACTGAATTCACACACAAATACAACGTGAACACAGGCGATATTGATGTTAAGGGTTCGACGGGAGACGAGCTCTATATGGGCGGCGTTGTGGGTGCTTCGCAATCGACCAACGCTACTGCATTTGGCCAGAAGTGTACCCATATGCGCAACGAGGGCAATATATCTATAAATTTGAGCTCTTGTGGCAAATGGTTTAACTTCGGTGGCACAGTGGGTGTTTCGTTCAATGTTCAAGACGAGCTCTACAATGAGGGAGATATTACGGTTCGTGGTGCGAGTGGTTCACAAACCCATATTGGTGGCGTGTCGGGCTATCACGGATATGCGGTAGAGGACACAGCCGGAATTACCAACATCAACAACTCGGGTAAGGTGGATGTCGCCTTTACGAGTACCACGGGTAATATTTTCGTAGGTGGAGCTATGGCCTATATCTTGTCGGGTGTCGAAACCGCTACGAATAGTGGCGAGGTGATATGTGGTGGCGTTGGTGGCAATAACAGCTATATCGCCGGTACGCTGTCAATAGGTGCTTATTCTGCGGCAAAGCTCGGCATCTCGGGATTGACCAACTCGGGCAAAGTTACGGCCAACTACTCCACCCATACCGGTAGTACTTATGTGGCAGGTACTGTGGGTTATGCCAAGTCGGGTATGGCCAACTGCTCGAATAGTGGTGCGGTGGCTTGCAATGGCGTGTCGGGCACCTTGCGTGTAGCGGGTGTGCTTGGCTATATGACAAGTACAGGATATAACACCAATGCAGATTGCACTAATACGGGTGCCGTATCGTGTGGTGTGGCCGCGACCGGTGCGGTCTATGTCGGTGGTGTAGCAGGTGGTATGGCCTCTACGGCTAATAACTTCATAAACGAGGGCGCAGTCTCCTACTCCGGCTCTACGACCGCTGGCGCGTATGTTGGTGGAGGTGCAGGCTCCAACGGTACGAAGGACCAAAACTATTGGGAGAATCGTGCTACAGGTACTGTTACGGTAAGTGGCTCGGCTGACGGTCAGCTATCCGTAGGCGGTGTGATGGGTGCTTTTACGCTCCACCTGAAGAATGGAGGTAAGAATGAGGCCAAGGTCGAGGTTACGAGCAACGCCTCGAGCGGTAAAGAGCTCTCTGTCGGCGGTATCGTGGGCTATGTGAACGCCGGTAATGCAAAGACATTACAAGATTTGGTGAATAGCGGTGATGTGATATGTAGCGGCGAAGCTAAACAGGACTGCTACATTGGCGGCTGCGTCGGATATGTAGTGTCGCGTAGTGCCCTCTACACTCTTAAAAACCTCACAAACAATGCCGCTCGTGTGCGTCTGAACAGTGCCGTGGCCGAGAATCTCTATATCGGTGGCGTAGTGGGTGCTACTGACGATGTCGATGGTGGCCCTTATACGTTAGGAACAAATTCTGTAGTCGAGATTGGCGGTGGTGCATCCGTCGGCGGCGAGATCTTCCAAACTGACGAGTATATTGGTTATGCTGCCGAAACCTTCATTTCAAAGTCTCTTAGTGGCAACTAAAAAAACACTACGACTATGAGAAAACAACATATAAATAAGATATCGGCCTACGAGGCTCCTCTTCTCGAGGAGCTCGTGGCCCGCGTTGAGAGTGGTTTCGGCAACTCGTTAGGTTTGGGTGACCTCGAGACCGAGGAGGGCGAACTCTACTACTAAAACTCTTTTAAGCAGCGATAGCTGCCGCTAACCCAAAAACCGCCAATGGGACGTACGCTAAGTACTACCCATCGGTGGTTTTTTGTGCCGAGCGTTGCAAAATCGGTTTTATGCGGCAACTGCTGCCGCTAACGAACGAGCCGCCAATGGGACGTACAATGAGTACTACCCATCGACGGCTCTTTTCGCCGAGCGTTGCATTTATCCGCCTAAAAACCAATTTTTTGGTTGGTGGGGTGTTGGCGAAAATCGGTTTTATGCGGCGATAGCTGCGTTACGCTCATTGGGCGAGACAGGAAAATACGACGAGTATTCCCCTGCCTCGCCCAATTTCGCATGCCTTAATCCCTCTGCGAGGGCTTTTGGTTGCTCCTCCTTGGCAGGGTGTGCAAGCCCGCTCTGTCCTCGGTTTGGCGTCGGTTCCTTGCCATCAAGAAAAAACATTAGCAGTCGGCGGTGTGCGGTTTGGCATTTCTGAGAAATATTATTATATTTGTAGCTGATAGAGATGTTTTCAAACCAATTAATAGATAATACAGATGAAAAGAACACTCCTTTCGATTTTAGCACTCGCGGCACTCGTCGTGGCGGGGGCAAAGCCTCAGCAGCAGCCACAGATGATGTCGTGGGAAGAGGCCTACAAGAGGGCCGATGCAACGCTCGAGAAGCTCTCGCTCGAAGAGAAGATTGAGATGACACACGGCCACAACAAATTCTTCCTGCCCGGCGCTCCGGCAAAGGGGTTGCCGCATGTCTTTATGGTAGATGCTTCGGCAGGTGTGCGTATAAACCACTCGATTCCTAACCAGAAGGAGGTGCGCCATCCCGAGAAGACCACGCAGTTTCCGGCAAATATTATGCTCGCTTCGACGTTCAACCCCGAGGTTGCGAAGGCATACGGCGAGGCTGTGGGTTGGGAGACCCGTATGGCGGGTGCAGGTGTGCTGCTCGGCCCAGGTATGAATATATACCGCTCGGCGCAGTGTGGCCGTAACTTCGAGTACCTCGGCGAGGATCCTTACTTGGCCTCCCGCATGGTCGAGAGCTATGTGACGGGAATGCAGGGCACGGGCACGATGGCCTGCCTCAAGCACTTCCTCTGCAATAATACGGAGTTCTACCGCAAGTTGTCGAATTCGGTGGTCGATGAGCGTGCGATTATGGAGATTTATACGCCGGCCTTCAAGGCGGGCATCGATGCTGGTGCCGGCTCGGTGATGACGGCCTACAATCAGGTGAATGGCGAATGGGCCGGCCAAAGCAAGTATGTTATTACCGACCTACTGCGCGGCACGCTTGGCTTCGAGGGGTTGGTGATGACCGATTGGCGTTCGGTGTATGATTGGGAGAAGATTGTGCTCTCGGGCCAGAATGTCGAGATGCCTGGAACGCCTAACGAGTTCTATCACATCAACCAGGTGCGCGACCTGCTCAAAGAGGGTAAGTTGACCGAGAAGAATATCGACGCGATGATTCGCCCGATGATTGCAACGTGCATCCGCTTCGGCCTCTACGACCGTTTCAAGAATGGCCAGCCTAACGAGGATCACCTCGCATCGAAGCTCCCCGAGCACGAGAAGCTATCACTTAGAACGGCAGCCGAGGGTACCGTACTCCTGAAGAACAACGGCATCCTTCCGCTCGGTGAGGGACGTCGCATACTCCTCGCAGGCCGCTGGGCCAAGGTTGCACCGCAGGGTGGTGGCTCGTCGAAGGTCAAGGGATTCAATCAGGTGACCTCGGAGCAGGCTCTGCTGAACGCTCTGCGTGCGAAGGTGACGGCCATCGAGAAGCCTAACTTCATACAACTGCAGAAGGCCGATGTGGTGGTTGTTGCTACGGGAACATACGACAGTGAGGGTACCGAGCGACCATTTGCTATGCCGGAGGAGGACGAGGCTTTGGTGCGTATGGCGTGCGCCGCAAACAAGAATGTCATTGTGCTCGTGCTCTCGGGTTCGGGTATAGATATGCGCGCGTGGAACGACAAGGCGGCCGCCATCATCTATGGTTGGTATCCGGGCCAAAGCGGTATGCAGGCTATTGCCGACATTATGGTCGGCAAGATTAACCCGTCGGGCAAGCTTCCTATGACCATCGAGAAGTCGTTCAAGGATTCGCCGGCCTATGGTATGATACCGGAGGGTTTGAGCCTTGCCAAGGCGCAGAAGAATCCTAACGAGCTGTGGTTTGCACCAAAGACCTACGACGTGGAGTACAAGGAGTCGGTGCTGGTGGGCTATCGCTGGTACGAGTCGAAGGGTATCGAGCCTCTCTATCCATTCGGCTTTGGCCTTTCGTACACCACCTTTGAGCTTACGAAGCCGCATATCGTGGCTCCGGGTAAGGTGAAGTACATTGCTGCCGACCAGCCGGTGAAGGTCGCTGTGACGATTGCCAACACGGGCAAGAAGGCCGGTGCGGAGGTCGTGCAGCTCTACGTTGCGGAGAAGAATCCGTCGGTTCTGCGCCCGAAGAAGGAGCTCAAAGCCTTCAAGAAGGTCTTCCTCGCGCCGGGCGAGAAGCAGGTTGTGACATTCGACCTTCAGCACTCGGCCCTCGCATTCTGGAATGACAAGACGCACGCTTGGCAGGTAAATCCGGGTGAATATACCATCTCGCTCGGTACATCGTCGGCACATATCGTTGCCGAACTGCCTATTCAGGCCAAGTAAAAGAGCAACAGGGGAATAGAAATGTCGAGGGGTGTTTGTCGCATGGCGAGCACCCCTCGATGTGTCGTTATGGTGTGGCGATAGTGACAACTTTTGTGATGTAAAATCTCGATTTTTCGCACTTCGGCTTTGCCATTTTCGTTTAAGTTTATAACTTTGTGGCGTCGTGTGCGCGTATGTGTGTGCGACTCGTTTGAAGTAAAAGTTATAGCCTAAACAATGAAAGCAGTTACAACAGTTGCGGAGTTGCGTGTAACCCTCGATGCGCACCGCCACGAAAAGATTGGCTTCGTACCCACGATGGGTGCCTTGCACGAAGGTCACATATCGCTCGTCGAGCGTGCACGTCGCGAGTGCGACGTGGTGGTGGTGAGTGTCTTTGTCAATCCTACGCAGTTCAACGATAAGAACGACCTGAAGAACTATCCTCGTACCCCCGAGGCCGATGCGGCGATGCTCGCGGCGGCGGGTGTCGATGTGGTGCTCTTTCCGTCGGTTGAGGAGATTTACCCCGAGCCCGATACCCGTCAGTTCGACTTCGGCCTTATCGACAAGGTTATGGAGGGAGCTACGCGCCCCGGCCATTTCAACGGTGTGGCACAGGTGGTGTCGCGCCTCTTTGCCATCGTCGAGCCGACGTGCGCCTACTTCGGCGAGAAGGATTTTCAGCAGATAGCCGTTATCCGTGCTATGGTCAAGCAGCTCGATCTCGCGGTTGAGATTGTCGATTGCCCGATTATCCGCGACACGGACGGCTTGGCACGCTCGTCGCGCAACTTGCTCCTCACGCCGGAGCATCGTGTTGCCGCACCACACATCTATGAGGTGTTGAGCGCTGCGCAGTCGAAGGTGGGCGAGCTCTCGCCTGCGGAGCTTGTCGAGTGGGTTACGGCCGAGGTGGAGAAGAATCCACTGCTTAAGGTGATATACTTTGCGGCGGTAGATGCACTCTCAATGCAGAGCGTCGAGGCGTGGAGCGATGCCGAGCGCGTGCAGGGATGTATCGCAGTGCAGGCCGGCGAGATACGATTGATTGATAATATTAAACTTAAATAGAGTTCGTTATATGACTATTGAGGTCTTAAAATCGAAGATTCACCGAGTGAAGGTTACGCAGGCCAACGTCGATTATGTGGGCAGCATAACCATCGACTCGGCACTTATGGAGGCGGCTAATATTATTCGAGGCGAGAAGGTGCAGGTGGTGAATGTCACCAATGGCGAGCGTCTCGAAACCTACGCTATTCCGGGCGAAGAGGGTAGTGGAGTGATATGCCTGAATGGAGCTGCGGCGCACAAAGCTACGCCGGGCGACGTGGTGATTATCATCTCTTATGCGGCTATGGAGTTCGAGGAGGCCAAGAACTTCAAGCCGTGGGTTATATTCCCCGATACGGCGACCAACAAACTCGTTAAATAGCGCGTATGGTAGGACTTGCGATATTGGCTGTGGTGATGGCCGTAGTGGGTGCCGTGGGTTGCGTTGTGCCGGTGTTGCCGGGTGTGATGCTCTCGTTTGGTGGCCTGTTGTGCATCTACTTCACGCCGTATGCCACCATATCGGTTGCGACACTTGTGGCCTATGGTGTGCTGACGGCCGTTGTGTCGCTGCTCGACTACATACTGCCAGCCTATATGACCAAGCGTGCCGGTGGCTCGAAGGCTGGGCAGCGTGGTGCTACGGTTGGGGCTCTTGTCGGCATCTTTGCCGGCCCGGTGGGGGTAATCCTCGGCCCATTTGTCGGTGCTGTGCTCGGCGAATTTATAAACGACACGAGTGACTTCCGTCGCGCCTTGAAAGTGGGCTTCGGCTCCTTCTGCTCGTTCTTGGTGGGTACGGGGTTGAAACTTGTTGTGGCGATGGCCATACTATGGCACATTGTTGCTGCGTTAATATTTTGATAAACAATAGCAGATTGAATATGAAGAGATTGCTAACCTTGATTTTGACGGTTGTTGCGCTGGCAACATCGTGCTCGGAGTACCGCTACGAGAGTGTGGCCGGCGACCCGACAAATACCCGCATATATACGCTCGACAACGGATTGAAGGTCTATATGTCGGTCAATAAGGCAGAGCCGCGCTTGCAGACTATGATTGCCGTGCGCGTAGGTTCGAAGAACGATCCTGCCGAGACCACAGGCCTGGCTCACTACTTCGAGCACCTGATGTTCAAGGGTACCGACAAGTTCGGTACGCAGAACTACGAGGCCGAGAAGCCGCTGCTCGACGAGATTGAGCGCCTGTTTGAGGTCTATCGCACGACGACTGACGAGGCGGAGCGTAAGGCTATCTATGCCAAGATTGACAGCGTGTCGCAGGAGGCCTCGAAGTACGTCATCCCCAACGAGTACGACAAGCTGATGCAGGCTATCGGTGCCGATGGTACGAATGCTTGGACCTCGTATGACGAGACGAACTATGTGGAGAACATACCGTCGAACCAGATTGAGAATTGGGCCAAGATTCAGGCTGAGCGTTTTGCCAATGCCACGATTCGAGGCTTCCACACCGAGCTCGAAACGGTCTATGAGGAGTACAATATGGGCCTGACAAATGATGGTTGGAGAGTGTCGGATAAGCTCTTCGCTCTGGCATTCCCGGACCACCCATACGGCACGCAGACCACTATCGGCCGGCAGGAGCACCTGAAGAATCCGTCGATTACAAATATCAAGAACTACTATAACACCTACTATGTGCCCAACAATATGGCCGTATGTATGGCGGGCGATTTCGATCCCGATGAGGCAATCGTGATTGTCGATAAGTATTTCGGCAGTTTGAAGCCTAATCGTAACCTCCCGAAGATCAGGGCGTATCAGCCGATACGTCCGACCGAGGTGCGCGAGGCGGAGGTCTATGGCTTGGAGAGCGAGAGTGTGGCTATCGCGTGGCCCGTGGAGGGTGCGCGTAGCGAAACAGCCCTTGTGGGCGACCTGCTCACGTCGATATTGTCGAATGGTACCTGCGGCTTGATGGATGTCAATCTCTTGCAGGAGCAGAAGGTGCTCAATGCCGGTGGCGGTGTGGAGTACCTGGCCGATGCGGGCCTCGTGATATTGATGGGTGAGCCGAAGCAGGGACAGACGCTCGAGGAGGTGCGCGACTTGCTGTTGGCCGAGGCCAAGAAGTTGCGCACGGGTGAGTTCGACGAGGAGCTGCTCGCCTCTATCGTGGCAAACTACCGCCGTGGCGAGATGTCGCAGTTGGAGGATAACTTCTCGCGTGCCTACAAGATGGAGGCTGCCTTTATTAACGGCCTCGATTGGGAAGATGTGGCCACGGAGCTCGACCGCGCAACGAAGATTACCAAGGAGGATGTCGTGAAGTGGGCAAACGAAAATATGGCCGAGAATGGCTACTGCATAGTCTATAAGCGTCAGGGCGAGGATAAGTCGCAGAAGAAGATTGACAAACCGACGATTACTCCTATTGCCACGAATCGCGATGCGCAGAGCGACTACCTGCTCGCCATTCAGAGCAGCGAGGTGAAGCCTATCGCTCCGGTGTTTGTCGATTACGAGAAGGATATGTATCGCACGACGCTGGATAACGGCGTGGAGGTGCTCTACAAGCGCAACGAGACCAACGAACTCTTCTCGCTCACATATCTCTACGACTTTGGTACCGCGACCGTCAAGACGATGGCTCTGGCGGCCAACTATATGGCCCTGCTCGGCACTGCCGATAAGTCGGCCGAGGAGATTCAGCGCGAACTCTACGACCTGGCCTGCTCGTTCAATATCTCGGTGGGTGCCGATAAGACCTATGTGCATATCGGCGGCTTGGCCGAGAATATGGAGAGGGCGATGCGCATCGTCGAGAGATATATCGCCGATGTCGAGGGCGATGAGGATGTGTTGCGCGAGGTGAAGCGCGATGCCGTGCAGCAGCGTGCGAATGCCAAGGCTTCGCAGAGGGATAACTTCCAGGCCTTGCAGCAATATTGCCTCTATGGTGGCGATTATATCCGCCGTAAGACACTCTCGGACGAGGAGTTGCAGAGAGCGACATCGGAGGAGCTGTTAGCCGCTATCAAGCAGCTGCCAAATATCAAGCACCGCATTATGTACTACGGCCCACACCATACGACCGACCTTGTGGCGAGTCTCTATGCCGAGCATCGTGTAGGTGATAACCTCGTGAATTTAAGGTCGGAACCTGCGGTTACGTTGCCGGTCAAGCGGTCGAATGTGCTCTTTGCGCACTACGATGCCAAGCAGGTCTATTATATGCAGTATTCGTGTCGTGCAGAGGATAAGTTTGACGCCGAGAAGTCGCCTGTGGGCAACCTCTATCAAAACTACTTCTCGGGCGGTATGAACTCTATCGTGTTCCAGGAGATGCGCGAGGCTCGCGGTTTGGCATATTCGGCATATTCCTACCTCTCGAAGGGACAGCTGCCGCATTATCCGTACTACTTCTACGCCTTTATTGCTACGCAGAACGACAAGGTGCAGCAGGCTGTCGAGGCTTTCGACGATATTATCGAGAATATGCCTCGCTCGCAGAAGGCTTTCGACTTGGCGAAGAGCGGTATGATGGCCACTTTGGAGAGCCAGCGCGTGATTAAGGCCAATGTGCTGTGGAGCTACCTCGACTACGAGAAGTTCGGTCTTAAGGAGGATCCTCGCAAGACAATCTATGAGGGTGTCCGCTCGCTCACGCTCGACGATGTGATCTCCTTCCAGCAGGAGTTCATCAAGGGTAGGGCATACTCCTACTGCATATTGGGCGACGAAAGCGACCTCGATATGCGCTACATAGGCTCGCTCGGCAAGGTTAAACACCTGACGCAGAAAGATATCTTTGGCTATTAGTGATTAGGGGCGTTGGCGGATGGTTGATTCGGCTGACGGCCCTGCAAAATACTGCACAACACTTAAATAAATTAATAGAGATGATGAAAAAAATTGTTTTTGTAACCATGGGAGTTATTGCAATGGCGCTCACCTCGTGCAACAAGAAGGTCGAGGAGCAGCCGTGGATTGTCGATCGCTTCGATGACGTGAAGATTATCCGTTACGAGGTGCCACAGTTCGAGAACCAGTCGCTCGGCGACAAGATTTTGATCTACTACTTGGCCGAGGCTGCCAAGTGTGGTCGCGACATTATGTACGACCAGAATTTCAAGTATAACCTTACGATTCGTCGTGCCTTGGAGAAGATCTACACCTCGTATGAGGGTTGCAAGGAGTGTCCGGAGTTCAAGGCTATGGAGAAGTATCTGAAGAAGGTGTGGCTCGCCAACGGTATTCACCACCACTACTCGAATGACAAGTTCGCGCCCGAGTTCTCGCGCGAGTGGTTCTCGGCACAGTGGGACAAGTGCGGTGTAGAGTCGCAGGTCGAGAAGCAGACTATCTTGGAGGCTATCTTCAATAAGGAACTCTATGCTACGCGCCTCAATCAGGCCAAGGGCGCAGATGTTATCGCTACGTCGGCCGGCAACTACTACGAGGGCGTTACTCAGAAGGAGGTAGAGGCGTTCTACAACAATATGATTAAGAAGGCGGGCAACGATCCTTGCCCAATCTCCTACGGTCTGAACTCGAAACTCGTGAAGAAGAATGGCAAGGTCTATGAGCAGACCTACAAGGTGGGTGGTATGTACACCGAGGCTTTGGAGAAGGTTGTCTTCTGGTTGGAGAAGGCCGAGGCTGTGGCCGAGGAGCCGCTCAAGACCACTATCGGCCTCTTGATTAAGTACTACAAGTCGGGCGATTTGCGCGACTTCGATGCCTTCAATGTCGCTTGGGTGAAGGATACCACCTCGAATGTCGATTTCGTGAATGGATTTACCGAGGTCTATGGCGATCCGCTCGGCTACAAGGCTTCGTGGGAGTCGGTCGTAAACTTCCTCGACAAGGAGGCTTGCCGCCGCACGCAGATTATCTCGGAGAATGCACAGTGGTTCGAGGATCACTCGCCAATCAACCCTGCATATCGCAAGGAGAAGGTTAAGGGTGTGTCGGCAAAGGTTATCACCGTGGCTATGCTCGGTGGCGACTGCTATCCGACGACACCTATCGGCATCAACCTGCCGAATGCCGATTGGATTCGCAAGGAGCACGGCTCAAAGTCGGTGACTATCGATAACATAACCTATGCCTACAAGAAGGCTGCACAGGGTGGCGGCTTTGCCGAGGAGTTTGTTCTCCGTGAGGAGGATCGTGCGCGCATGAAGGAGTACGGCAAACTCTCAGATGACCTCCATACCGACCTTCACGAGTGCCTCGGTCACGGCTCGGGACAGCTCGCTCCGGGCACTACGGGTACCGAGTTGGGCGTATATTCGTCGGCTCTCGAGGAGACGCGTGCCGACCTCTTCGCGCTCTACTACCTCGGTGACGAGAAGATGGTCGAGCTCGGCCTTATTCCTTCGCTCGATGTGGCAAAGGCGCAGTACGCTTCGTATGTGATGAATGGTGCAATGACGCAGCTCTCGCGCATCGAGCTTGGCAAGGATGTTGAGCAGGCGCATATGCGCAACCGCAAGCTTATCTCTTGCTGGGCCTACGACCTCGGCAAGGAGGAGAATGTCATCGAGTGGGTTAAGAAGGATGGCAAGCGTTACCTCGTGGTCAACGATTTCGATAAGTTGCGTGCTATCTTCGGCAAGCAGCTCTGCGAGATTCAGCGCATCAAGAGCGAGGGCGACTTCGAAGCAGGTAAGGCTCTTATCGAGAAGTACGCCGTGAAGATAGACCAGGAGTTGCACAAGGAGGTGCGCGAGCGTTACTACGCGCTCAATATCGAGCCTTATGGCGGCTTCGTAAATCCGGAGTATGAGTTGGTTAAGGAGGGCGACGCGATTGTCGATGTCAAGGTGTCGTATCCGGCCAACTACATAGAGCAGCATCTGCATTACTCGAAGGAGTATTCGTTCCTGCCGAGCCTGAACTAATCGCAGTATAACTGCAAACATAAGGGGCTGTTGCAACATAACTTGTTGTGCGGCCCCATTTTTTTGCGCCTTATAGTTGCGGAATTTGCGAAAAAACACTATATTTGAAGAAAATTGCCGTACTATGGACAAGAGTGAAAAACATTTGCCGATGGTGGCCGAGGATGAGTGGCTGCAACCGGTTGAGGAGCAAATCAATGCACGCTATGCGCAGTACGAAAAACAGCTGGCCGACATCGAGGTCGGCAGTGGCTCGATAGTCGATTACGCCAATGGCTATCGCTATTTCGGCTGGCAACGCGACGAGGATATGTCGGGCTGGTGGTTCCGCGAGTGGTTGCCTGCGGCGTATGATGTCTATATCTTCGGTGACTTCAACGGTTGGCAGCGCACGCAGCTGCGCCTCGACAAGGATTCGTCGGGCGTGTGGAGCATCTTCCTGCCCGATGCGATGTACGACTTCCGCCTCACGCACGGCTCGCTCTATAAGCTCCACATCCACGGCCCTAATGGCTGGCACGACCGCATTCCGGCCTATGCTACGCGCGTGGTGCAGGACGACGAGACGAAGAACTTCACGGCGCAATTCTGGGTGCCGCAACCCTTCGAGTGGGGCGATGACCGACTTGTTGTCGATAAAGATAATCTGCTGATTTACGAGACACATATAGGTATGTCCTCCGAGAAGGAGGGCGTGAGTACCTACTCGGAGTTTGAACGCAAGGTGTTGCCGCGCGTTAAGCGTGCGGGCTACAATGCCATTCAGGTTATGGCCCTCGCCGAACATCCCTACTACGGTTCGTTTGGCTACCACGTCTCGAGTTTCTTCGCACCATCGTCGCGCTTCGGTACACCCGAGGAGTTGAAGTCGCTCGTGCGCAAGGCTCACTCGATGGGCATAGCCGTGATTATGGATATCGTGCATGCTCACTATGTCAAGAATATGAACGAGGGTATCATGGGGCTCGATGGCTCGGACTGCCAATACTCGAAGGCGGGTGATGCTGGCTATCAGCGGTATTGGGACTCGATGGTCTTCGACTACGGCAAGTGCGAGGTGCAGCATTTCCTGCTCTCGAATGTCAAGTATTGGCTCGATGAGTTTCATTTCGACGGCTTCCGCTTCGACGGTGTAACCTCGATGCTTTACCACCATCATGGTTATACCGACTTCGACTGCCGCGAGAAGTATTTCGATGAGGGTGTTAATCGTGATGCCATCACCTATCTCACGTTGGCCAATCGTCTTGTGCACGACTTCCGCCCCGAGGCTGTCACTATCGCCGAAGATGTGAGCGGTATGCCGGGCGTATGTCGCTCGATTGAGGATGGCGGTATGGGCTTCGACTTCCGCCTCGCGATGGCCATTCCGGACTTCTGGATACGCCTGTTGGAGGATGAGCGCGACGAAGATTGGAATATCGACGAGATGTGGAGCGTGATGACCAACCGCCTGCCGAAGGTCAAGACGGTGGCCTATGCCGAGTCGCACGACCAAGCGATGGTGGGCGACAAGACTATCGCCTTCCGCTTGATGGATAAGGAGATGTACTATGCGATGGATCGCGCCTCGGAGAACCTCGTTGTCGAGCGAGGTATGGCTCTGCACAAGATGATACGCCTGATGACCATATCGACGGGAGGCGATGCCTACCTCAATTTTATGGGTAACGAGTTCGGCCATCCCGAGTGGATTGACTTCCCGCGCGAGGGTAACGATTGGAGCTACTCGCACGCACGCCGCCAATGGTCGCTTTCGACCAATGGATTCCTGCGTTACTCGCTGCTCGGCGAGTTCGACAAGGCGATGCTGAAGCTCGTCAAGCGATACAAGGTCTTGGCGGACGGCTACCCGTACAAGTGGCTCTCGGACTACGATAACAAAACACTTGCCTTCTCGCATCGCGGCCTCTACTTCGTATTTAATTGGCACCCCGAGGCTTCGGTACCCGACTATGAGGTTGAGGTGCCGTGGCCCGGCAAATATACCGTCGAACTCTCGACCGACGAGGAGCGATTTGGTGGCTTCGGCCGACAGACAAAGGGCGAGGAGCACTTCTCAACGACGCGGCGCGACGATGAGGGGTACGACCACTACTACATACGCCTCTACAATACGGCCCGCACGGCCACGGTGCTGAAATGGCAAAAATAACACTCGACAACCCAAATAAGACAATGAAGAGAATACGGCTTCTTATTATGATTTCCGTGTCGGCGCTTGTAGTGTCGGCAGCTCCGAAGAGTATATACCACAATGGGTGGATAGACTTCAACAAGAACGGCGTGAAGGATGTCTATGAGGATTCTACGCGTTCGATTGAGGAGCGTGTTGAAAACCTGCTCGGGCAGATGACAGTCGAGGAGAAGACCTGCCAGATGGTCACGCTCTATGGCTATCGCCGCGTTTTGAAGGACTCGCTGCCCACCGAGCAGTGGAAGAGTGCGCTGTGGAAGGATGGTATCGCCAATATCGACGAGATGCTCAATGGCGTAAGCAAGCGTAATCTGCGCTACTCGCCACATTTGACACTCGACTTTAAGAAGCACGTCGAGGCCAAGAACGCGATTCAGCGTTGGTTTGTCGAGCAGACACGCCTCGGTATTCCTGCCGAGTTCACGAATGAGGGTATCCACGGTCTCTGCCACAGTCGTGCCACGGCCTTGCCGGCACCTATCGCTATCGGCTCAACGTGGAATCGCGATATGGTGCACCGTGCCGGCGAGATTGTCGGTATGGAGGGCCGTGCTCTGGGCTACCGCAATATCTATGCGCCGATACTCGACGTGCCGCGCGACCCACGTTGGGGCCGTGTTGTCGAGTGCTACGGCGAGTCGCCATACCTGATTGCCGAGTTGGGTATTGCTATGGCCAATGGCATACAGTCGCAGGGTGTCGCCTCGACGCTCAAGCACTTTGCCGTATATAGTATCCCGAAGGGCGGCCGTGATGGTAACTGCCGTACGGACTCTCATGTTGCTCCGCGCGAGCTGCATGAGATGCATCTCTATCCGTTTCGCCGCGTGATTCGTGAGGCCAAGCCTATGGGCATGATGAGCAGCTATAACGATTGGAATGGTGAGCCGGTGTCGGCCAGCCGCTACTTCCTGACCGACCTGCTGCGCAAGGAGTATGGCTTTGATGGTTATGTGGTTAGCGATTCGGAAGCGGTGGAGTTTGTGCATACGAAGCACTGCGTGGCCGAGACCTACGCCGAGGCTGTACGTCAGGTTACGGAGGCTGGCTTGAATGTGCGCACGCACTTCACGATGCCCGAGGTATATGTCAATCCGTTGCGCGAGATTATTGCCGATGGCCGCCTCTCGATGGAGGTGGTGGATGGCCTTGTGCGTGAGGTGCTGCGCGTGAAGTTCCGCTTGGGCCTCTTCGACGAGCCGTATAATGACCCGAAGGAGGCGGTGAAGAGTGTCGGAGCCGACAAGCATCGCGATTTTATGCTCGACATGCAACGTCAGTCGCTCGTGCTGCTCAAGAATAAGAATAATACGCTGCCGCTCGACAAGCAGCGCGTGCGCAGAGTGCTCGTTGCAGGCCCGTTGGCCGACGAGGATAACTTTATGACTAGCCGCTACGGCCCGAACTCGCTCGCCACGACAACCGTGCTTGACGGCGTGCGTAATCAAGTGGGTGCGTGTGTCGAGGTGTGCTATGCCAAGGGCTGTGCGACACGCGATGCAGGCTTTCCGGAGTCGGAGCAGTTTAGTACGCCTCTTACGGACGAGGAGCAGCGCCTGATTCAGGAGGCTGTGCGTGCGGCCGCGGGGTGTGATGTTATCGTGGCGGTGCTGGGTGAGGATGCGAGCTGCGTGGGCGAGAGCAAGTCGCGCACATCGCTCTCGTTGCCGGGCCGTCAGCAGCAGTTGTTGGAGGCTCTACACGCCACGGGGATCCCTGTCGTTGTAGTGCTTATCAACGGCCGACCACTAACTATCGAGTGGGCCGAGCGTAACGTGGCCGCCATTATCGAGGCGTGGCATCCGTCGGTCTATGGTGGAACGGCCATTGCCGAGACGCTCTTTGGCGACTATAATCCGGGCGGTAAGCTGACGATGACCTTCCCTCGCTCGGTGGGGCAGTTGGAGTATAACTTCCCATTCAAGAAGGGCTCGCATGGCTTGCAGTCGCGCAAAGGCCCGAATGGAAGCGGCGTTACGCGCGTGCAGGGTGCGCTCTATCCGTTTGGCTACGGATTGAGCTATACGACCTTTGCCTACTCTAACTTGGAGATTGTGCAGGGCGACGAGATTACGGTGATGTGTGACGTTACGAATAGCGGTTCGCGTGCGGGTGACGAGGTCGTGCAGCTCTATGTACGCGATATCTATTCGAGTGTCGTGACCTACGACTCGGTGTTGCGCGGCTTCGAGCGCGTTGCGTTGCAGCCCGGCGAGACCAAGCGCGTGATGTTTCGCCTGCGCAACGAGGATTTGCAGATTCTCGACCGCAATATGAAATGGGTAGTCGAGCCCGGCGATTTCGAGATTCGCGTGGGTGCTTCGAGTGAAGATATACGTTTGTGTAAAATAATAAATATCAAGTAGATAATATGTATAGTGAATTTGTGAAACGTGTCGGAGAGTTTATCCCCTCCGAGCGTATATATACCGACTATTTGCGCCGCTTTGCGTGGGGTACAGATGCCGGTTTTTATCGCCTTACGCCGCAGGTGGTCATAAGGTCGAAGAGCGAGGAGGAGGTGTCGAGATTGCTGCAAGAGGCCTCGGCTCTTCATCTGCCTGTAACATTTCGTGCGGCGGGTACATCGCTCTCGGGCCAGGCTATCAGCGATTCGGTGTTGGTCGTGGCAGGCAAAAATTGGGAACGTTATTCGGTTGGCGAGGGTGGCAAGACCATCACCCTCCAGCCCGGCATCGTAGGTGCGGAGGTCAATCGCATATTGAAACCCTATGGTCGTAAGTTCGGCCCTGACCCTGCCTCGATAAAGAGTGCGATGGTCGGAGGAATTGTGATGAACAACGCCTCGGGTATGAGCTGCGGCGTATGGGCAAATAGCGACCGAGTATTGCTCTCGGCCCGTTTGGTCTTTGCCGATGGTGCGGTGCTCGATACGGCCGACAAGGCGAGCCGTGAGGCATTCGCCGCGTCGCACAAGGGGCTTCTCGATGAGATTTGTGCCATCCGCGACGAGATTCGTGCCGACGTGGAGCTTGCCGAGCGTATCCGTCGTAAGTACTCGATAAAGTGCGTTACGGGCCTTAATCTGCTGCCATTCGTGCAGTTTGACGACCCATTTGATATTATTCTACACTCGATTGTCGGCTCCGAGGGAACGCTATGCTTCGCCAGCGAGATGACGATGCGTACCCTGCCGCTTCTGCCGTTGCACAAGACGGCGATGGTCTATTTTAGCTCGATTCGCGAGGCGTGCGAGGCGGTGGTGGCTCTCCGCTCGCTCGATGTTGCGGCGGTCGAGTTGCTCGATTCGCGCTCGCTGACTGCGGCAGGCGACAAGACGGGCGAGGGGCTTACTGCCCTGCTTATCGAGGCCGAGGATAGTGAGTCGTCGGCTCTCGAGGCAAAGGTGGCCAAAATCACGGCGGTGCTCGAGAAGTTCGACACCGTCACGGGCATTCACTTTACGGCCGACGAGACAGAACGTTCGACATATTGGGCTGTGCGCTCGGGTATCTTTCCTATGGTTGGCGGTCTGCGCAAGGAGGGCACAACCTGTATGATTGAGGATATAGCCTTCCATATCGAGGATTTGCCGCAGGCGACTGTGGAGTTGTCGGAGCTGCTCGATAGGTTTGGCTACGACGATTCGTGCATCTATGGTCACGCCTTGGAGGGCAACTACCACTTTATCATCAATCAATCGTTCTCCTCGGATGCGGAGGTCGAGCGTTATCGCTCGCTTATCGAGGCGGTTGCCGAGTTGGTGGTCGATAGGTACGACGGCTCGCTCAAAGCCGAGCACGGCACGGGCCGCAATATGGCTCCGTTTGTCGAGCGCGCGTGGGGCGCAAAGGCCTATGAAATGATGCGCCGCGTGAAGCGTGCCTTCGATGGCGAGAATCTGCTCAATCCGGGTGTGATATTCAACGAGGATAAGGAGTGTTACTTGAAGAACTTCAAGTCGCTTTCGATACTTGAGCCTGCCGCCGATGCTTCGGAGCAGGCGTGCCGAGTGTATAAGCAACTTAACCGCTGCATCGAGTGCGGCTTCTGCGAGGTGAATTGCGTGTCGTGCGGATACACGCTCTCGTCGCGTACACGCATGGTGCTGCAGCGCGAGATTGCCCGTTTGGAGGCCTCGGGCGAGGATAATGCACGCCTTGCCGAATTGCGCAAGGGATACAGCCACTATGGCAACGATACCTGCGCCGGCGACGGCCTCTGCTCGAAGTCGTGCCCTATGGGTATCAATGTCTCGGAGCTTACGCACGAGCTGCGCCGCCGCGAGATGGGTGCGCTGGGCAATAGTGTAGGCGGTTTCGTGGCCAACCACTTTGCCGGCGTGAAGGGTGCACTGCGTGGAGTTTTGGCGGTTGCCGATATTGCCCATTCGATGTTGGGCACGAAGGCTATGTCGCTCGTGGGTAAGGGGTTGCATAAGGGACTGAAGATGCCGCTTTGGACTCCGTCGCTGCCGAAGAACTACTGCTTCCGCGAGGGTAGGGTGGAGCGCACCGAGCATAAGGATAAGGTTGTCTATTTCCCGAGTTGCATAAACCAAACGATGGGCACCGAGAAGGCTTCGCGCCACTGCCGACCGCTCGTCGAGGAGATGATGTCGCTCTTCGCAAAGGCGGGCTACGAGGTTATACTGCCCGAGGCTATGGAGTCGCTCTGCTGCGGCACGATTTGGGAGAGCAAGGGTATGCCGGAGGTGGCCGATAGGAAGCTGCGCGAGCTAGAGAATGCGCTGTGGGAGGCCTCGGAGCATGGCCGCTACGATGTTGTCTGCGACCAGAGCCCGTGCCTCTATCGTATGAAGCAGCATATATTGAAAATGCACCTCTACGACTCGGCGGAGTTTGTATGGAAGAAGATGCGCGACAGGTTGGAGTTTGTGCAGACCGACACGCCGATTGCCATCCACCTCACCTGCTCCACCCGCAAGATGGGTATCGAAGAGGCGGTTGTGGGGTTGGCGCGACTCTGCTCAACGAATGTACTTGTGCCCGAGGGTGTCGGCTGTTGCGGCTTTGCGGGCGACAAGGGAATGACTCACCCTGAATTGAACGCCTACGCGCTACGCAAGTTGCGGGCGCAAATCGAAAAGGCCGGCGTTGAGGTGGGCTACTCAAACTCACGCACCTGCGAGATAGGTTTGGCTACCAATTCGGGCGTGCCGTATCGCTCGATTATCTACTTGGTGAATGAATGTACTGAACAAAAACCATAAATAAATTACACTACTTATGAAAAAATTTTTAATGATACTTCTATTCTCGGTGTTTGTCGCGCCGATGGCGTTTGCCTATGTTGCACCCAAGACAAAGCACCCAGAGCCTATCTACACCAGGATTAAGGTGCACTGTACACAACTTCCGAAGGTAGGTCAGATTGATGTTTCGGATGCCGATAACAATACGCGCAGTCGTTGGTCGGTGGGTACCGAAGGTCTTGACAGAAATTATGCAACCTTCTCGAAATATAAGGAGTATCTCGGCCCTCTCGGAGTATGCTGGTCGCGTTTCCAAAGTGGTTGGGCAAGATGTGAGCAGAAGAAGGGCGTTTACGACTTTGCGTGGCTCGATGAGTGTGTCAATGGCGCTATCGAGCAGGGCGTAAAGCCTTGGTTGAGCCTCAGTTATGGCAACCCGTTGTACTGCAAAGGTGGCACAACGCTCAAATCTACCGTTTGGACTGATGAGCCTACGATGAAGGCTTGGCGCAACTATGTTCGTGCTATTGTGCGCCATTTCGGAGATAGAGTTACCGCCTATGAGGTGTGGAACGAGCCTGATGGTCAGAAGGCAAATACTCCGGCTATTATGGCAGAGTTGCTTATCAATACAGCCGAGGTGGTGCGCAAGGAGAATCCAAAGGCGAAGATCTATGCTTTGGGTTTAGCAGCTCCCAATTGCGCCTATATAAAAGAGGTGCTTGATATATTGAAGAGCAGAGGTAAATTGCACCTTATTGATAAGGTAACCTTCCACGCTTACTATCCAAATCCCGACAATGCGACAGTAGCGATGAAGGCATTTCGCAATTTGGTGCAGAGCTATCGCGCCGACCTTGGAGTATTTCACGGAGAGGTTGGTTGCCCATCGAACTACGAGTATGGTCACGCTATGAAGTACAACGAGTGGGACGAGTACAAGCAGGCAAAGTGGGATTTGCGACGTATGGCAAACGACTTTGCGATGAATATCCCGACTTCGATATTCTCGCTTGTGGATTTGCAGTATCCGAATTTGCTTCAGTCGTTTGGTTTGGTGCGTATGAATTTGATGCACGAGCCTATGTATAAGCGTCCTGCATACTATGCAGTTCAGCACTTTACACGACTTCTCCACGATGGCATTCAACCTTTCGAACTCAAGCATACCGCCTTCCACAATCGCGAGATTCAGAGTGTAGGTCTTGCCAACAAGAGTGGCGAGATGGTCGGTGCAATGTTGTGGTTTAGCGATCTTGTACCAACCAGCACCCTCGATAAGGATAATGTCAGCATCATACTGCATAACTTTGCAGTGGAAGATTTGGTCTATGTTGAGCCAATTACAGGTTTTGTTCACGACCTTGGAACTATTCTTACGCGTGGTGCAAACGAAGGCGATGCTGCATCTGAAACTGTTAGTGATCTTCGTTGCGCAGGACTTCCATTGTGGGATGCTCCAATCCTCTTGATTAAGCGTTCGGAGTTGAAGTTGCAGTAGACAAGTTTGGCTGCCAATTCGGGCGTGCCGTATCGCTCGATTATCTACTTGGTGAACGAACATACAAAGTAGATACAAAGTATCAATAAAAATGAGTGTGTCCTTGCGGTTTGGACACACTCATTTTTGTTATAGAATTATACTTATGAAGCCTATTTACGGATAGCTTTTGCTCCGAGATGTCCAACCTTCAACACCTTTGTTGCAGGGTTAGCAACCTTGATTGAACGATTGTTATTCTTCTTGTTTGACAACTTCAACAAAGCAGCACTATTGCACTCGTCGTAATAACTATCCTCGCCAAGAGAGTATTTATTGTTCTCCACTTTGTAAACATCACCATCCTCGGTTGTCAATGAAGCGTTAATGGTGTACTCAGAGCCCTCCTTTGTTACAGATACTGTACCATCAACAAGAGCTACCATTGCAACAAACTCCTCGGTATCCGGATTCATTTCAGCATAGTATGCCGGATACAAATAACCATCGTAATACTCACCTGGGCTGAATGTGCCAGCTGCGAAGGTATAGTGGTAATCAGGAACAAATGAACCTACGCCATCGTGATTGTCAAGTTCGGTAAAGTACTCAAGAGCAATATTTGTAACATTGCCATTCTCATTTTCTGCAAAGAGATCTAATATAATATCGTTTGTCTCAGCTCCATAGACATTGCCACGGCACTCAACTTTTGCCGTCTGAGGAACGAAAACTGTGGTGTTGCCAACTGGGCGAGCAAGAGTTGTGAAATTATGTGTTGTTACCTCTTGAGATGCAAGACCATTGCCATTAACCTCTGCTACGATTACAAAATAAGTGGTTTCAGGCAAAAGATACGATGCAGTCAAAGTAGCTGAACCCTTAATAATACCGTCGAATCCGAATGTCAAGAGGTCAAGCTTCTCACTCTCAGAAACGCTCTCGTTGTATGCATTAACAACACTCATGTGCAAATCAACCTCGTTAGTGATAGCAGTCAACGCATTGCCCTGTGCGTAAGTGTTGAGGTCATCCTCACTATAAAGCGTTGCAAACCACCAAGTCTCGGCATCGTTAGGGGTGATGGTAACATCCACCGAAGTGTGTGTGATATTTGCAGTTTCAACAGCAAAAGTAACCTTGTTGTCGCCGCCATTGTTGTCGCCGCCATTGTTGTCGTCATTACCATCGTTTGGTGTACAGCATGCAAACAACATTGCCGCACCAAGCATCAACATTGAAAGTAGATTTTTTTTCATAGCATTTTGATTTTAATTTATCATTTAAAAAGTGTACTTTTAGTTACAAATTGTAAAAAAACCGCCGTTATACGGCATCTGCAACGCATTTTTCTATAACGCAAATTTAATAAAAAGATTTAATAAATCAAAATTAAAAATGACACAAAGGACAATCTCCATTATTGTTTTTAATTAAAAAGCGTGAGATTCCCACAGTCGCTATGCTCCTTCGGGATGACAATGTTTTCACGACACTAAACTATATAATTCCGAAAATTTTACTACCTTTGTGCCGAAAAGGCCAATGGCTAATGGCTAATGGCTGATAGCCCTCGAAATAGGGCGATTAGAATTGGAAATTTTATTTTATTAACTTACTAAACAATTATTACTATGTTCAAAGGACATCCAAAAGCCCTTTATGCCTTGGCTCTTGCCAATACAGGTGAGCGTTTCGGCTACTACACGATGTTGGCTGTATTCGCGTTGTTCCTTCGTGCAAACTTCGGTTTGGATGCAGGTGTGGCAGGCGCAATCTACAGCACGTTCCTAGGCCTCGTATATTTTATGCCGCTCGTTGGCGGTATCTTGGCCGATAAGTATGGTTATGGCAAGATGGTTACCATCGGTATTTCGGTAATGTTCCTCGGATACCTGTTGCTTGCATTGCCTCTTGGTGGCGATACGCTGGCGATGATTGCGATGCTCGGCTCGCTGATATTGATTGCTATCGGTACCGGCCTCTTCAAGGGCAACCTGCAGGTTATGGTCGGCAACCTCTACGACGATCCGAAGTATGCCGACAAGCGCGACTCGGCCTTCTCGCTCTTCTATATGGCCATCAATATCGGTGCGCTCTTTGCTCCGACGGCCGCCGTGGAGATTAAGCGTTGGGCAGAGGAGTCGCTCGGCTTCGATGGCAATGCCGCCTACCACTTCTCGTTTGCCGTGGCGTGTGTGGCTCTGATTGTTTCGATGGCTATCTACTACGTTTGCCGCTCGTGGTACCGCCACGTTGAGGGAGGTAAGAGTGGCAGCAAGAGTGCCGCTGTGCAGGTTGGCGACGAGCTTACGCCTGCCGAGACCAAGGCCCGAATCGTGGCTCTCTGCCTCGTCTTTGCGGTGGTAATCTTCTTCTGGATGGCCTTCCACCAGAACGGCCTCACGCTCACCTACTTCGCCGATGAGTTTACGGTCAAGGAGGCCTTCGGCTTGCAGAGCATGGCGTTCAGCGTGTGGAATCTTGTGCTGGTTATCGTGGCCGTATATGCGGCCTTCTCGCTCTTCCAGAGCAAGAGCGGTAAGGGTAAGGTTGTGTCGCTCGCTGCTCTCGCCGCTTCGGTTGGTTACCTTGTCTATAAGGGGCTGAACGTGGGCGATGCATCGGTTGCAGTCAGCGCACCAATCTTCCAGCAGTTCAATCCGTTCTATGTCGTAGCTCTGACTCCGGTGTCGCTCGCCATCTTCGGTGCACTCGCCAGCCGCGGCAAGGAGCCTTCGGCACCTCGCAAGATTGCTTACGGTATGCTCGTTGCGGCTGTGGGCTTTGCGGTTATGGCATTTGGCTCGCAGGGCTTGCTTACGCCAAACGAGCAGGCCGCCGCTGTTAAGGCCGGCGCAGACGTGCAGCTCGTATCGGCTAACTGGCTCATTATGACCTATCTCATTTTGACCTTCGCCGAGCTGTTGCTCTCGCCAATGGGCATCTCGTTTGTGTCGAAGGTAGCTCCTCCGAAGTACAAGGGTATGATGATGGGCGGCTGGTTTGTCGCTACCGCTATCGGCAATGCCCTCGTATCTGTCGGCGGCTTCCTCTGGGGCGGTATTCCATTGACTATTGTTTGGACCGTATTTATCGTGCTCTGTCTGCTCTCGGCGCTCTTTATGTTTGTGATGATGAAGCGCCTGGAGAGTGCTACAAAGTAAAAAAGACCTTTTAACTACAACTTAAACAATAAATCGAATGAAAAAATTAATGCTTCTGATTGCCGCACTTATGGCAATCGTTACCGTGGATGCAAAGCCAAAGCAGGAGGCATCGGAGCTCAACTTGCGCATCGGTTCGTACAATGTTTGGTCGCACTCGGCCCGCAAGTGGGCTCTTCGCAAGGCTCCGACAATCTACGAGACTCGAAATTGGGATGCTTCGAAGAAGTCTGTAGCCAAGCTCATCAATAAGCTCGATTGCGATCTTATCGGTATGCAGGAGATGACTAGCGTATGCCGCGATGACCTCAAAAAACTCGTTAGCAAGAAGTATGAGCTATGGTGGGTGAATACCTATCCGGAGGGTCACAAGTCGGTTGTCGGTAACGCTGTATTCTTCAAGAAGAAGGCTTTTGAACTCAGCGAGCAGGCTATCTACTACTTCTCGCCTACGCCGGAGGTGATGTCCAAGGGTTGGGACTGCAAGCGTCACTATCGCGCAGCCCTGACGGCCGTGGTTACCCACAAGAAGAGCGGCAAGAAGTTCTTCTTCATAGCTACGCACGGCCCTCTCAAGAAGGAGGCTAACGGCCACGCAGGTCGTCTTCTCGTCGAGTTCGACAAGAAGTACAACAAGGAGGGACTCCCGACAATCGTTGTCGGCGATATGAATGCTCGTCCGGGCCAGACGTTCCACAACTATATGCTCAAGCACTTTGAGGATAGCTTCCTCGTAGCCAAGGAGAAGTGTGAGACTATCGGTACTTTTAACGGCTCGGGTGAGCGAGAGAAGAACTTCACTCTGCCGAATCGCCGTATCGACCACATTTATGTTCGCTCGACCGACAAGGGCAAAGTTACGGTAAATCGCTATGAGGTGAATCGTGATAAGCTCAAGTGTGGTGGTGTGAAGCACTATCCGTCGGATCACAACCCTGTATATGTGGATCTGACAATCCAGTAGGTCGAAAAGCCGACTTGACAAACAACATAAGGGCTGTCCAACCAATCGGTTGCGACAGCCCTTATGTTATATCAGAGGTTACTACTCGGGTTGATAGCCCGTATCTTCCAAAAGGCGCGAGCCGTTGGCCGCGGCCACGGCGAGTTCGTCGCAGCGGTTGTTCTCGACGGTCGAGGCATGCCCCTTAACCCATACGAAGCGCACGCGATGGCGGCGGTAGATAGCCAGAAAACGAATCCAAAGGTCAGGGTTCTTCTTGCCCGAGAAACGCCTCTTTTCCCAGCCGAAGAGCCACCCTTTCGACACGGCATCGACCACATACTTCGAGTCGGAGTATATCGTTACGTTTGACCCCTCGATCTTCAGAGCCTCCAACGCTACGCATACGGCCATAAGCTCCATACGGTTGTTGGTCGTGAGGCGGAAGCCTGCCGAGAGCTCCTTGCGCAATGGACCGCAGAGTAGCACTATGCCGTAGCCCCCGGGGCCGGGGTTGCCGAGGGCCGAGCCGTCGGTATAGATGGTAATATCTGGTGCCATAGCCTATCCGAGTACGATTTTTAGAAGATCCGAGAAGTTGTCGATAATGTATTGCGCACCCTTCTCGCACAGTATATCGGGCGTATGACCGCCATAGCTTACGCCACAGAGGTCGCAACCCGCCTCGCGTCCCATATCCATATCGTAGGTCGAGTCGCCGACCACCAACGCCTCCGAGGGTGCTACACCCGTGCGGCGCAACACTTCGAGTGCAATGTCGGGCGCAGGCTTGACATTCTCGACATCCTCCACGGCCACGATATCGTCGATATACTCCCGTATGCCGAGATTGGTGAGCTGACGCTCGAGTACGGGATGTACGTTGTTCGAAGCGATGACTATCTTCACACCCGCGCTCTTGATGGCGGCGAGTGTCTGCGGAACGCCATCGAAGAGCTCGATAAGCGGCTCGGCCTCCTCGCGGTATATGCGGTTGTAGTCGGCTGTCATCGCTCGGCTTGTCGCCTCGTCGAAACTCTCGACGCCCGCAAAGCTGTAGAATGCATAGGGTAGCGCAAGGCCGAAATTCTTATAGACAACCTCCCTCTCCACCTCGTAGCCATAGCTGTTGAGCATTCGTGTTGCTGCGTGGTATATGGCGTGTACGGTGCAGGCGGTAGTGCCGTCGAAGTCGAGCATCACGACTTTATAGTGTGTCATAGTATTGTACGGTTTTCGGTTATTGCGAAATCTTGACCAACTGCTCACGGTAGGCGTTCAGTATGCGCGACTTGGAGATAAATCCCAGGTAAGCACCCTCTTTATCGACCACCGGAAGCATCCAGGTGTTGTTCTGCTCGAAGCGCAGGAGCACCTGCTGTATCTGCTCCTTCTCGAGTATTCGGTCGGGTGGCTGAATCATATAGGTCGTAATCGGTAAATCCCACTTCTCGCTCTTGAACATATCCTCGCGTAGGTCGTCGAGCTGCACAATGCCGAGCAGTCGCCCATTGTCGCCCACGACGGGGAAGATGTTGCGGCGAGCCTTCGAAATGAGTTTTACGATATCGCCCAGCGTGTTACTGTCGTGAATCTCTGTGAAATCGCTCTCCATAAGTTCGTCGAGGCGCAGAAATACAAAGACCGACTGATCCTTGTCGTGCGTGAGCAGCTCGCCACGACGACGCAGCGACTTGGTGTATATCGAGTCGGGGTCGAGGTAGTAATTGACGGCAAATGATATGCAGGCCGTGATCATCAACGGTATGAAGAGACCATAGCCATTCGAGAGCTCGGCGATAAGGAAGATGGCCGTCAGCGGAGCCTTCATCACGCCCGTCATCACGCCCGCCATGCCGACAAGCGAGAAGGCGGCCACCGAAACATCCCAATCGAAAGCGATGTTGCAGAGCAGAGCCATTGCCGCACCCGTGAATGCGCCGACGAATAGCGACGGAGCAAAGGTACCACCTACGCCACCTGCAGCGTTGGTCGTAGCCATAGCTATGACCTTGAAGAACATTACGGCAACGACATAGAGCAGCACCACCCACTCAATATCCTTGAAGTCGTAGAAGAGCGAATACTCGAAAATCTCATCCGTGCGGCCGTGCATCAGGGCCACGAAGGCCTCGTAGCCCTCGCCATAGAGTGGCGGGAAGATGAATATCAGCAGTCCGAGCACCACGCCGCCGACGATCCATCGCTTGTAGGTGGTGTCGATGCGCTTGAAGAGTGCGCCGACTGCCGAGTTTGTCGAGGTGAAGTAGTAGGCCATAAGTCCGCAGACCACGCCCAAAAGTATGAAGAGCGGAATCTGACCGATGCGGAATGCGTCGTTCTCCGTGAGTGTAACGGCGATAATAGGGTCGAAGCCGCGCAGAACGAGTGCGAGCGTTGTGGCCGTTACCGAGGATATGAGCAACGGGATGATAGAGGTCATCGTGATGTCGAGCATAAGTATCTCCAGCACAAAGACCACACCCGTAATCGGCGCCTTGAAGATGGCCGCCACGGCAGCACCTGCGCCGCAGCAGAGCATCAGCGTAATGTTCTTGTAGTTGAGGCGTGCGAGTTTGCCGATGTTCGAGCCTAGGGCCGCTCCTGTCAGCACGATAGGGGCCTCGGGGCCCACCGAGCCTCCGAAGCCGATGGTCGTAGCACCGCCGACAATCGAGGTCCAGCAGTTGTGGCCCGCGATGCGCGAGCCGCGCCGCGACATGGCGTACAGCACGCGTGTTACACCCTCCGAGATGTTATCCTTAACGATGTACTTGACGAAGAGTGTCGCCAGTACGATACCTATCGCCGGATAGATGAAGTAGAGGAAATGGTAGGTATCGACATCGAACCAATTGACCAGGCAGCTCTTGATGGCGTGCAGCATAAGTTCGAAGAGATATGTGCCGAGGCCCGATGCCGCACCTACGAGTATGGCCAGTATGGCGAGCATCTGCCGCTCGCTGAACCGCTGCGTGATGCGCAGGAATTTGCGGTATATCTTCTCGCGCCATACGGCACTGATGTAGTTCGACTGTTCAATCATCTCTTTCGCTGAAAATACGAACTCTTAATTGGCGTTAGCCTCGCGATAGCGTTGTGCCTGCTCGGCAATCAACTCTCTGTCGGCAAAGTAGTTGATGCGCATTGCATTGCGCACGTCGTTGAGTGTTTTGGCAGCCTCGGCACGCGCAGCTGCGGTGCCCTCCTCGAGTATGCGATATACCTCCTCGATGCGCTGCTCCCACTCGTGACGGCGGGCGCGAATAGGCTCGAGCATCTCCTCCAACACGGCGATAAGCAACTTCTTGCACTTCACGTCGCCAAGACCTCCGCGGCGGTAGTGCTCCTTCATCTCATCGAGATTGGCATACTCGGGCAGATACTTCGCAAAGTGCTCCTCGCGGCAGAAGGCGTCGAGATATGTGAATACGCAGTTGCCCTCGACCTGCCCCGGGTCCTCGATGCGCAGGTGGTTAGGGTCGGTGTACATACCCATAACCTTCTGCTTGACCTCCTTGGCCGTGTCCGACAGATATATGCAGTTGCCGAGCGACTTCGACATCTTGGCCTTGCCATCGGTGCCCGGAAGGCGCATACACACCGCATTCGTCGGCAACAGAATCTCCGGCGTGACGAGCGTCTCGCCGTATGTGGCGTTGAACTTGTGGACAATCTCGCGCGTCTGCTCGATCATCGGCTCCTGGTCGGCACCTACGGGTACCGTCGTGGCACGGAAGGCCGTGATGTCCGAAGCCTGCGAGATAGGGTAGGTGAAGAAGCCTACGGGGATGCCCTGGCGTTGTGTCGTGTCGCCCTCGGTAGCACTCTCCGAGAAGCCGCGCAGCTGAATCTCCGCTTTGACCGTAGGGTTGCGTTGCAGACGTTGCACGGTCACGAGGTTCATATAGTAGAAGGCGAGCTCCGTAAGCTCGGCCACCTGCGACTGAATGAAGATTGTCGATATCGCGGGGTTGATGCCGCACGAGAGGTAGTCGAGAGCCACCTCGATGACATTTTGGCGCACCTTCTCCGGATTATCGGCGTTGTCGGTCAGTGCTTGAGCGTCGGCAATCATTATAAAAATCTTCTCGAACTCGCCCGAATTTTGCAGCTCCACGCGGCGGCGCAACGAGCCTACGAAGTGTCCCAAGTGTAAGCGGCCCGTCGGACGGTCGCCCGTAAGTATAATCTTTCCCATACTTATATCATATATGTTTAATTGCGCAAAAATAGGAAAAATAATTGAGGCGTGCCGTATAAATCGACAAAAAGTTGCACCTTCCACGCAAAATGCGCCCCGACCAAGCGGAAAACATAGGTCGGGGCGGTATGATGTCTATATGGCGGTCATGGCTATCGTGCCTCGGGGCGGCACTGCGCGAGGCAGTAGCTGCGGAAATCCTCCCACTTGTAGAATGGGTAGAAGTCGCTCTCGACCGGAATGCGTATATCGCGCTCGCTGTGCAACATACGCACTAATACGTCGCCCTTCTTGTTGCGGTAGAAGATGAACTGCACGTTCACGGACATAGAGGTTATGCGGCTGTCGCACCACACCTCCGGCAGTCGCTCGATGTCGGCAAAGGCGAGCCGCCCGTCGCAACCCTCGGCGTGCATTATGGCGAGCAGCGGAATGATGGCCGAGTCGTGGCCGAAGCGCAGTGTTGCCACTTCGCCGGTTGCCTTACCCTCGATAACTGCATCGGCACGCTCGATAATGTCGCGCAGCAGCAACTTACCGTCCTGATTGCGGATGTCGCCAAAGTCGGCCGAAGGACCGTAGGTCAGGTAGCGGCGGATGTTGAAGAGGTGCCACATTCGATATCGCTCCTCTTCGGTGAAAAATTCGTGCAACTCGGGCAGGTTGTCGAAGTTTTGAACAATCATCGCCAAGTCGTGCATGTTGCCTATAAAGAGGTGGGTATCAGAGCTGTTGTAGGCCTTGCGGATAAGCTGTGCAGCGTAGTCGTAGTCGTTGAAGAGGCGGTCGATGAAGGCTCTGTCCTCGGTGTGTTGCTGTTGGTAGTCTTTGGCCATTTGACGAGCCTTTTTGTAGAAGATATCCATATTCTTCTCGGGCCGTGTGATGTGAATATCGTGCTGGCTGGCGTGGCGTGTAAGTTCGAGTTTTGGGTGTATCTCTTTGAGTCGCTCGGTGAAGGCATTCATGCTGATAACGCATCGTACGGAGGGTGACGAGAAGCAGGTAATATGGTTGCCGTTGCGGCCCGAAAATACCTCTGCATAGAGCGTTGCCATTCGCTCGGCAATGCCTTTGTGCTCGCGTTCACCTCGCTGCGAGAGGTCGCCGGCACGCATATAGGCATCGTCGGCGATGATACGCACACGGCGCATCAACTCCACACCTCGCTCGGTGAGCTTACCATCCTTGTGGGCCTGCTCCAACATCGTGGCCGGCAGGTCGTACTTCTCCTGCGCGGTCTGGTAGCGCGAGCCGTGACGGCCATAGTGCGAGATGTAGAAAGGTTTGTAGCCGCGAGGTGCGGCAACGGCCTTCTGCTCGGTGACCATATATGCGGTGTAGATGCCTCCTGCGAGGTTAGGGTTTGCCGCAATTTGCTCGCGGATGCTCTGTGCGCCGACCGACCAGATGGTCGAGATTGTGGCGATAAGGGTTAGAAACAGTTTCATACAATAGATTTTTCCGTATCTGATAAACAGCCTTGCGGCACGGCTCAACGCTCGGCAAGACAAAGGTATAAACTAATTTTCGTATTCGCAAGAAAAAGTGGTGTAAAGCTTTCGGTGTAAGATGTAAAAAAAAATAGTGGTTTTTTTGTGTGATATAAATTATTTTTATACATTTGCAAAGTGCAATAAATGAAATCGTATGACAATTATTCAGTTGGAGTATCTCTTGGCGGTTGCCAATTTCGGCAGTTTCTCGATTGCCGCCGAGCACTGTTTTGTGACGCAACCGTCACTGAGTATGCAGATTAAGGCATTGGAGGAGGAACTTGGTGTAGTGCTGCTCGATCGCTCGAAGAAGCCCGTTATACCGACCGAGGCGGGCGAGGCTGTGCTCGTGCAGGTGCGTGAGGCTCTCAAAGAGTATAACTCCGTGAAGGAGGTGGTGCAGCAGCTCAAAGGAGAGATGTCGGGGCGACTGCGTCTCGGTGTAATCCCGACAATTGCCCCATATCTGCTGCATAAGTTCATTCCGAAGTTCGTGAAGAGCTATCCGAAGGTCGAGTTGGAGGTGCGCGAGATGAAGACTGAGCATATCATCGAGGCCTTGAATCACGACAAGGTGGATGTCGCCATTGTTGCGGGAGGTACCTGTGGCGACACGATTACGGAGTACGACCTCTTCGACGATCGCTTCTATGCCTATGTGTCGCCACTCTCGCCGCTCCACAATAAGGCTAATATCCGTATGGAGGATATAGATATGCGCGAGTTGATACTCCTCTCGGAGGGGCACTGCATGCGTGATCAGGTTCTCGAGCTTTGTCAGGCCCGCAGCCGAATGCCTATGCACTACAATTTTGAGTCGGGCTCGATAGATACACTGATGCGCATAGTCGATTGCACGACCTCGATGACCATCATTCCGCAGATGGCTGTCGAGTATGTGCCCGAGGCGCGGCGCAGCCAGGTGAAGATGCTCTTCAAGGGTGCCTCGTCGCGTAAAATATCGCTGGCTATTCGCAGAACTTATGTCAAACGCTCGCTTGTCGATGCGCTGAAAACCACCATCTTGGAGTGTGTCGCGCGGTAAGCATCCGTGGAGCTATCCGTTTTTTATGGGCAGAGAGTTTTGCAGTGTCGCAAAAAAATCGTATATTCGCAAGAAATATTCACGCAAAGAGAGATAATTATGGAAAAACTTATTGAAACCATCGTTGGTGCAATTCAAGATAAAAAGGGTAAGAATATTGTATCGTTGAACCTCGAGGGGTTTGATGGTGCGATATGTTCGCACTTTGTAGTCTGCAATGCTGACTCCACGGCGCAGGTGGCCGCTATCGCCGACGGCATCGAGGAGAAGGTCTTCGAGGCGCTGCACGAGAATCCGTGGCGCGTCGAGGGTAAGCAGACGGGCCTCTGGGTTGCGCTCGATTATATAGATGTTGTGGTGCACGTCTTCCAGAGCGAGTTGCGCGACTACTACCGCCTCGAGGAGTTGTGGGCCGATGCACCGATGGTGCGATACGAGAGTGAGGAGTAACCTCATTTTTATCGATACGGCGCATACTTTTTCGTGCAAAAAGGCGTTATATCGGGGTGTAAATTGATGTTTTATGGCAAATAAAGAGAATAGAAACAAAGGAGTGGGATTTATGCGCCCGTCGATCACATGGTTTTGGGCCGCAATTACCATTGTCATCATCGGTTATTCGCTCTTCGACCGCGATCGTACAGCCCCTGTTGAGGCGGATTGGGCGACTATCGAGCAGATGGTCGCGGCGGGCGATGTGGACCGTATCGAGGTGATTAACAAGGATGTGGCGCGTGTCTTTATCAAAACCGAGCAGATAGCCAAGTACCGCGAGCAGGATAAGCGTTTTGAGCGCCTGCCCGGCTCGGACTATCAGCTCTATTTCAACATAGGCTCGGTGGACTCGTTCCGCTCCGATCTCGATGCAGTGTGCCGCGAGTCGGGCAACGAGGTGGTCTTCAAGTTCAAGAACGAGCGACAGTGGGTTGATTCGTTGATGATGTGGCTGCCGTGGGTGATAATGATCGGCGTGTGGCTTCTCATCATGCGCAATATGTCGCGTGGTGGCGGTGCCGGTGGCGGTATTATGAATGTCGGCAAGGCGCGCGCGCATGAGTTCGATCAGGAGGACCCCGAGCGTAAGGTGACATTCAAGGATGTGGCCGGCCTGGAGGAGGCGAAGGTCGAGATTATGGAGATTGTCGATTTCCTGCGCCGTGCGGATAAATACCGCGAGCTGGGTGCCAAGATTCCGAAGGGAGCACTTCTCGTAGGCCCTCCGGGAACGGGAAAAACGCTCTTGGCCAAGGCTGTGGCCGGCGAGGCAAATGTGCCGTTCCTTTCGATCTCGGGCTCGGACTTCGTGGAGATGTTCGTGGGTGTTGGTGCTTCGCGTGTGCGTGATCTCTTCGACCAGGCCAAGAAGAAGGCTCCGTGTATCGTCTTTATCGACGAGATTGATGCTATCGGTCGTGCGCGTGGCCGCAACTCCGGCTTCTCGGGCAATGATGAGCGCGAAAATACGCTTAATCAGCTGCTTACCGAAATGGATGGTTTTCAGACTAATGCCGGCGTTATCGTGCTTGCTGCGACAAACCGCGCAGATATACTCGACAAGGCGCTGATGCGTGCCGGTCGTTTCGACCGCCAGATAGAGGTGGGCCTGCCGGAACTGCACGAGCGTCGTGAGATTTTCGATGTGCATCTGCGCCGCTTGAAGCTCGACCCGCAGCTCGACCGCGACTTCCTCGCCAAGCAGACCCCGGGTTTCTCGGGTGCGGATATTGCTAATGTCTGCAACGAGGCGGCACTTATTGCGGCTCGCCACAACAAGAGTATGGTGTCGAAGGAGGACTTTCTCGCGGCTGTGGATCGTATTATCGGAGGCTTGGAGCGCAAGAATAAGGTCATAACGCCTGCTGAGCGCCGCACGATAGCCTACCATGAGGCGGGCCATGCGACTGTCAGCTGGATTCTCGAAAATGCAAATCCGCTGGTCAAGGTGACCATCATTCCGCGAGGCAAGGCCCTCGGCGCGGCGTGGTACCTGCCTGAGGAGCGACAGATAACTACGGGCGAACAGATGATGGACGAGCTTGCCGCAATGTTGGCCGGCCGTGTGTCGGAGCAGATATTCTTCGACCACCTCTCGACGGGTGCGCTCAACGACTTGGAGCGCGTCACCAAGCAGGCTTACGCTATGGTCGCCTACTACGGCATGAGCGATGCGGTGGGTACGTTGAGCTACTACGACTCTACGGGCCAGAGTGATATGGCCTTCACTAAGCCATATTCGGAACTCACGGCACAGGGCATAGACAATGCCGTCAAGGAGCTTATCGATAAGGCCTACGCTATGGCCGAGGAGGTTATACACAGCCATCGCGAGGGGCTTGTGCAGTTGGCCGAGTTGCTCTTGGAACGCGAGGTGGTCTTCACCGAGGATGTGGAGCGCATCTTCGGCAAGCGCAAGAAGGATATTGAGCGCGAGCGTGCCGAGGCCGAGAAGCAGACCGCAGAGGTGACGTGCGAGGCGCAGGAGGAATAATTAAAAGACTAAACTACTCAAACCAAATGGGCAAGAAATTTACGGATATTGTTGTACGCAGCGTGAGCGGCCTGGTGCTCGTGGCACTTGTTGTCGGGGCGCTCTTCTGGTCGAAGTGGAGCGTGGGTGCGCTCTTTGCGCTGATTGTTCTCGGCGGTGTTGTCGAGTTTTATCGCCTCTGCCGTGTCGGAGGTTCGGCTCCTCTTGTTAGCCTCGGTCTCACGTCGGCTTTGGTGCTCTTTGCTATCGCCTTTGTGGTCTTTGAACGCTATGGCGCAGCGGTGGGTGATGCCGCAGGGCGTATGGTTACGGGGCTGCTGCTCTATACGCTGCTCGTCGTGCCTACAATCTTCGTTTGTGAGTTGTGGCACAAGCACGACACTCCGATACAGAATATAGCGGTGACATTCGCGGGCATTATCTATGTGGCGCTACCTATGTCGATGTTGCTCTTCATTCCGCAGTTGCTGGTGGGTGCGTGGTCGCCGTGGGCAATGTTGGCCTACATTGCGATAATATGGGCAAACGATGTGTTCGCCTATCTGACGGGTATCGCCTTCGGTCGCCATCGCATGGCCGAGCGTATCTCGCCGAAGAAGTCGTGGGAGGGTTTCGTGGGCGGTCTTATAGGCGCTGTGGCTGTGGGCGTTGCGGCCGGCTATGGCTTGGGCGGAAACCTCTATGTGTGGGGTGGCCTTGCTCTTGTTGTTGCGCTGACGGGCGTGGCCGGTGATTTTGTGGAGTCGCTCTTCAAACGCTCGGTGGGTGTCAAGGATTCGGGTTCGATAATGCCGGGCCACGGAGGGGTGCTCGATCGTTTCGATGCGCTCTTTATCTCGGTGCCCTATGCCTTTGTCTATCTGCTTATTATTGGAAATTGCTAACTCTAAACCAAATCAACGACTATGAAAATCAATAAGGAGGGTTATAAGATTATCGCCGTGTCGGGCGTATGTTGCGCTGCGATATGGGCACTTATATACTATATGCTTGAGGTGCACGAGAATAATTGGCTTATCGTGTTGCTGTCGGTGTTGCTGCTCGTATTCTGGTTCCTGATAGTGTCGTTCTTCCGCGAGCCGCGCCGCGTGCGTATTCACGACAACGACCTGGTATTCTCGCCGTGCGATGGCCGCGTGGTTGTGACAGAGGTGGTGCGTGACGACGAGTACTTCGATGGCGAGGAGCGTCTGCAAATATCTATCTTTATGTCGGTTACCAATGTGCATATAAATTGGTTTCCGGTAGGAGGCTTTGTCAAGTACTTCAAGTATCATCCAGGCCGTTTCCTCGTTGCGTGGCATCCGAAGTCCTCGACCGAGAACGAGCGCACAACGACGGTAGTCGAGACACCGAAGGGTGTTGAGGTGCTCTTCCGCCAGATTGCGGGTGTCGTGGCACGACGTATCGTGTCGTACATAAAGGTCGGCGAGACGGTCGAGCAGAATAGCTCTTGCGGATTTATCAAGTTCGGTTCACGAATAGATATTCTGCTGCCTAAAAATGCACAATTATTGGTGGAGATTGGAGAGCACGTCGTGGGCACGCAAACGCCTATTGCACGCATCAGCGACTTTGCTACGCGCGACGAATAGTTTAATATTGCACCAGGTATCTCGAGGGGTATGAATCTTACAGGACAGACGATAATGCGTTGGAGCGTTGGAGTGCTCATTGCTGCCGTGGTGTGCGCCGCTATGTGGTTCTTCCGCTCGGTGGTGGTCTATATTCTTATCTCGGCAGTGTTGGCTATCATTGGCCGTCCGCTTGTTCGTCGCCTCTCGCTCGTCAACATAAAACGCCACTTTCTGCCACGTTGGGCTGCTGCGCTCATTACGTTGGTGCTTATGTGGTGCATCGTAGCCTCGCTCTTTGCGTTGATTGTGCCGCTTGTGGCCGGTAAGATATACGAGCTCTCGTCGCTCGACTTGCGAGCCGTGTTGCTCGGTGTGCAGGAGCCGCTCGAGCGTATGCAGGAGTATCTGCATACGGTGTTTGCCCTGCCACAGGGGCAGATATCGCTCTCGGATATAATCGTTGCGACGATGCGCCGCGTGCTCAACTACGATACGATTAATACGGCCTTCTCGTCGATTATCGACGTCGGCCTCTCGTCTGTCATCGTGCTCTTCTCGGTGTCGTTCATCACCTTCTTCTTCCTGAAGGAGGACGGCCTCTTCTACTCGATGGTCATCTCGGTGTTTCCGGAGCGATTTTCGGAGAACGTCACTCGCTCGATGGACAAGATTACCTATCTGCTCTCGCGCTACTTCACGGGGCTGCTCACAGAGAGCCTTATACTGATGACTATCATCTCGATTGTTATGCTCTGTTTCGGCATGAGCTTCGAGAATGCCTGCTTCATCGGCGTAATAATGGGCGCGATGAACGTCATTCCGTATGCTGGCCCCGCTATTGGTGGCCTTGTGGCGATGTTTATCGGTATTGTCAGCCCGATTGATGGCTATACGATAGGCCATACGGTGGCAATCATTGTGGGCGTGTTGCTCACCGTCAAGGCTATCGACGACTTTATAATCCAGCCAACGCTCTACTCGTCGCGCGTGTCGGCCCATCCGCTCGAAGTCTTTATCGTGATTTTGATGGCTGGCTCCGTGGGCGGTATTGTCGGAATGTTTGTCGCCATACCGTCATATACGGTGTTGCGTGTCTTTGCCAAGGAGTTCTTCTCCGAGGTATCGTTGGTGCGTAAATTGACTCAACAGGTATGATAACAATCGAGGGAGAGGTAATTCACGGCCAGCAACTCGGTCGCGCTATAGGCTTTCCGACGGCAAATATGGATGCCTCGGGTGTAGATATCGAGAATGGTGTATATCGCTCGACGGTCGAACTCGACGGTAGCACCTATGCGGCTATGACAAATGTCGGTGTGCGTCCCTCGGTCGATGGCACTACGCGCCTGCTCGAAACCCATATCTTCGGCTACGAAGGGTCGCTCTATGGCCGCCGTCTGACGGTCTGCCTCCACGCCAAACTACGCGATGAGCGTAAGTTCCCGTCGCTCGAGGCATTGAAGGAGCAGATAGCCTCCGATGCTGCAGCGATACTTGCAGGGGCAAATGATGAGTAGGGTAGGCTCTTACAACCTTTCGAGCCGCTCCAAAATCTCCGAGAAGTCGGAGTGCGAGTCGGCAAATGCATCGTAGGAGTGCTCGGTGTGGCCATCCTCGGGAACATCCGAAATCATCTTGACAGCAATAACAGGCAACTTGCCGCATATCTCGGCGGCGATGACTATTGCCTGAATCTCCATGTCGTAGATGGCACGCTCGATGCCGAAGCGACGCTTGATGTCGGCCACCGAGCGGGCATTGACAAACGAGTCACCCGTGAATACCGTAACATCATCCTTGCCGAGGAGCTTGCGCGGCTCGGTGAGTTCCGGAATGAAACCCTCGGGCACATCGCAGTCGTGATACCACGCACGCGACGGCTCGACAATCTCGCCCTGCTTGAAGCCGAGTGCTCCGGCCGCAAATCCTATGGCCGCTATGCAGTCGAATGGCTCGTCGGCCGAGAGTATGGTCTTGGCTATTGTGGCCGCAGCCGCAGCCTTGCCTATGCCGCTGAATGCTACGGTGTAGTGGTGACGGGTGGGCTTGGCGACCTCGATTGCCGCACGGATGTTCTTGTTTTCGCGCTCCGTAGGCGCAACTACCAAAATTCTCATATCGTAAGTTTGTGTTAATCTCTTGTTGTCGCTGTGCGTGGCCACTCGCCAATCTCCATATCCTTGATTTGCGAACCTTCGATTGTGAAGCGTACTGCCGTGCGCACTTTGTGGAAGCCGTAGCATCCGGCAGCCCCGGGGTTGATGTGCAGCATATCATAGACCTTATCGTAGATGATGCGCAGTATGTGCGAGTGCCCGGCGACGAATATCATAGGGCGCACCTGCTGTATGCGTGCCACGGCCCTCGGGTCGTAGTGGCGCGGATAGCCTCCGATGTGTGTCATCAGCACCTTTACCCCCTCGACCTCGAAGCAGTTGAAGTCGGAGTACGTGTAGCGAGTAGCTCCGCCGTCGATGTTGCCATATACGGCACGCAGAGGCTTGAAGGCGGCAATTTCGTCGGCCAGCTCGATGGAGCCTATGTCACCGGCGTGCCATATTTCATCCACGTCGCGCAGAAAGTCGCGCAACGGAGCATCGAAGGTGCCGTGAGTGTCCGATATAACCCCTATACGTCGCATATTCACTAATGCTACTGCTCCCTCTTTTTGCCCTCTTTGTCGCTATCATCCTTCTCCGGGCCGTAGTTGTTCGAGAGGTAGTCGCGCACCGAGAAGCGGTGTGGCGCAGGCTCAACTCCGAGGTCGCACTCCTCCGAGTAGCGTTGCAGCGGCTTGCGCTCGGTGACAAAGGTGTCGATGAAGTCGAGGATTGTGGCTATGCTGTCGTACATCGGCGTAACGGCCATATCGTGTGTACGGTGGGTTGCCGAGTGGAAGATATACGGGCTCTCCATCCGTGTCAAGTCCTTGACAATATGCGCAGGGCCGAACATGCCGATACCGAATACCGAGGCCCTGTTGTAGGGCACATTGCCGTCGGCCGTGCCGTGGAAGAGGAGCATCGGGCAGGGCTTCGATTGCCACTTTGGGGCACCCGATGTCGAGTATATTGCACCGGCAAAGGCGATAACACCGCCATAGTTGAAACCTTCGGGCACAACCTTGGCGCACTCCTCGCCATTGCAGATATAGTATTCGGCTTGGAGGCTCGCAATAGCTCCTGCGCTTGAGCCACTAACCACGATTCGCGTAGGATCCACGCCCCAGCGGTCGCTATTTTTCAGCACAAAGGAGGTGGCGTGAAGCACGTCCTCGGCAGCATAGTTCACCGCGCGAGTCATTGTGCCTATCGCCTCGCGCAGCCCCAGCTTCTTCTCCTTGTCGGCACTCTCGCTCTTGGCACTTTCGGCCAGCGGCGCAAGGCCGAGGCGGTAGTCTATCGACACTACGTCGCACCCCTCCTTGCACATACGCTCGAAGAAGGGAATATACCAATCGCGGTCGCGTGTTCCGGTGGCAAAGCCGCCGCCAAAGACAAAGATTAGGCAGGGGCGCAGACCTCGCTCATTGGCGCGGGCGTTGCTCTCCGAGGCGTAGTGGTCGAGGTAGAGCAACTTTGAGCCGTGTTGCTTGAAGGTGAGTGTTGTCTTGGTGTAGGCCATTGTCTGAGATGTTGTCGTTGCCAGAACGATAAGTGCTACTAATATACGCTTCATTGTTCGATTGTTATTGTCTGTATTTGTCGTGCCATAGTTCGTCTATGCGCTGCGCAATCTTTTGCTCGGCGGCATTCGAGGTGTTCGGCGTGTAGAATCGCTTGCCGGTGAGCGACTCGGGCATAAACTCCTGCTCGACAAAGTTGCCCGAAAAGTCGTGGGCATACTTGTACTCCTTGCCATATCCCGCCTCGCTCATCAGGTCGGTGACGGCATTGCGCAGATGCAACGGCACAGGGCGGTTTGTCGTATCCTTGCCAACGAAGGCGAGAGCTTCGTTGATGGCCATATATGCGCTGTTGCTCTTGGGCGAGGTGGCCAAGTAGATGGTTGTCTCGGCGAGTGTGATGCGCGCTTCGGGCATGCCGATTTTGTGTACCGTGTCGAAGCAGGCATTGGCCAGCAGTAGCGCATTGGGGTTAGCTAGGCCTACATCCTCCGAGGCGAGAATCACGAGGCGGCGTGCGATGAACCGCGGCTCCTCGCCTCCGGCCAACATTCGTGCCAAATAGTAGATGGCGGCATTGGGATCGCTGCCGCGCACGCTCTTGATGAAGGCCGAAATTACGTCGTAGTGCTGCTCGCCCGACTTGTCGTAGAGGGCAATATTTTGTTGTAGAGCATCGGTCACGTTTTGGTCGCTGATGACGAGCTTGCCGTTGGTTGCTCCGGCCATAATGTCGAGTATGTTGAGCAACTTGCGAGCATCGCCTCCCGAGAAACGGAAGAGGGCCTCGGTCTCCGCGACCTCCACCTCGCGTTGCGAGAGCTCTGTGTCGGTGCGCAGTGCGCGGTCGAGCAACTCGGCGAGCTGACTATCGTCCATCGGCTTGAGAATATAGACCTGACAGCGGCTCAACAGTGGCGATATAACCTCGAAAGAGGGGTTTTCGGTCGTGGCACCAATGAGCGTCACATCACCCTTCTCCACGGCGCCGAGCAGCGAATCTTGCTGCGACTTGTTGAAGCGGTGAATCTCGTCGATGAAGAGCAGTGGGGTAGGCGAGTTGAAGAATCGCTGCCGCTTGGCCGATTCGATAACCTCGCGCACCTCCTTCACACCCGACGTGACGGCCGAGAGCGTGTAGAACGGGCGATCGAGCTCCTTGGCCACGATGCGTGCGAGGGTTGTTTTACCCACGCCCGGAGGGCCCCAGAGGATGAACGACGGGATGTTGCCTGCCTCGATGAAGCGGCGGAATACGCCATCCTTGCCAACAAGATGCTGCTGGCCTATATACTCGTCAAGACGTTGAGGGCGAAGCCTCTCTGCAAGTGGTGCTGACATAATATTCAGTTTTCAGATACAAATATACGATATTTTTTCGTATCTTTGGCAAAATATAACCCGATTGAGCAATTTATGCGAAGAATTTTACTACTCCTTTCAGCCCTGATGTTTGTCGCTACGAGCATCGCGACAGCTCGCAACCATCAGCTCTTGTCGCCCGATGGCGCACTCCGTGTTGAGGTTACGGTCGATGGCGAGCTCTTCTATTCAGTGAGTCACAAAGGCCGCACGATACTCGCCCCTTCGAAGGTGGCTCTGCGCCTTGCTGACGGCACGACACTCGGCGAGCAGTGCCATGTGCAGCGTGTGCGTCGCACGTCGGTCGATGAAGTTGTCAAACCGCACTTCTATGGCAAGAACACTATCCGTGACCACTATAACGCCTTGACGCTCGAGATGCGTGGTCGTTACAGCGTGGAGTTTCGCGCCTACGACGAGGGCGTGGCCTACCGCTTCGCGACTTCGCGCAAGGAGCCTTACATGGTAACGGAGGAGGTTGCCGAGTTCAACTTCGATGCTCCGCATAAGGCGTGGGTGGGATACAATAATCTCACGGGCAATAAGGGCGAGCGCAACGACCGCTTCTTTACCTCTTTCGAGTCGTTGTACGACTATGTGTCGCTGCCCGAGATGCAACACGATCGGTTGGCATACGGCCCACTCGTCGTGAATGTCGATGGGGTGAAGGTGTGCCTCGCGGAGAGCGATGTGGAGAACTATCCGGGTATGTTCTACCAAAATCCCGATAAGAGCAATTCCGTGCGCGGCATCTGCGCTCCGGCTCCAAAGCGAGTCGAGGAGGGCGGATATCGCAAGTTGCAGGGTATCATCAGGGAACGATATCCGTACGTTGCCGTGTGTGAGGGTACGCGCACGTTGCCGTGGCGCATAGTTGCTGTGGCCGAGAATGACACAGAGTTGGTCGATAACGATATGGTATATCTGCTCGCCTCGCCGTCGCGTGTGGCCGATACGTCGTGGATTCGTCCGGGCAAGGTCGCTTGGGAGTGGTGGAATCATTGGGGACTCCGCGGTGTCGATTTCGAGGCGGGAATCAATACCGAAACCTATAAGGAGTATGTCAATTTTGCGGCCGAGAATGGCATTGAGTATGTCATCCTCGACGAGGTGTGGGCCACTATCGGCAAAAACGACCTGTTTGATATCGTGCCCGAGATAGATATGAAGCACTTGGTGGAGTACGCCGCCTCGAAGGGTGTGGGTATTATCCTTTGGGCGGGTTACAACGCCTTCAACAAGGATATCGAGCGTGTGTGCAGCCACTATGCCGCAATGGGTGTCAAGGGCTTCAAGATTGACTTTATGGACCGTGACGATGTCGATATGATGAAGTTCTACTATCGCGCCGCCGAGGTTGCGGCTCGCCATAAGTTGATTGTCGATTTCCACGGATGCGCCAAGCCGTCGGGCTTGAATCGCACTTATCCCAACGTGCTGAACTTCGAGGCTGTATTTGGTCTCGAGACAATGAAATTCCGTGGCGCCGAGAAGCGCGATATGATGCGTCACGACGTGCTGATTCCGTTTATCCGTATGGTTGCCGGCCCGATGGACTATACGCAGGGTGCTATGCGCAACGCCAATAAGAAGAACTTCCGCGCCATAAGTCATGAGCCTATGAGTCAAGGTACGCGCGTGCATCAGATGGCTCTCTACGCCATCTATCTCTCGCCGCTGTCTATGCTCTGCGATTCGCCGTCTAACTACCGCGACGAGCAGGAGTGTACCGACTTTATCGCCGCCTTCCCGACCGTGTGGGACGAGACGGTGGTGCTCGATGGTGAGATGGGCGAGTATGTGGCCGTAGCGCGTCGTGCAGGCGATGTGTGGTACGTCGGTGCCGTGACATCGTGGACACCGCGCACGCTGACGCTCGACCTTCGCCAGATTATCGGTGAGGGTAACTATCGAGTGGAACTCTTCCGCGATGGCGCGAATGCCCACCGCTTGGGTACGGACTATCGCCGCGAGGTGATTGATATGCCTGCCTCGCGCCGTATCGAGGCGAAGATGGCTCCGGGTGGAGGTTTCGTGATGAAGATAACCAAACAATAGAATATGAATCGAACATTTGTACTTTTGGCAGTGTTTGCCGGTCTGCTCATCGGCTTTGGCGGACTTGCCTATCTGAATGTCGGCGGAGTGGCCGGTGCTGTGCTATTCGCTTTTGGCCTGCTCTCGGTGGTGATGTGCCGCGCGGAGCTATATACGGGTAAGGCGGGATTTCTGCCTCCGCGCCAGATGCCGCGCCTTGTGGCTATGCTGCTGCTCAATGTGGTGGGCTGTCTGCTTGCGGCTTGCGTGGCAGTATATTCGAAGAACGAGGCACTCTTCGCCTCGCTCGATGCTATCCTTGCAGCTCGCCGCACCGCTTCGTGGCACGCGCTTCTTGTCACATCGGCCGGCACGGGTATGATTATGACATTGGCCGTCTATGGAGCGCGACAGAAGCACTACCTGCCGCTGCTCTTCGGTGTGCCGGTCTTTATCCTCTGCGGTCTGCCGCACTGTGTGGCCGATGCCTTCTACTACGCGGTGGCTGTGCTGCGAGGCGATGGCGATTGGTGGATTGCAGGGGCGTGGGCCTTGGCCGTCGTGGGCAACTATGTGGGATGCAATGTGCCGCGCCTTATGCGGGGTATCGAACAGAATGACTAACCTCTGTATCTACGAAGTGCTATGAAGGGACTCTCCGAAACACTCTTGTGGCGTAAGCTCCTCCGAATGGTGGGGCACCCATATTTCGATTTGGGCGTTATTCTGACGACCATTTGCTGCATTGTCACTCTGCTCTTTGCATCGAGAGAGGAGCTGGGGCTGGGCTACAAGTTGATTTTGTGGTTGTGTGGTCTGGTCGGATGTGTCTATGTAGGTATGGGTCTGTGGCGACTCTTCGGAAACAGAATACGCTTCGATAGGGATTTGCTCTACGGACATTTCCTCCGCAAGGTGGTGTGCGTGGTGCTACTGTCGCCATTTGTGCTGACGTTTGTGTTGAGCCTGCCGATGCTTTTCGGCCGAAGCGAGCTGACTCCCAAGGAGGTATTTCTGAATAGTGAAACTTACAAGGCGGGTGACCGTGGCTTGCCGTCGTGGATGCGGCGACAGCAAACCTCGCCGACACTCTTTTGGACGGTCTATTACCACTTTCTCGACCCCGGAAACCAACACTCGGCCACTACGCGAGTGGGGCGCGGCTTGTCGGGTATTATGGCTATCCTCGGTGTGTTTTTGCTCAACGGACTGCTTGTGTCATCGCTCATCGGATGGTTCGACCGCCGTCGTGAGAGGTGGATTAGCGGCAGCGTGCGCTACTCGCGTTGGAATTTCCGTGGTAAGGAATTTGCAGTGGTCATTGGAGCCAACGAGGTTGTGGCAGCGGTAATCGAGAGCCTGCTATCGAAGCGCAACGGCACGAATCCTAACTACAAGTGCGAGGCGGCAAACGGCAACGACTATGTCGTATTGCAGACGAGCCGCAATGCCGAGCAGGTGCGTGCAGAGCTGTGCTCGCATATCTCGGAGGAGGCAATGCAGCGAGTAATAATCTACAATGCTCTGCGTAACTCGGTAGAGGAGATAGCGAAGCTGCATCTCGATAAAGCCTCGGAGATATACGTCTTGGGCGAATCGACACTTCAGGATGGTGGTGAGAGTTTCCACGATGCGATGAATATGCAGTGCGTAAATCTGATTGTCGATTACCTCGCCAAGGTCTATGAGGACAAGCCGTGTCGCAAGAGCTGCAAGGTGATGTTCGAGTACCAGACTACGAATTCGATACTTATCGACTCGGATGTGCCGCGAGATATCAAGACCTATCTCAATTTCGTGCCTTTCAATCGCTACGAGGCGTGGGCGCGTGCCGTGATGGTCGAGGGGTGGTCGAATGAGGATAATGGTGAGGATAATGCAGTCGGCAAGCAAATTTCATACACGCCGCTCGAGGGCGACTGCGGCCTGCGTGCCGACAACTATGGGCACGTTCATTTGGTGATTGTCGGAATGTCGAAGATGGGAGTGGCAATGGGTGCCGAAGCTCTCCTGCAGGCGCACTATCCGAACTTCGCACGCGCCGAGAAGGAACTCGCCGAGGGTGAAAATCCGCAAACGGCCCTGCGTCATATCGCCGAGAGTCGCACGCGCATAACATTTATAGACACCAATGCCGACAAGGAGATGGCCTTCTTCAAGGGACGTTACGCCTCCCTCTTCGAGCTTATGCGCCATCGCTACGAGGATGTTACAGACGGCTCGTTCAAGGACAACGGATGGAAAGACCCTATCTGCGACAGCAACAAGTGGAACCATCTTGGCGAACAGCGCTACAACTTCCTCGATGTTGAGGTCGAGTTTATAAAGGGAGAGGTCGAGTCGGAGGGCGTGCGCGACTATCTGCGCAAGGTGTCGCGCGACGAGAGCTCGCGTCTCACCGTGGCGATATGCCTCACGCAGACACATCAGGCCATTGCTGCCGCGCTCTATATGCCAAACGAGGTCTATGATGGAGCGCAGCAGATATGGGTATATCAGCGCGAGGCGTCGGATATCATCTATGATATGATGGTCACGGAGCGCAGTGATGCCCGTTACAAGAAGCTGCGCCCATTCGGAATGCTCTATGGCGACTATATGCCCGACCGCTCGCGCGATATGCGTGCGATGTTGATTGATTGTGCGTATAATTGTTACGAGGAGTCGGAGTGGCCCGACTTCAACGACCGAACAAATCCGCAGACCAAGGCGATACTCGATAAGTGGGCGGAGATGGCAATGGATTTGAAGTATTCGAATCGTTATGTTGCCGATATGATATGGCAGCGCGAGCGTAGCAAGGCTAACCCTGCGACGGTAGAGGAGATGGCTGTGGAGACTGAAATTCTTGCGCGTTGCGAGCATAACCGCTGGAATATCGAGAAACTGTTGCGCGGTTATCGCCCTTGCAACCGCGAACAGCAGGATGAGATAATCTCGTTTATCGGCAAAGATGGAAAGGCGTTCAAGGCGAGGAAGAATTTTTATAAGAATGGCGTGTTGCGCATCCACCTCGATATATGCTCGTATGAGCGTCTGCGTAAAGTCGATGAAGGCGTTTTGAGGTGGGATGTGATGATTAACGAAGCAATGCCGAAGATTGCCGGACGTGTGCCTCGCAGTCGCGGATAGCGGTTGGATTTGTGCGTATATGGAGTTCAAACTTGTGTCGGAATATGAGCCGCGTGGCGACCAGCCCAAGGCTATTGCGGAGCTGCTGAAACTTATCGAAGGCGGCGCCGAGCACAGCACTTTGCTGGGTGTGACGGGCTCGGGCAAGACCTTTACGGTGGCCAACGTGATAGCCGAGTTGCAGCGGCCGACACTCGTGTTGAGCCACAATAAGACACTCGCCGCACAGCTCTATGGCGAGTTTAAGAACTTCTTTCCGCACAACGCCGTTGAGTATTTTGTGTCGTATTACGACTACTATCAGCCGGAGGCCTATCTGCCGGCTACCGATACATATATTGAGAAGGACTTGGCCATAAACGACGAAATCGAGAAGCTGCGCCTCAGCACCACCGCAACGCTACTCTCGGGGCGGCGTGATGTGATTGTGGTGTCGAGTGTGTCGTGCCTCTATGGTATCGGCAATCCCGAGGAGTTTCACAAGATGTCGGTCTCGGTGCGCGTGGGCGACCACGTCACTATGCGTGCAATGATGTACCAACTCGTTGAGGCACTATACACACGCACGGAGCGCACTCTCGATGCAGGTACGTTCCGCGTGATGGGCGACACGCTCGACGTGATGTCGTCGATAGGCAATGCCTGCTACCGCATCATCTTCTTCGACGATGAGGTGGAGGCTATATGGTCGATAGACTCACTGTCGGGGCAGCGTATCGAATCGTTGCAGAGTGCGCGTATCGTGCCGGCCAACAACTTCGTGACCTCGCGCGAGCAGACAAGGCGTGCTATTGACCAGATATATATAGACCTCGGGCATCAAATCGAGTTCTTCGAGCGCGAGGGGCGACGTACCGAGGCGCAACGTATCAAGCAGCGCGTAGAGTACGACCTCGAGATGATTAAGGAGCTTGGCTACTGCCCGGGTATTGAGAACTACTCGCGCTACTTCGATGGCCGCGAGCCGGGGACACGTCCCTTCTGTCTGCTCGACTACTTCCCCGAGGACTACCTGATGATTATCGACGAGAGCCACGTCACCATACCGCAGGTTACGGCGATGTTCGGCGGCGACCGCGCACGCAAGGAGAACCTTGTGGAATATGGCTTCCGCCTGCCTGCCGCACGCGATAACCGCCCGCTCCGCTTCGAGGAGTTCAGGGCACTGCAGGGCACGTCAATATATATAAGTGCCACACCGGCCGACTATGAGTTGGCCCTCAGCGAGGGTGTGGTTGTCGAGCAGGTGATACGTCCGACGGGACTGCTCGATCCGCCAATCGAGGTGCGCCCGACGAAGAACCAGATAGACGATATACTCGAGGAGGTGGAGCAGTGCATTAAGCGCGATGATAAGATTCTTGTGACGACGATTACAAAACGCTCGGCCGAGGAACTCTCGAAGTTCTTTGACAAGGTGGGCGTGCGCAACCGATATATACACTCGGATGTCGATACGTTGGAGCGAGTGCAGATTCTCGAAGATCTGCACGCCGGATTGTTCGACGTGCTGGTGGGCGTAAATCTGTTGCGCGAGGGCCTCGACCTGCCGGAGGTGGCGTTGGTGGTGATACTCGATGCCGACAAGGAGGGATTGTTGCGCAACGTGCGCTCGATGACACAGATTGCAGGGCGTGCGGCGCGTAATCCGCGAGGCAAGGTGCTGATGTATGCTGACACGACGACCAAGTCGATGGAGGCGGTAATTGAGGAGAACCTGCGTCGTCGAGCCAAGCAGATAGCCTACAACGAGGAGCACAACATCACGCCGCAGAGTGCGCAGCGTAGTGGTCAGGGACAGCGGCAACTACTCGGCGCGAGCGAGGAGAGTCGCATGGCTGCGCTCTACGACAAGCGTGAGTCGCAACAGCAGCAGATGGTCTCCGACGCGGAGGGTGAGTACTATACGCTGCAGAATATCGACTCGCTCATAGCGCGTGCCAAGGAGGAGATGGAGCAGGCGGCCAAGGCTCTCGACTTTCTCGAGGCGGCACGCCTACGCGACCGTATGTATGCCTTGAAGAAGATTAAGGGGCAACTGCTCGACGAGCGTCACTCGACAAAGGTGTAGAAGCGGCCTATCAGGTAGCTATATACAGCGCAGATGCCCGTGGTTATCAATTTCGATGGGGTAGGCCAAATACCGAGGCTTTCTACCAGTAATTTCATGCACACATAGTTGAGCACTATCGATCCGACGACCGAGAGTGCGTAGCGCAGCAGCTGTCGGCCGCTGTCGATATGCGGTGTGCGGAAAGCAACATTGCGGTTGAGCCAGAAGCCCGTCAGGAAGGTTATCGGAAAGACGATTGCGAGCGATAGGATGTGTGGTGAGATGGTTGCAAAGCCGAGGTCGATGGTGCGCTTTGCCACTATAAAGTTATAGATGACAAAATACCACACGGCATCCAGCAAGGCGTTCAACGCTCCGCACGCGAGATATCGAAATACCTGCTGTGGCACGATTTTGCGTATCGCGCCGATGTAGAAGTGGTCTATCGTGCGTGTTATCAATGCTGTGAGCCCCATTCTACGCCTATCTGTTGGTATATACCCATACCTCATTGAAACTGCGGGCACGCGCACGCACCTGCTCGACGTAGCGGGCACAGGCGGCACGCGACGTAAATTCGCCTAACGCAACCATATAACGCTCGCCATAGATGTAAATCGTAGCGTTGAACTCTTCGTACTGTTTGGCAAGACGCTCGACGGCCGCCTCGGCATTCGCACGCTCGTTATAGACACCCCAGACGGCATAGCTTGCGCCTCGCTTCATATCGCACACCTGCGGCTCATCGAGAGGCAACAGCTCGTCACTTGCGGCGACCTGCGGCGTAGGTTGCGGCTCGGCGATCTGCGGCGTGGTGGTGGCTGGGGCCGTAGAATCTTCGACCACTTCGGTCACCTCGATCTTCGGAGTCTCGCGCTTGGTTGCCGCATCGAAGATGCCGTTGGTATAGAGCGTATAGCCGGCAATGCCCACCGCAAAGAGGAGGCATAGCGCAGCAAAGGCGTAGAGCAGGCGATTTGTGTGTGGATTTATCTTGGCCACACCACGCCCCTTGGGATTTGCCATAGTTTCAAATTCTTGGAAAGTGGTTACGATACCCTGCTCGATGCGGCATAGTGCCGTGATGGTTACGGCCCTATCCTTGCACGACTGTGCGAGCCACTGCGCATATATAGCCTCCGCACGCTCGGCAGTAACCTCTGCCGTGGCAGCTATGAGTGCCACTAACGATACGCCACGTTGCTCGCTTGTGAAGCACAACTCGTGGTATGGCATCTGCAAACGCTTGGCCGAAAGTCGCTTGGCCGCTCGTCGGCGCAATATCAACGAGCCGATGGAGGGAAGCGATATCTCGCCCTCGCGAAGGAGAGTGTTGGCTATGAGCAGATCTATCTGTTGTTTCATTACTTGCGTTTGTTGTGTCGTTTTACGTGCTTGGGCATAGACGGCTGTCGCTCGGACTTCACGCTCGGACTCTGCTCGACAACGGCAGGTCGGCTGAACGAGTACCACACCGAGGCTGCACCGAGCAGGATAAACGGAATGCTCAACAACTGTCCCATGTCGAGCGTCATCCCCTTCTCGAAATCGACCTGCACAATCTTGATAAACTCGATGAAGAAGCGCGAGAGGAAGATTCCGATAACGCCTGCGCCGAAGAAGAAGCCGCGACGCTGCGCGAGGTTTGTCGTATGGTAGAGTACGAAGAGTATTGCAAAGACTGCGAAGTAGCATATCGCCTCGTAGAGCTGCGTCGGATGGCAAGCCGGTACGGCCTCAATCGGCAGATTGCGGTACTCGAATGAGCGCACGAACTTGAAGCCCCATGGCAGGTCGGTAGGTGTGCCGATAATCTCCGAGTTGAAGAGGTTGCCGAGGCGAATCAGCGCACCACTCAACGCGGCGATGATGCCGAGACGGTCGGCAGTCCACATAACATCGACCTTGTTCTTGCGCGATGATAGCCAAATGCCAACCAGAATGCCGATAGCGGCACCGTGGCTCGCCAAGCCTCCGTCGCGAATACCCGTTATAATCTTCCACGGAGCAGCGAGGTACTCCATCGGCTCGTAGAAGAGGCAATGGCCAAGGCGTGCGCCAATAATCGTGCCGAGAGCGATATAGAGAAAAGCCGTATCGACCACCTCGGGGCTCTTACCCTCGCGGCGGCAGAAGTAGGCGAACACCCAGCAGCCGCCCAAAAGTGCGGCTACCCACATCAGCGAATAGTAGCGTATCTCGAAGCCGAAAATCGAGAAGAGCACAGGGTCGAAGTCCCAAACGACGGTTAGCAGATTTGTCATTGTCGGAGTGTCGATTAGAGCTCAACCTTTTTGAGCGTGAAGGCGAAGGTCGAGCCTACGCCCACCTCACTGCGCACGGAGACGTGCTCGCCGTGGCCCTCGATGATGTGCTTGACTATGGCCAGACCGAGGCCCGTGCCGCCCTGACCGCGCGAGCGGCCCGTGTCGGTGCGGTAGAATCGCTCGAATACGCGCGGCAGGTCGCCCTTGGCTATGCCGATACCGTCATCCTCAATCTCGATGAGAATCTTGTCGAGCATATCGCGGAAGTCGATCTTGGTGTTGCCGCCCTCCTTGCCGTAGCGGATAGAGTTGACAATGATGTTCTCGAGCACCTGACCGATGTAGAATTTGTCGGCCGATACCCAGAAGCGCGACGGAAGGTTTTGCGAGAACTTGACCGTAATGGTGATATTCTTCTTGGCTGCCTCCATCTCTGCCTGCTCGGCAATCTCCTTGGCGAGGGCCACGATGTCGAAGCTCTCGGGCTTCATCATCGTCATGTCGTTCTCGAGGTCGGAGATGGTGTCGAGGTCGCGGATGATGTTAATCATACGATCGACGCTCTTCTCGGCACGCTCCAAATACTTGCGGTTGATAAGCTCGTCCTCCAAGCCGCCGTCGAGAAGCGTCGAGATGTAGCCCTGGATGTTGAATACCGGAGTTTTGAGTTCGTGCGCTACGTTGCCAAGGTACTGCTTGCGGAACTTCTCGGCATCCTTCAGGCGGGTAATCTCCTTGTCGTTATCGTCGGCCCATGCTGTAAGCTCCTGCGAGATGTTTTCGACACGCTTGTCCTTCAGCTCGTCGAGCATCTCGCGAGTGTGCACATCGCGCGAAAAGACGGTAGAGTAGATAGGACGCAGTTTGTAGGCCACGTACTTGACCATTATCCACAGCGCAAAGAGCGATATGAGTACGAAGGTGAGCAGCGATGCTCCAAGTGCGATCCACCACTCGGCGTGCGTGAGAATTGCCGTGATAGCTACACAGATACCGGCTACGGCTCCTATGAGCCAAGAGCCTCCCTCTTTTGTTTTGATGCGTAACATAAAATTGGTCTATTTGGTAGGTCTTACATAGTTTATCGTTTCAAAATGATTTTGCCCTTGACAGCATAGATATCCACGATGTTCGACAACGGAACCAAAATATCGTCGAAGTGCTCGCGGCAGGTGGCCTCGAGGCGCAGAATATTGGGATCGTCAGTGCGTCGCACCTTGCGCAGCAGTGCCATATTCTTGCATATCACGACGTGCTCATCGCCATAGATAATCGAGTCGAGCGTGCGCTTTTTGAGTGCGATGATAGTGCCATTCGGAATGCTCGGCGACATGTCATCGTTGTGGTATTTGAGCGCCAAATCAGCCTCGCCAACTTGTGGGATGAAGATGTGTGAGTCGGCCTCAAACTGATTGGTTATCGGAAGGTCGCTGATGTCGCATGAGAAGTATGGGATATACTCGGCGTTATCGTCGGGGCGAGCTATCATAGGGCCGTAGCCGGTCATAAGCCATGGCAGACTGAAGTGAGGGAATTTCTCTACAATGCGGTTGGCAATATTGCGAGTGATTGTCGTGTTGCCTCGCTTGATTTGATAGAGTGTTTCGCTACGATTCAGCCCGAGTGCCGTGGCAAACTGATTGATGTTCATATTCTGGTGGTCGAGAACCTCCTGAATGCGGGCCCAATACTCGTTTGTGGGTACCTCTCTTTTTGTAAGTTTTGGCATTTTCTAATTTTTTTTGCATCTTTGCACCACGGCTCCGTAGTTCAATGGATAGAATATAAGATTCCGGTTCTTACGATATGGGTTCGAATCCCGTCGGAGTCACTGAAACACAATGCGTAATTGCTGCCGTTCTGCAAAAATTGTTAATATTTCAAGTAGGGTACGGGCAATTGGTACCCTCAATTATTTGCAAAGATATACTTTTTTTTGAAAAAGGATGCATATACGCAACGAAAATTTATAATTTGGATGATTTTTGCGCAAAAAACAGAGTAGCGAATGTCAGAACTGAACACAAAACGTCATCTTGAGAGCGATAGCGAATTCGAAAATCGAATCCGCCCGCAGGAGCTCGACAGTTTCTCGGGGCAGGATAAGACGGTCGATAATCTGCGCGTATTCATCAGAGCGGCACTTATGCGTGGCGACTCGCTCGACCACGTTCTGCTGCATGGCCCTCCGGGGTTGGGCAAAACCACGCTTGCCAATATTATCGCCAACGAGATGGGTGCCGAGTTGAAGGTGACATCGGGTCCCGTGCTCGACAAGCCGGGTGACTTGGCTGGTCTGTTGACAAATCTTTCGGCCGGCGATGTGCTCTTCATCGACGAGATTCACCGTTTGAGCCCTATCGTTGAGGAGTATCTCTACTCGGCGATGGAGGATTTCAAGATAGATATCGTGCTCGATAAAGGCCCGTCGGCTCGCTCGATACAGATTGAGTTGGCACCATTTACACTTATAGGTGCAACGACGCGCAGCGGCCTACTTACCTCGCCTCTGCGTGCCCGATTCGGCATACAGTGCCATCTCGAGTACTACGATGCTTCGGTGTTGAGCCGTATCGTCAAGCGCTCGGCCGCTATTCTCGGTGTGTCGATAGACGACGATGCAGCCCTCGAAATCGCTCTGCGCTCACGCGGCACTCCGCGTATTGTCAATTCGTTGCTGCGCCGTGTGCGCGACTTCGCGATGGTCAAGGGCGAGGGGCATATTGACCTTGCCATTACGCGAGTGGCTCTCGAAGCCCTCAATATCGACTCTCGCGGTTTGGATAGTATGGACAACAAGATACTCTCGACCATCATCGTCAAGTTCAACGGCGGCCCTGTAGGCTTGAATACCATCGCTACGGCCGTCAGTGAGGATGCCGGCACGATAGAGGAGGTCTATGAGCCGTTCCTTATCAAGGAGGGATTCTTAAAGCGTACGCCACGCGGCCGTGAAGTGACGGCTCTGGCCTACAGCCACCTCGGATTGACGCAGCCCGATGGCGATGCTACGCTCTTCGGATAGGAGGAGCGTTGCGCAAGAGGGATGGGCATTCGGTGGCGGGTGCCCATCATTTTTATCTTCTTGCGAATAGTTGGCTGTTATTTGCGAATTATTTTGTATCTTTGCGCGAGTGATTGATAGAGAAACCATAGACCGAATATATGCCGCGGCGGATATCGTCGAGGTCATAAGTGATTACGTTACACTCAAACGCAAGGGTGTGAACTATCAGGCGTGCTGTCCGTTCCATAACGAGAAGACGCCGTCGTTTGTGGTTTCGCCATCGAAGGGAGTCTATAAGTGCTTCGGCTGCGGCAAGGGCGGTAACGCCGTGTCGTTCATTATGGAGCACGAGAGCGTTACCTACCCCGAGGCCTTGAAGATGGTGGCTCGCAAGTATGGCATCGAGGTGCATGAGCGCGAGCAGACCGAGGAGGATGTACGTCGTAACAATAACCGCGAGTCGATGTTTGCGCTCAACTCGTGGGCGGCCGACTACTTTGTCGATTATCTGCACGGTAGCGACGAGGGACGCAGTGTAGGAATGACCTATTTCCGTGGGCAGCGCGGCTTCTCGGATGCCACAATCAAGAAGTTCGGTCTCGGCTTCTGCCCGTCGAAGGGCGACCGTATGTCGCAAGATGCGATGCATGCAGGCTACAAGGAGGAGTTCCTGCTATCGACAGGCCTCTCGATTAAGCGTGAGAGCGACGGCCGTATCTACGACCGCTTCCGCGAGCGAGTCATCTTTCCGGTACACAATATATCGGGCCGCGTGGTGGCCTTTGGCGGCCGTACACTGCGTACCGACAAGTCGGTGGCCAAGTATCAGAACTCGCCCGAGAGTGAGATATACAGCAAGAAGAACGAAATCTATGGCCTCTATTTTGCGAAGAAGGCTATTCAGCAGCAGGATAGTGCCATTATGGTCGAGGGATATACCGACGTTATCTCGATGCACCAGTCGGGTGTCGAGAATGTCGTCGCTTCGTCGGGTACGTCGCTCACGACCGAGCAGATACGCCTCTTGGGCCGTTTTACGCGTAATGTGACGGTGATGTACGATGGCGACTCGGCGGGTATTCACGCTTCGTTGCGCGGTATAGATATGATTTTGCGCGAGGGTATGAATGTCTATACGGTGCTTCTGCCGCCGGAGGACGACCCCGACTCGTTTGCCCGTAAGCACTCGGCCACCGAGTTGCGCGAGTACATCGAGGCCAACCGCGAGAACTTCATAACCTTCAAGATTAAACTGTTGCTGCGCGATGCGGCCGACGATCCGGTGAAACGCTCGCAGGTGATTACCGATATCGTTCATTCGATGGCGCAGATACCCGACAATATCCAACGCTCGCTCTTTATTCGCGAGGGTGCGCGACTGCTGGATATGGACGAGGGGTTGCTCATCGGTGAGGTTGCTCGCCGACGTATGGCTTCGTTTGGCGACCGTGAGGCCGAGGAGTTTGTGCGCCGTGAGGGACGTCGCCGCCGCGAAGAGGCTGCTGCGGGGGTTACGCAGGCGGCGCAGGTAGATGACCGCTTCGGCTCGCTCTCGCTGGGTAGCAGTATTGAGACGCTCGAGCGCGAGATTGTTTACTATCTGCTGCTCTATGGCGACTGCCGCTTCGAGTTCCGCGAGGGGCGGCGCATAGTGGAGATGCATGTTGCCACGGAGATTATCAAGGCGCTGGATGCCTGCGAGATAGTTTTCGACAATAAGAACTATCAGGTGATTGTCGATATCTGGCGGCAGGCGTTGCGCGATGGGCGCACTCCCGACCACCACGAGTTCGTGAATCACTACGACCACGAAGTGAGCATGGCCGCAATATCGGTGCTTGCCGAGAACGAGAGCTATGTCGAGAGCAAAATTTGGAGCCAGAAGGAGATGCACACCACCACCAGCGAGGAGATGCTCGCCGTGGGTATTCCGCGCATCATCAAGCTGCGCACGTTGAAGCACCTTATCGGTATGATTGATGAGCAGCAGCGGCAACTCGACCGCGAGGGGCTGACCGATGACGAGATGCTTGCACTTATGCAGGAGCTGACGCGCCTTAATAGAGCCAAGGTTACTCTGGCAAGAGAGCTGCAACGCTCTGTGGTGTAGTATTTTGACTCTTTGACTGCGGAAAAAGAGAGGGCAACCGGAGTGTGCAAACAGAAAATAAACAGAAAGATGTGTAAAACATATCAAAGATAAAAGAATAGTTACCTTTTTTAACCGGTCACCCTCTGCGACCGAATATCGCAAAGTTCGTGCCGAACAGCGTATGCGGGGTGCGTAAAAGCGAGGGTAGATTGAGCATAGTATGGCAGATTTTAAGAGTGTAAATATACGCAATAAGCGAGCAACCTTCGACTACGAGATACTCGAAGAGTATATCGCCGGTGTGGTGCTGGTGGGAACCGAGATAAAGTCGATACGCTTGGGCAAGGCCTCGATGGTCGATTCCTACTGTTACTTCGACCGTGGCGAGTTGTGGATACGCGGCGTGAATATCGCCGAGTACTCGTGGGGTACCTGCAACAACCATATCCCGAAGCGCGACCGCAAGCTCCTGCTCAACCGCAAGGAGTTGGCCAAGTTGCAACGCTCCTTGCAGGACAAGGGTTTGACTATTGTCGGCCTGCGCCTCTTCCTCACCGAGCGTGGCTTCGCCAAGATTGCCATAGGCCTTGCTCGCGGCCGCAAGTCCTACGACAAGCGCGAGTATATCAAGGCAAATGATGCGAAGCGCGAGATGGATAAGGCTATTAAGACCTACCGGTAAAATCGTTCTGATTGGCTCTTTTTGCGCAGGTCGGCAGTCGCTAAAATGCTAACATACGCTTGATATGCTCCGCTTTTGTCGCCTTGCCTTGCACAAGTTGAAGGCCGATATTTCTGTTTTGATGGTATTGTTTAGTGAAACGAAGATATAAAATATGGCACTGATTTTATGTATTGAGACGGGTACCGACATCTGCTCGGTGGGCATCGTGCGCGACGGTGAGCTTGTGGCTCTGCGCGAGAGCGACGAGGGGCGCGATCACGCGCGTAAAGTGGCGGTCTTTGTCGATGAACTGTTGCGCGAAAATGGCCTTGCAGCCGAGGATTTGGATGCAGTGGCCGTGGGCAAGGGCCCGGGCTCATATACGGGGCTGCGCATCGGCGTGTCGTTTGCCAAGGGGTTGTGCTACGGCTGCAATAAGCCGCTGCTGGGTATCAGCTCGTTAGCGGCACTCTGCGAGGTGGCACGCGAGGATTACGAGGCAGGCATCATAGATGTCGAGCAGTGGGACGAGGCGTTGCTCTGTCCGATGGTCGATGCGCGACGTATGGAGGTCTATGCGCAGCTCTTCGATGCGCAGGGCGGCGAGCGGTGCGAGGTGTGCGCCGAGGTGGTTACGCCCGAGAGCTTTGCGGCCTACCGCACGGGTGGCGAGCGGCTCGTCATCTTCGGCAACGGAGCGGCCAAGTGCGCCGATGTGATTCCGAATGTCGAGCTTGTGAGCGTAGTGCCGTCGGTACGCGGTATGGCGCGTCTTGCGGAGCGTGCTTTCGAGGCCGGGGAGTTCGAGGATGTGGCCTACTTCGAGCCCTTCTATCTGAAAGATTTTGTGGTTACAACCTCGAAAAAGCGACTTTTTTAGTCGTTAAGCGGGGGATATGTGCGAGAGTGTGCGAAAAAAATTCGTACTCTCGCACTTTTTTTGTATCTTTGTCCGATTGTTGTGCCGTAATATAGCCATAGGCTATTGGGCGCAGCGAAGAGTAACACGCTTTATGAACAACGATAACCAAAACATAATCGATAAGCTCGAGAAGTCGGACTACAAGTACGGCTTCACGTCGGATATCGACACCGAGTATATCCCCAAGGGGCTGAACGAGGATGTTATTCGCCTTATATCGGCCAAGAAGTGCGAGCCCGAGTGGCTCTTGGAACTGCGCCTGAAGGCCTACCGCCATTGGCTTAAGATGAAGCACCCGACGTGGGGGCACCTCGATATCCCGCAGATAGATTTTCAGGATATCATCTACTATGCCGCGCCCAAGCGCAAGACGCTCTCGTCGATGGACGAGGTGGACCCCGAGCTTAAACGTACATTCGATAAGCTGGGTATTCCGCTCGAGGAGCAGATGGCACTGGCGGGTGTGGCCGTAGATGCGGTGCTCGACTCCTCGTCGGTCAAGACCACCTTCCGCGAAACTCTCGCCGAGAAGGGCATCATCTTCTGCTCGATGTCGGAGGCTGTGCGCGACTATCCCGAGCTGGTGCGTAAGTACCTCGGCTCGGTGGTGCCATACGCCGATAACTTCTATGCGGCACTCAATACGGCGGTCTTTTCAGACGGCTCGTTCTGCTACATCCCGAAGGGTGTGCGTTGCCCGATGGAGCTCTCGACCTACTTCCGCATCAACGCCTCGGGTACGGGGCAGTTTGAGCGTACCCTTATCGTGGCCGACGAGGGGGCCTATGTCAGCTACCTCGAGGGTTGCACTGCGCCGCAGCGCGACGAGAATCAGCTGCACGCTGCCGTGGTGGAGATAGTCGTCGAGCGTGATGCCGATGTGAAGTACTCGACAGTGCAGAATTGGTATCCGGGCGACAAGCAGGGCAAGGGCGGTATCTACAACTTCGTTACCAAGCGAGGCTTATGCCGCGAGAATGCCCACCTCTCGTGGACACAGGTCGAGACCGGCTCGGCCATAACGTGGAAGTATCCGTCGTGTGTTCTGGCGGGCGACAACTCGGTGGGCGAGTTCTACTCCGTGGCTATGACCAACAACTTTCAGCAGGCCGATACGGGAACAAAGATGATACACATAGGCCGCAACACACGCAGCCGCATCGTCTCCAAGGGAATCTCTGCCGGGCAGTCGCAGAACTCCTATCGCGGATTGGTGCGAATTGCTGCCAAGGCCGATGGGGCTCGCAACTATTCGCAGTGCGACTCGCTGCTCATAGGCGACAAGTGCGGTGCCCACACCTTCCCGACTATCGACTCGCACAACTCCTCTGCCCAGCTCGAGCACGAGGCTACAACCTCCAAGATATCCGAGGAGCAGCTCTTCTACTGCAACCAGCGAGGCATCTCCACCGAAGATGCCGTAGGGATCATCGTAGGAGGCTATGCCCGTGAGGTTTTGGCAAAGTTGCCTATGGAGTTTGCCGTTGAGGCGCAGAAGTTGTTGGCTATTAGTTTGGAGAACTCGGTGGGGTAAAATCGTTCTGATTGGCTCTTTTTGCACAAGCCTGCGGAACGCCAAAATGCTCACATAGGCTCGGCTATGCTCCGCTTTTGTCGCCTTGACTTGCACAAAAACAGCTCAATCACCTCCGATTTTCGGGGAGAGTGATTTTCAGGGGGAGTGAAGAATAGAGAAAATAATAGAAAACTAAAAAAATATGTTAGAGATTAAAGATTTGCACGCCTCGGTTGAGGGCAAGGAGATACTGCGAGGCATAAACCTCTCGGTCAAGGCGGGTGAGGTGCACGCCATTATGGGGCCGAATGGCTCGGGTAAGAGTACGCTTGCGTCGGTCTTGGCCGGCAACGCGAAATTTACGGTGACGGGTGGTGAGGTGCTATTCGAGGGCGAGAATCTTCTCGACAAGCCTATCGAGGAGCGTGCGCGTAAGGGCCTATTCCTCGGCTTTCAGTATCCGGTGGAGATTCCGGGGGTGACGATGGCCAACTTTATGAAGGTGGCCGTCAACGAGCGTCGCAAGGCGCAGGGCGAGGAGCCCCTCTCGGCGGCCGAGTTCCTGAAGCTGATGCGCGAGAAGAGCAAGATTGTGGAGCTCGATGCGAAGCTCACGTCGCGTGCCGTGAATGAGGGCTTCTCGGGTGGCGAGAAGAAGAAGAACGAGATTTTTCAGATGGCGATGCTCGAGCCGAAGCTCGCAATTCTCGACGAGACGGACTCGGGCCTCGATATTGATGCTCTGCGTATCGTGGCTACGGGTGTTACGCGCCTGCATACGGAGCAGAACGCAACGGTGGTCATTACTCACTACCAGCGACTTCTGGACTATATTGTGCCCGACTATGTGCACGTTCTCTACCACGGCCGCATAATCTATTCGGGCGATAAGTCGCTCGCCCTGAAGCTCGAGAAGGAGGGATACGATTGGCTTATAAACGACTATAAAGAGTAGCCGACAATGGAGCTTCAACAACTGATAGCGGAGGGAACTCTGCAACCATTCAAGGGTGACCGAATAGACGATGCCGAGGCGGTCGGAGTGCCTCTCCTGGTGCGTGCATCGGGTAGTGCGACCATCGATGTTGCTACGCGGCAGAGGGTGCATCTCGTGGTGTTGCACGACACGGCTGCCGCTTCGTCGATAGAACTTCGGCTTGGCGAGGGTTGCTCGGTAGATGTGACGGACGTATATACGGCCGAGTGCTACGCCGCGATGAACGTCGTGCAGGCCGAGGCGAGTTGCTACCGTATGGTCGCTGTGCTGCTCGCAGGGGCGCACGCCGACTATGCCACGCAGCTCAATGGCGCGCACGCCGAGAGCGATATGTACGGTGTCTTTGTGGCCGTGGAGCGCGAACACGCTATGGTCTCGGTCAATACGCGCCATAACGTGGCCGACTGTCGCAGCTCGTCGCTCGTCAAGGGTGTGGCCGCAGGGCGTGCTACGGGCGAGTTCCGCGGTATGGTCTATGTGGCGCAGGATGCACAGCGCACGGATGCTGCGCAGCTCAACCGCAATGTGGAGCTGGGTGCGGCCCATATAACGAGTATGCCGCAGCTCGAGATATATGCCGACGATGTGAAGTGCTCGCACGGCACGACGGTAGGCCGTCTCGACGAGGAGGCTATCTACTATATGCAGCAGCGAGGCATATCGCGTCGCGAGGCGGAGCGTTTGCAGATTGAGGGCTTCGTCTGCGATGTGGTGTCGCGGTGCGAGGTGGAGTCTTTGGGTACTATGCTCGCCGAGTCGCTGAACGAAAAGTTGCAAAAATTGTAGTGCTATGGCTCTCGATATAAACCGAATACGCGAAGATTTTCCGATACTATCACGCGAGGTGTACGGCCGACCGCTCGTCTATCTCGATAGTGGTGCTACGGCGCAGAAACCGCGCTCGGTCGTTGAGTGCGAGGAGCGTATCTATCGCACTATCAACGCCAATGTGCATCGCGGGGTGCATCACCTCTCGGATATGATGACGGGCGAGTACGAGGCGGCTCGCGAGACGATGCGCCGCTTCATCGGTGCCGCTTCGTGCGAAGAGGTTATCTTTACGTCGGGTGCCACGATGTCGCTCAATATGGTGGCCTCGGCGTGGTGTGACTATGCGCTCGGCAAGGGCGATAATATCGTCGTCAGCCATATCGAGCACCACTCGAATATCGTGCCGTGGCAGCTTGCTGCAGCGCGTAAGGGTGCCGAGCTGCGCGTTATTCCGGTGGGGGATGACGGTGCACTGATGATGGAGAGCCTCGACTCGCTGCTCGACGAGCGCACGAAGGTTGTGGCTGTCACGCAGGCCTCGAATACGCTCGGCACACGCCCCGACCTCGGTGCGATTATCGACAAGGCGCACGCCGTGGGTGCCGTTGTGGTGGTCGATGGTTGTCAGGGTGTGGTGCACGGCGGAGTGGATGTTAAGGCCCTCGGCTGCGACTTCTACGCCTTCTCGGGCCATAAGCTCTACGGCCCGACGGGTACGGGAGTGCTCTATGGTCGTCGCGAGCTGTTGGAGGCTATGCCTCCGTATATGGGTGGTGGCGATATGGTCGATAAGGTCACCTTCGAGCACACGACATACGCCCCTCTGCCCTTGAAGTTCGAGGCGGGTACGCCCAACTTTGTGGGTGCGGTGGCTATGGCCGAGGCGGTGCGATACCTCGATACGCTACCATCGGCCGAGGTAGAGGCGCACGAGCGCGGGGTGTGCGACTATGCTACGCAGCGATTGATGGAGATTGAGGGTATGCGCATCTTCGGCACGACGGCCGACAAGGCTCCGATAATATCGTTCCGTGTCGAGGGGTGCGACCACTACGACGTGGGGATGATACTCGACAAGATGGGCGTTGCGGTGCGCACGGGCCACCACTGCGCCGAGCCTACGATGGCTCGCTTCGGCGTGACGGGAATGTGTCGCGCCTCGTTTGGATTATACAACACTATGGCCGACGTCGATAGCCTCGTCGAGGGTGTGCGGCGTGCGGTGCGAATGCTTAAATAGAGAAGAGATGTTTATCGTACTTGAAGGACTTGACGGTGCCGGCAAATCTACGCAAATCAAGATGTTGCGTGCGGCACTCGAGGAGCGTGGCGTGCAGAGCGAGTACCTGCACTTTCCGCGCTTCGATGCGCCAATCTACGGAGAGCTCATAGCCCGTTTTCTGCGTGGTGAGCTGGGGAGTGTGGATGCCGTGGACCCCTATATCGTTGCGTTGCTCTATGCGGGCGATAGGGCCGATGCTGCGGCCACTATTCGCGGCTGGGAGGCCGAGGGTAAGGTGGTGATTGTCGATCGCTACGTCTATTCGAATGTGGGCTATCAGTGTGCCAAAATCGCTGATGCGGAGGCTCGTCGTCGCCTCTACGACTGGATTATGCACCTCGAATACGGGGTGAATGCCATTCCTCGGCCCGACGTGTCGCTCTTTCTGGATGTGCCCTTCGCCTTCACGGAGCGCAAGCTCACCGAGCAGCGCGAGGGCGACGACCGCTCGTATCTCAATGGTGCGAGCGACATACACGAGCAGTCGCTCACGCTGCAGCAGCGCGTGCGCGAAGTCTATCTCGCAGCCTCGACATGGGACGAGGAGTTGAAGGTGGTGGATTGCAGCGATGCGGAGGGGGCTATGGCCTCGCCCGAGCAAATTTTCGAGCGCATAGAGGCCGAGATTGCTCCGCTGCTCGAAAGGTTGTAGGATATGGCTTCTACGTTGAGAAATAGGCGGTGGTTCCGCATCTTGTCGCACCTCTGTCGCATAACCTTTGCGATTACGTTCATCATCTCGGGCTTCTTCAAGGCTATCGATCCGTGGGGCACGGTGATGAACATCAACAACTATCAGGCGGCCTACGGCATCGAGGCTCCCGAGTGGCTGGTGCTCATATTCTCGATATGGCTCTGCGGCGCGGAGCTGATGATGGGCTGTATGCTGCTCTTCAAGGTTCGCATACGCCTGGTGTCGATATTCTCGGTGCTGTCGATGTGCTTCTTCACGCTGCTCACGTTTCTCTCGGTGACTTTTATTCCGGTGGAGGATTGCGGCTGCTTCGGCGAGTTTGTGAAGCTCACGCCGATGGCTACGTTCCTCAAAAATCTCGTGCTGCTGCCTATGGCCTTCTGCTTCTGGTGGCGATATCGACCTGACCGAATATTCTCCTTCTCGAAGTTGGAGTTTGCGCTGATGCTCTTCTTCTTCACGATGTCGATGAGCGTGGGCGCATACAGCTACCTGCACCTGCCGCCTATCGACCTGCTGCCCTACAAGGAGGGGGTGAATATCGCCGAGGAGATGCAGCGTGCGAGGGCCAAGCGCGATACCGATGATGTAGTGCTGGTCTATCGCAATCGCCGCACAGGTCGCTTGCGCGAGTTCTCACTCGCCGACAGAGCATGGCACAACGAGAAGCGTTGGGAGTGGGTTGAGACTCGTGTGGGAGATGCGGAGCATAGTCGTGTGGAGCCTATGATTTTGGAGTTCCACCTGAGCGAGGCGCAGGTCGATAAGACCGATTCGCTACTCTCCCTGCCGGGGCGTATGTATATGCTGTGTGTGGCCGATTTGCGGAATATTGGTGAGGCTTGTGTGTCTCGTATGGCCCGAGTTGTCGAGCGTGCCGAGCGCGAGGGCAGCAATGTGATATGCCTCACTCCCGAGTACTTCGATGCCGAGCACTACCATAGCTTTGCTAACAGCTCTCCCGTTCCTTGCTACAACATCGACGCCAAAACCATGAAGACTATGCTCCGCGCCAACAGTGGTCTTGTCGAGCTTCTTGATGGGACGATTGTCAATAAACTGAATTGTCGCGACATAGAGTATTGAAGCTGTATAGCAAGGTAATTTCTGCGTTGTGCTTGCTCTCATAATCCTCACATACGCTTGGTATGCTGCGGTTATTCGTGCTTCGCGAGCCTTGAAATTCCTCTTGCTATACAACTTCAAAGGTCTTGCAAGGTAATTTCTGCGTTGTGCTTGCTCTCATAATCCTCACATACGCTTGGTATGCTGCGGTTATTCGTGCTTCGCGAGCCTTGAAATTCCTCTT
>JAFVRC010000011.1 GCA_017504485.1 Alistipes sp. | reverse complement strand
CCCGAGATTGCAGAGGCTTTCAAGCGTTATGCCTTCGAGGAGGCTGAGCATGCTGCCAAGTTCGCCGAGTTGTTGGGCGACGTGGTGTGGGACACCAAGACCAACCTATTCAAGCGTATGAATGCCGAGTCGGGTGCTTGTGAGGATAAGATGCGCCTTGCCCGTATGGCCAAGGAGGAGAATCTAGATGCAGTGCACGACACAGTGCACGAGATGGCTAAGGATGAGGCTCGCCACGGCGCAGGTTTTCAGGGGCTTTACAAGCGCTACTTCAAGTAGTGGTATATTGCTACACAACAACAATGGGCATCAGTAACGATGCCCATTGTTGTTGTGTATAGGACTTCCCTCTCCTCTTTTCGATTAGCATACCTCCTCCTCGGTGCTGACAATCGACACTTCGTGGGAGAGAGGGGCGGCGTGGCGCAACATAGCGAGGTTGCCGCAGTACTTCTCGGTGGTCAGCGTGACGGCATGGCCCACCTTTGTCTGCTCGGAGATGGAGCAGCACTCGATGTCGTAGCGGATGTTGAGCGACTTGAAGCGGCTACGCCCTTCGAGTGTATCGGTGTCGAGGAGTCCTGACATCGCAATCTCGATACTCTTGGGTTTGATACGCTCCTTCTCGAGAATGGCATGGAGAGTCTTGCCGGCGCACTGCGCGGCGGCATAGAGCAGTAGCTCTTTGGGGTTCAGAGCCTCTAACTTTTGAGGCTCGCAGAGTGTAAAATCGGCACCCTTCGTCTGTTTGATTTTTACGATAATCTTCATGGAAATTGTGCATTTTTGTATTCGCAAATAGGCGAGGGCAAGAATTGTTCCATTTCTTCGCGTAATAATATCGAAATTTGATACGTTTTTATAAGAAATTTCCTATCTTTGCGTGAATAGTTAATAGCGAAACGATATGTTGAGACGAATTACATCATTTATAATCATTGCTGTGGCTGCGCTTGGCGTGGCCGGAGCAATGAATCCACCCGGGGAACAACAACTCTACAACCGTGCTACTACGCTTCTCGAGCATGGGCGTTATAGCGAGGCGCGTCACGAATTTTTGCGTCTGAAGCATCAGTGCAAGGCCGACGATGAGAAGCTCGCTACCTATGCCGAGTTCGGCCTGACGGTCTGCGCCGCCGAGTTGGGCGACAATAATGCCGAGGCCTATATGCTCAACTTCTTGCGTCGCCATCCGGGGTCGGTGCATACCAACGATGTGCGCTTTCTGCTCGCTCTGCATTACAGCAAGAATAATGACCTGAAGAGGGCTCGTCGCGAATTGGAGAAGATTGCCTACAAGGCTCTCTCGTCCGACAATCGCGAGAAGTACGATATGCGCATGGGATATATCGAGTTTGTTGAGGGTAACCACGACAAGGCGAGCGAATACTTCTCAAAACTCTCGCCTAAGGGCCGTTATGCCGACCACGCGATATACTACAAAGCCTACATCCTCTACGATGCGGGCAAGTACGACGAGGCCTACAAGGGCTTCGAGCTGCTCAAAAATAGCGACTCTTACTCGAAGGTTGTGCCTTACTACCTCCTGCAGATAGAGTTCTCGCGCGGCAACTACACCTATGTGGTGCAGCACGGCGATGCACTGCTCAAGAGTGCTCCGGAGCGGGAGCGTTTGGAGTTGATGCGCATTATGGCCGAGGCGTGGTATAGGCTCGAAGGCTACAATAAGTCGCAGATGTATATGGATATGTATAGTCGCAGTGGCGGCAATATGGGGCGTGATGAGTATTATATACTCGGCTACTCAGCCTACCGCTCGACCGACTATACGAAGGCGATAGAGGCATTGCGCAGGGTGTGCGAGGGAGAGGACGAGTTGGCGCAGAACGCCTCGTATCACCTGGCCGACTGCTACTTGAAGAGTGGCAACAAGAAGTTGGCCATCTATTCGTTTGCCATGGCGGCCGATGAGAAGTACAACAACGAGATTGCCGAAGATGCGCTCTTCAACTACGGAAAGCTGCTCTTCGAGACGGGTGGCGGCACCTTCAATGAGTCGATAAACGTCTTGTCGCGCTACATCGCCCGCTATCCCGACTCGCCGCGTGCGAAGGAGGTGCGCGAACTGCTTATTGCAGCCTACTACAACTCGCACGACTACCAGCTGGCCTATGAAGCTATCAAATCGTTCCCAAATCCGGATGGTAGTCAGCGTGCGGCATTGCAGAAGATTGCATATTTCAACGGTTTGAACGCCTTTGTGGAGGGCGACTACGACAAGGCCGAGCAGGCTCTCACGGAGGCTCGCAACGTGGGTGTCAGTCCGAAGTACAATGCGCTGTGCGCCTTCTGGCTCGGTGAGATCGCCTACAACCGTGGCGATACGGAGAGGGCCGTCGAGTACTACAACCTCTATGTGAAGCGTGCGCCGAAGAGTGAGCGCGAGTACAAGATGGCGCTCTACAACCTCGGATACTCCTATTTCACGCAGGAGAACATGCCGCGTGCGCAGAAATCTTTCGAGGGCTTCCTCTGGCTCTACAAGACGCCCGACCGTTTCCGTGCGGATGCCTATAACCGCCTCGGCGATGCACACTACTTACAACGCAACTATGCCTCGGCAGTCAAGAGTTACGAGGGTGCGGTGGCCCTCGGTACGCAGGAGCAGGACTATGCTAAGTATCAGCGAGCCATATCGCTCGGCCTCGATGGTAAGGTGAATGCCAAGATTGGAGCCTTGCAGCAGATGCAGACGGAGGATTGTGGCGACTATAACGACGATGCATCATACGAGTTGGGGCGTACATATGTCTTGCAACAACGCTATGCCGATGGCGCGAAGGTACTCGATGAGTTTGTCGAGAAGTACCCCGCATCGCCTTATCGCACGCCGGCACTGCTCAACCTCGGCCTTGTGTACTTCAACCTCGGCGACCTCGACCGCTCGCTCGATTGCTATGACAAGGTTATCGCGGCGGCTCCGCAGTCGGCTGCGGCGAAGGATGCTATACAAAGCGTGCGCGAGATATATGTGGCTCGCGGCAAGGTAGATGACTATTTTGCCTATGCTGAGCGTACAGGCGTAGAGTGCGATTTGAGCACGATGACGCGCGATTCGCTCTCGTTCCGTGCGGCGCAGAACGTATATCTGGCAAACCGCATCGAGGAGGCTGTGCCGCAGATGAAACGCTATCTGGATAACTTCCCGAAAGGTTACTATATAAATGATGCGCTCTTCTACTTGAGCGACTGCTATCTGAAATGTGACAGCCTCGATCGTGCGGTTGAGAGCATGAAGCTCTTGGCTGACCGCCCGACAAACCAATACACGGTGCCTGTGCTCGAGAAGCTCTCGGAGGTCACCTTCTCGAATCAGATGTACGAGGAGTCGGCCTTGGCATATCGCCGCCTGTATGATATGGCCGAGAACGAGAAGCAGCGTGCGACATACTCGACCGGCTATGCCGAGTCGCTGTTGCAGTATGGCGAGGCGGAGGCTGTGGTGGCTATGGCCGACGACTTGGCTACGATGACCGATGTCGAGCCGCAGATGATGCGCCGTGCGCAGTACGCCAAGGCGAAGGTATTGGAGGGGCGCGGCGATGCGGCGGCACTCGATATATACCGCACGCTGGCTGACGACGTGAACTCGGCCGAGGGCGCGGAGGCAGCCTACAAGGTTGTCGCAGGGCTCTATGCCGAGAATCGACTCGACGATTGCGAGAAAGCGATATACGACTTTGCCGACAAGAAACCGGCACACGCATATTGGTTGGGTAAGGCCTTCATACTTCTGGGTGACATATATGTTGCGCGTGGTGATGCCTTCCAGGCCAAGGCTACATATCGCAGTGTGGTTGATGGATATACGCCGGCCGATGACGGCATCGTGGCCGAGGCAAGTGCTAAACTCGAAAAACTCAATTAGAAGATGAAAAGATTTGCAATAGCCGCAGTGGCTTTCGTGTCGCTGCTCACAGCTTCGGCACAGGTGGAGAAGCAGGTCGAGGTGTCGAAGGAGTTTGTTCCGCAGGTTAATACCTTGCCGACAAAGATGTCCATCACGCCAAATATGGTCGATACGGTGACGTTGCGCCCCGAGATTGACTATACGATTACGCCGCGCTCGTTTGCCTCGACGCTCGGCACACACCGCTTCCGTCCGGCGACGCTCACCTATTGGGAGTATCGTCGCCAGTTTCCCTTCTATCTGAAGCTCGGTGTGGGATATCCGCTCAATACGTCGGGTGACTTCTACGCCACGACACATCGTGCCGACGTGGGCTTTCTGACCGGATATGTCAATCATCGTGGCGAGTATGGCAAGATAAAGTACCAGAGCTACAACCCTGCGACGGGCGAACACGATGCCAAGGCCAAGGATAACCCGTCGATACAGATGACAAACCGTGTGGGTGTCTATGGCGGTAAGTATTGCGGCCGCTACACGCTCCTCGGCGAGGCGTACTACAACGCCGAGATGTACGACCGCTATCCGCTGCGCAACCGCGTGAGCGAGAATGAGGCCGAGAACTTCGTGTTCGATAAGCGTGAGGTCGATTTCGAGGACGTGAACCTCGCCCTCCGCTTCGGCGATGCATTTACGGATCTCTCGCACCTGAACTTTACGCTCTACGGCTCGTTCGCCTTTTTCAACGACAAGTCGCATAAGATGATAGACATAAGCCGCTACCATTCATGCCATCAGATAGATGTTACGGCAGGTGGAGCTATTGCTCGCCGTATCACACCGCGCAGTGAGTTCCGCTTCGATGTGGACTATGAGGGCCACTTCGGACTCAAGCACCTTCGCGGCTCGAAGAACAGCATACTCTCTGCCGCGCTGATCTACGAGCGTAAGACGGGCGGTATGTTCGATTTCGGTGTGGGCGTGCGCTTCACCTACGACCACAACAAGGCCGACGTTGTGAAGCGCGATCGCTACCATCCGTTCCCATATCTGCGCCTCGCGCTCAATATCAACGAGCGCGGGCTCTTTGTGCCTTATATCGAGGTGGATGGCGAACTGCGCAGCAATGACTATCGCTCGCTGCTCGCGCAGAATCACTATGCCTCGGCATTGACTCTGCCGGCCGATGTGACACCACTTGTGCCGTTTGGCTTCAATGGCTCGACGGCTCTGCCTAATACGGCCATCTACAATGTGCGCCTCGGTGTGTCGGGCCATACGTCGAACAATAAGTTTGCCTATCGTCTGTGGGCCAATATGTCGTTCCACCTCAACTCGCTATATTGGTATAACGTCAATCAGCTATTCTTCAATGCCGAAGTTGCCAACCGCGAGATATGGTCGCTCTGCGCGGCGATAGACTATAAGCCGATTTCGCAACTGCTTATCACGGCGCAGCTCAAAGGCTCGCTCTATGGCAACCACGCGAATGTGAACGATGCGCTGCCGCCTGTGGAGGCTCTCGTGAAGGTGCGTTATACGCACAAACGCTTCGCTGTCGGTGCTCGTGCCGAGCTTATAGGCACAACGACGTGGAGCTGCTTCCGCTACGAGCAACTCTTCGATGCGGCAAATACGGCCGAGGCAGTGCGCTACAATATGAAGACTCCGGCTGCGGTTGATCTGGGACTCTTTGCCGAGGTGCGTGCATCGAATACCTGCACCGTCTTTGTCGAGGGTAATAACCTTGCAAATATGGATATCTATCGCATGGCATACTACCGCGAGCAGGGTGCGTCCTTCACTGCGGGTGTCAAGCTGCAATTCTAACGAGCGATGGGCAACAAGGGCTTTTATACCGTACCGTTTGTGTGGGGTAGAGGCGTATGGGTCACAACCTTTGCGACCTTTGCCCTCTGGTTGGGGTTATCGCTCTTTATGCTCTATATTGCCTGCACGCAAGAGGATATTGTGAGGCCCGTTATCTCACTCGTGCTCTTTAATGCTATAATGCTACCGATGATATTGGTGAGCGAGGGTATGGCTCCGCAGCGGCTCGAAATCGGCGAGTCGAAGATTGTCATCCTGCGCCGCTATCGAAGCATTGCTATCCGCCGCGACGAAGTGCGTAGTGTCGAGCGACTGCCCGACAATGCACTGCGTGGCGCGTTGCGAGTGGGTGGCAATGGCGGACTATTCGGCTACTACGGCTCGTACTACACACGCAAGTTGGGGTCCTTCGAACTCTATGCTACGCGCCTCGACAACCTCTTTCTCGTACATCTGTGGAGCGGTAAGCGCATCGTTATCTCCTGCGCCGAACCCGACAAGATGGAGGGGTGGCTGTCGCTCTAAACGAACTCGTTTGAAAATTTTAGGGTACTTCTATAAATTATTCTATACCTGCAACGTAGCACGCTTAATACAAATTTATAAATACCGCAAGAGGTGTATGATAGTTAGACGCTAAAATTTATACTATTGATATTCAGTATGTTACCCTCTCTTGCTCTAAAAAAGTACTAAAATTTGTACAATATTTAGAAAAAGTTTTGCTAAATTTGTAAAGAAATATAATCACATTAGCAGTAGCCTAATGAGATCCTGACTACTCGCTAATAAAAAATTGATTTATAGAAACTTCTAAATAATCCATAAAATAAAATGAAATGAAAAGAGTACTGTTATTCTGTGCAGTGTTAGTAGGTGTGGTTGGGTGTACTCGTTTTGATGAGGCCCCTACAACCCTTCAGCCCGAGAGCTCAACCATTACACTCTCGGCTACTACCGACGAGTCTGAACTCTCGCGTGCCGGTTTCGAGCGTGCCGAGGGTGGTTACAAACATTTTTGGGAGGCAGACGATGCAATCTCTGTATTCCCGGGAACGGAGAGCAATGCGTGCTTCACTCTTATCGATGGGGTAGATAGCAACTTGGGTAAATTTAGTGGCTCGGCCTCTTTGGGCGAAGGCGATTTCTTTGCTGTATATCCGTACAACGAAGATGTTGCGCTTTCGGCCAAGGTGCTTACGGTTGAGTATCCATCCGTGCAGAGTTGGCGCGTAGATAAGGCGAGCTACGACAAGGAGTCCTATCTGATGGTCGCCAGCGGCACGAAGGAGAGCCTGAGTTTCAAGAATGCCACGGCCGCTGTTCGCATATCGCTGACCGGCTCGGCAACAATTACGAAGATTGAGCTGAAGAGCATTGGTCACGAGGCTATTGCCGGTGCGGCCGAAATCTCTTTCGAGAATGGAGAGCCTGTCGTAAATCTCTGCGGCGAAGATGATGCTATAATTCTCAATGCGCATGCGACACTTACGAATGAGGCGCAGCACTTCTTCGTGTCGATACCTCCTGTCGCTTTGAGTAAGGGCTTTTCGGTGACGATATACGACAATGCAGGTTATGCAATGACGAAGAGTCATACCTTCAACCGCACGATAGAACGTAATACGGTGATTGAGATGCCTGCATTTGAATATAAAGCTACGGATAAAGTCTCGGATGTTCCTGTGGCCGATTTGCTCGATATTGTCTTCCTTGCCGACGGCACAGCCAAAGATATATCGCCACGCAGAATGGCTGTACAGACAGTGGCCGACAGCAAACTCCTGACTGCATATTTCGACTATGTGTATGGGCAATATATCGCTTCATACGACCATGCTGAAAGGTTTGTCGATGCATCTGCCTCCAATAAGCATTATACTGGCTATCACAAAATAGATTTTGCCAATGATACCGATTTTAAGGATCGACTTGCCGATGGACACTCGTGGGAGACATTGGTGATGATGGACGCGGCGGCTCCGGCAAGTGGCGCGGCAAGTAAGTGGTTTTGTGCCCAACAGGTGGGTGGTGCCGGCTTTACTGTAGGCGATAAGAGCGATGGATACGATTTTAGTTTTTCCGTAGGATTAACAACAACAAATAAAAATCAATGGGTTACTTGTCGTAGCAAAGTAGTTCCACAACAAGGCCAATGGTATCATGTTGTAGGTGTGTGGGACAAGGAACAGAAGTATGTGTCGTTATATGTTGATGGCGTAAAAACGGCTACTCAAACTGTTGCTGATGGCGCAAGGTTCTTTCTCAATAAGAGTTCAAACTATCATTGGGTGTGTGTCGGAGCAGATACTGAGAACGGATACGCAGGTCAAGGCTGGGACGGCGATGTTGCTATAGCCCGTATATACGATAAGTCACTTACCGATGAGGAGGTTGTGGCACTCTATAACAAGAGCCACCGTGACCGCACAACCTTGGAGGTGATTAAGAATGTTAGTTGTATGAAGTCCGAAACGGTTAGCGATGGTTACAACTTTATGGTCAAGGGTATGGGCTTTGCCGATGGCGATGTTTTAAGGCTGCGCACTCACTCGAAGACCTACGAATGCGAAACCAAAATATATTCCGATGGTGCTTCGGCTACTATTCCTGCCGACTTTGTGAGCGGAAACTACATTGTAGAAGTTGTGCGTGGTGCGACCCGTCAGGTGCTTGCGGAGGTTTGTTTGACAATGTCTGCAGTGCCACAGGCCGATATGCTCGATGTCGTATTCAACGAGGATGGTACTGCATACGATGCTTCCGGTATGCAGTCGGAGATTGCCTACAATTCGAGTGCAAACCTGGTGACATACCCAAGCACTAACGGAGTGTATGTGGCGAGATTTATGAATCCTGCCGGCGCGACCGTCACTTCGGGCTACTATGGAGTGGCATACAGCGCAGATAAAGCCTTTGGTGCAAAGCAAGGCGATGGACACACCCTCGAAATGGTTGTGTCGGTTAATGAAGAGGTGAAGATGAGCCTTTTCTCTTCGCACCAAGGCGGAGGAACGGGATTTAGATTTGATGCTACGAATGGTGCGCTGACAAATACGGTCGGCTTCCTTCCTCGTGTGAATAAAGGTTATAGAGATACTCGAAATGAGGCATCGGTAATGGAACTTGGCAAGTTCTACCATATCATAGGTGTGTGGAACAAGACCACTGGTGAGGTTGTATTCTATATGAATGGCGAGCAGACAAATCGCCTTACGGGCCATACAGGAGATTTTGGGCATCCGAGTGTTATGAATTTTGTCATAGGAGGTGACCCGAACAAGGCTACATCGGCACAAAATGCACTGAATGGCTGTATCGCAAAGGCTCGTATTTACGACAAACCACTGTCGGCTGCGGAAGCAAGTTTGTTGTATCAGGAGGCGCAGAAGAGTTGGCCTCGTACACTGACTATCAATGTGTCGAATGTCGAGTATTTCCCTATGGTTGAAGTGGCTGAGGGCTGGAAATACTCGGTGTATGGCGACGGAATAAAGGTTGGCGATACCATTACGCTCTGCTCGACAACATCGGGTACATCGTATGATTGCACAACAACGGCAGTTGAGGGGAAGGCTACAATCGTAATCCCGACGGGGTTGCAGTCCGACTCGTATGACATTATTTTGCATCGCGGAGAGGAGGAACTGAAAATCGCTGCCGTGACATTTACGGTTAGTCCTGATGCCGAGTTGCCTCATGAGACGAAGCCTATTGCCCATCGCGGATATTGGTATGTAGATGGTGCGAACGATGTGCCGAAGAACTCTATTGCAGCACTGCAAAGAGCGCAAACGCTGGAGGGTTGCTACGGCGCGGAGTTGGACGTATGGACTACTGCCGATGGAGTGTTGGTGATAAATCACGATGCTACAATTGGAGGCGTAACCATCAAAACGGCAAACTATAGCGATATTGCAGACAAAACGCTCTCCAATGGCGAGAAGTTGCCAACTCTCGAGTCGTTCCTTGACGAGTATATCAAAAACACCTCCATCAGGCTGATGATACATGTGAAGGATACCGCGTGCATAGAGGCTATTATTGCAATGTTGCGCACAAAGAATATTCTCGCCAAGGCAGATTGGCTGATTAGCACCTATTCGGAGGCTAAAAGTGTTATAGAAGAGTGCAAGAGTGAAGCACCGGATATGGTTCTCTTCTATCCGAATACGGATGTCGTGAAGACTTATGCCGAACTTGCTGCCGACGGAATGACGCTTAATGCCAGCACCGCTACGGTTAATAAGGACTACTCATGTATCAAAAGTGCACATGATTCAGGTGCGAAAGTATTGGTATGGAACGATGTAAATTCAAGGGCAAATATCTTGAAATTTATGGGACTCGGCGCCGACTACCTCAATACCGATCGCCCTCAAATATTAGCAGAGTTGAATAAAAAGACCTTTGTCGAGAAATAGTTATGAAAAGATATATAACCCCCGAGATAGATATACACTCTGTGTTGGCAGAGCTTGGCTTTTCCAATTCAATAGGTTTGGGACTGGACGACGACTCTACCATCGAAGGCGGAGAGTGGGATTAGTGCGCAGTGACTAAAAGTTGCAATGAGCTAAATGTATCCGTCGAATAAGGCCCTGCTGTATGTTAATCGACTTTTTCTTTTGCAGAAAAGTTGTTTTATTCGAAAAATTATTCGTATCTTTGCGCACTCGCACTGCGCGAGGTTGGATTACATTATTTATTAACAAGTTTTAAACGTAAAACACAGTGGATTCATTAAGCTACAAAACTATCTCGTTGAATGCAGCTACGGTCAACAAGGAGTGGGTTGTCATTGACGCTACTAACGAGGTATTGGGTCGCTTGGCTTCGCAGATTGCAAAGATTCTCTGCGGTAAGAACAAGCCGGGCTACACCCCTCACGTTGATTGCGGTGACTATGTTATCGTGGTGAACGCCGAGAAGGTGAAGCTCACAGGTAAGAAGTTGACCGACAAGGTCTATGTCCGCCACACGGGTTATCCGGGTGGTCAGCGTTTCGCTACTCCTGCCGAGTATTTGGCAAAGAAACCTGAGTTCGTAATCGAGGAGGCTGTTCGCGGCATGCTGCCAAAGACGCGCCTCGGTGAGGCTATTATCAAAAACTTGAAGGTTTATGCCGGTGCAGAGCATCCGCACGCTGCGCAGAACCCAAAGCAAATTAAGTTGAACGAGATTAAGTAAGAATTATGGAAGTTGTAAACACCGTTGGTCGCCGTAAGGCAGCTGTCGCTCGCGTATTCGTGAAGCCGGGTACCGGAAACATTACAATCAACCAGAAGGAGCTTGCCGTTTATTTCCCATTGAACATCCTCCAGTATGAGGTTAAGCAGCCACTGCTCGTAACCGAGACTCTGGAGTCGTATGATGTTGTCATCAACCTCGTTGGTGGCGGTATCAAGGGTCAGGCCGAGGCTGCCCGCATGGGTATCGCTCGCGCATTGTGCGAGATTAACGCAGAGTTTCGTCCTGTTTTGAAGAAGAACGGATTCCTTACTCGTGACGCCCGTGAGGTTGAGCGTAAGAAGCCGGGACAGCCTGGTGCACGTCGTAAGTTCCAGTTCAGCAAGCGTTAATCGCACGACGAACCAACTATTCGGCAAAGCACGACACGGGTTCGAGAATCGGCACGACTACCTATATATATTATATATACGCGTACTACCTGTCCGATGCCCTGTCGCGGAAAACTTGCAAGACTGCCCCAAGGGGGTGCTACTCGCAAGTTGAAGAAAAGAGAATTAAAATTAAAAACAAAACGTAAACAAAAATGTCACGTACAGATTTTAATACATTATTGGAGGCCGGCGTTCATTTTGGTCACTTGAAGCGCAAGTGGAACCCTAAAATGGCTCCTTATATCTTTATGGAGAAGAACGGCATCCACATCATCGACCTTTACAAGACTGTTGTAAAGTTGGATGAGGCTGCAGCAGCCTTGAAGCAGATTGCCAAGAGCGGTCGCCGTGTGCTGTTCGTAGCTACGAAGAAACAAGCAAAGGAGATTGTTGCCGAAAAGGTGGCAACCGTAGGTATGCCTTACGTTACAGAGCGTTGGGCCGGCGGTATGCTCACCAACTTCCCAACCATACGAAAGGCCGTTAAGAAGATGGCTACCATCGACAAGCAGATGGCTGACGGCCTCTACGACAACTTCTCGAAGCGTGAGAAGTTGCAGATTTCGCGCCAGCGCGCAAAGCTCGAGAAGAACCTCGGCTCTATCGCAGACCTTACCCGTCTGCCGGCTGCCCTGTTCGTTGTTGACGTACAGAAGGAGCAGAACGCCGTTAAGGAGGCAAAGCGTCTTAACATTCCGGTATTTGCAATGGTAGATACTTGTTGTGATCCAACCGACATCGATTACGTTATACCTGCAAATGACGATGCTACGAAGTCTATCGCCGTTATCCTTGATACCGTATGTGCTGCTATCGCCGAGGGCGTAGAGGAGCGCAAGCTCGAGAAGGAGAAGGAGACCCTTGAGGCCGAGGCTAACACCGAGGCTGCTCCGAAGAAGGAGGGCAAGACGCGCATCAAGAAGAGCGTAAAGGCCAATGTTGAGGCTGAGGAGGCTGCTGTTGCCGAGGTGGTTGCTGCTACCGAGGAGGCTGCCGCAGAGCCACAGGCCGAGTAATTTATTAACCGACAAAAAAACAAAGAAAACTATGGCAATAGAGATTAAAGCTGCCGACGTGATGAAGCTCCGCAAGATGACGGGTGCCGGTATGATGGATTGCAAGAAGGCACTCATCGAGGCAGAGGGCGATTACGAGCGTGCACAGGACATTATCCGCGAGAAGGGTAAGCTCGTTGTAGCCAAGCGTGCCGATCGCTCGGCCAGCGAGGGCGTTGTCGTAACCAAGATTGTAGGCACGAAGGGTTATATCCTCTGCCTCGCTTGCGAGACCGACTTCGTTGCGCAGAACTCGGAGTTCTCGGCTTCGGCAAACGAGGTTTTGGAGCTTGCTGTTAAGGCTGACGCTGCCGACCTCGCTACGCTGCTCGCCGTCAAGAATGACGAGGGCCACACCGTTGAGGCGATTGTTACCGAGAAGTCGGGTCAGACCGGCGAGAAGGTAGAGCTTGCTTACTACGCTCGCGTTGAGGCTCCGTATGTTAGCGCATACGTTCACTTCAACAAGAAGCTCGGTACGTTGCTCGGCTTCAACAAGGAGGTTCCTGCCGAGGTTGCCAAGACCGTAGCTATGCAGGCTACCGCAATGGCTCCTATCTCGATTGACGAGAACGACTGCCCTGAGGAGGTTATAGCCAAGGAGAAGGCTATTGCACTCGAGCAGATGAAGCAGGATCCAAAGAATGCAAACAAGCCGGAGGCTATTCTCGAGAAGATTGCCGAGGGTAAGATGCGTAAGTTCTTCGAGGAGAACACGCTTCTCAACCAGACCGTTGTAGGCGAGAAGGAGTCTATCCGCGAGTTCATCGCTCGTGCCGATAAGGAGGCTACGGTGATTGCATACAAGCGTTTTGCTCTCGACGCATAATTTGCGTCTTTAAGGGGCAACTATCGCGTTGCACTTCAATAACCCGATTGCTCACATACATCAAGTATGCTGCGCATCGGGTTTTTTGTGCGCCTTATATTTACCTCCTTAAAGGCGCAAATGGCATATCGCTAAGGGGCAACTATCGCGTTGCACTTTTAAGTCTTTAAGGAGGTAGATAAAGATGGTTGCGAGAAATTGTGCCCAGCTTTGTTTCTGGAATGTTATAGAGTTGGACTTTATGATTATTGGTGTGGCCTTGATTGAGGCTCTGGTGCTATTGTCGTCAAGCGTAAGGGGCTGTCGCAACACAACTTGTTGGACAGCCCCTTGTGGCTTTTATGGTGTAGCAGACGCTTGGCTAAAACTCATACACATCGCAGGCCAGCGAGCGTAGCTTCGTTGTACGCAGGGCACGCACGGTGAGCGAAGGGGTGCCTTTGGCGAGGCGTACACCGAGAACGATAGGCTTGCGGCCGTCGCTCGTCAGCTGATAGGTGCGCTTGCCGTGGACGACAATCTCCACCTCGCCGCGGAATTGAAGCGAGAGGGCGACGCCTCCGTACTCCGTCTTATTCCACTTGTAACTGAGCTCCTCGCCAAGCGCGAGTGTGCGGCGCTCCTCCGAGCAGCCATCCACACGCTTGAAGCGACTGTCGGGTACAAGGGCAAAATCCGTGAGGTGCATACTTACGCCGCGACGTGTAGCCTCCACTTCGAGAGGGGCCTTGAAGACAGAGGCTTGTACCTCGTATCCCTTCTTGCGCCATGCGGCAATACGCTCCTCGGTCAATATCTCGGACTGCATTGTCGATACGCCGCATCGGCCGCCAAGACGCTCCAGTACGGCATCAGCACCATTGACCGTATTAGGTCTTATGCCATAGAGTATTAGGCACTTCGAGAATGTGCGGCACTCTTCGAGCGCGGCGACATTGCTCGTGAAGCATATCCATTCATCGCCGAAGAGTTCCTGTGCGCGGCGGTATGATGCGACATACTTGCTGTGGAGCATCGGTATCATTCCCTGACGCTTGCACTCGAGGAGTATCTCGTCGAGGGTGGCCACTGGGAAGCGCATAGCGGGATTTGGCGAGGCGAGAACGTAGTTGTTGCGCAGCTCATCGAATGTGAGGTCGCGCACGCTAATCTTCTCCTCGATGCGCGAGTAGTCGGTTGCATTGCGCATCTTGCGGTTGATGGTCTTGTCGTGAAAGACAACCATCTTGCCATCCTTCGTAAGGCGTACATCGAGCTCCACGCCCGCATAGCCGAAACGCTTGGCCGAAGCGACGGCTGCAGGTGTATTCTCGGGAATTTCGTGTGTGTGACCTCCGCGATGAGCAAACATCTTTGGTAGGTCGTTTGCGGCTGCCGTTGTGGCGGTAAGCATAAGCAATAGTGCTGCTGCTGTAGAGAGTAGTCGTTTCATTGTATTATATGTTTTTTTAGAATTGTGCAATGGCGCGTACGCAGCACATCGAACTTTTGCCCGACATGTATGTAGCGTTGTACTCCGTGTCAATCATCCATATCTGTTGTTTGCCCTCTATCTCGGTCGAGGTCCAAAGGTGGTAGTATAGTCGCTTGTATCCGTGCTGTTCGAGTGTGGCGTTTACCTTTTCGGCTACGGCAGCCAAGGCACGAGCCTCCTCGACGGCAGGGATATACCATCCCTCGCCGAGTGTACGGAACCACGCATAGGCAGGGTAGTACTTCTGCCACTCTTCGAGAGTCTCGACAGCACGCATCTTCAGAGTGTTGGCCAAGCCGTCGTTGTCGCTCATCATATCGAACTCCTTGTCACGCACTTCGCGTGTGCACCACTTTACCCAGTCGTGCGACTGCTCGACACTTACAATCTTGCCGTGTTGCCCATCGTTGCTCACCTCGAAGACTACGCCACGCTTGCCTTCCTCCGTGTAGAGGTCACCAATCTTGTAGGCTCTGCTTTGCGCCGCGACGCTAAGCGCAGCGAATAGAGCAAAATAGAGTGTTAATATTCGTCTCATAGAGGTTTAGAGCATAGGTTTGATGATACCAAAGCAGAGCCATGCGAGCAACATCGTAATCACGATATTGAAGCACTGTGCGCCGAGGAAGGCGTAGAGCACGTTGCGGTTTTGCTTCGAAACTATATCTTTGAGTCGCGTGTCAAGACCTATACATACGAAGGCCAGCGAGAATAAGAAGCCCGAGAATCGCTTGGCGAGGGCCGTTTCGGTGAGCTTGCGAGCTGTCGAGTCGGGGAATATCTCATACTGCTGCAAGAGACTGAACACCAGCGAAGCAACGACGAAGCCGAGGACAAATTTCGGGAACTTGTCCCATACGATGCGCAGTGATGGACGGTGGAACTTGCCATCGGCACTCTTCGAGGCGAGGTAAGTGGCAATACAGAAGGCCACGACGCCGATAAGTACGTTCTGCGTAGCCTTGACAATCATCGCAATCTTGTTGGCCTCCTCGCCGTATATCGCCGAGGCAGCACCTACGCCGCTCGTTGTATCTACCGTGCCGCCAATCCACGCACCGGCAATCTCGTTTTGTATTGCCACGTCGTCGGTCATCAATGGCACGATAAGGCGTGCAAGGTATGGCATAAGGTATATCATCGGCACAACGATAATGAGCACTACCGATACGATGTACGAGAGTCGCTTGCCGTCGGTATTGGCCACGCCTGCTGCTGTGATGCAGGCCGATACACCGCATATAGATACTCCCGAGGCGAGAGTCATCGCCGTAGGATCCTCGACCTTCAAACGACGCGCGAGGAAGAATCCGAAGAGCCATACGCAAGCCACAACAACGCATGCCTGCACAAGTCCCATAATGCCGGCTGTCAGAAAGTCGCGGAAGAGAATCGTGGCACCGAGACACACGACACCTATCTTGATGAAGAACTCGCCTTGAATGGCCGGCTTCATCCACTTCGGAATAGTGAAGCAATTGCGGATTATAAGGCCGAAGATTACCGAGAAGAATACGGCCTCAAAGCCGAACATCTTGATTGCCGGTATCGAGGCGACCATCTGCGCCACCATCGAGATTGCAAATACGGCGATGAACGAGAGCAGTAGGCCCTTCATCGGGCGTTGTAGCATCTTGTTGCCGGCGTAGAGAATCACGAGAGCTATAACGAAGAACTCCGCAACATTGGCCCAGTCACTGGCCGAGGTGAGCTCCGACGGCACGCGTGGGCCATTGCCCGGAAGCGAATAGGCGAAGCCCGAGATTATGAGCGGTGGAATGGAGAGCGGGGTGACCACCCAGTCCTCGACAAGAAATTGTTTCCAAAAATTCTTATTCATAACAGTTTGTCTTTTGAGGTTTTAGGTTATGTTTTGGTTGTGGGAGGGTGTCGAGGTGTTAGAACGAGGCTGTGCAGAGCAGCTTGAAGCCGTTGCCGTGACGGTTTGTGTAGCCGACGTGGCTGCTTTGGCCGATGAAGTGCTCGAAAGAGTAAGCCGCCTGTACGCGGAAGTGCTTGTTCGGGCTGTAGCCGAGGCAAATCGAGTAGCGCATATCGATATCTGCATTGCGTGTGTCGCGGTCAACATAGTCCTTCACGTCGTAGCAGAAGTAATCGACCATCGCTCCGGCCCAGAATATGCCGGCCTGCTTCGGCAGCGCGAGCTTGTAGCCTCCCGAGAGGTAAGCACCCTCCGAAGGTAGGAGTCCCGTCAGGCCTGCCAAATACTCGCCACGCAGGAAGAACTTCTCGGGGTTGTACTCTGCGCCTACACCCCAGCGGTGCGTGCGAACATAGTGGCCGTTGCCCGTCCAGCGATAGTCGGCATAGTTGTCCTTTGTTGCGAGGTTGGCCTCGCCCCACTGGTAGTAGGTCTTAATCATCAACTCCTTCATAGGCTTGATGGTCAGCACGGCAATCACATCCTTGCTCGTGTTGTTATCCTTGGTGTTGATGCCCGTACCGTTGAGCAAACCGAGGTCGTAGTTTATGATGCTGTATCCGTCGCGATGGATAAATCCTCCGATGAAGCGGAAGCCGATGTCGCGGGCCGTCATATTGAGCCCCATAACGTCGTACTTGCCCATCTTGGCAAGGTAGCTGACCGCGTAGGAGAAGTCGATAAAGTCGTACTTGTTAGGTGCAATACTTGCCTCAATCGAGAGGGGATTCTTGAACTGTCCAATCTGCACGCCGAACTCCTTGAACGGACGGTAACGCACCCACATATCGAGGATAGGGTTGTTCGGCACACGCGTAATATCGAAATAGAGGCGGTAGTCGAGCACCGCGCCCTTCTTGCCCTTGTAGATGTCGCCCGTTATCGACAGACGTGCGCGACGCAGGTGGAAGGTCGAGGCACCCGTGATAACCTGTGCCTTGTTATCCTCGGCGAGAGCCGGAACGCTCGCTCTGTCGTCGTGCCAGTCGTATGCTACCTGTGTGAAGCCCGTAACTTTGAAGTACTGCTTGCTCTTCTCCCAAGCATTGGCACGCTTCTCGGCCTTGGCAAGGCGTGCTTCGAGGGCATCTACCTTGGCCGCAAGGTTGTTGTAGGTAGTTGTGTCGGTCTGCTGCGCCGAGGCTGCTGCGCCGAGCACGAGGGTTGCAATGATGGTCGTAATGTATCGTTTCATAGGTTTGAGGTAGTGGTTACACATAGCGTATAATATGGTAACAAAGATAGCAAAAAAGTCCCCTGCCCCCATAGGTATTTATACGCAATTTGTTACGGATGCTACTTTTTGTTCTTCTTCTTGTACTCCTTGAGGTAGTCTATCTTGAAGGCCGCCTCCTGCTTCTTGTACTTCTCGATATTCGAGGAGGAGAGCCACGTCGTGTAGCCGCCCGTCAGCCCCGCATCGTAGAGTCCGCGAATCTCGCGCTCTACGTCAGCCGCATCGTAGTCGAGGCCGTTGCGGTCGATGTGACGCATCACCTTGTAGGCCTGTACCCAAGTGCGCACCTTGGCAGGTGTAGGTGTCACGCGCTGCCTATCCTGCACACGCTTGCCCCACTCGTTGAGTATCTGATAAGGGTGATTCCACGGCTTCTTCACGCCGTAGTAACCATTCGAGAAATGGTCGGGATATGGCATTCCGCACATCACGTCGGCAACATTCGAGAGTGCCGGCCAATATTGACCATAGGCGGTCGTGTAGCCCGGATTTGCAGCCTCGCCGAAGACATCTATCGAGACGTATGCACCAATGGCGTGAATCTCGTCACACGCGTACATCGCAAAACGCTGTATGGCCTGCACCTTCGACTCGTTGTGGCGGTTGTGGTAGTTGATAATCTTCTCAATCTTGGTCATACGGTCCGGGAAGCGCACATAGTCGAAATTTATCTCGTTGAAGCCGAACTTGCGCACAGCCTCCTTGGCGAGCTCCACGTTGAACTGCCATACACGACGGTCGTAGGCACTCGGCCAGTAGGCCTTGTTGTGCTTGAACGGCTTGCCCGTGGCGCGCTCCGTGATGGCACACTCGGGGTGATCCTTCACGAAGTGCGAGTCCTTGAAGCAGGTGATACGTCCGACGACGTAGAATCCCTCCTCTTTGAGGCGCGAAACAACCTGCTTGTAGAGCGTCTCCTTGTCGCCCGCGTAGCGGTAGTTGGTTGGCGAGTAGAGCTTCATAGCCTCGGCCTTGTAGCCCGGGCACTCGTTGTCCTTGATGTCGATGGTGAAGGTGTTTATCTTCGTGCGCTTGGCGAGGGCTATGTAGGCCTCGATGTTGCGCAACACGGCAGGCGAGATGTTGAGATAGAGCGAGTAGCAGGCCTCGGGCATAGTGTTGCCCTCGAATACCTCGCGCTCACGAGGGTAGAAGTCGCAGCCTATCGCCTCGCCTCCGCCAAACGGATTCTTCACGGCGCGGTGTACCTTGTCGTACTTCTCGGCCATATATCGCTTCTGGGCCTCGCTCTTGCTCGTCACCAGATACTTGCCATAGATGTATCCCTCGACACCTGCATGACGTATGTGGTAGCGATTGACCAAGCCCTTCTCATCGAAGGTGTCGTAGTCGAGAATCTCTACCTCGTCACCCTTGTCTGCAAGCCCACCGATGAGCGATGTCTCGCGGTTGGTGATAATCGAAGCCGGTGTGCGCACATAGAGCTTGCGCTCCTGCACCACTTCGCGCTGCTCGCTGACGAGCGACGACTCCTTGGCGTAGAGCCACTGCTTGCGCGACAGTTCTACGGGGTAGTACTTGATCTTTTCGATTTTCAGGCCTTGGCCGATGTTCGCACGCACCTTGCGGCCGCGCACGACGCTTTGCGCTTCGCTTACGACGTTATTCTCGTCGATGGAGTAGAGTTGCACATCGGGTGTCGGGGAGCCCAGATAACGCTCCTCGATAATCTCCTTGTCGCACGCCGTAAGGAGCAGTGTCGCAAGGGTCAAAGTGAGGGTGTAGAGATAGTGTTTCATTATGACTTGGTACTTGTGAAATTTCTTCGCACAAAGATAGTCAATTTTTGGTTAATACGCCACACGCGCAACGTAATTATTCGTTGGCAGTCAATATCGCTAAAAACTGTTTGAAAGTTTCATCAAATTATTTAACTTTGCATGCACGATGATGTCATTAGGCGTGTCGATGACGAAATTTTTAACGAACAAAACATAGAGTTATGAGAAGAATGGCTATCGCACTTATTGCTGCAGCAACAATCTGCTCGGCGCAGGTGGCGTTGGCGTGGGGAGGCTTGGGCCACCGTACCATCGCCCGCATTGCCGAGAGGAATCTTACGCCCGAAGCTGAGGCGGCTACGAAGAAGTATCTCAACGCCTCGCTCCCGTCGGTTGCTGTGTGGATGGATCGCACGGCATCGTGGAACAGAAAACGTAAAACCTACATTCCGGGGTGGAATCAGACCTCGATGTGGCACACCTTGGTTGTGGATGAGAAGTATCGCGTGAGCCCCAAGGAGACGCCGAAGGGCAGTGGCAAACTTGTCCCTGCCTTGAAGATGTGTATCGACAACCTGAAGAATCACCGCAACCTCACCGATTCGGCCGTGGTTGTCAATCTGAAATGTGTGATTCATATGTTGGGAGATATGCACTGTCCGACGCATATTTACTATTTGGAGTTTCCGGATTGCTTCCCTGGCCCGAAGGATGCCAACGGCAAACGTCGCCCTGCACGCGACCGAATACCGGTTTACTACAATGGCAAGAAGATGACCTACCACTCGTTCTGGGATGGCGTGGGCTTGACGGCCATCTATCCCGAGCATCGCAACGATTATAACTATTATGCCGAGGCCATCGATAAGGCGACGGCAAAACAGAGGGCGAAGTTCTGCAAGGGAGGCGTTGATGCCTGGGTGCGCGACTCGGCGAAGAGTTGCCGGCAGGTATATGATGGTGTGAAGGCTGGCGATACGCTCGACCGCGACTTTATAATGTCGCACAGCAAGATGACAAAGATGCAGTGCTTGAAGGGCGGCAGCCGTCTTGCGTATGTTCTGAACGAATGTTTCAAATAATACATTGCTAACTATGAAAAGAGTAGTTATTTCGGTTTTTGTTTTGCTTATGCTCTGCTCCGTGCATACCGCCTCTGCGTGGGGTAGCTGGGCGCACCGCCTGATTGCATACACGGCCGATAAGTACCTCGAGCCGGATGTGAAGGAGAAGGTCGAGAAGTATCTCGGCTCGCCAATCATCGACCATTGTATATGGATGGACCAAATACGTCGCCCGATACAGCGTAAAAATCATCCTGACCACGAGAAGATGCAGGCCTACCGCCCATCGTTGCGTTGGCACCACTCGGTTGTCGATGAGAAGTTTCGCGTGAGCGATGCTCGCTCGCGAAAGGGTAGTGGCGCAATGATGCCGAATTTGGAAAAGTGTGTCGAGAATCTGCGCAACTATCGCAACCTCACCGACTCGGCTGTGGCTGTAAATCTGAAATATACGATTCATATGTTGCAGGATATGCACTGCCCGTCGCACATCTTCTACACCGAGTTCCCCGACTGCTTCGAGGGGCTCACTCCGGGTGCCAAGAGCCGCGGATTTATGCCAGTGTACTATGAGGGAAAGAAGACGACATTTCACGCCGTGTGGGATGGTAAGTCGCTGCTTGTGCTCTATCCCGAGTGTGGCAAGGATTATGAGCTTTTCCGACAGAAGTTGGATAAATATACTCCGAAGCAGCGTGCGAAGATTTGCCGCGGTACGCTCAACGATTGGGCTTCGGATGCCGGTAAGCGCTGTCGCCCTATCTACGACGGCGTGGAACCAAACGCGCAGCTCGACCGCGAGTTCCTGATTGGTCATCGCAAGATATCTGAGGGGCAGGCTATGCGCTCGGCTTATCGTATAGCGCATCTGCTGAACGAAATTTTTGATTAATACGAAGCACTCGGCGTTATATATTAATCAAATTTTTGTATCTTTGTGCGACAAAAGGGTTGTGTGCCTTTGTTGTCGGATGCAAGCCCCTGTATCTCAACGGATAGAGAAGCGGTTTCCTAAACCGAAGATAGCAGTTCGATTCTGCTCGGGGGTACATCTCTTGGCAAGGGGTACAACGAACTGATTTTGCGCTCGAAAGCCCCACTGTGTGGCCTTGGATTGAAAGGGGAATATCGGCCCCTTTCGCGCTTAAATTGGGCGTGCGAAGTAGATAAGTATGAAGAGAATTACGTCTTATATCGTTGCAGCTGCAGGGCTGCTGCTTGCGGTGGGGTGTCATAAGGATACCTCCGTTAGCGGTGTGATGGGCTATGCCAGATATTACGGTATGGTCAGCCGAATGGAGCACTTTACTCCCGATACGCCTTGTGCGACATTCGCTGCGTTAGCGAGCGCAAGCGTGGAGGCGCTCAATAGGGAGTATTCAAAGTCGTGGGAGGTCGATTATAGTGGAGTATCCATCGAAACAGCCCTCGACCTTGCGGATCAGGAGGCCTTTATGGGCTTCGAGGCGGCCTACTTCAACCTTTATAAGGCGGGCGAGGAGTTTGCCCAAAAGGTAGCCGATAGCTATCTCGGTGCCGGAGCATTTTGCTATGAGTATGCCGCGGTTGTTGCTCGCAATATCGTGCTCTATCGCTCGTATGGCGTGAAGTTCGAGTATGATGCTTCGAAGGTGCTCGGCCAAGTTGCCGTCGCAGAGCAGGCCGGAGCGGCGGGTATCGGAGAGATTGATTTGGAGGATATAACCGATGGGCGTGTCGTGCGTGCTGCGGCTGTTGCACCTCAATACAGCGATGTTGTGGAGCAGAAAGTAACGCTCTATGGCCCCGACCTTGCGCAGTGGCGCGGCGAGCAGTTTGCGGAGGGCGTGTTGGCCGATGGCGAGGTGACGCTTACGCTCAACCTCTCGAATTCCATCCTCGCAACGCTTGCGGATGGAACGTGGTACTACACCATCAAGGGCCGCACGGCAGCCGACAATAAGCGCATCTGCATAGAGGTGCCATTTACTCTGAAACTACAAAACCAATAGACAATATAAGTGATATGAGTCAGAGAGTTACACTCCATGGTCGTGACTTCGAGGTTATGATTCCGGCCGATAAAATCGACGAAGTAGTAGCCCGCGTAGCCGAGCGTTTGAACAGTGATTACGCTTCGTGCGAGCGTCCGCCAATCTTCGTATGCGTGTTGAGCGGTGCCTATATGTTCCTCGCCGATTTGGTGCGCAAATTGACCTTCGACCATGAGATTACCTTCGTGCAGATTTCCTCCTATGAGGGAACACAATCGACGGGTGTCGTGCGCCGTAAGCTCGGTATCGACTTCGATGTCGAGGGGCGCGACCTGATTATTGTCGAGGATATCGTCGATACGGGTACGAGCATCGACCATATGGTGGACTACCTGCAGTCGCTCGCACCACGCAGCGTGGAGGTTTGTACCCTCTTCTTCAAGCCCGACAACTATCGCTACGACCGCCCTATTAAGTATTGCGCGATGAATATCGGCAACGAGTTTATCGTGGGCTATGGTCTCGACTACGACCAGCTGGGGCGCAACTTGAAGGATATATATGTCATTGCCAATGAGTAGCAACTACGTCGAGCAACTCTGTGGAGGTATTAAATTGCCACTCGTTGAGGATTTCTATACGATTCAGGGCGAGGGGCGGCACGCCGGAAAGCCCGCATACTTCATCCGCCTCGGTGGGTGCGATGTGGGGTGTGCGTGGTGCGATGCCAAATATACTTGGAATCCGAGGCTCTATCCGCCGACGGATATCGACGTTGTTGTCGAGCGTGCCGCCTCCTGCGAGGCGCAGGCCATTGTTATTACGGGGGGCGAGCCGCTGATATATCCGCTTGGGCCACTCACCTCGCGTCTTCACGAGCGAGGCTTGCAAATCTTCCTCGAAACCTCCGGCTCACATCCGTTCAGTGGCGAGTTCGATTGGGTTTGCCTATCGCCCAAGATGCGACTGAAGCCTCTCGATGAGGCCTATTCCCGTGCCGATGAGTTGAAGGTTATAATCGGTAGCACCGACGATTTTGCGTGGGCTGAAGAGTGTGCTGCGCGAGTGTCGGAGGAGTGCCTGCTCTATCTGCAACCCGAGTGGAGTGTTGCCGAGAAGATGATGCCCGAACTTGTAGAGTATGCCAAGCATAACCCTCGTTGGAGCATCTCGATACAGTCGCATAAGTACATGAGAATACCTTAACCCATATCCTCGCTTGCGACCGTGAAATCTATCCTTGAAAAGCTGAAAGTCAATGTTTGGCGACTCCTGACCGTTGCTATTACGCTCTATGCGCTTATCATCATAGGCAAGACGGGCGTGTCGATTGTGCGTATATTGGTGGAAAATTCGAGGCTCAAAGCCGAGCGAGACCTCTATCTCGAGTCGTACAAGCGCGACAGTCTCCTGCTCGAGAGGTTGAATAACGATGCTGAGCTCGAGCGATATGCGCGCGAGCACTTCTATATGCAGCGCAAGAACGAGCAGGTGTATATAGTCGAATAGCGACTATTTGCTCGACGAGGGGCGAACCATACGACGTGCTATGGAGAGAATCTCCGAGAAGGCTTCGAGGCGTAAGGCGGCTGCACCACCGAGGTATATTACCACCCCTGCAAGGACCGAAACGACAAGGCGTGGTGCCGCGCTAACCATCTGTAAGGCCTCCTCTATGGCCTCTACTCCTATCCACATAACTATCGATAGTAGTGCGGTAGACACGAGCGAGCGAGCTATGTGCCATGCCGAGAGTTGCGTGTAGCGAAGCGAGAAACCGAGGTTTATGGCCGCCTCGATAGCCGATATCGCAACCAGACCATAGGCCACAGCCATAATGGAGTGTGGTATTGTCACGGCGAGTATTACGGTCGCGAGGCCTCGCTTGAGCAGCTCGAGTCGCAGGATTATCGAACCGTTGCTATGAACTTTGAGCACATTGTAGGCCAGCATAGCTATCGGGTAGAAGATGCCGCAGAGTATGATAACCTTGAAGTAGGGCACCGTAGGCATCCACTTCTCGCCGAGCAGCACCCGAAACATATCATCGGCCACGGCCGCCATGCCGAGCATCGCAGGCATCATCACGAAGAGCGTGACAAGAAGCACCTTGCGGTAGCTCTCGGCGAACTTCTCGGCGTCGCCCTTAATCTTGGCAAGTGCGGGGTAGGTGACAGTCTGTACCGACTGCACGGCCGACTGCACGGGTAGCTCCTTGATTTTCTGTGCCTGATTGAAGTAGCCGAGCGCATCGGCCGAGTGCATCTTGCCGATGAAGAGCTGTGCTACGTTGTTGTATATGGCCGCCACGATATCTGTGGACATAAGGCGCAGCGAGAATGGGGCCATCTCGCCCATCGACCTACGGCTAAACTTGCCCTCTCCGCGCCAATCGCCGTGCCACCATAGCAGTAGTGCCCTTACGCCTACGGTGGCGAGTCGTTGAGCCACCAAAGCCCATACGCCACCACCGCACAGAGCGACAGCTATGGCCGCGATGCCGGCAATGAGTGAAGCTACGAAGTTGATGCGCGAGAGTAGTCCGAAGCGAAACTCGCGTGCAAGTCGCGTATTTTGGATGATGCACAACGCCTGCAGAGGCAGCAACAGTAGCAGTGCCGGGGCGATGTTGTTGATTACTTGCAGATTGTAGTAGTGAGCCAGGAGCGGCGAGAGTGCCACGAGAAGCAGATAGAGCGCCGCGGCTGCCGCAATGTTGAAGAGGAACACCGTCTTGTAATCATCGTCGGAGGGCTGCTCCTTGCGCAGCAGAGTCTGCGAGAAACCACTATCGACTACTACCAAAGAGACGGCTGTGAAGAATGTGAGTATGGCCATCACGCCGAAATCCTCGGGTGTGAGCAGACGGGCCACGATGATACTTACGGCTACCTGCAAGAGCATCGAGCCAACCTTTTCGGCTGTGTTCCACGCAACACCGGTTGCCACTTGGTCGATAAGACGGCTCTTCATATTTACGGATTGAGTGTTTAGCGGTTGAGCAGAGCCTCAATTCCCAAGCGATAGGAGTCGAGGCCGAAGCCGGCGATAGTGCCGACTGCCATGCTGCCGATGAGCGAGGTGTGTCTGAACTCCTCGCGTGCCGCTATATTCGAGATGTGAATCTCGACAACGGGCACCGATACAGCATCTATCGCATCACGCAGAGCTACCGACGTGTGGGTGTAGCCTCCGGCATTGAGCAGCACACCGTCGTAGCTGCCCTCGGCCCGATGGAGAGCATCTATCAGTTCACCCTCGATATTCGACTGTGCGTAGTCGATGCTGTGCAACGGATATAGGGTGCGGAGTCGAGGTATGAACTCCTCGAAACTCTCCGCACCATAGACCGCACGGTCGCGTCGCCCCTGCAGGTTGAGGTTCGGACCGTTTAAGATTAATAGCTTCACTTTAAGTCTATTAAAAGTTCAAAAATCGCTACTTGGCTGCAAGGCAGGCAAGGGCAATCGAGTACTTCTTCGACAGAGCCGAGTCGCCACGCGAGGTGAGTACGCACGGCTTATTCGTACCGACAACCATTGCGGCCAACTCGCCGCCACCGATGTGCGAAACGCTCTTGAAGAATACGTTTCCGGCCTCGATGTTCGGGAAGAGCAGTGCATCTGCATCGCCCGCTACGGCCGAGCCCTTAATCTTCTTGTGCTCGGCAACCTCCTTGTAGAGGGCGATGTCGAGCGAGAGAGGGCCATCGACAATCACATTGCCAAGCTGGCCACGATCGGCCATCTTCGAGAGAATAGCTGCCTCCGCCATTGCTGGAATGTTGGCATTCACCAACTCCATAGCTGCGATGCAGGCAATCTTCGGAGTGTCGATCTCGAGCGTCTTTGCAACCTGCGCGATATACTTGATAAGAGCCTGCTTCTGCTTCAAGTCGGGCAGTGGCAGCACCGCGATATCCGAGGCAAGCAGCAACTTGTGATAGCCGGCCCACTCGAATACCGAGATGTGGCTCAATACGCCCTTCGGAGGGAAAAGACCGGCCTCCTTGTTGAGGATGCCGCGCATATATACGTCGGTCGATACCAAACCCTTCATCAGTACGTCGGCATCGCCTGCGACAACCGCCTTCACGGCTGCGGCAACGGCCTTTGCAGGGTTCTTCTCCTCGACGATGGTGAAGGTTGCAGGGTCGATACCCAACTCCTTACAGGTGGCGTTGATAACCTCCGTGTCGCCAAAGAGCGTTGCCTCAACCAAACCATCCTTGTATGCATCATAGACCGCCTCGATAGTGTGCGAGTCCTGGCCATAGGCCACTGCCAAACGCTTGCGACCGCGAGCGCGAGCAGCATCTACTATTTCTGATAAGTGCTTCATCTTGTCTCTTATGCGTTAATGAGTCTGTAAGTGTCTTGTGCGATAACCAGCTCCTCGTTTGTTGCGATTACGGCAACCTTAACACGCGACTTTTCGGTCGAGAGTATAGTGTCCGTACCGCGAGTAACATCGTTTACGGCATCATTAATTTCGATACCCATAAACTCCATGTTGTGGCTCACCCAACGGCGCAGGTCGGCCGAATTCTCGCCGACACCACCCGTGAAGATAACCAAATCCACGCCACCCATCAGGGCCGCATACTTGCCGACATACTGCTTCACGCGGTCGTAGTACATATCGCGAGCGAGGATTGCACGCTCGTTGCCCGCATCGTAGGCGTTGTCGATATCGCGCATATCGCTCGATACGCCCGACACGGCCTCTACGCCCGACTTCTTGTTGATCATCGTATTGATTGCCGCAAAGTCCATACCCTCCTTCTCGGCGATATAGAGCACCGCACTCGGATCGACATCTCCGCAACGAGTACCCATCATCAGACCATCTACCGGCGAGAAGCCCATCGACGTGCAGTACGACTTGCCATTCAAAACGGCTGTTACCGAGCCGCCGTTGCCGACGTGGCAGGTGATAATCTTCGAGTTGTTGATATCCAAGCCGCAGAGCTCGGCACCACGCTTGGCCACGAACTTGTGGCTCGTGCCGTGGAAGCCGTAACGGCGCACGCGGTACTTCTCGTAATACTCCATTGGCAGAGCGTAGATGTAGTTACGCGCAGGGATGGACTGGTGGAACGATGTGTCGAATACGGCCACCTGCTTAACCTCCGGCAGCACCTTCTCGATCGAGAGTATGCCCTCCAAGTTGGCAGGGTTGTGAAGCGGCGCGATGGCAAAGAGTGAGCGAATTTTCTCCTTCGTCTCCTCGGTTACGAGGCAGCTGTCGGCGAAGAACTCACCTCCGTGAGCCACGCGATGACCTACAGCCTTCACCTCGTCGAGCGACGAGATGACACCGTGCTCGGCATCAGTCAGGGCATCGAGAACGAGGCTGATACCCGTCGTGTGGTCGGCGATAGGCTGATGCAGGTGAAAATTATCCTTGCCCACAGGCTTGTGTACGAGGTCGCCCTCCGGCAGACCAATACGATCGACAATACCCTTTGCGAGCAACTTGTGCGTAGCGGCCTCAACATCGAGCACCTGATACTTGATCGACGAGCTGCCGCAATTCAATACCAAAATTACCATAATATCAATATTTTATATAGTTTGAAATCTATTTGCCGAAATTCATCCCACAAAGCTACAAAAAAAATCGGAATAAGAGACAATCTTTCGCCCTTATTCCCCAATAAATTAATCTCCACGGAGATTATTACCAAATATTATGCCTCGTATTTGAAGCCTACGCCTTTGTGTGTCGATATGTGGCGGTCGCCGATTTTACGACGCAGACGACGTATGTGCACATCGAGCGTGCGCCCTCCGACAATTACCTCGTCGCCCCATACGTGGTCGTAAATCTCCTGACGCGAGAAGATGCGCTCCGGCTCCGAGCAGAGCAGTTGCAGAATCTCGAACTCCTTGACGGGCAGATGCACCTCGCCACTATCGGTCATAAAGGTGCGACGCTCGCTGACGAGCCGCTCCTCGCCCTGCGGCTCTATGCGCTTCATTATAGCCTTGATGCGGCTGCATAACACGCGCATGCTCACAGGCTTGGTGATGTAGTCGTCGGCTCCCGACGAGTAGCTCCTGACGAGGCTCTCCTCGTCGTGTACGGCCGAGAGGAAGATTATCATCGTGTTGCTTGTGGCAGGGTTGCTGCGAATCGCCTCGCATGCCTCGCGACCATTCATCACGGGCATCATCATGTCCATCAGTACGAGGTGCGGACGAAACTCCTCCGTGCGCCGTACTGCCTCCTCGCCATTCTCGGCTTCGGCAACTTCGTAGCCTTCGCGCGTGAGGTTGTAGCCTATAAATTCGCGGATGTCCGCCTCGTCATCGACAATCAATATACGGTGTGCCATCTTCTTTTTGCCTCTTCGTCAGCGCAAAGATAGTAAAATTTTAGAAATAGACTCGCGCCCCGACCTGCATTCTCCAACGCGAGAGCAGGTCGTGTTGCGAGACCGAAGCCCCTGTGAAGCGATAGGTCGGCGTGCGGTTGCCCTCGGCATCGCTCTTTATATCGCAAATCTCGACTGGTGAGAGGCGACCATCGCTGACGTAGTACGATGCTCCGGCATTAGGTGAGAATAGGGCGGCGAGGTTCATAATATCGAGCACGAGTTGCAGCCGTCGCTCACTCTTTGCTCCGAAGTAGAAGTCTTGGGCGAAGTGCAGATCGAGGTGGTGCTCGAAAGGTGTAATCATAATGTTGCGTTGCGAGTATGCTCCGCGATTACGGCGCAGTGCCGGCACCGATTCGATATACTGCCCGAAGGCGGCGCGTTGCTCCTCGCTTTCGAAGTCCATCGCCGCAAGCTCCTCGCTTGTAGGGATATAGATAGGCATATTGCCATTTCGCGAGTCGTTGTTCAGATCGCACGTTGTGGCGTAGGTGAGCGAGTAGCGCATACCCGAGAAGCCTTGATAGACGAGGGCAATCGTCGTACCGAAATACTTGGCGTAACGCTTGGTGTAGGATAGCGTAGCGGTGAACTTATGCGGCGTGTCGAAGAGCGAAATGCCGAGTTGCGGTGAATTCGATTCGGGGGTATAGGTCTTGCCCCAGATGCTTGCTGCCTGTGCCGAAACACCGTCCTGCACCGTGTAGGAACGTCCGTAGGTATAGGCGGCACTCAAGTTGAGGCCGAAGTTGAAGTGCTTGGCCACCGAGAGACTCACTGAGTAGCTGTAACCTTTATTGGTATTCGTCAGGTAATAGACTGATGAGTATTGCGTGGCGCGTGATGAGTCGTAGAGCATCGAGCTGTTGTGCTCGTTTTGCATCGCGCTATTTACAGCGTAGAGCTTAAGGTTGCTGTCGCGGAGCATTATGTTACGGACCAGAAGGTCGTTGAGCCGCTTCGAGAAGATGCCTTCGAGCGTGAATTTCCATCCCTTGACCTCTTGGTCGAGGGCAATGTTGGCACGCAGCACCTGCGGATAGCGGAACTTCGGGTCGATGACGTTAATCATCGGGTTCGAGGATACACCCTCGTCGCCCGACGGATTCTCGCCGAAAGCGGGTATGGCATCTCCTTTGAGCGTGTAGCCGCGCTGTGTCATACCCGTATTCGAGAAGCAGTTGGTAATCCATACGAAAGGTACCTTGCCCGTGAATAGACCTGCACCGCCGCGTAGCAGAGTAGAGGCATTGTCGCTCTTGGCAGCCTGCCAACGGAAGCCTATGCGCGGCGATACCATCACCTTGGCAGTCGGCTTGGTTGAGGTTGCGACACCTGCCTCTTGAGCTATATCCGAGCTGTTGAACGCCGGATTTTCGAGCGGTGTGTTGAATACGACAGGAATGTCGGCACGCACGCCATAGGTGAGTTTAAAGTTGCGCGATATTGACCATTCGTCTTGGATGTATATGCCGAATTGAGCATTGCGTATGTCGATTGACGGGTCGCCGATAGGGTAGTTGCGCACATATTTTTGCGGCTTATCGGCCAAAAAATCGTCGAGCGACGAGTAGGTGTAGGCACCCATTGCATTGGCAACATACTGCACCGCGCCGAAGAATATCTCGTTGTGTGTACCGACGGTTATGGCGTGATCCTGCTCGTAGAAGGTGAGGTTGTCGGTGATGTTTATGGTGTTCTGCACCAGCGAGTTCGTCAGTGCGTTTGGGTCGGTGCCTATATGTACGGTGAGAGGCTCGCCACCGACGTTGTCGATCTGCACGAATGGGTAGCGGCCGCCACTTGCGCGATCTCGTCCGTCCCACACGCGCGTGTATCCCACGCGCAGTTGGTTGAATAACTTTTGCGAGAAGCGCGAGTTCAACTCGCCGACAATCGAGTGCGTGTTGCTCGGCGAAGAGTAACCCTCGCCGCAGAACTTGAAGATCGAGGCCGAGTTGGCGTACTCATCCTTGCGGGCATCGAGGAAGTTGTAGCGCAGTGAGAGCGTGTGGCGCGAGTTGATGTTCCAGTCGAGGCGGGCGATAAGTGAGCCTGCCGTGCGTTTGATGTTGCGCTCGCCGTAGCCTCCTCCGTCGTAGCCTGTCAGTGCGTAGAAGTGGTCGGCAATCTTTGTTGCATCGTTCTCCGTAAGACGTGTGCCGGGGTACCCCACATAGTAGGATGATGGCGAGCGGTCGTAGTTGAACTCGCCATTAAGGAAGAAGAAGAGTTTGTTGCGCACGATAGCTCCGCCGAGCGACACGCCATAGGTCTGGGTGCTCTGCGTCGAGAGAGGTTTGCGCGTTTGAGGGTTACGACCATAGAAGTCCTGGTTGTTGAAGTAGCCGTAGGCCGTGCCGCTAAAGGTGTTTGTGCCTGACTTGGTTACAGCATTTATACCTCCGCCCGTGAAGCCGCTCTCGCGCACATCGAAGGGCGCAACAACCACCTGTACCTCGGCAATGGCATCCAATGGTATGGGGTTTGCGCCGGCCAAGCCACCGTTTGTACCCGTGGAGGTAAGTCCGTACATATCGTTGCTTGCCGTGCCGTCAATCATAAAGGAGTTGAAGCGGCTGTTGGTGCCGGCAATGCTCATGCCGCCATCTTTCGTTGCCATAGCCTGCGGCGAGAGGCGTGTGATGTCGTCGATGGGGCGTGTGATGGTCGGCATTCGCTCGATAGTGGCACGGTCGAATGAGGATGCAGCACCCGCGTGCAGGTCTGTTGCTCGGTTGCCCTCGACAACGACAGCCTCGATTGTGGTGTTCTCCCTCAAGCGTGCATCCACACGCTTCTGGTCGCCTAATGCGAGGGCAATACCCTCGACGCTCACATCGCGATAACCGACATACGAAAACTCGATGGTGTAGGGAGCTCCGACGCGTAGGCCTTGCAGGTTGTAGCTACCCGAGAGGTCGGTCGTCGTGCCATAGGTCGTGGCCGTAGGCGTATGCGTTGCAATCACGGTTGCTCCGACCAATGCCTTGCCCTCGGCGTCGGTGACATAGCCCGTGAGGGCAGAGGTGGTGGTTTGTGCGGTAAGGAAGTGCGGCATAGCGAGTGCCGCGAGTAGTATGTACAGAAATCTCTTCATGGTCGATAACGATAAAAGCCCTAATGTTTATGCACATCAGGGCCTTGTGGTCGTACCGACAATGCAACTGCCGCCCCGACAACGGGAGCGCACAGCGCACTCGGAAAACAACTGCAACCTCTTCCATCCGGACTATAACCGTCGGTATCGGAGTTTCACCGATTCAGTCCTTGTCGTAGCGTGTGGCTCGACCGAGGAGTCGCGGACTATCACCGCCGGTGGGGAGTTTCGCCCCGCCCTGAAATTGCAATGCAAATATAGTTAAAAAATGTGATATGGCCTACTCATTACGGTAAAATTCGTATATTTGTGCCACTTTTTAGAATTATTATGCGATTTTTCAAATCCTTGCATCCTTCTGGCGAGCGTGTTTCGGTGTGGGTGGCCCTGCTTCCTATTGCTGTGTTGGTGGTCGTGTTGGCATTGGTTATAGACAGCTTTGGTGCCGAGGCCATCAATGGTGGCAGTCAGGTGGCACTGCTGCTCGCCTCGGCGGTGGCAGCCGCTCTCGCTATGTGGTGCTACCGTATGCCGTGGAGCCGTTTGGAGGAGGGTATCGTCGAGGGCATACGCACCTCAGCTTCGGCCATCATCATACTGCTGCTTATCGGAGCCATCTCGGGAACATGGATGGTGAGCGGCGTGGTGCCTACCTTTATATATTATGGATTGAAGGTTATACATCCGACAATCTTTCTGGGTGTCGCCTGCCTGATATGCGCTATGGTGTCGATTGTCACGGGTAGCTCGTGGACCACTATCGCCACAATCGGCGTTGCGCTGATGGGCGTTGGGCATGCCGAGGGGTTCGATGACGGCTGGATTGCCGGAGCGATAATCTCGGGGGCATATTTTGGCGACAAGGTGTCGGCGCTCTCGGATACAACGGTCTTGGCCTCCTCGGCGGCACAAGTTCCACTCTTCGACCATATTCGCTATATGCTTATCACGACCGTGCCGTCGTTTGTCATCGCGTTGGTAATATTCTTCGGCGTGAGTATCTCGCATGCGTCGGGCTCCTCGGAGCAGGTGCAGATGATAGAGGAGGCGTTGTATGGCACGTTTAATATTACGCCGTGGCTCTTTGTTGTACCTGTCATTACGGCACTCTTTGTCGTGCGCAAGCTACCTGCGCTTATTACACTCTTCGTAGCCGTTATCGTGGCTGCCGTGGCTATGGTTGTCGCGCAACCCGATATAGTTCGCAGCATTGGCGGCGAGGGTGGTGACTCGGCTCTTCGCGCAGTGATGGTTGCCGTGTCGGGCTCGACGGCCATAGATACGGGCGAGGTGTCGCTCAACGAGTTGGTCGCCACGTCGGGCATGTCCGGTATGCTCAATACGGTGTGGCTTGTGCTGTGTGCAATGTGTTTCGGTGGTGTGATGTCGAGCAGCGGTATGCTTGAAGCTATCACGCGGCTATTTATGCGCTATGTGCGCAGCGTATTCGGCGCTGTTGCTTCGACCATCGGTACGGGTATCTTCTGCAACCTCTGTACGGCCGACCAATATATCTCGATAATCATCACGGGAAGCACCTTTCGTGACCTTTACCGTCAGCGTGGCCTCGAGGGGCGACTTCTCAGCCGCTCAGTCGAGGACTCGGCGACCGTCACCTCGGTCCTCGTGCCGTGGAACTCGTGCGGAATGACACAATCGACGGTGCTTGGCGTGGCGACTCTCACCTATCTGCCGTACTGCCTCTTCAATCTTATAAGCCCCCTTGTTTCGCTTGTTGTGGCGGCTGTGGGCTATCGAATAGTGGTGCGCAAGTAATCCTCTGGCGTGATTGTTGGATTTGGTAGGGTGAAAACCATAAAAAGTCCAACAATGAAACGAACATTTCTTACTCTTTTGGCTCTGCCACTGCTGATGACAGCTGTGGCGCAGAGCAGCAAGCCGGCGGCTAATGCCGTGCTTATCTCGCAGGTGCGCAACGGAAATACCGTGACGACACGCTACCTCGTGCCGCAGAAGAACAACTTGCACGCCGGGTTCGACCTGCACTATGTAATCAATCGCTCGGATATCTCACCCGTCTATGGCGATAACGCCGAGCAGATAGTCGATTTGCGCGAGTTTATGCAGCGTACGGCCGATACGATGATGCACATCGGAGCGATTTCCGTACACGGCTACGCCTCGCCCGATGGCAATGCCGAGCAGAACGACTCGCTTGCGGCAAAGCGTGCCTCGTCGCTCTATCACTATGCGATGAATACCTATCATCCGAAGGCCAAGATTTCGACTTCGTCGCGCGTGTTTAGTTGGAAGGAGTGCGTGCCGGCCGTCACGGAGTCGGATATACCGTCGAAGCAGGCTGTGCTGCAGATACTCAACAGTGCTGCCTCGGAGCAGCAGAAGCAGCTCGAACTGCGCAAGCACCCTGACGTGTGGCGCTATCTGACGGCCAAGATTTTGCCGCAGATGCGCTATGCCGACATCGAGTTCGACTATGGCGTGGATAGTCTTGTGACGACCACCTTTGTCGAGCAGCCGAAGCCGGCCCCTGCGCCGGCCCCTGCGCAGACCGCGCCACAGGAGCAGCCGTCGATTGTCTTTATCGACGAGGAGACAGGTGTTATTGTGGCTACGCCGAAGGAGCGCGACGAGCGACGCGCCTATCGCAAGGAGATGCGCGAGAAGCGACGCGAGGCACGCCGCAATAAGTAGCACTAAGTGGTCGTCTTGTGCGACGGACGAGTGGTAGTCGAATGTTTGGTTTGTGAAGAATTGTGCCGAAAATTTTGCACAAACAGCAATTATTCTTATCTTTGCATTAGCAACAACTTTTTTAACGAATATTATAGCTATGGCAAATTTGAGATTTTTGAAGAAGGAGATCGACTACCGCCTCGAGGAGTTGGTGTTCGATTGTGATATGGCAATCTATTTCCAGCCAACCAAGGAGCAGGAGATTTTTGCTGTTATGCAGGAGGGTGTTGAGCTTCGTAATGAGCTCTATCACAAGGCAAATAACCCTACCGAGCCAAAAAATGCGAAGCTTGTGCGCAAGTACTACACCGCACTGCGTGTCGAGATGGTAGAGGCCTATGGCAAACTCTTCGAGAAGTTGAGCGCGGTTAATGCTTAGTCGGGCCGGTTGCCAACCTCTAACGAAAAGGGGCTGTCCAACAATTGTTGCGACAGCCCCTTTCTTTGATGGCTCTTTCGTTAGCGGAAGCTATCGCCGCTTAAAAGAGTTTTAGTAGTAGAGTTCGCCCTCCTCGGTCTCGAGGTCACCGAGTCCCAGCGAATTACCGAAACCACTCTCAACGCGGGCTACAATCTCCTCCACACAAGGCGTCTCGTAGGCCGATACCTTATTATATATATAGTTCTTTTTCATAGTCGTTGCTCTTTATTCGCCTTTGACATACTTGCAGAGGTACTCCGTGTCGCCATACACACCGAAGTACTCATCTTGATAAATCTCGCCGGCGATGCTTGCGCCGCCACCAATCTCGACAACAGAGTTAGGGCCGATGGTGTGGTTCTTGGCATCTGCCGCGTCGGTTGCACCGGCGATAGGACCCAAATAGAGGTCGCCATCAATCTTGCTGTTGATGCGCAGACGCTCACCCGTAAACGAACATGCGTCGATTACATAGGCCGCACCTTCGGTACGCGCTGCACAATATCCGATTACGCCGCCGGCATGGCAGTCGCGAGTTGCTTTGCCGCTGCATACCACCGAGCCGCTATTTGTGTAGCCGACGGTTTTGTGCGATGCATTAGAGTTGATGTAGGCAGCAATACCACCGATAAATATATCACTGTTGCTGCTTGCGGTCGAAGTAATCTCAACGTCACCCTCATTCGTGCCGCCATCGGTCATCGAGAGCGTCAGGCAGGCGATGATTCCGGCTGCGCTTAAGTGCGTAGTGGCCTTGCCTTGGCACGATACCTTGCCGTAGTTCTCGGCATAGCCTTGGGCCGAGTCTGTCGTGCTGCCATAGACACCACCTACGGCTGCATACGAGCCGGCCGTGCCCGTGAAGGTTACCGAGCCTCGGTTTATCGAGTTTTTGGCAACTCCTTTTCCGTGGGAGAAGACGCCTGCAACCTGACTCGCACCCACGGAGGTTCCGGAGTACAAGATATTGCCCGTGTTGGTGCAGTTTTCGGTCTTGTCGGAGCTTGCATTACTCAAACTCGAGCATATACCCGCTATACGGACGGTATTACCCGTACCGGTACATGTTACGTTGCCCGAGTTGCTGAAGCCCATTAGGGAGCACTTGGTGTAAGACGTTGTGCCGCCGACATAGTGGTTTGCTCCCGTGACTTTGATATTGGAGATAACCGTGCCCGAGTTGGAGCAGTTCGTAAACTCTACGTTGTTGGTCGTGTAGTCGCATACGGCGATAGTTCCGGCAATATGGCTGGTCTCTGTAAAGTCGCCGCTAACAGTCACTGCGCCCGAGTTGTGATGTTCGGTACATACGTTGTTAGGGGCTACGGCCGTACCGCTGGTATAGACAAATGTGCCGTCCGCATCAATGGTGATATCACCGCTGTTGCGCAAGTAGTTCATCTTCTGCGAGTAAGCCGTGCTTTTTGTTGCCTGCGAATGAGCTACACAGCCACCAACACGCAAACCTGCGCCGTAGCTACCCGTTACCTCGATGTCGCTCTCGTTGATAAGCTTCTCATGCGTGTACTGCGTCGAGTGTCGCAGCAAGTAGCCCAAGATGCCGCTAACTCGTGACTCACCCGTCACCGTCGCGTTCGAGATAATCTTGCCCGTGTTCTTCACGCCGTATGATGAGATACCGTCGCAGTAGGCGATACCGCCTGCGAGGTAGTAGTTGCCCGTAGCCTCGAGTTCGACGTCGATTGTTCCGCTGTTGGCCACATAGTCCGATGTGCCGTCATATATATTGACATCGCCTGCGATGCCCGATTGGCAGTCGCCCACGATACCTGCGATAACGGCCGTGACGCACTTCGAGTTGCGAATAGTGATGTTACCCGCATTCTCCGGTTTTGGCAGACGGCCTGTACCCGTCTTGTAGCTGATGTTGCCGGCAACATAGAGAGTAGTGGTTGTCGTGACATTATTTAACGTGATGTTGCCCTCGTTGCGCGAATGCCTATTTACCGGCCACGTCGAGTAACTGATAAGACCGCCAATATAGATAATGCCGTTAGCTGTCGTCGTGCCGGCAACGCCTTGGAATTTAATGTCGCCAAAGTTATCTACATTCTCCGGTGGGCAGACGTTATCATAACCATATATACCTCCGACAAATGCAGCTTTACTATTCGAGTTCGTTATGTCGATATCTCCATGGTTTACGATATCGTATGACCATACCTGCGAAAAACCGGCTACACCACCGATACAGAACTCACAGGGGTTGTTATTGACGAACGTAATCTTGCCGTAGTTTGTCAGGTTGCGGAAGGTGGATTGATTTGTGGTGCGGTTGCCGTTTCGACGAGCACCCACAAGACCGGCAACGCGGATAGCATGTACAGTACCCGCTTCTCCATAGACTGCGGTATTCTCGAGGTTGATACTGCTGATAGGGGCGTAGTTCACACAATCCTCGACGTGTGAATACACATCCGTATTACCATCATTAACAGCGAATATGCCGGCTATATTCAACGAGTTGTTTGTCGAATCATCGAGATGCAGCGTCTTGCCCGTGAGGTAGATTGCGCCCTTTTCCGTATTGTCCTTCACACCATTCGAACAGCTCTTATAGTTGCCGTATGCACGGCCCGTGATACCGCCTATGAGAAGACGCTCACCCGTAGCCGAGATGGTGCCGTAGAAGGAGAGGTTACCCGTATTCGAGCAGGTGTCGAAGGTGTAGGTCTGGTCGCCGACAATCGCGCTATCGACTACCACCGAATGGAACGACTCCGAGCCGGCAATGCCGCCCATCGTTAGCAGGTCAAGCGTAGCAGATTTCGATACGGTAATGTTGGCCGCGTTGTCACACCCGGCAATGTCGTAGTGCGAACCATCCTTCGAGCGGAGGAAGCCGACAACGCCGCCGACGCGAACATCATTGAGCGTCGTGGTCGCGAATGTCACAGCACCATGGTTATCGCAGTTGGTAATATTGCACAGCGCATATCCTACGATGCCTCCGAGGTCGAGGTTGGCCTCGGCATTTACGGCATCAACCGTGATT
>JAFVRC010000010.1 GCA_017504485.1 Alistipes sp. | reverse complement strand
TGTCTTCTCGCCCAACGCCACCTTCGTATCGGTGTCGAGAGCAATGGAGAGAGTCTTGACACTACCCCCCCCCCACGAAGTCCGGCGATGTCACCAGATCCTCCGTCGTGTCATTCGTACAGGCGGCAAGGCCGACGGCAGCGAACAACAACGCTAGTTTAGCAATTTTTTTCATCTTGTTTAGGATTTTGATTTGGTTGTGTATTTTTTTGTAAAAATTTTACTCTGTTTTACATTATAAAACAAAAAAATGCCAATTTTTAGAGAAGTACCTACCCCTCCCCACGAAAAATCGGCCTCAGAGGGGCATACAACCCTGTTTCGACAAAGATATGAAAAATTTCGTAAAAATGCAACTTTACACCTATGTAAACCAAAGAGGATGCGCCCATCGATACCGGGGCACATCCTCTTTTCGAAGAGAGATGCGTATGGTAGTCACCTACCTCTTGGGCGATACGCCCGGAACGTAATTCTTGGTCTGCGACTCGGGAACCAGAGGACACTCCTCGGCGTGGATAGTCGGACAACCCTCGACACTCTGCGCCTCGACACCCTGCTGCGTCAGGTTAAAGACATTGTGGATGCCGATAGCCGAGCGGCACTCCTCGCCCGTATAGGTGAAGTTGAGATTCTCGAGCGTGAGGTTGCGGATATTGCGTACGAAAAGCGCCCAATACGGCACTACGCGAGCCTCGCGGCGAGGGGTTTTCAACACAGCATTGCGAGCCTTGTCGTCCGTGCGCCCCACATACTCGACACTCACGTCGCGCAGCACGACATCCTCGTGAATGCCGCCGCGCCACGCCTCAATCTGCAACGCCGAGTCGTAGATGCGCGTAGCCTTGATGCGCTCCAAGCGGATACCCTCCGACCAAGTGTTCATCTTCAGGTCGCAGGCAAAGGCACACTTTAAGTTGTCGATCTCGAGGTCGTGCAGATAGAGATTCTTCACAGGCCCCACGGCCGGCCACCACGCACCCGGCTGAACAATGACGGCGGCCAACATACGACCCGTAAGTTTGGCGAGATGTCGCTGCACATAGTGGCCCGGGCCCTCGATACGACAGTGCGCAATCTCGCAGTTCGTAACGGGGAAGAGTATGCGTATGCCGTTGCAGGTGGAGTTCAGGTAGCAACGCGAGATAACCGCATTCTCCCAATAGCCACCGGCGATGCAGTCGTCACCCGTCTCAAATGAGCAATCGCGGATGGCGAGGTTCTTCGCACCGCGGATATGCACTGCGTCGCAACCCTCGGTAATCTTCACATTCTCGATAACCGCATTTTCGAGTTCATAGGCCATAACCGCGTAGTTCGAAGCGCGAGTGATATGCACACCTCGCAACGTCACGCCGTCACACTCGGCAAACAGCACTGCGTGCGGCCCGCGGAAGTGAGCCTCGCCCTCGGGGTCGTAGATGTGGCGGCCATCAATCACTCCATCGCCCGTGATGGCGACGTTGCGGCACCCGACACCGAGAATAAACGTATGGTTCCAATACTCGGCATAGGCCACCTTGTACTTCTCGAAGCCCTCACGTCGGCAGACGTAGCCCGTATATTGCTTCGGGTCTTCGACACCCATCAGCACTGCACCCTTTTCGAGGCGCAACTCGACATTGCTCTTCAGGTGAATGGTCCCCGAAAGGTAGCGGCCTTCGGGCACTACCACCACGCCGCCACCCTGCTCGTTGCAGTGCGTAATAGCCTTATTGATGGCCTCCGTAGAGTTGCTCTTGCCATTACCCTTGGCACCAAAGTCGCGCACGTTGTAGTGCTCGCGTGCCGAGGCGGTCAGCACACCGGCCACCACCGCCAAGAGAATCAGTAATCGCTTCATGCTACCTACTATTTAATGCCGTGCTTCTTGAGAATCTTCTTGATCTTCGGGGTGAGATACTGCACCGTGCGATAGACTCCGAGGTCGTTCAGGTGCGTACCATCGATAGTACCCGCATGGTCATCGCCCAAAATGAGGCCCGGATTGAGGAAATATACCCCCTTGAAATCTGCCATCACCTTGGCCATACCTCGCTCGGCCGCAGCACGCTGGTCGTCGTTACGCTTGCGTGCACCGAGGTCGAAGAAGCCGATATCGCGCTTGATAGTCTGCAAGAAGATAAGCGGCGTATCCTTATGCTTGGCACGGATATCCTTCACAAAGTCGTAGAGACGTGCGTCGATAATCTTGTCCGTCGAGTTGGAGAAAGTATCGAAGACGAAAGCATCGGCCTCCGTGTCGCATACGATATCGACGAAGTGCTGCTGAAGCTTGCACTGACCGCTATGACCGAGGTTTGGCGTCTCGGCATTGAGGGCACGGCCCAGAGCGGCCACATACGAAGCACCCGGACGACCGGCCGAGGCTCCGTGTGTAATCGATGAGCCGACAAACACAATCTTATGCTTGAAAGGCGACGGCAGGGCCTCAATCGTAGCATCCTTATCGACACCTATCGAGAGTGACTCAACACGCGAGAACATAGGCAGATAGACCATACACTCCTTCTCGCCCTCATCCATACGACGTACGAGAGTAAACTCATGCTCGCCAACTCTCGGGTTGGACTTCGGACGGCCCACACCTGCAAATACCCACTCGCCATTGTGGCGGATGAAGATATCGAGACCACGCTGGAAGGTGGCCGACGAGTTGGTGCCCATGTAACGCGCATCGGTAACCCAATGTGCCGAGATGTTCTTACTGTTGGTGCGGAACACTACGGCCAGGCCCGTCGATTGGCTGAATGCATTTATCGCACTCTTCGTGAGCTTATAACGCTCGACATCGAGGCGTGCAAGCGGCTTGCCGGCATTGTGCACCTTGTTGATAATCGTAAGTGTCGAGGCATCGACATACTTCATTTTCGTGTTCTTCGGAGCAGCGACAGCGGTTGCCACAACGAGCAACGACACTGCGATAGCAATAATTTTTTTCATAGTTGGTTATTGGTTAATAGTTACTTTATTCCGTGTTTTTTGAGAATACTCTTGAGGCGTGGACCTACGACCTTCAACATGCGCTCCACGCCTATATCGTTCAGATGCAAGCCATCGATGGTACCCGTATGGTCATCGCCTACATCAAAGGCCGGATTTATGAAATATACATTTCTAAAGTCCTTGCATACGCGGGCCATACCCTGCGTGGCTGCTCTGAGTCGATAGTCATTATTGGCTCGGCCCTTTGCATCGAAGATGCCGTTGTCACGCTTGATGGTCTGCAAAAAGATGAGTGGCGTATCCTTGTGCTTGGTACGAATTTTACGCACAAAATCGTAGAGATTCTCCTCGATAGCCTTGCCCGTCGGGTTCGAGAAGGCGTCAAAGACAAAGGCATCAGCCTCCGTATTGCAGACGATATCGACAAAATGTTGCTGGAAACGGCACTGACCATTATGGCCGAAATTAGGCGTTTCGGCATTTATGATTCGGCCAACACGCGCAACATAGCTCATGCCCGGACGCGAAGCGGCAGCACCATGCGTGAGCGACGAGCCTACAAACACCACCTTATGTTTGAAGGGCGATGACGCAGCCTCGATTGCAGCATCTCTATCAATGCCTATCTCGAGCGAGCTGACGCGCGAATACATCGGCATATAGAGCATACACTCCTTCTCGCCCTCAGGCAGATGCTTGACAATCACAAACTCATACCTATCGCCTTTGAGCACCGGACGGGCAATGCCTGCAAATACCCATTCGCCTTCGTGGCGAATAAAGAGATCAAGACCATCCTCAAAGACATCGGTCGTGATAGGTCGCGGGGTGCGATAGTCGGTGGTCCAGCGGGCCGAAATAGAGCTGCTATTGGTACGGAATACGACAGCCAGACCTGTCGATTGGCGAAAGACCTTATCTGCACCATCCGTCAGCGTATAGCGCGCCACGTCAAGACGCTCAAAAGCACCACCACCCGGCTGTGCCTTGTTGATTACGGTCAGTGTCGAGGCATCGACATACTTTCGCGATACCTTGGGGGCTGCATAACTCGCAACAGCGACAAGAACGAGTGCCGCAACTACAATTACTCTCTTCATAACAATATATGTATTAGACTATTTTATACCATGCTTTTTTAGAATTTTACGAATTTTTGGCTCGACGATTTTCAGCGCACGATCGAAGCCGAGGTCCGAAGGGTGTGCGCCGTCTATCGTACCATCCTGATCGGCACCCGTATCGAGGCCCGGATTGATGAAATAGACGTTCTTGAAATCCTTGCACACCTTGGCCATTCCGCGCGCCGCCGCCTCACGCACTGTGGTTGACCGCTCATGACGAACAAGGTCGAGGTTTCCCGTCTCGCGTGCACCTGTCTGCATAAAGATGAGTGGGGTCTCGGGGTGCGCCTTGCGAATCTTGGCTACAAAACCGTAGAGTCGCTCGTCAATCTGCTCGGCCGTAGGGTTCGAGAAGGCGTCGAACAGGAAGGCGTCGGCCTTTGTATCGCAGATGATATCTGCGAAATAATCATCAAGCTTGCAACGACCGCTGATACCTATATTCGGCATATCGACACCGAGCGAGCGGTTCAGACGCGACACATAACACATACCCGAGCGCGTAGCCGAAGCGCCGTGCGTAATCGACGAGCCGACAACCACCACCTTATGCTTGAATGGCGACGGCGCAGCAACTATCGAAGCGCCCTCCTCGACACCTATTTCGAGGCTCGTAAGCTCCGACCACATAGGCAGATAGAGCAGGCACAGATGCTCGCCCTCGGCCATATTATCGACTATCGTATAGGAGTGTTTGGTAACATCCTCGCGCGAGCTCGGGCGCCCCACGCCGGCAAATACCCAACGCCCCTCAACATCGACATAGAGATCAAGGCCTCGCTGGAGAATCGGAGTCATATTATTACCATAGCGGCGCGGCACGTTGGTCCAACGAGCACTTACCACGCGGCTGTTAGTGCGGAACACCACCGCCAAACCCGTGGACATACGCAGAGCACGCATCGACGGCCCGGGTAGTTGCGGATACTTCTCCGTCTCGATGCGGTTGAGCAGGAAGCCGCCCTCCTGCGCACGATTTACAATCGTGAGCGTCGTGGCATCGACATACTTAAACTGCCGTTTCTCGGCTGCCGAGAGCGGCTGCACACCGAGCAGAGTTGCAAGCGCAACAAAAGCTACAATGATTCGTTTCATGGTCTTATAAGTTTTTGGTTGTATAGTCAATCATCTTTTGACGCACGAGTGACGTTGCCGAGGGGCGCATAGAGTGATTTTGGTCGGGATAGACCATCATATCGTACTGCTTGCCCGCCTCGTTGAGCCGGCGGCACATCTCCATCGAGTTCTGAAAATGGACATTGTCGTCCGCCGTGCCGTGGATTATCAGCAAGCGCGTGCGAGGCGAGAGCTTCGCAGCGTGGTACAGCGGCGAATTGTCGTCATAACCCTTGGGGTTATCCTGCGGCAGGCCATTGTATATCTCGGTGTAAATCGTATCGTAATACCGCCACGAAGTGACCGGCGCGACAGCGATTGCCATACGGAACAGGCCCTCGCCGTGCAGAGCGCAATTGAGCGCCATAAAGCCGCCATACGACCAACCGTAGATACCTATACGCTCGGCATCAACCCAACTCTGCGAGACTAAATAGCGAGCAAAGGAGAGTTGATCCTCCACCTCCTTGCGGCCGAGGTCGGCATAGGTCACCTTCTTGAAGGCCTCGCCACGGAAGCCCGTGCCACGACCATCGCAGCAGGCCACAATATACCCTTTGCGCACCATGGCATCCTCCCAATCGAGCGACCAACGGTTACGCACTGACTGCGAACCCGGGCCCGAGTACTGCGTCAACAGCACGGGGTATCTCTTCGAGGCATCGAAGTCCTCGGGCAGCTGCACATAGTAGTTGAGCGTATCGCCACGCTCGGTCGTAAACTGACGGAACTCCTTGCGAGCCCAGCGGCCCGTAGCGGCCACGTCGGCACGTCTATCGGCCAGCGTATCGACTACCGAGCCATCGGCACGATGCACGGTGATGACATTCGGCGTATCGACATTCGTGAAACTCTGCACATAGAACTTCGCACCGCACGACGGCTGCACCGAGTAGAAGCCCGGTTGCGAGGTGAGTCGGCGGCAGCGACCGCGGTAGTCACACACTACAAGGTCGCGGTTGAGAGGCGACCGCTCGGTCGAGAGCAAATATACGCTCTTCGGCGTTACGGCCACCACCTGCGCCACCTCCCACTTACCGGCCGTCAGAGGGCGTATTCTCCCCTTCGACACCGAATGCAGATAGAGGTGCATATACCCCGTTGTGGTCTCCTCGCGCACGACAAATCGCTCGCCATCCACAAAGCTGATGGTCGAGCCGTTTGGTCGCTCGACGTAGCGTGGCGAGCGTTCATCATAGATGACACGCTGCGTACCGTCACGCCGCAACAGGAGCACCTCGAAGTGGTTTTGCAGCCGATTTACGCGGTAGAAGTAGAGTTCGCCCGCGGGTGTCCAACCGAGGTTGAAGATATATTGGTCGTCACACTCTCCCGTATCGACCTTACGGCCACTCTGCGCAGCAAGGTCATAGAGCCACAATTCGACCTTCGAGTTTTTGTCGCCCGCCTTCGGGTATTTGAAGGTGTAGGCCTTGTTGTAGAGCGAGTTGTCGTAGCGCATCATCTCGAAAAGTGGCACACGCCGCTCATCGAAGCGCAGATAGGCCACCTGCCCTCCATCGGGCGAGATAGCATAGGCTCGCGTGAAGCCGTACTCCTCCTCATACACCCAATCGCTTGTTCCGTTGATTACCTCGTTCCAGCGACCATCCTGCGTAATAGCACTCTCACTGCGCGACGATATATCATAGATATATAGGTTATTCTCCTTGGCATAGAGGAGCCTGCGACCATCGGGCGTAAAGCTCACGTCGCGCACTCCGCGCAGCACACACTCGGCCGCACCCTTCACATCCGCAAGCCAATAGTCGGCCGTAGCCGAGTGGCGATAGATAGGCTTCACGGAGGCGGCATCCGAGAGCAACACGCGCTGCTCGTCGGGCGAAAAGGTGTAGTCGGCAACCTTAAAATCGACCGCAAGCAGCCGCTCTTTCTCACCACGCCGCGCATAGGAGTGGCGATATATCGAGTTTCCCTCGCAGGTGGTGTAGTGACATCCGTCGGCCATCGAGCGCAACATCGCAATACCCCGATTGGCATTTCGCGTGTGCAATACGTCGGCATACTCATCGGCCGCCTGCGCAACTTCCGCTACAACAATCGCCGCAACGGCCAACAGCCATCGCAGTCGGCTAAATATCATCGACATTAAACTCATAATCAAGACGTTTGCCCGTCACGAACTTCGAATTATCCATCTTCGTATTGAACTGCTCGACCGTCACGCGCTTGTTCTCTTCGTAAGGCGGCGTGAGCAGGTCGAAGTTGAGGGCATAGTTGAGAGCTGTCTCCAACACCACGATAAGGGCCTCGCGCGAAAGTGGCTCGCGGCCGAAGTTCATCACGCGCATCGAGGTTTGACGCTTGCCCTCGACAAAGAACATACGCTCACGGTTGATGAAGATACGCCCTATGAGGTAGCCCTCGTCGGCCGAGCGGTTAAACTTGAAGGAGTCGGAGAGGAAGTCGTAAATGTCGATAATTCCGCAGTAGGAGTTGGCGCGATTGCTCTGCACATACTCGTTTTGCCACACGAGGTGGTTCGAGTCGAACTCAAAGACATCGGTGTGCATACGGAATATCAGGATATCGGAGGCTATCTGCAACTGCGCCTCGAACTTGCCGCGGTCGCGATACTCGATACGCACACGGCGGTCGAGACGACCATCGAGGGCATCGTCAATCTCCGATGCCATTTCGAGCAACGTATCTTTCAGCTCGTTGAACACCGAGAAGGTGTTATCAAAGACGCGCTGTTTGAGGTTCGATTTCTCGACGATGGCCGAGAGTATCTTTTCGCGAAGAGGTTGATTTGTCATACTCTGATTTGAGGTTTATTGAGTTTATAAATCGTTGATTTCGTGCAGTCTAACGGAAGCCCTGCGCTCGCAGTGCTATCTCCGAGCCATCGGGAGTGACCAGCACTGCTCCGGCCGACTCGGCCGTAATGTGGCCTATGACATCTATACAGCCGAGCGCGGCAATCTTATCGCGTGCTTCGAGCGGCAGCGTGAAGAGCAGCTCGTAGTCCTCACCACCATTGAGAGCCGCCACCACGGGGTCGGTATTCATCTCCTCGGCCAACTCGGAGGTCTGCTTGGCAAACGGCATACGGTCAAGATAGATGCGGGCACCACACTTCGACGACTTGCATATCTGCAACACGTCGGAGGCCAGGCCATCCGTAATATCAATCATCGAGGTAGGCACAACCTTCTCCTCCGCGAGCGACTCGATGATATCATAACGGGCACGCGGCTTGAGATATCGCTCGAGCAGATACTCGTAGCCCTCGAACTTTGGTTGCTGGTGCTTCACGTCGGAGAGCACATAACGCTCACGCTCGAGTAGTTGCAATCCCATATACGCAGCACCGAGATTACCCGTGATACATATCAGGTCGTTAGGCTTGGCACCGCTGCGATAGACCACATTGCGGCGTTTGGCGCGCCCCACGGCCGTTATGTTTATGATGAAGCCCGTCAGCGAAGCCGACGTATCGCCACCCACCAAATCAATATTCGCCTCGCGGCACGCAAACTCGACACCCGCATAGAAGTCGGTCAGAAACTCGACCGACAACTTCGACGATATGCCGAGAGCAAGCGTCACCTGCTCGGGCGTAGCGTTCATTGCCACGATATCGCTGATACCCTTGGTCACGGCCTTGTAGCCGAGGTGCTTGGGTGGGAAGTATGTAAGGTCGAAATCCACGCCCTCGAGCATCGAGTCGGTCGATACGACAATAGCCGTATCGCGCGAGGCCTCGATAACCGCCGCATCGTCGCCCACGCCGCAGAGGGTTGTCTTACGCGACGGCTTGGCAAAAGCCGTCAGTTTATCAATCAGGCCGAACTCTCCCAACTCGGCAATCTCGGTACGTTTTTTCTGCTTCTCTGCCATACTATTCAATTTTTGACAAAGATAGCAATAAAATGTGAGAATCTCACCAAACTATCTACATTTTTCTCTTGTCGTTTCTTCGAAAATCGTTATCTTTGCGCAGATTTTCATTCACACGAAAGATGTACAATATCGTATTATTTGGAGCTCCCGGCTGCGGCAAAGGAACGCAGTCCGAGCTTTTGGAGAAGAAGTACTCGCTCAACCACATCTCGACGGGCGAGATTATCCGTAACGAAATAGCCTCCGAGAGCCCTCTCGGGTTACAGATGAAGGCCTGCATCGAGCGCGGCGAGCTTGCTCCCGACTCACTCGTTGTCGATATGATCAGAAAGTATATGGCCGAGCATAGCGATGCCCGCGGAACCATCTTCGACGGCTTCCCTCGCACCACGGCACAGGCCGAGGCATTCGACAAACTGCTCGCCGAGATGGGCGAATCGGTAAGCCTGATGATATATATGGACGTGCCCGAGGAGGAGCTTGTGAAGCGCATATTGCTGCGCGGCAAAGTCTCGGGCCGCGCCGACGACGCGTCGGAGGATGTTATCCGTAACCGCATCGAGGTCTATAACGCACAGACAGCCGTTGTGGCCGACTACTATAAGGCACAAGGTAAGTACGAAGCCGTGCCGAGCCTCGGCACCATCGACGAAGTATTCGACCGCATATCGGCCGTCATCGACCGCCACATCTAACACCCGTCATCGACCGCTATGCTCTCGATAATCGTCTGCTCGATTGATCCACAAAAGGCCGCCTCGCTTCGCAAGAATGTCGAAGCTACGGCCGGCGTACCCTTCGAGATGATTGTCGTGGATAATCGCGGTACGAACAAGGGGATCTGCCGCGTATATAACGAGGCGGCAGCGCAAGCCCGCTACGACACGCTCTGCTTCCTGCATGAGGATATCGAGTTTCTGACCGAAGGATGGGGCACCATCATCGCCGCAAAGGCTGCCGAAGAGCAGTGTGGCGTGATAGGCTTCGCCGGCAGCACCGTGAAGTTGCGCCGCACGACGGCGTGGAACACGGCCAAGCGATATATGCGTTGCAACTACGTTCAGTATATGCGCGGAGGCGACCACCCGAAGCGCGTTAATCCGCTTGGCGAAGAGTTTTCGCGCGTAGTGACACTCGACGGAATGGCCCTCTGCATGCACCGCCGCGTATGGCAGCGCGTGGGCTTCGACGAGCAACGCCTGACGGGATTCCATTGCTACGACCTCGATATAACCATAGCGGCCGCATCCGAAGGCCTTGCGAACTACGTCTGCCACACGGTGCTCATCGAGCACTTCTCGACAGGCGCCTACTCGGCCGGATGGTACGAAGCGATGGAGCAGCTGCACGACAAGTGGCGCGAACGACTTCCGCTCTACGCCTTCGAGGCTTCGGCGACGGAGCGCGAGCGTGCCGAGCGTGAGGGCGAGGCCGAAGCGATGCGCATCCTGATGCAGAAGGGGCTCTTCGATGTGTGTGGCCACAGCGAGGTTATCGACTATCTGCGTCGCCATCCTTGGCGCATCGGTGCGTGGCGACTCTTGTTCCAATACCACAAGTACAAACTCCGTGCGGCACGCCGCGCACATAGCCAATAGAGCATGAAACCGACACTCGTAAAGGTAGTAATCCCAATCTATCGCCCACTCGACAAGTTGGAGCAGGCATCGTTGGCGCAGAGCGCGAAGATGTTGTCGCGCTACCCTATCGTACTGCTACACCCCAAGGAGATGGATATGTCGGGCTTCACGACCGAATACCCGTCGCTCGAAACCTTAGGTGTAAGCGCCGAGTGGCTTGGGCGCGCCAACGGCATTGCGGGATACAACCGTATGTGCCTGTCGGCCGCCTTCTACGAGCTGTTCGACGACTGTGAGTATATACTCATCTGCCAGACCGACGCATGGATATTCCGCGACGAGCTATCCGAGTGGTGCGCGAAGGGCTACGACTATGTAGGTGCGCCGTGGGTGCGCCGCGCGATATACGATTTGCCGCTCATCAAGCAGTTTATGGCCCTGCGCCGCCGCCTATGCGGCCCGACCGACCGGCAGCTGCTCTACGGCAAGGTGGGCAACGGAGGCCTATCACTGCGCCGCGTAGAGTCGTGCCGTAACGCCTGCACGAAGTACGCCGCCATCATCGAAGAGTTCCTCTCGCACCGCCACCATATCTACAACGAGGATGTCTTTTGGGCTACCATGCCAAGCGAGTTCCGATACCCGACTGAAAGGGAGGCTCTCGCCTTTGCATTCGATACTAATCCGCGCTACTGCTACCGACTGATGGGCAACAAGTTACCCTTCGGCTGTCACAGCTGGACGAAGCCGAAGATGTATCGCTTTTGGCGCACGATAATCAAGCTATAAGTATTTCGAGATTCCGTTCTCGCAGCGCGTCAGGTGCTCGCGCTGGGTCTGCTGCTGTATAGCGAAGTTGGCCGATGCGCTATCGCGCTCGCGCTCGTTGTGAAATAGGTGATATACTATGCCGGCGAACTTCAGTGGGCGCGACTTCACGCCACTGTTGTGCAGACGTATCGCCATCTCGGCATCCTCCGAGCCCCAGCCCGTCATCGACTCGTTGTAACCATTTACGGCCACAATATCGTCGCGCCAGAAGCTCATATTGCAACCTCGCGCCAACACGCGCTTGGTCCTAAAGAGCAGCGAGAGCAAGGCGATATGCAACGAGTTGAGGCGGTTGCGCAGGCCGCGTGACCAGAAGAATATCTTGCCCGAGGTGCCACGCTCGAGGATGCTCCGCGACAGCTCCTCGCCGAGGATTACACGACTGCCGACAAGGTAGTATCCACGCTCAGCACGCATCAGATGCTCCTTCACAAAGTCGCGATGCAGCAGCAAATCACCATCAATCTGAATGATATAGTCGCCCGTAGCGGCAGCCATCGCCTTGTTGCGGATAACCGTCAGGCGGAAACCCTCGTCCTCGTGCCAAATGTGACGCAACGGCACAGGAAATTTTGCCGCAACCTGTTCGATAAGCTCGCGCGTATCGCTCCGCGAGCCATCATCGGCGATAACGACTTCGTCGGGCATACGGCTCTGCCGCATAACACTTTGCAGACACAGCGACAAAGCCGCCGGCCAATTGTAGGTAGATATAACGAGGGATACTCTCATAATAGGTTTGGGCGCAACTTGTGGGGGTAGCAACCTGCCCGACGTATCAGGCCGAGCAGGTCAATATCACAGCTACTCGAGGCGGCGGGCACCGTCCGAGATAACAACATCATAAATCTTCGGCTCGTGGCCGTACTTGGCGGCAAACTCGCGCTTGGCGGCAGACACAAAGTCGTCGTAGAGCTCCTCCTTAACGAGGTTGATGGTGCAGCCACCGAAGCCGCCACCCATAATGCGCGCACCCGTTACGCCGCACTTCTCGGCCAGCTCGGCCAGGAAGTCGAGCTCCTCGCACGACACCTCATAGTCCTTCGACATACCCCAGTGCGTCTGGTACATACGCGCACCTACGGTCTCATAGTCACCTTTGATGAGAGCGTCGCACACGTCGAGCACACGCTGCTTCTCGCCGATGACGTACTTGGCACGCTTGTAGTCCTCCTCCGAGATTTCGTCCTTGATGCGCTCCAGGTCCTCGGCCTCCGCATCGCGCAAGGTCTCCACACCGAGTGCCTTGGCTACGCGCTCGCACGACTCACGGCGCTTGTTGTATGGCGAATCAACCAACTCGTGCTTAACCACCGAGTTCACCAAGAGGAGCTTGTAACCCTGCGGGTCGAATGGGAAGTACTCGAACTCCATCGAGCGACAATCGAGGCGCATAAGGTTGCCCTTCTTACCGAATACCGAAGCGAACTGATCCATAATACCGCAATTCACACCGACGTAGTGGTGCTCGGTCATCTGGCCCACCTTCGCAAGCGCAAACTTGTCAATCTTGTTGCCGGCAAAGAGGTCGTTGATGGCGTAAGCGAAGGTGCTCTCCAAGGCTGCCGACGACGACATACCCGCTCCGAGCGGCACATCACCCGCAAAGGCGCAGTCGAAGCCCTTGACCTCAACGCCGAGTTTTGCCATCTCGCGGCATACGCCGAAGATATACTTGGCCCAGCCCTGCTGCGGAGCGTCCTCCTCCTTAAGGCCAAACTCGGCCGACTCGTTCATATCCACCGAGTATGCGCGCACCTTGTCAAGCCCGTTAGGCAGGATAGCCGCCACGATACCGCAATCCACCGCTCCCGGGAATACGAATCCGCCGTTGTAGTCCGTGTGCTCGCCGATAAGGTTGATACGACCCGGCGAGGCATACACTGCACACTGGCCCTCGAAGTGGTCAGCAAACGCCTTTTTTACAATATCTACATCCATGGTCAAATTATATTTTAGGTTTAGTGTTGTGTTTATTTAGTCAAAGGTAGTAATTTTTTTCGTTACTTAACCATCTCGCGGGCAAAAAAAATAGATAACACGCCTTGTAATGCTGACAAATAGTGGTACCTTTGCGTAGTATAACCAACAAACAACGACTGATAATATGAGAAAACAGAGATTTCTTACGGCGCTATTGGTGCTCTTTACGATGGGCCAGGCGTGGGCGTGGGGCGGCTTTGCGCACCGCACGGTGGCAGAAATTGCCGAGCGCAACCTCACTCCAAAGGCCAAAGCAAACATTGAGCGATACACGGGTGGCACACCGCTGGCCGACTACTCGACCTGGATGGACTCGAAGAAGAACCCCGAGCACGTCAAGAAGGCGATGCGCGGTTGGCACGCCTCGATAGTAGATGACAAGTGTCGCACGTCGCAGGAGATACGCGACAAGCATCGCAACGGCCGCGACGCGGTGACCGGCCTGCTGGAGTTCGAGCGTGTGTTCAAGCAGCGCGAGAAGATGAGCGACTCGGTGGTGCTGTTCGCCATAAAGTGCATAGTTCATATGGTGGGCGATATGCACTGCCCGGCACACATTCGCTTCACCGACTTCGAGAATCAGGGTAAGTTCCCCGTGAGACTCTACGGCAAGAAGACCACGATGCACAGCATATGGGACACCGCCGCGCTGACTCGCAGCCACCGCGGATGGAAATATCAGGACTACGCCGCGAAGCTCGACACACTGCCGAAAGGCAAAGCCAAGCGCATCACGCGCGGATGGGTAGAGGATTGGCTCGAGGAGTCGGGTCGCGTCGTTCGCCCGACGATTCACAAGGTGAAGCGCGGCGACAAGCTCGGCGACGAGTTTATGGCGTGGGGCTACCCGCTGGCCGAGTCGCAAGCGCAGAAGGCTGGCTACCGCCTGGCGAAGGTGCTCAATAAGTTCTTCAAATAGCGGAGCGAGGAGATATTCGCAGAGGCAGAGGCAGAGGCACAATTTCGAAAATTATTTTCGCATAATTGTAGGTTATTCATATTTTTTTATTACCTTTGCATCCGCAACGATGCCCAGATGGCGAAATGGTAGACGCGCTCGTTTCAGGTGCGAGTGTCGAGAGACGTGTAGGTTCGACTCCTATTCTGGGCACAAAAAAAATAGATTGTCAAGGTCTTGACAATCTATTTTTTTGCTATTTTAGGCACCCGACTATTTGGCCGGCGTAGCGCTCTCGGCGATACCGAGCTCCTTCTTCACCGCTGCAGCGATATCAACCATATGCGTAGCATCGAAATAGACGAGCGCAGGCATTGCCGAGTCGAACACTCCGTGGTAGCCCGCAGCCTTGGCAACCTTGGCGATTGCATCCTTCAACTTCTTGTCGATAGGCTCGGCGAGCTCGGCTTGCTTCTTCTGGAAATCCTCCTGCGCGATACGCTGGAACTCCATATAGCGGCTCTGCAACTGCTGCAACTCCTGCTGCTTCATCTGCTTAACCGAGGCGGCCATCGTAGCCTGATTCTTCTCGAAATCGGCAGCCTTATTGTTGAACTCCACCTGAATCTGCTCGAGCTGCTCGTTAAGATCCTTGCCGAAAGCCTCGAGGTTCTTCTGCATCTCGGCCGTTTCAGGCATAAGGGCGAACAACTCCTGCGTATTCACGCGGGCAAACTTCTGGGCATAGAGCTCCGATACGCTCATCGTCAGTGCGATGAGAAGGGTCAGTTTAATCAGTTTTTTCATCTTGTTTTTCTATTTTTATTGGTAATTATTTAAGCATCTCAATAATCTGCTGCGTGTGATCCACAGCCTGCGACGAGTAGAGCATTGTAGTATTCGAGGCCTTGTCGAGCACCAAGTCGTAGCCGCCCTGCTTGGCAAACTTCTCGATGGCAGCAAAGACTCGCTTCTGCACCGGCTCGATAAGCTCCTTACGGCGTTTCATAAGCTGCCCCTCGGTGCCGAAGAGTGACTGTTGTAACTGCTGCGCCTCCTGCTCCTGCGCGAGAATCGTGCGCTCGGCACTCTGACGTGCCTCGGCCGAAAGCGAAGCCTTCTGTGCCTGATATTGGTTATAGAGCGTCTCCACCTGCTGATACTTCGCCTCGACGGTCTGCTGATACTCCTTCGAGAGGTTCTCGAGCGAGGCCATAGCCTCATTGTAGGCCGCAACCGACTTGAAAACCTTCTCGCTGTCGATAACAAAGAACTTCTGTGCCGACACCACTCCGCACGCAACCACGGCAAGCAGGAGTGTCACAATAGATCGTTTCATAATCGCTATCTCTTTTTTGTTCAACATCAATTTTCTCAAATATACTGCCAAAACCGTTAGAAGTTCTGACCAATAACGAAGTGGAACTGGCTGCCACTGCGTCGCGTAGAGCCGGCAGGAGGGTCGAAGCCCCAACCCCAGTCGATACCGAGCATACCGACGATAGGCAGATAGAGGCGCACACCGACACCCGCCGAACGCTTGACCTTGAACGGCGAGAACTCGCGCCACGACGAGAAGCCGTTACCCGCCTCGAGGAAGCCCAGCACATAGATTTGCGACGACGGCTTGAGGATTACCGGGTAGCGCAGCTCGACCGTATATTTGTTGTAGGCCATCGAGTAGGACTCGCCCACAGGGTCGAGGTCACCATCCTCGTAACCGCGCAGTGCGATGATATCGACACCATATATATTATATCCCGACATTCCGTCGCCACCGACCTGGAAACGCTCGAATGGCGATATCTTATTCTTGTTGTAGTGGCCGAGGAATCCCATCTCCGCCTTGGCCATCAGCACAAGCTTCTGGTCAGGCGTGAGTGACTGGAACCACTGCGCCTTGAACTGCCACTTGTGGAATTCGATCCACTTGTAACGCTCGTGGTCAGACATCGCCCTATTCGAGTAATCCTTGCCATCGAAGAGCGAGTGTGGCGGCGTGAGCTGCACCGAGAGCGATATATCCGAGCCGCGACGCGGATAGATTGGCTGGTCGGTGGAGTTACGGCCGAGCACGAGGCGGAGTGAGAGCGTATTGGCTGCACCATCGGTCATAATGAACGAGTTGTAGCCCTTCAAGTCGTAACGCTGGTAGGCCAGTTCGCCATAGAACGAGAAGTACGGATCGGGCCACGACAGACGCTTACCCAGACCGACCGACAGACCATACGAGCGGAAGTACGACGTTGCACTCTGCCATATATAGTACGCATCGTTCTGCTCCGAGATATGTCCCGACACGGTGAGCGAGTTAGGCTTACGGCCACCGAGCCACGGATCCTGGAACGAGATTGCCAACGCCTTGTAGTATGTACCGTTGGTCTGTCCCGAGATCGAGAGTCGCTGATTTTGGCCCATCGGATACGGCTTCCACGCATCCTTCTTGAAGAAATTGCGAATGGAGAGGTTGTTGAGCGTAACACCTATCGAGCCGACAAACGTACCGGAGCCCCAACCTGCCGCCACATTGAACTGGTCTGAGGCCTTCTCCTCGAGAGGCCAATTTATATCGACAAGGTCATTCGACACAGGCTGAATATCGGGTATCAGTGTCTCCTCGTTGAAGTGCTGCATACCGGCCAGAGTACGGATGGTCTGCATGAGCAGCGAGCGGTTATAGAGTTCACCCGGGCGGGTGTAGAGTTCACGACGTATAACCTCATCGTCGAGGCGCATATTGCCCGAGATACCCACATTGTTGATGGTAAATTGCTTGCCCTCGAAAATCTTGATTTCGAGATCGAGCGAGTCGGCACCTACGATAACCTCATCCGGCTCGATTTGCGACATCAGGTAGCCCTCATTCTGGTAGAGCGACTGCACCGACATATCGTCAGGATTTTGCTCCTTGCCTACGCCGAGTCGCTTGTGTATCGACTTCTTATCGTACGTATCGCCCTTATTGACCGAGAGCAGACGCTGCAACATCTCGGTATCGTAGCGCGAGTTACCAATCCACGTCACATTGCGGATATAGTATTTGTTTCCCTCCGACAAGTTGATATGTATTCCCAGACGGTTCGGCTTCACGCGATATATCGAGTCCGAAACGATATTGGCATTGCGGTAGCCCTTCGAGTTGTAGAAGTCTATCAAGAGCTCCTTATCCTCGGCATACTCTTCCTCCTTGAACTTCGTATTCTGCCAGAAGAGCGGGCTCACCTTGTGTATCTTCTTGAACGTGCGGCGCAGACGCTTATCCTCGAAGTTATTGTTGCCCGAGAAGTTTATCTCGCCTATTCGCACTCGCGGATTTTTGATGACATTGAAGGTCACATTCGCACCCTGCTTCATCACCGAGTCGTTCTCAATCTTCACCTCCACCTCACAATCCAGAAAGCCTTTGTCGGCAAAGTGCTTCTTGATGAGCTTCGTATTGCGGTCGATGACGTGCTCCGAGAGTTCGTGGCCTCGCTTGAGCTTCAGCTCCTCCATCAAGTCCTTCGACTTACTCTTCGGCACACCCACAATCGCCCAATTCATCACGCGCGGCCTCTCGACAAGCGTCACCTCCAAATCCACATTATCACCTTCGATAACTGCACCTACCTGAATATCCGCAAAGTATCGCTGCGACCACAGGCGGTTCATTGCATTTTGAATAAACGAGCTTGGCAGGTATATCGAGTCGCCCGGCACAAGGCCCGACGATGAACGTATCATATCGTGGTTGATATGCTTCGCGCCATGGATATTGACGCTGCGCAGGTAGTAGAGTCGCTCGTCTGCCTCACTTAAGTATGGTGCATCCTTCGGAAACACGAACTCCAACGAGTCGCTCTTCGCAGCCTGGAAGTCTATTTTGTGCTGCGCCTTGCGCACCGTGTCGAGCGGGCTCTCCTTGGATGCAGTCGCCTTGCGCTTGCGCTCACCAGCCGAGGCACTCTCGGCAACAAGCAGCAATGCGGCAAAGGCGAGCACCACAACAAGCATATATGTCTTAAAAAATATCTTCATCAAAACTCTAAAATCTTACTCCTTTGCAACAAGCCCGAAACGGCGATTGCGCGAGGCATATACCTCCAGCGCATGGTCGAACTCATCGGCCCGAAAATCGGGCCACATAACCTCCGGAAAATAGAACTCGGCATACGAGGCCTGCCAGAGCAGGAAGTTGCTCAAGCGACACTCGCCACTTGTGCGAATAACGAGGTCGGGGTCGGGCACACCGGCCGTATATAGCGACTCGGCAACCATCTGCTCCGATACCTCCGAGGCGGCAATCTCGCCCGCAGCTACACGCTCGGCGATGCACTTCGCGGCGCGAGTTATCTCCTCGCGCGATGAGTAGTCGAAGGCCAACAGCAACGTGAGCTTCTCACCAGCGGCCGTACGCTCCTCAATCGAGAGCAGATGCTCACGCACTCGCTCAGAGAAGCGGTCGCGGCGACCTATCATCCTCACACGCACACCCTCGGCCACCAACTCGTCGGTCTCATTGGTGACACTGCGGCAGAAGAGCTCCATCAGCGCATCTACCTCCTCGATGGGGCGGCCCCAATTCTCGGTCGAGAAGGCGTAGAGCGTCAGGTATCGAACACCCCTTCTCACGGCCGAGCGTATAGCCTCCTTGACCGACACAACGCCCTCAATATGACCTTCGTAACGCTCCTTGCCGTGCGCCTTTGCCCAGCGACCGTTACCGTCCATAATGATTGCGATGTGCGTAGGTATGCCTATCTTATTCTCCATAATAGGGTGCAAATATACGATTTTTTCGGGAAATACACAGAATTATCGAAGATAATAATCAAAATCTCGCTATCTCACATCAATTCCCCACATCATCTTATTGCGTAACGTGTCGAAGTACGAGATATTGTGCGGCACGGCGAGCAACACCCCATTTTCAGCCGATTTTATGCGGATAACAGCCCCATCTTCAATCTCGCAGGTGCGATTGTCGGCCGACACCGAGGCGGCATTTCCGCGCGTATTGATGCGCAGCACAACCTCCACCGAGTCGGGCACTACAATAGGGCGCATCGTAAGGTTGTGAGGTGTGAGCGGTGTGAGCACCATGCAGCGGCACGACGGCGCAATGACAGGGCCGCCGGCACTCAACGAGTAGGCTGTCGAACCTGTTGGTGTAGAGACGATTATGCCATCACCGCAGTAGGTCGATACGCGTTGCCCGTCAATCTCCGCCTCGATAGCAATCATAGTCGCACCAAGACGCTGCACAGCCACTTCGTTCAAGGCATACATCGTGCGGCGGCAACCTTCAAATTCACCATCGATGGCGAGCATTCGACGACGCTCCAGCGATAGCGAATGCGTAGCCACCGCCTCAAAAACGGCACTAATTTCGCTACGAGGAGCGAGGGCAAGGAAGCCGAGGTGGCCGGAGTTGATACCCACGACCGGCACATCGGCACCGGCGAGGCGATGCACCCCTTCGAGGAGTGTTCCGTCGCCTCCATAGCAGACCATCACCGCATCGCCACTCTGCAGCGGCACATTACCTTCGTAGATGCACGAATCGGAGATACGGTGCGCGGTATGCTGATGTATAGCCTCTGCAAACTCGCGATTTATCGTGTAGTCGAGCCTATAACTCGCTATGGCTGCGAATATTTCGTCGATATCCGCGGGGCGCAATGTTACACTTTTACGAGAAAAAAGTATGATTTTCATCCTCTGTGTTACGAAATTTGATTAACTTTACAACGGCAAAGCAACCACAAGCCTTGCCTATAACTCTGCAAATATAGCGATTTTATGACAAAGTTAAGCGTAAATATCAATAAGATTGCCGTAATTCGCAATTCGCGCGGCGGAAATGTGCCAGATGTCATCGAGGCAGCACTCAATATTGAACGCTTTGGAGGCGAGGGAATTACCGTGCATCCCCGCCCCGATGCACGCCATATCCGCTACTCGGATGTGCGAGAGCTAAAGCGTGTTATCCACACCGAGCTGAACATCGAGGGCAACCCCATCGGCAGCTTCATCGACCTTGTATTGGAGGTGGTACCGGCACAGGTAACTCTCGTGCCCGATGCGGCAGATGCCATAACCTCTAATGCCGGTTGGGATACCATTGCCAACAAGGAGTTTCTGACCGACATCACACGACGCTTTCACGAGAGGGGAATCCGCGTCTCGATTTTTGTCGATCCGCAGCCCGAAATGGTTGCCGGAGCTGCCGCCTGCGGAGCCGACCGCGTAGAGCTATACACCGAGGCCTATGCCGCTAACTATAAAGCAGATAGAGAGGCCGCCATTGCGCCGTATATCGCCGCTGCCGAGGAGGCTCGCCGCTGCGGTCTCGGCCTCAATGCGGGGCACGATTTGTCGCTCGAAAATCTCGAGTATTTTGCTGAGCAGATACCGTGGTGCGACGAGGTGTCGATAGGCCACGCGCTCATCAGCGATGCGCTCTACTACGGCCTCGAAAACACGGTGCAGCTATACCGCCGATGTCTCAAATAGAAGGAGAGATGAAGAACCCGTTGCAGTTGCCTATTTTCAAGCGCATTTCGCGCCTTGTCGATGAGCGAGGTGTCGAGGCGTATGTTGTTGGCGGTTATGTCCGCGACTATTACCTGCGTCGCCCATGCACCGATATAGACGTGGTGGTTGTGGGCAGCGGCATCGAGATTGCCGAGGCTCTCGGGCGCGAACTTAAAACCAAGGTATCGGTATTCAAGACCTTCGGCACGGCGATGCTCCACGCCGACGGCTACGAGGTGGAGTTTGTCGGTGCCCGCAAAGAATCCTACTCGCCCGACTCGCGCAAGCCTCACGTCGAGGATGGCACCATCGAGGACGACCAACGCCGCCGCGACTTCACGATAAATGCTATGGCGTGGTCGCTCAACGCGGCAACTTTTGGCGAGCTGGTCGATCCGTTTGACGGCATGTACGACCTCGAAGATTGCATTATATGCACGCCGTGCGACCCCGATGTAACCTTCTCGGACGACCCTCTACGCATGATGCGCGGCATACGCTTCGCTTCGCAGCTCGGCTTCGAACTCGAGGACGAGACCTTCGAGGCGATGAAGCGCAACCGTGAGCGTATCAAAATCGTGTCACAAGAGCGCATCATTACCGAACTGAACAAGATTGTCGCATCGCCCGTTCCGTCGATTGGCTTCGAGTTGCTCGAATTGACCGGTTTGTTGGAGATTATATTCCCCGAAATGCACGCCCTCTGCGGTGTGGAGCGCAGGGGTAATCACGCCCACAAGGACAACTTCAAACATACACTGAAAGTGCTTGATAATGTGGCTCGTAAGAGTGACGATTTGTGGCTTCGCTGGGCCGCTGTGATGCACGACATCGCCAAGCCGAAGTGCAAGTCCTACGACCCGCGCACGGGCTTCTCGTTCCACGGCCACGAGGTCTTGGGCTCGAAGATGGTGCCACCGATCTTCCGGCGCCTGAAACTGCCGCTCGGCGAGACGATGAAGTTTGTGCAGAAGATGGTCTTCTTGCACCTGCGTCCCATCATCCTTTCGGAAGATATGGTTACCGACTCGGCCGTGCGCCGACTGCTCTTTGAGGCCGGCGACGATGTCGAGAAGTTGATGACCCTCTGCGAGGCGGATATCACATCGGGCATAGAGAGCAAGGTTAAGAGATTTTTGGCGAACTTCGAATTGGTGCGCGAGAAGATGCGCGACTTGGAGGAGCGCGACCGTATCCGCAACTTTCAGCCGCCAATCAATGGTGACATTATTATGCGCGAGTACGACGTCGAGCCTTGTGCCATTCTGGGCGAGATAAAGGAGATTATCAAAAATGCCATTCTCGATGGCGAGATACCCAACGACTACGATGCTGCCCACGCCTTAATGGAGCGCCTCGCCGAAGAGAGAGGACTAAAAAAGCGATGAACGTTGCTTTTTACGAATGGCATTTATTGTCATAAAAGCAACTTCAAAAAAAGTCGGCAAAAAATTTGCTAAATATATACAAAGTATATACCTTTGCAGCGTTAAAAAAATAACAGAAGGATATTTAGGTTTTCTAAACACATAAAACATTTATTAAAACTATGGCACAAATTAAGATTGGTATCAACGGTTTCGGACGTATCGGCCGTATGGTATTCCGTGCAGCTTGCACACAGACTGACAAGTATGATGTAGTAGGTATCAACGACCTCTGCCCTGTTGACTACTTGGCTTACATGCTCAAGTACGACACGATGCACGGTCAGTTCGATGGCACCATCGACTACGATGCAGAGAAGAGCCTCCTTATCGTTAATGGCAAGGCTATCCGCGTAACCGCTGAGCGCAACCCAGAGGACTTGAAGTGGAACGAGGTTGAGGCCGAGTACGTTGTTGAGTCGACGGGCTTGTTCCTCACTGCCGAGAAGGCTGAGGCTCACATCAAGGCCGGTGCAAAGTATGTAGTTATGTCGGCTCCTGCAAAGGATAAGACTCCTATGTTCGTTTGCGGTGTTAATACCAACACTTACGCTGGTCAGCAGATCGTATCGAATGCTTCGTGCACCACGAACTGCTTGGCTCCTATCGCAAAGGTGCTCAACGACAATTGGGGTATCGCTGACGGTCTGATGACCACCGTTCACGCTACGACTGCTACGCAGAAGACGGTTGACGGTCCATCGTTGAAGGATTGGCGTGGTGGCCGCGCTGCTGCCGGCAACATCATCCCTTCGTCGACGGGTGCTGCCAAGGCTGTGGGTGTTGTTCTCCCAGAGCTCAACGGCAAGCTTACGGGTATGGCTTTCCGCGTTCCTACGCTCGACGTATCGGTTGTTGACCTCACCGTAAACCTCGCAAAGCCTGCTACCTATGCAGAGATTTGCGCTGCTATGAAGGCAGCTTCGGAGGGTGAGCTCGCAGGCGTACTCGGCTACACGGATGAGGACGTTGTATCGTCCGACTTCCTCGGCGACGCTCGTACTTCGATCTTCGACGCAAAGGCAGGTATCGCTCTTACCGACACTTTCGTAAAGGTTGTTTCGTGGTATGACAACGAGTGGGGTTACTCGAACAAGGTGCTCAACCTCATCTCGGTTATGAAGGAGTACAACAAGTAAGATTCGTTATTGGCCGCGCTCCGTGGCCAATAATCCAAAGAGATATCGTCGGACTTCCCGACGATATCTTTTTTTGTGAGCGGCAATGCACGCAATTGCAGGTCGCGGGTTGCCACAAAAAAAAGAGGAGGCCTCGGGAAATCCGAAGCCTCCTGCTATTGAGCCAATGTGCCGCAGTGAGCGGCACACCACCTACTACTTCTCCTTCAACGCAGCGTGAGCCGCAGCCAGACGTGCGATAGGCACACGGAATGGCGAGCAGCTGACGTAGTTCAGACCTGCGAAGTGGCAGAACTCTACCGACGATGGCTCACCACCGTGCTCACCGCAGATACCGCACTTCAGGTCGAGGCGCGTCGAGCGGCCCTTCATCACGGCCTCACGCACGAGCTGACCAACACCATTGCGGTCGAGGACCTTGAATGGGTCGGCCTTGATGATGTTCTTGTCGAGATATACTGGGAGGAACTTGGCGATATCGTCGCGCGAGAAACCGAGAGTCATCTGCGTAAGGTCATTAGTACCAAACGAGAAGAACTCGGCAACCTCAGCAATCTGGTTAGCCGTAACGGCAGCGCGAGGAACCTCAATCATCGTACCTACGAGGTAGTTAATCTTATCGTTACGCTCGGCGAATACCTCATTAGCCGTCTTGTCGATAACGTTCTTCTGGTAGCGGAGCTCCTTGTGGTTACCCACGAGAGGCACCATAATCTCCACCTTAACCGGCGTGCCCGAAGCCTTAACGTTCATTGCAGCCTCGATGATAGCGCGAGCCTGCATCTCGGTAATCTCCGGATAGGTATTACCGAGACGGCAACCACGGTGACCGAGCATTGGGTTCACCTCGTGCAGCGACTCAACCTTGGCAGCAACCTTCTCATATGGAACGCCGAGCTCGGCAGCAAGCTCCTTCTGCTCCTTCTCGGTGTGCGGAACGAACTCGTGCAATGGTGGATCGAGCAGACGAACAATCACAGGATAGCCGTTCATAACCTTGAACAGACCCTCGAAGTCACCACGCTGCATAGGGAGCAACTTGGCAAGAGCCACGCGGCGGCCATCCTCGTCGTCAGCCAAAATCATCTCGCGGATAGCCTTGATACGGTCGCCCTCGAAGAACATATGCTCTGTGCGGCAGAGACCGATACCCTCGGCACCGAAGCGGAATGCCTGCTCGGCATCGCGCGGCGTATCAGCGTTGGCACGAACCTTCAGAACAGCATACTTGCCGGCCAGCTCCATGAGCTTACCGAAGTCGCCATCGAGTGCAGCCTCCTTCGTAGCTACCTGACCGAGGTAAACCTCGCCCGTCGAGCCGTTGAGCGAAATCCAATCGCCCTCCTTGATGGTCAGACCGTTAATCTTGATTGTGCGAGTCTTATAGTCGATATCGAGCTCTCCGGCACCCGACACGCAGCACTTACCCATACCACGGGCAACAACGGCAGCGTGCGAAGTCATACCACCGCGAGCCGTGAGGATACCGGCAGCGTCGAGCATACCCTTCAAGTCCTCCGGCGAGGTCTCGATACGAACCAAGATAGCCTTCTGGCCCGTCTCGGCAAATATCTTCTCGGCATCGTCAGCAAAGAATACTACCGGACCCGTAGCGGCACCCGGCGAAGCAGGCAGACCCTTAACTACGACCTTGGCGTTCTTGATAGCCGACTTGTCGAATACCGGGTGGAGCAACTCATCGAGCTTCTCAGGCTCGCAGCGCAGAACTGCGGTCTTCTCGTCGATAAGGCCCTCGGCCAACATATCCATAGCAATCTTGACCATTGCGGCACCGGTACGCTTACCGTTACGGCACTGCAACATCCAGAGCTTACCGTCCTGAATCGTGAACTCGATGTCCTGCATATCGGTAAAGTACTCCTCCAGGTGGTGCTGAATCTCGTTGAGCTCCTTGTAAACCTCAGGCATAACCTCCTCGAGCGAAGGGTACTTCGAAGCACGCTCCTCCTCCGAGATATTCTGTGCCTTGGCCCAACGGCGCGAGCCCTCGATGGTAATCTGCTGTGGCGTGCGGATACCGGCAACCACATCCTCGCCCTGTGCGTTTACGAGGTACTCACCATTGAAGATGTTCTCACCCGTAGCAGCGTCACGCGAGAAAGCAACACCCGTTGCCGAGCTGTCGCCCATATTACCGAATACCATGGCCTGCACGTTCACGGCAGTACCCCACTCGGCAGGAATATTGTTGAGCTTACGATAGAGGATAGCACGCTCGTTCATCCACGAACCGAACACGGCGCAGATAGCACCCCAGAGCTGATCCCAAGGATTTACAGGGAAGTCCGAGCCGGTCTGCTCCTTAACGGCAGCCTTGAACTTCACTACGAGTTCCTTCAGGTCGTCGGTCGTAAGGTCTGTATCCATAGCCACACCGCGCGACTCCTTCATCTCGTCGATGATAACCTCGAATGGATCCTGATCCTCCTTCGATACCGGCTTCATACCGAGCACCACGTCACCGTACATCTGCACGAAACGGCGGTACGAGTCCCAAGCGAAGCGTGGGTTGCCCGAGAGCTGAGCTACAGCCTCAACAGCCTCGTCGTTCATACCGAGGTTGAGGATGGTGTCCATCATACCAGGCATCGACGCACGGGCACCCGAGCGTACCGACACGAGCAGTGGAAGTTCCTTGTCGCCGAACTTACGGCCCGTCAAAGCCTCGACGCGCTTGATAGCGGCCTCGACATCCGGACGGAGCAGCTCGATGATAGCTGCCTGGCCGTGCTTGTAATACTCGGTACATACATCGGTTGTGATGGTAAATCCCGGAGGTACCGGAATACCGATAAGGTTCATCTCGGCGAGGTTTGCACCCTTACCACCGAGCAACTCTCTCATCTTGCCATTTCCCTCGGCCTCTTTGTTACCGAAGAAATAGACGCGCTTTACGTTTGTCATAACAATTTGATTTTTGGTTAAAAAATTTATTACTGTAAATTGTCGAATCTTAATTGTCTATTTTCCGAATAACAAATATAGTGAAATTTATTCAATTCGTACTATTTCCTGCAATATTTTTCACAATTTGACTCTTTTGCACATCATTTATCACTCAAACGAGCTCACTCTCATCAAAAAAATAAGATTTGACGACCACGCGGAGCACCCCATTCAAATCAAAAAAAAGACGCGTCCCGCGTTGATTCGGGGCACGCCATTCTACCGAGGCTGCTTCGGGCCGCTTCAGGCGCGGGCCTCCTCCGCATCCTTCTCCAACACATCGTCGCCCTCCCACTCGAACATCTCGAACTCTCGGCGACCGCCGAGCGAAAAGCGCGTATAGGTTATCGGCAGACCTCGCTTGAGGTAGGCCTGCTCATAGGCTGTCTTGACCGAGAGCACCTCGTCGGCATAGCCCGTGCCATAGATATCGTTGTTGGCCACCTCGCAACGCAAGTCGAAGCGGCGAACCACCTCGGCCGTATAGTTAAACAGGTGCTGTGAGTCGGTTTTGAGGTTTATCCAGCCATCCGAAGCGAGCAGTTGCGCATAGTATTCGAGGAATATCGGCGACGTAAGACGCTTCTTCGCGCGACGCGTTTTGAGCTGTGGGTCGGGGAAGGTAATCCATATCTCGGCAACCTCGCCCTCTGCAAAAAGCGACGTGATGAACTCAATACGCGCACGCAGGAAGCCCACATTCGCCATATTACGCTCGGTGGCCGTCTTGGCACCGCGCCACATACGCGCACCCTTGATGTCAATACCTATGAAGTTCTTGTCGGGCTCGCGCTCGGCCAACGCCACGGTGTATTCGCCCTTGCCGCATCCGAGTTCCAGGACTATCGGGTTGTCGTTATGAAAGAAGTCGCTATGCCAACGTCCTTTCAGCGGATGGTCGCAGCGGAACATCTCCTCGAACTCAGGCTGCACGAAGCACTTGAATGTGCGGTTCTCGGCAAAGCGTTTCAGTTTATCTTTTCCCATCTATTCAATCTCTACGCCCACGGCCTCGACTCCCTCGACGGCCACAAGCGGGGTTATGCTAAATGTATAGTCGCCATACTGCAACAATCTGTTATCTACGCGATAGAGCGCACTCTCGACCGAGGCAACCGAGGCGGAGGTATAGGGGCGTGACAGATGCAGCACAACGGGCTCCTCAAACCACCGTCCATCGGGGGCCGTAATGCGCACGACAACGGCAAGCGTATCGGCCTTGAATTTCGAGTTGTAGCGCATGGCAATCGAGAGACGGCGCAGCGACAGCGTGTCGCTATTCGGGTAGCGCACCTCCACGCTCTGCTTCCACTCGCGCCCCTTGATGCACTGCATGTAGCTGCTCTGCGGCGCAATGCACGAGCCAAGCGACACAACGAGCAACACCAGCAACATCACACAGACCCTACCGCGTACCATAGCCACTACTCACTCTTTGGCAACTTATCGGCCGGACGATTATCGCGATGACGGTGGCGGTTGTCGCGGCGGCGATGGTTCTGCCCACCGTGCTCCTCGTGGCGAGGTCGCTCGCCGTGCGGCTTTTCACCCTGACCACCTTGCGGCTTTGCATTTTGCAGCTTCTCCCCCTGACCGTCTTGCGGTTTCTCGCCCCCCTTATTGCGGTTACGCTTCTTGCGCTTCTTGGCCTTATCGAAACGGGTAATACTATCCTCCTCGGTGCGATATGTAGGTTCCTCTACACGCGGCTCGGCATCAGCACCCGGCAACGACTCCACCTTATGCCCGGCACGGTTTGCCGCCAAAATCTCGCGCACACGCTCCACAGGAAGTGTCACTAAGTTGGCCATCGCATCCTTGCTGCTGCTGAACATCATCGTCTGCGCCAGAACATCGCTCTTGACCAGATAGTACTCACCATCTATGGCCTGCAACGGCTCCTTGACACGCGGCATCGAGCGGCGAGCATCGGCATACACATCGTACTCGTACATCAAGCAGCATTTGAGCTTCGAACACTGCCCGGCCAGCTTCTGCGGATTGAGCGACAAGTCCTGCACACGCGCAGCACCCGTCGTCACGCTCGTAAAACTCGACACCCACGATGCACAACACAACTCACGACCGCAAGCTCCGATACCGCCGATACGGCCGGCCTCCTGACGAGCACCAATCTGCTTCATTTCGATTCGTATGTGGAACTGTTCGGCAAAGACCTTGATGAGCTCGCGGAAATCGACACGACCATCGGCTATGTAGTAGAATATGGCCTTAATCTTGTCGCCCTGATACTCCACGTCGCCAATCTTCATATCGAGCCCCATATCGGCCGCAATCTGCCGCGCACGAATCATCGTCTCGTGCTCGAGGGCTATTGCCTCCTGCCACTTCTCGATGTCGTAAGGGCGTGCCTTGCGGTATATCTTCTTGAACTCGCCATTGAACGGATTGAAGCCCACGCGACGCATCTGCTTGGCCACCATATCGCCCGTCATCGAGACGATACCTATATCGTGGCCCGGCGAGGCCTCAACCGCCACGATGTCGCCTATCTGCAACTGTAAGTCGTTGACATTGCGGTAGTAGGAGCGACGTGTATTCTTGAAACGCACCTCGAAAATATCGGTAGGCGTATTCACCGGATAGTCAGCCAGCCACGGCGTAGTGTGGAGTTTGTAGCACCCCTCGACGGCCATTGCCGTAGCCTCGCCATTCTCATCCTGCGAGAATGCCGCGCCGCGACCAATATCAGGTTTGATATATTTCGTATAATCCATAATCCTGCAATGAGTCAATATTTCGCGTAAAGATATAAAATAAAACGGAAAGCGAAAAACTACAGACCGGAAAACTGCGAAAAAACTACGATATTTTTCGCAAATAGCGCATATAACGAGCCACTTGCACACCGTAGAGTATTGCGGCGGTCGAGAGACCGACAATATAGCCGACCAGGAGTCCCGTGGCTCCCATACCGAGAGGGAAGGCCACGATATAACCCACCGGAATATTCAGCACTATATAGGCGATGAAGGCCACGACTGCGATGCTCTTGACCTGCTGCATACCGCGCAATATGCCGACCATAACACACTGCACAGCATCCGAGAGTTGGTATGTAGCATAGAGTATCAACATCTGCGAGGCGAGAGCCACCACCTCCTCATTCGACGAGAAGAGGCGCGGCATAATATTGCGGAGCGACACGAAAGCTACAATCACTCCCACGCCCCACACCACTGCCATCGCGAGAGCCGAACGCACCACCTCGCGTATCTCGTTGATATCGCGGCGACCGAAGGCATGCGACACACATATTGTCGTAGCCGAGCCGAGCGACAATATAAGCATAAAGGTGCAGTTGCCGTATGTGTTACCAACCTGATTTGCGCTGATTGCCTCGGCACCGAACCACCCCATCATCACTCCCGTCACGATAAAAGCCAACGCCTCCAATACCATCTGACCGGCAATCGGAAATCCGAGGCGTAGCAGATATAGCGCATTGCGCAGAGCCTTCTGCCCGCGCGAAAAGAGCGCGAGGTATTCGCGATAACACTTCGAAGCGGCGAAGTAACCGCCGAGAAGTATCGGATTGAGTATGCGCGAAATAAGCGTTGCCAAGCCCGCGCCATAGGCACCCATAGGCTCGAGGCCGCACTTGCCGAAGATAAAGATATAGTTGAGGATAATGTTTATGACATTGGTGATGATGGCCACAATCATCGCCGAGCGCGTATTGCCGACACCCTCCAAGAACTGCTTGAAGGCTCCATAGACCATCACAAACGGGAGGCAATAGGCCATCAATCGGTAGTAGGGCCGAGCCATATCTACCACCTCCACGGGCTGCCCGAGCAGATAGAGCATCGGCTCGGTGGCAATCTGCACACTCATACACACCACTCCGAGGAGCGGATAGAGCCATAGCGACGTTTGCAGATAGTGGGCCATCTCCTGCCTGCGCAGCTGCACGAAGAGTTCGCCAACGACGGGCGTGAGACCCACCGTTACGCCTATGCAGAGGAAGAAAAAGAGGCACGAGATACCCGTACCGAAGGCCACAGCAGCCAGAGGCACAGCATCCTCGCCACCGTATGCCCCGACCATCGCACTATCGGCCATCTGCACGGCGATATAGCCCAGCTGCGCCAGCATCACGGGTAGCGCAAGACGCAACAGTTCGCCCACTCTCGACAGATATTTCGACTTCAAACTCATAAGCGGCTGCAAAGATACTAAAAAATCCCCAATCATCACACTCAATTAGGCCACTTTGAGCACCACTCCTTCGCCCGACTTCTCGACCACGATAGTATCGCCCTCGCCCACCTCGCCGTCGATAATCATATTGGCGACAGGCACCTCGACACGCTCCGCAAGCAGACGCTTGAGCGGCCGTGCGCCGTAGCGACTCTCGAAGCCCAGCGCGGCAAGCGCACGTCGTGCTCCCTGCGTCACCCGCATCTTGTAGCCCAGCGCGGCAACTCGTGCAAGCAACCCTTTGAGTTCGAGTCCCACGATACGCTCGGCATCCTTGCGGTCGAGGCGACGGAAGAGCACTACTTCGTCTATGCGATTCAGGAACTCGGGCGCAAAGTGCTGTTCCAAGGCTCGACGGAACTGCCACTGCACGGCATTGTTCTCTACCTCACTCTTCGAGAGCGTATTGTAGCCCACGGTTGCGCTCCGCCCTACCGACTCGCGCGAGCCAACATTCGAGGTGAGGATGATAATCGTGTTGCGAAAATCGATCGTGCGCCCCGAGCCATCGGTGAGTCTTCCCTCGTCGAATATCTGCAACAGCGTATTGTAGATATCCGAATGTGCCTTCTCTATCTCATCGAGTAGCACCACCGAGTAGGGGTGGCGGCGCACCGCCTCCGAGAGCTGCCCGCCCTCGCCATAGCCTACATACCCGGGCGGCGAGCCTATGAGTCGCGCCACATTATGCGCCTCGCCATACTCCGACATATCGATACGCACCAAACCGTCGCGCTCATCGAAGAGATAGCGTGCAAGGCTCTTGGCCAGGAGCGTCTTGCCTACGCCTGTAGGGCCGGCGAAGAGAAAGACTCCGATTGGTCGGTTTTCGTCCTTCAAGCCAGCACGCGAGCGACGTATCGACCGCGCTACACACCGCACCGCCTCCTGCTGCCCTATGACATCCCTCTGAAGACGCGCTTCGAGAGCACGCAGACGGGAGGCCTCGGTTGATGTGATACGCTCAACAGCGATGCCCGTCATCGACGTCAGAACCTGCGCCACATCCTCTGCGTTCACCTCCGTACCACGCTCACGCAACGTATGGCCAACACGTGAGCCTGCCTCATCCATCAGGTCTATGGCCTTGTCGGGGAAGTTGCGGTCGGTGATGTAGCGACGCGTAAGTTCGACACACGCACGCAACGCCTCGGGCGAGTAGCGCACGCCGTGGTGTTGTTCGTAGGCCGAGGCTATATGTAGCAAAATATCGAATGTCTCGGCCGGTGTTGTAGGTTCAATCATGACGCGCTGAAAGCGCCGTTCAAGGGCCGCATCGCGCTCGATGCACTCGCGATACTCATCGAGCGTCGTAGCACCAATGGTCTGCACCTCACCTCGTGCAAGGGCCGGCTTTAGGATATTGGCCGTATCGAGCGAGCCCTGCGTAGCTCCGGCACCGACGATGGTGTGTATCTCATCGATAAATATTATCGTATCGCGCGAGCGGCGCAATTCGTCGAGCAGTTGTTGCATACGCTCCTCGAACTCACCCCTGAACTTCGTGCCGGCAACGAGCGACGACACGTCGAGCGACACCACTTTGCGCCCCGCAATTGCCTGCGGCACGTCACCGGCAACGATGCGTAGCGCAAGTCCCTCAACCACGGCACTCTTGCCCACACCCGCCTCGCCGACCAATATCGGATTGTTCTTCTTGCGGCGCGAGAGAATCTGCACCACACGCTCTATCTCGCGGCTACGCCCTATCACGGGGTCGAGTCGTCCCTCGCGTGCCAGAGCCGTGAGGTCGCAACCGAAACGAGCGACGAGTCCGTCGGTCGTGCCGCCACCATCCGTCGGCTCAGCGGGCTGCACCGGCTCTTCGGCCTTCGCCTCAACACTTCGCTCCGCATCGCCATCATCGATGCGCGCCGCAAGCATATCGGCCGTAACGCCATAGAGCGCAAAGACCTTCGATGAGAGTGTTGTCACATCGCCCAACACATCTGTAGCCGCATGAAGTGTCGATACGCGGCGAGCCTCGAAGAAGCGCAATGCCAGTTGTTCGGCATAGTCGGCATAGAAGGCCTCCGGAGCCAACTCCACGCCACCCTCGCCGCCCAACATCCGCTCGATGCGTAGCGCAATCTGATAGCGTTGCCAGTCTTCGAGATACTCTTCCAATATGCGTGAGGCCAGCGCCCCATCGTCGCGCATAATGTTCAACATCAACCAATCTTTCAGGTGGTGTCGCGCACCCACCTTTGCCGTCTCGAAGGTGGTACGCGCAAGCAACCCCTCCAAGGCTTTCGATATTCTGCTATACATAGTACGTTCTCCTCTATTTTTCAAAATTACGAATAGAGAACGCCTATGTATAATAATTTATTATGTTAAATCGTATGAGGCAATAACAACACGACCGAATAGCCGTATCTCTTTTTTTCTAGAATCTCAAAGCATTGAGTTTGCGCTGCACACCGACCAGAGGGTCGTACTTCGCGCGGCGGAATCCCGGCACGTCACCTCGTATATTACGCGAAAGATTGCGGAGGTTATAGGTGAAGCGCACCATGAACGTGCGCCCCAACACCGAGTTGTAGCGCACCTGCGAATGCGAAATCCACACACCGCGGCTGAACGAGGTATTCTGATTGAGCAAGTCATTCACGCAGAGCTCCACCTCGCCCTTCTTCTTGAGCACCTTCTTGCCTATCGACAAATCCCAGAGCGTAAAGTAGTCTTGATACTTATTGGTGATAGCCATAAAGTGGGTGAACGTAGCCAAAGTTGAGATGGTGAAGCCGAGTGGCAGCACCACCTTCATACGCAGTCGCGCATAGTGCGTAAAGAAATCGTTGTTGAGCATCTCGACCGTGCTGGTGTTGCGACTATACGAGCCGCGCCACGTCAGCGTGAAATCGACATTCTCGGAGATATTACTGCCGAGCGTCACCTGTGCATGCCCTGTCAGCGCACCCATCTTCTCCACACTTCCTCGAGCCACGAAAGCACCACTCTCGTCGAGCAGAGGTGTTGTCTCCGAGTCGATGACCTCGATTGGCGTATCCGAGTAGGAGGCTCCGACCGTGAAATTCAGATTTGACTTGATAGCAGTAGCCGGCATACCGAGACTGATGCGCCCCTCGTAGAGGCTGCGCCCCGGGAGGTTCACACGCTGCGAGAGCTGCAACGGGCTGTAATTATTGCCATCAATCGCTATTTTTCCGGGCGAATAGACCACCTTCATACCGATATAGTCGTCGATATACTCTGCCTTGGCCATAAGCATCAGCGTTGTGCCATGCTTATGCGACACATTAGTATAGCGTGCAAAGGCGTTGTACTCGGTATATGGTTTCAAGTCGGGATTACCCACCGATATGTAGCTCGTATTATTGAGGTTGTAGGCGTCGACCTTATCCCACAAACCCGGCACGCGCAGATGCGAATTGGCACTCACGCGCAACGAGTTACTCTTGTCGAAGGCCCAGTTGAGCGTCGCGTTGAACACAGGGAGGTGATGCTTGGTCATCGAACTCTTATCCGTGCGGCGGTCGGTCGTCGTAATCTCGGAGTATTGGTACATCATATTCACCGAGAACCAATTACGTCGCTTGCCGTAACGCATACCGGCGCCCACCTGATGGTATATATGACTACCGCTATACAACGACGAGGTGCGCACGCGATAATCTTCGAAATTGGATACCTCATAGTCCGACTTTGTCACATAGTTCAGCACATCGCGGTCGCGCCACTGCCCCTGCAGACGGTAAGTCATATTGAGCATAACGTGGCGGCCTATACGCTCCTGAAAGGTCGTCTGGAAGCGCATATTGGTCGTCGCCTGGTCGGTGAATGTACGCGAGTAGGACCACTTCGAGTCGGGGATAGGAGCCTTGCTCGAGGCCGAGTAGTTCGTGCGGTCGTTGTCCGACGTACTTCGGTTGACATCGGTCACAAACATCAGTTTGCGCCCATCCTTCACGAAACGATAGTAGTACTGCGCATAGAGGCCCAACGTGAGGGAGGTGCCACCACTCTGATTGCCATTAGGGTTGAGTATCGGATTATCAAACGGAGCGGACTTTCCCCATCGCGAAATTGAGTCGGCACGATAGAGATTCTCATTACAGCGGAAGTTACCCGAAGGTATTATAGTAAGTTCGTGGCGACGTGCCACCTTCCAACGCAGACGACCGCGGAAGCGCAACGTATGGTTATCGGGGTTCGAATAGCTCTCCTGATGCAGAGTGTCGAGCTTCGACGGAGCGTTATACCAGCGATCTATCGTATATTCGTTCTTGGCATCGTTGTGGTTGTAGAAGACGTTACCTTCGAAACGCGCACGGCGACGCGTACCCCACACATCCATATAGCTGATGGCTGCCACCTGCGCCTCGGATACACCCGACTGACGATTGACCGAGAATTGGCGCGAGGCGTTACCGCTGCTCGTGCTTCCCGATACCGACACTCCATCGTCCGAGAGATTCTGCTTGTTCATATTGTTGGCCAACGCCATTATCGAGATGCGGCGGTCGCCACGGAAGATGTTCACCGAGCCACCGGCCGTATATTTCAATTTACTTGTTATATCGGGCTTGGCCGTCGGCTCGTAACCCACACCAGCGTGCATCTTTCCGAACTCGCTATGCGAAAGGCCGCCCTTCGTAATGATGTTTATCACCTTGCCGCCTTCACCATCGTCCACACCCGTAATCTGCGACGACTCGCTTAGGCGGTTGTAGACCTCTATGCGATCGACAAGCTGCGCCGGAATACTCTGCAATACCTGCTGTATATTACCGCCAAAGAGTTCCTGGTCATCGACATAGACCTTATTGACAACCTCGCCCTGTGCCTCAATCTTACCATTGTGGATTGAGATACCCGGCATCTTCGTAAGCAGCGCATCGACCTCTGCATCGGCCGCCACCTTGAAGTTCGAGGCACGGTAGCGTAGCGTGTCGCCCACAATCGTAGCACGCGGCCCCACGGCCTCCACAACAACAGGAGCCACATCAATCGGCGCCTGATGGATGATTATGCGGCCTATATCCTTCGCAAGGCCGCTAACCGAGAATGTAAATTCCACATCGCGATAGCCGACAAACGTCGCCACACCGCGATAGTTGCCCTCTGCCAACGAGTGCAACACGAACTCGCCCTTGAACTCCGAGGTGAAGTGCCGTCGCTGCTCCGGTGCCGCAACCGAGGTCACTTCGATTACCGCACCAATTACACCCTCCTGCGTCTCTGCATCAATCAGACGACCGGTGACAGCTGCACCAATACGCCCATACGCCTCGACCGGAACGGCCAAGGCGACAATCACAAAGATACCTATTATATATAATAGTCTTCTCACGAAGTCGGGGTTAGGGCATTTCTTACGAAATGAGGGAGCGGCACACATCGGCTTACACCAAGTCGCACACTCCCTCTCTCGTTATTATAGATACTTCTCGATGCACATTGTTAAATATGCATCTGCAAAAGTGCTAGTCCTCCAGTTTTGCGCACAAGAACTCACGGTTGAGGCGAGCGATGTGGGCAATACTGATCTGCTTCGGACACTCGGCCTGGCAAGCACCCGTATTGGTGCAGTTACCGAAGCCCAGCTCGTCCATCTTGGCGACCATCGACTTTGCGCGGCGAGCACCCTCAACGCGGCCCTGCGGCAGCTTTGCGAGCGACGACACACGCGCAGCGACGAACAACATTGCCGAACCGTTCTTGCACGTTGCGGCGCAAGCTCCGCAACCTACGCAGGCAGCAGCATCCATCGACTCATCGGCGTCGGCCTTCGGAATAGGAATAGCGTTTCCGTCAGGCACCGAGTTGGTACGCACCGACACGAAACCTCCGGCCTGCAAAATCTGGTCGTAAGCACCACGGTTCACAACGAGGTCCTTGATTACAGGGAAGGCTGCCGAGCGCCAAGGCTCCACCGTAATGGTTGCACCATCCTTGAACTGGCGCATATAGATTTGGCAGGTGGTAACGCCCTGCTCCGGGCCGTGTGCGTGGCCGTCGATATGCAACGAGCACATACCGCAGATACCCTCGCGGCAGTCGTGGTCAAAAGCCACCGGCTCCTCGCCTTTGTGTACGAGGTCGTTGTTCAGGATGTCGAGCATTTCGAGGAACGAGGTATCCGAAGATACATTCTCCACCTTGTACTCCACGAATGCACCCTTCGACTTGGCGTCTTTCTGACGCCATATTTTCAATGTGAAATTCATAGTCTAAACTCTTAAAATATTAACGTCAAAAATTAGTCTTTGTAGTTACGCTGTGCGCGGTGAGTAAACTCGTAGTCGAGAGCCTCCTTCGTAAGCTCCGGAGCCTCGTTCTCACCCTTGTACTCCCAAACGGCTGCATACGAGAACTCGTCGTCGTGACGCAGAGCCTCGCCCTCCTCGGTCTGGTGCTCCGAGCGGAAGTGACCACCGCACGACTCCTCGCGGTTCAAGGCATCGCGAGCCATCAACTCGCCGAGCTCCAAGAAATCAACCAGACGCAGAGCCTTCTCCAACTCGACGTTGAACGAGTCGGCCGTACCTACAACCTTGACATCCTTCCAGAACTCCTTGCGCAGAGCCTGAATCTCGACGATAGCTCTCTCGAGCGACTCCTTCGTGCGGGCCATACCCACGTTCTCCCACATAATGTGGCCGAGCTGCTTGTGGATATCATCTACCGACTTCGAGCCGTTAATCGAGAGGAGCTTCTCAATCTTGGCCTTCACAGCCTTCTCTGCCTCGTCGAATGCAGGCGTATCGGTCGAAACCTTCGGAGCCTGAATCTTCTTTGCAAGGTAGTCGCCAATGGTGTAAGGCAACACAAAGTAACCGTCAGCCAAGCCCTGCATAAGAGCCGAAGCGCCGAGGCGGTTAGCACCGTGATCCGAGAAGTTCGCCTCGCCGATAGCATACAGACCCGGGATTGTGGTCATCAGGTTGTAGTCCACCCAGATACCACCCATCGTATAGTGCACAGCAGGGAAAATCTGCATTGGCTGCTCGTATGGATTTACGTCGGTAATCTCCTTGTACATATCGAAGAGGTTGCCGTAACGCTGCTTGATAACATCCTTACCCAGACGCTCGATAGCCGTCTTGAAGTCGAGGAATACAGCCAAGCCTGTCTCATTCACATCATAGCCTGCATCGCAACGCTCCTTCGCAGCACGCGAGGCAACATCACGAGGCACGAGGTTACCGAATGCCGGATAGCGACGCTCCAAGTAGTAGTCGCGGTCCTCCTCGGCGATATCCGACGGCATCTTCGTGCCCTTGCGGATAGCCTCCACATCCTCCAACTTCTTTGGCACCCAGATACGGCCATCGTTACGCAACGACTCCGACATAAGCGTCAGCTTCGACTGCTGCGTGCCGTGAACCGGAATACATGTAGGGTGAATCTGCGTGAAGCAAGGGTTTGCAAAACCTGCACCCTTACGGTAGCACTGGAACGCTGCCGAGCCATTCGAGGCCATAGCGTTGGTCGAGAGGAAGAATACGTTACCGTAACCACCCGTAGCGATAACCACGGCGTGTGCTCCGTGGCGCTCAATCTCTCCGGTCACGAGGTTACGGGCGATGATACCCTTTGCCTCGCCATCCTCGATAACGATATCGAGCATCTCGTGGCGCGTGTACGACTTAACGGTGCCGCGGCTGATCTCCTTGTTGAGCACCGAGTATGCACCAAGCAGCAGCTGCTGGCCGGTCTGACCGCGAGCATAGAATGTACGCGATACCTGCGCACCACCAAACGAGCGGTTGTCCAGCAGACCGCCATACTCAC
>JAFVRC010000009.1 GCA_017504485.1 Alistipes sp. | reverse complement strand
TGGTACTCCGTCGTGTCGGCCACGGCAAAGGTGAAGTTGGCAACCGACTTATCCTCACCGATGGCGATAGTCGAGGTCTTGCCCTCGTTGATGCGCAGCACGTCGCTCTCCTGCCACTCTACGGGGTACATCCCCTCGGCAGTCTTCTCGCCCAACGCCACGCGCGTTGCGCCATCCAATGCCACAGAGAGTGTTTTAACACTTCCCTCCCCCGCAAAATCAGGTGTTGTGGCCAAATCTTCGGTCACATCATTCGTGCAGGCAGCGAGGCCGACTGCAGCGAACAGCGTCAAAAGTTTAGCAAATGTTCTCATTTTTTTGTTTCCTATTTTTAGCATTGATTACGTTGTCTGAACGTCGTTATTTGGCGTGAAGTTCCACCTCGGCAACAATATTGCCCATAGCATCTTTTGCCACGGCCTTGATTGTTGCATCAGGGTCGGCCGGGACATATCTCCAGATGTGGTAGCTGCGGTTTGGACGCTGCCAGCCGGCCTTGTAGAGGCGTTGGCCCACAGGGAGTTCTCCTGCCTCGCTCTTGGCGAATGCATCCCAATACCAATCGCGGAAGTTGAGGTCGAAGCAACGCTTCGTCGTCTTGCCCTTGCCGCCCGTGCTCTCGGTGAATTTGCAGGTGTAGGCGCCCCAGAAGTTCACGAGTACCGCAGGCTTATCCTCCGATGTTGCCTCGGCAACCTCATCGCTGCGCTTCTGCTTCGAGCCTGTACGCTCGGTGATAGGGTAATTCCACTTGTGATTGCGGTTGTCATAAACGCGATACTTCAAACCCGTATTGGTGCCGTAAGGGGTGACCGTGCGGGTGAATTTGCCATCCTGGAATGTGTAATTTGTGATTGCGGCAGGCGAACCTTCGCGATTATTGTAGTTGTACCACGCTATGCCTGCGGCCGATGGGTGGTAGAACTGGTAGAGTGGCTTGCCGTTCCAATCCTTCTTGAACACGGTGTGGTCGGAGTGGTGGTGACCGATAAGGGCCAGCACCTCATAACCCTTGAAGTAGTCGAGCATCTTCTCCAAGTCCATCTGCATCTTCTTGCCCGAGTAACCGAACAAACCGCAGTGCGCAACTACCACGATGCGGTCAATCTTGCTCTTGTCGAGCGCAGCGATATCCTGCGCGAGCCAATTGTGTTGATACGAGCAGAGGCGAAGCCAATAGCCCTTTGTAGCGTTAGGGTCGGTGGTCGGGCCTGAATCTTTGGTGATGACGAAGGCGTTGTCCACCACGACATAGTGCTCACGGCCTATGTTGAACGAGTAGTACTCGGGGCCAATCTCGCGGTGGAAGTCGGCACGCGAGAGATAGACCGTCTCGTCGTTGAACATCTCGCCCTTTGGTGCGTGGTTATGGTCGTGGTTGCCGATAGCGTTGAAAATAGGTAGATTTACGTCGGTATCTCTCATATAGTCTTTGAACGAGTAGCCACCCTCGCGACCCTTCCAGCCCGGGCGGGAGCTTGTCTGCGTCATGTCGCCCAGAGCGACCATATATACAGGGTGCTTATAGGTCGCTGCGTGCTCCTTCACGAATGGAACAACCTCGTTCTTGTAGCGAGCTACCGAGCGGTGGTCGGCACGTCGAGCGTAGGTGTCGGTGATGTGGTGGTCGGCAAGAGCCAGAACCGTATAGACGGATTGATCAACCTTCGTGAGCTTGAAGTCGAAGGATTGCTTCTTGGCCTTCGGATTTACGCGCTTGTAGAACTGCGGAGCATTTCCTATACGCTCAACCTCGTAGCCCGAAGGAATCGAGATATGCACAAATTGGCAGTGCGGATCCGATACTTTCGTAGGCAGTGCGTATGTGCCCTTGGCATCGGTCTTTGTCATATTGATACCATCGGTGACAACCACGCCGGCAATGCCCTTGCCATCACAAGTGACGGTGCCGGTAATACTCTTCTTTGCCGCCTCGGCAGGCAGTGCGCCCACGCAAAGCAGCGCGATAATCGTAAGGATAAGGTTCTTTGTTTTCATTGCTCGTGTAGAATAGCGGTTTATATTTTTACAAAGGTAAAAATAAATTGTCAAAGTGCCAAGTGAATAACTAAAAAAAGATTCGCAGCCTTTCGGGGGGCTGCGAATCTCTGTTTGAGTATATTATGATGTTTTACATCATCGGACCGGCAGGCATCTGCGGCATTTGTGGCTCGGCAGAGCGTTTCTCGGCCAAAACACACTCGGTGGTCAGGAACATCGAGGCGATGGAAGCGGCATTCTCGAGAGCTACGCGCGATACCTTCGTAGGGTCGATAATACCGGCTACGAGAAGATCCTCATAGCGGTCTGTGCGGGCGTTGTAACCAAAGGCTCCCTCGCCCTCGCGCACCTTGTTCACGACTACCGAGCCCTCGCCACCGGCGTTGGCTACAATCTGGCGGAGTGGCTCCTCGATGGCGCGGCGTACAATCTGAATACCGGTCGTCTGGTCGTCGTTCTCGCCCTTGAGGTTCTCGAGAGCCTGCACGGCGCGGATGTAGGCGACGCCTCCACCCGGAACGATACCCTCCTCGACAGCGGCACGCGTTGCAGCAAGAGCGTCATCAACGCGATCCTTCTTCTCCTTCATCTCGACCTCCGTAGCGGCACCTACATAGAGCACGGCAACGCCACCGGCGAGCTTCGCAAGACGCTCCTGCATCTTCTCGCGGTCGTAGTCCGACTTCGACTGCTCGATTCCGGCGCGAATTTGCGACACACGGGTCTGAATAGCCTCCTTGCTGCCACAACCGTCAACGATAGTGGTGTTCTCCTTGGTGAGCGTAACCTTCTCGGCGCAGCCAAGCAGCTCGAGCGATGCATCCTCAAGGCGCATACCCTTCTCGGTAGACACTACCGTACCGCCCGTCATGATGGCGATATCCTCGAGCATCTCCTTGCGACGGTCGCCGAAGCCCGGAGCTTTGCAGGCCGCAATCTTCAGCGTGCCGCGAAGTTTATTCATAACCAGCGAAGAGAGAGCCTCGCCATCGACGTCCTCGGCGATAATGAGCAACGCACGACCGCTCTGTGCCACAGGCTCCAAGACGCTCATAATCTCCTTCATCGTCGAAATCTTCTTGTCGGTGATGAGGATGTATGGCTTCTCGAGCTCGGCGAGCATCTTCTCGGTGTTGGTCATAAAGTAGGCCGAGATATATCCGCGGTCGAATTGCATACCCTCGACTACCTCGACGTGCGTGTCGGTGCCCTTGGCCTCCTCGACGGTTATTACACCCTCGTTATTGACCTTGGCCATAGCCTCGGCGATGAGTTTGCCGATAGCCTCGTCATTGTTGGCCGAGATGGTGGCTACCTGCTCGATTTTCGAGTTGTCGGAGCCTACCTCCTGCGAGAGGTTGCGCAACGACTCTACGACGACGCTTACAGCCTTGTCCATACCGCGCTACAGGTCCATAGGATTGGCACCTGCCGTCACGTTCTTCAAGCCGACGCCGATGAGAGCCTGTGCCAATACGGTTGCGGTGGTCGTACCGTCACCCGCATCGTCGTTGGTCTTCGAAGCTACCTCGCGCACCATCTGCGCACCCATATTTGCGAATGGGTCGTCGAGCTCTACCTCCTTGGCTACCGTCACGCCATCCTTGGTTACCTGTGGCGCACCGAACTTCTTGTCGATAATCACGTTGCGACCCTTGGGGCCGAGCGTTACCTTAACTGCATTTGCCAAAGCATCTACGCCCTCCTTCAGAAGGTCGCGTGCCTCTACGTTGTATTTGATATCCTTTGCCATAATCTTTACTTGTTTGTCTGCTGATTACTATTTCTCTACTACTGCCAATACATCCTTCTGTGCCATAATGAGATAGGTCTGGCCATCGACTGCGACCTCCGTGCCGGCATACTTGCCATAGAGCACCTCGTCGCCAACTTTGACCTCCATCTTAACCTCGGCTGTGCCGGGGCCTACGGCTACAACCTTGCCCGAGAGTGGCTTCTCCTTGGCGGTGTCGGGGATGATAAGACCTGCGGCAGTCTTCTGCTCGGCAGGGGTCGGGAGTATCAGAACTCGATCCGAAAGTGGTTTTACGTTCATGTTTTTTACTTTTTTAGTTTCCTATTATGATTTGTTCGTGTTTTCTGCTTTCGGAGTTGGGGTAGCACAATCTATATGCCAAATGGTAAAAACGGGTACTACACGCGACTTTGTGTCATATTTGCGTGCCAATGTATGCCAATTTGTCATACCTGCGACATAAAGTCAAGCCCGAACTTCGCGCCGTGTGGCAATCGAGGTTCGGGCCCGATATTGGTTGCCTGCCACTACTCGGTAGGTGCCGCAGGGTAGTAGCTCGTGTAGCCCGTGAGGCTTACGCCGCTGCTCGCGCCGCCAAACCACGAGAGGTTGCTGCCGCTGCCCACAGCCTCGGTGAGCGTAACCTCCTCGCCGCCCTTCGGACGGAAGGTAAGCGTACCGGCACATTCGCTGACGTGTATATTGACGATAACCTTGATATCTACACCGACATAGTAAGCGCAACCGACAACGTCGCAATACTTGCCCGAGGCGTAGTTGTGGTTATAGTCGTTTGTGCTCTCGGCCGCAACGCCGCCATAGGTGTTGCCCGACACGGTGTAGTCCAGGATGTTGAAGGTGTATTCGCCCGTTCCGGCCTCGGCTTGTGCCTCGGTGCGGCGTGAGCGGATGTCGCCGATGAACTGATTGACGTGACGGCCCGCCACGGTGGTCTTGGCACCGCCCGTGATGCTTGCGCCCGAGGTGAAGGCCCCCTCGACGTAGCTGGCCTTCTTCCAGATGTTGGCCACAACCTCCTTGTTTGGTTGGCCCGTGCAGTCGAGGTTGGTATTTGTCACCGAGCAGTTGGTTATGTCGGCCGAATGGCACTCGGCGAAGCCTATAAGGCCGCCGCACTCGCCGTGTGTGTACCACCATTGTAAACCTTCGAATACCAAGTCGCCATAGAGGAATACGCCATCCTTCGACTTCTTCATCAGATAGTAGTTCGGCACGTTAGGCGTATAGTTCTCGACCTGATAGCCATCTACCGAGCAGTTGTCCATCGTGACGTGGCCGCGCAATGCTCCCACGAGACCGCCAACTTTGCAGACGCCGCGTACCTTGCCATTGCGGGCGTGTACGTTCAAGATAGTGTAGGTTGTGTAGCCCGTTGTATTGCCATCGGTGTCGGTGATGGCCGAGCGCCACGAGCGTGATACGAGTGTGCCGGCATAGGCGTTACCTGCGCCGTTGTCGTCCGTCATGCCGTAAGCAGGATTCGGAATTGTTGCATCGTGCTCGCAGAGGATATCGGCACCGACGAATGTGAGGTTTTTGTGCACGGTCTGCCCCGAGGCGTAGATGATGAATGCGGCACCGCGGTTATTGGCTGCGTCGTGCGTGCGAACAACCTTGAGGTTATAGAGAGAGTGCTCCTCGCCATCGAGCGTGCGCACATAGTTGATAGGCTTGAACTTGTGGCCGCCAAGGTCGATATCCGACTTGAAGAGCATTGTGCCCGTGAGGCTCTTGCCCTGCTGCGAAGCGAGGTCGGCCGGCGAGTAGATGAGGATCTCGTTATTTGCGCCTTTGAGTGGAGTTATGGAGCGTGAGCCATCCCACTGCGGAGCGAAGCGGTTGTTGTCGAAATATATCTCGGCACGGCAGTATAGCTCGTCGCCAATGAAGCCGCTGTTGCGAACTGCGAGCGGTGTGCAGAACTCTGCGCGATGCTCTTCGGTATAGCGCGACACGAATGGCTCGGTGCCATCCAAAGCGGTGAGCGTCACGCCCGAAGCGTCGCACTCCGTAAAGTAGAGTTTCTCGCTGTTCGAGTATCCAGCAACCACGCCTATCATGCGGGCCGAAGGTCGGTCTGTTGCCTCCTTGTGGGCCTTGATTTCGCATGTGGCTGAGCAGTTCGTAAAGCGTGCGGTCAACTCGGTCTGCGTAGCTGCTGTCGCGCTGCCTGCATAGCCGACAAATGCTGCCGCTGCACCCGATGTGCCCGACTCGAAGAGAGTTTCGACCGAACCTCCTTCGATTGTTACGTGGGTAAACGAGTGGTCGCCGCTCTCGAGCGCACCGACAACGCCTCCCACCTTATAAGGTGCGGCGATGTGGCAGTTACGTAGTGTAACATCGCAGATGTTGAGGTCTCCGGTTGCTGTGCCGATAATGGCACCCGTCGGCAGATTCTCCTCCGAGATTACCGACATATTTTCGAGTGTGAGGTTGTGCAGATTGAGGTGCGCCGCATTGCCAAAGAGAGATGTCGCACCACGACCTACGTGCAGATTGGAGATGCGCTTGTTGCCGCCGTCAATCTCCGTGCCGTCGAGAACCCTCATGGCGGCGTATGTGTTGTCTGCCGCATCAATGTCGGCCACGACACGAATTTTCGAGTAGGATACGCCGTCGATTATCGGTTCGTGGTAGCTCAACCAGCGCAAATCGTGGCGCGAGTCGAGAAGCATCCACCCCTCGGCATCAACCTCCGGAATGGTCTCCGTAAAGTCGTCGGGGACAATCAACTCACCCTCTTCTGTTTCGAGTGGTGTGAGTGTTGCGCTAGCACCTTCGCGGTACTCGACGCACTGAAACTCGCGTACCACGCCGGCACGCAGAGGACGGTCCGCGGTGTTGAAACGGAGGCGCATCGAGCCGCCGATGTTGTCGTGTAGCGTTATGTTGCACTCGCCATACTCGCCCGCGGGCAGTGCCACGAAAACGGGCTTCGCCGCATCCTTGTCGGCCGAGAGTGCAAGCCCCTTGTCGAAGAGGTATTCGACGCTCTGCGCGGTGCTTGCGA
>JAFVRC010000008.1 GCA_017504485.1 Alistipes sp. | reverse complement strand
GCCTGCTGCTGCAGCTGTTACTGTTGCTGCTGCTCCTGCTGCTGCAGGTGAGGCTGCTGCCGCTGAGAAGACTTCGTTCGACGTAATCTTGAAGAGCGCCGGTCAGGCAAAGCTTCAGGTTATCAAGGCCGTTAAGGACCTTGCAGGTCTTTCGCTCGGCGACGCTAAGGCTCTCGTAGATGGCGCTCCTAAGGCTGTTAAGGAGGGCGTTTCGAAGGAGGAGGCCGAGCAGATCAAGGCCGCTCTCGAGGAGGCTGGTGCAGAGGTTGAGTTGAAGTAATTCCTTCGGGTTTTACCCGACTCTACCACCACAACAGGTATAGTGCTTACGACTGCAGTGTAAGCGCTATACCTTTTCAGGTCTAAGGAATGGGAGTGCCATTTTGAGCTGTGCCCTTCCTTGGATTTCTTGATACTCTCAGGGTGTAATGTGTTTACGCTGAGAGTTTTAGCGCGAATATAATAGCGCGCACACGCGGGGGTTGTTTTTCCCCTCTGAGTACTCACAAAAAACAAATGGATCAGACAATGTCCAACACAACACAACAACAACGTATCAGTTTCTCCACAATCCGCAACCGTGTGCCTTATCCGGATTTGTTGGAGGTGCAACTCAAATCATTCAGGGATTTCTTCCAGATGGATACTACGGCCGAGAACCGTAAGAACGAGGGCCTCTACAAGGTCTTCCAGGAGAACTTCCCAATCACTGACACAAGAAATAACTTCGTACTCGAGTTCCTCGACTACTACATCGACCCACCACGTTACACGATCGATGAGTGCTTGGAGCGCGGCTTGACGTACAGCGTGCCACTCAAGGCGAAGTTGAAGCTCTACTGCACTGACGACGAGCACGAGGATTTCGGTGTGGTCGTTCAGGATGTGTATTTCGGTACTATCCCATACATGACGGAGCGAGGCACCTTCGTCATCAACGGTGCGGAGCGCGTTATTGTATCGCAGCTCCACCGTTCTCCGGGCGTATTCTTCGGTCAGAGCGTACACACCAATGGTACGAAGCTCTACTCGGCCCGTATCATCCCGTTCAAGGGTTCGTGGATTGAGTTTGCCACGGATATCAACAACGTGATGTATGCCTACATCGACCGTAAGAAGAAGTTGCCTGTTACTACCCTGCTCCGTGCCATCGGCTACGAGACAGACCAGCAGGTTCTCGATATCTTCGACCTTGCCGACGAGGTTAAGGTTACGAAGACCAACCTCAAGAAGGCTATCGGCCGTAAGCTCGCTGCGCGTGTTCTCTCGACGTGGGTCGAGGACTTCGTGGATGAGGATACCGGCGAGGTAGTTTCGATTGAGCGTAACAGCGTCATCGTAGATCGCGAGGTTGTCCTCGAGGAGTCGCACATCGACGCTATCATCGAGAGCGGTGCCAAGACCATTATCCTCCACAAGGAGAATCCGTCGGGCATCGACTTCTCGATTATCTATAACACCCTGCAGAAGGATACATGCAACTCGGAGGTTGATGCCGTGCGCTACATCTACCGTCAGTTGCGTGCTTCGGAGGCTCCGGATGACGCTACGGCGCGTGATGTTATCGAGAAGCTCTTCTTCTCGGACAAGCGTTACGACTTGGGCGATGTAGGTCGCTTCCGTATCAATAAGAAGCTCGACTTGGGTATCGACCCTGCTATCCGCACGCTGACTCGTGAGGACATTATCGCCATCATCAAGTACCTCATACAGCTCATCAACTCGCGTGCCGAGTTGGACGATATCGACCACTTGTCGAACCGTCGTGTCCGCACCGTAGGCGAGCAGCTGTCGAACCAATTCTCGGTAGGCTTCGTGCGTATGGCACGCACTATCCGAGAGCGTATGAATGTTCGTGACAATGAGGTGTTTACGCCTGTTGATTTGATCAATGCAAAGTCGCTGTCGAGTGTCATCAACTCGTTCTTCGGCACTTCGCAGCTCTCGCAGTTTATGGACCAGATCAACCCACTTGCCGAGATTACGCACAAGCGTCGTCTGTCGGCCCTCGGCCCTGGTGGTCTGTCGCGTGACCGCGCAGGCTTCGAGGTTCGTGACGTACACTACACGCACTACGGTCGTCTCTGCCCTATTGAGTCGCCGGAGGGACCAAATATCGGTCTTATCTCGTCGCTCTGCGTCTATGCTAAGATTTCGGATATGGGATTCATCGAGACCCCTTACCGCACGGTAGAGAATGGCGTTGTCGATATGGACAACTCGCACATTCGCTACTACTCGGCCGAGGAGGAGGAGGGTAAGATTGCCGCGCAGGCAAGCGAGCCGCTCACCGACGATGGTCACTTCGTAAATCCGGACCGTATCAAGGCGCGTGAGGGTGCCGACTTCCCTGTTGTTCACGACAAGGATGTCGATCTAATGGACGTTGCTCCTAACCAGATTGCCTCGATTGCCGCCTCGCTCATCCCATTCTTGGAGCACGACGATGCTAACCGTGCGCTGATGGGTTCGAACATGATGCGTCAGGCAGTACCGCTCATCACCTGCGAGTCGCCTATCGTAGGTACGGGCATCGAGAAGGATATGATTTCGGACAGCCGCATACAGATTGTTGCCGAGGGCGATGGAGAGGTTGTATTTGCGGATGCTACGAAGATTGAGATTAAGTACGACCGCACGGAGGAGGAGATTGTCTGCTCGTTTGCTCCGGAGATTACCGTCTATGAGTTGCCGCGCTACCGTCGTACCAACCAGAATACCTCGATTACGCTGAAGCCTACCGTCTTGACGGGTGACCGTGTGACCAAGGGCCAGATTCTTACGGATGGCTACTCGACACAGGCCGGCGAGCTCGCCTTGGGCCGCAACCTGAAGGTGGCATTCATGCCTTGGAAGGGTTACAATTTCGAGGATGCTATCGTTATCTCGGAGCGTATCCAGCGTGAGGATATCTTCACGTCGGTACACGTTGATGAGTACATCATGGAGGTGCGCGACACGAAGCGCGGTATCGAGGAACTCACGTCGGATATTCCGAATGTCAGCGAGGATGCCACAAAGGACTTGGATGCCAACGGTATCATCCGTATCGGTGCCAACGTCAAGCCGGGCGACATTCTCATCGGTAAGATTACGCCAAAGGGCGAGAGCGATCCGTCGCCGGAGGAGAAACTCCTCCGCGCCATCTTCGGCGACAAGGCCGGTGATGTGAAGGATGCTTCGCTCAAGGCACAGCCTTCATTGCACGGTGTGGTTATCGACACGAAGCTCTACAGCCGTGCCGGTAAGGTTGATAAGAAGGGACGCTCGGCCGAGAAGGCGCAGCTCGAGAAGCTCGACGAGAAGTTCGCCGGTGAGGTGGCTGCTCTTACCAAGATTCTGGTATCGAAGCTCTGGACTCTGTTGCAGGGCAAGACCACGACGGGTATTGCCGACTACTTCGGTGTCGAGTACTATGCTTCGGGTGCGAAGTTCTCGCAGAAGATGCTCGAGGAGATTGCCAAGAAGAACATCGACGAGAAGAGCGGCGTTCCGATGGGCTACATGAACCTCGGTAACTGCAACTGGACCTCGGATGCTCACCTCAACGAGCTTATTACCAAAACTATCAACAACTACGCTATCGAGGTTAAGAAGGCCGATGCAAACATCAAGCGTGAGAAGTTTAACCTGACGAATGGAGACGAGATTACGCAGCCTGGTGTTATCCAGATGGCCAAGGTATATATCGCCAAGAAGCGTAAGTTGAAGGTGGGTGATAAGATGGCCGGTCGCCACGGTAACAAGGGTATCGTAGCGAAGGTTGTCCGCGATGAGGATATGCCGTTCTTGGAGGATGGTACTATCGTTGATATCTGCCTCAACCCACTCGGTGTGCCTTCGCGAATGAACCTCGGACAGATCTACGAGACCGTGCTCGGTTGGGCAGGTCGCGAGCTGGGTGTTAAGTTCGCTACGCCAATCTTCGACGGTGCATCGCTCGACCAGATTAACGAGTACACGGCACAGGCAGGTGTGCCACGCACGGGCCGCACATATCTCTATGATGGTGGCACGGGCGAGCGTTTCGACCAGCCGGCAACCGTGGGTGTTATCTACATGCTGAAGCTCGGTCACATGATCGACGACAAGATGCACGCCCGTTCTATCGGTCCTTACTCGCTCATCACGCAGCAGCCACTCGGAGGTAAGGCCCAGTTTGGTGGTCAGCGTTTCGGTGAGATGGAGGTTTGGGCATTGGAGGGCTTCGGTGCAGCCAACATCCTTCAGGAGATTCTTACGGTCAAGTCCGACGATGTTACCGGTCGTGCCAAGGTTTATGAGGCTATCGTCAAGGGCGACAACCTCCCTAAACCGGGTATTCCGGAGGCTATGAACGTGCTGCTCCACGAGCTACGCGGTTTGGCCTTGTCGGTTAATCTTGAATAATATAAAGTAGGTATAAATAGAAAAATAGAGAAAACGATATGTCAATCAATAAGGACAATACAAAGACGGGTTACAACCGCATCTCGATAAGCCTCGCCTCACCGGAAGAGATTCTGGCGCAGTCGAGCGGTGAGGTTCTCAAACCTGAGACCATCAACTATCGTACCTACAAGCCGGAGCGCGACGGACTCTTCTGCGAGCGTATCTTCGGTCCTGTGAAGGACTACGAGTGCCACTGTGGTAAGTATAAGCGCATCCGTTACAAGGGTATCGTCTGCGACCGTTGCGGTGTGGAGGTTACCGAGAAGAAGGTGCGCCGCGAGCGTATGGGACACATCTCGCTCGTAGTGCCTGTCGTACACATCTGGTATTTCAAGTCGCTTCCTTCGAAGATTGGTTATCTGCTGGGTATCCCATCGAAGAAGTTGGAGACAATTATCTACTACGAGCGCTACGTCGTTATCAACGCCGGCGCTGCTGCCGAGCAGGGTGTGGAGCGTCTTCAGACCCTCGCCGAGAAGGAGTATATGGATATCCTCGCCGCTCTGCCAAAGGGCAACCAGCAGCTACCGAATGACGATCCGAACAAGTTCGTAGCGATGATGGGTGCCGAGGCTATCAAGCTTCTGTTGCAGGAGGTTGATCTCGACACTATGTCGTACAGCCTGCGCGACCGCGCTTCGCGCGAGACGTCACAGCAGCGCAAGAGCGAGCTTCTCAAGCAGCTCAACGTCATAGAGGCCTTCCGTGCTTCGCAGGGCAAGAACCGGCCGGAGTGGATGGTGCTCGACGTCGTACCGGTTATTCCGCCGGAGCTTCGTCCGCTCGTGCCACTCGATGGTGGTCGCTTCGCCACGTCGGACTTGAACGACCTCTACCGTCGCGTTATCATCCGCAACAACCGCCTCAAGCGTCTTATCGAGATTAAGGCTCCGGAGGTCATTCTCCGCAACGAGAAGCGTATGTTGCAGGAGGCTGTGGATTCGCTCTTCGACAACTCGCGTAAGAGCAATGCCGTGAAGAACGAGAGCAACCGTCCGTTGAAGTCTCTCTCGGACTCGCTCAAGGGTAAGCAGGGCCGCTTCCGTCAGAACTTGCTCGGTAAGCGTGTCGATTACTCGGCTCGTTCGGTTATCGTCGTTGGTCCGGAGCTGAAGATGCACGAGATGGGTATTCCGAAGGATATGGCGGCCGAGCTCTACAAGCCGTTCATCATCCGCAAGCTCATCGAGCGCGGCATCGTCAAGACCGTTAAGTCGGCCAAGAAGATTATCGATCGCAAGGATCCGGTTATCTGGGGTATCCTTGAGAACGTCATAAAGGGCCACCCTGTGTTGATGAACCGTGCCCCGACGCTTCACCGTCTGGGTATCCAGGCCTTCCAGCCGAAGCTCATCGAGGGTAAGGCAATGCAGCTCCACCCACTCGCTTGTACGGCATTCAACGCCGACTTTGACGGTGACCAGATGGCCGTGCACTTGCCACTCGGCAATGCCGCTATTCTGGAGGCACAGTTGCTGATGCTCGGCTCGCACAACGTTCTTAACCCTGCCAACGGCGCCCCTATTACGGTGCCTTCGCAGGATATGGTCCTCGGTCTGTACTATATCACCAAGGCTCGTCCGGGAGTTAAGGGCGAGGGGCTGACGTTCTACGGTCCGGAGGAGGCTATCATCGCCTACAACGAGGGCCGTGCCGACATCCACGCACAGGTTAAGTGCGTTGTCGAGGACATCGACGAGCAGGGCAACACCGTTTCGGTACTCAAGGAGACGACCATCGGCCGCATCCTCGTAAATCAGGTTGTACCGAAGGAGGTGGGCTACATCAACGTACTGCTTACGAAGAAGTCGTTGCGCGACATCATCTCGGATGTGATGAAGAAGGCAGGTGCCGACAAGGTGGCTGCATTCCTCGACGACATCAAGAATATGGGTTACCAGATGGCCTTCCGCGGCGGTCTGTCGTTTAACCTCGAGGCCGTTATCATCCCTGACGCGAAGGATTCGCTCGTGCAGGAGGGTTACGAGAAAGCTGATGCCATTATCGACGACTATAACATGGGTCTTATCACCAACAACGAGCGTTACAACCAGATTATCGACGTCTGGACCAACGTCAACAACAAGCTGACGAAGCGCGTGGTTGAGACTCTGACCAATGATGACGACGGATTTAACCCTGTATATATGATGCTCGACTCGGGTGCGCGTGGTTCGCGAGAGCAGATTCGTCAGCTCTCGGGTATGCGAGGTCTGATGGCCAAGCCGCAGAAGTCGGGTGTTGAGGGTGGTCAGCAGGTTATCGAGAACCCTATCCTCTCGAACTTCAAGGAGGGCCTTACCGTGTTGGAGTACTTTATCTCTACGCACGGTGCGCGTAAGGGTTTGGCCGATACCGCCTTGAAGACTGCCGATGCCGGTTATCTGACTCGTCGTCTGGTGGATGTAGCACAGGATGTTATCATCACCGAGCAGGATTGCGGCACGCTCCGTGGCTTGACGGCTACGGCCATCAAGCGTAACGATGACGTTGTGCAGACGCTCTACGACCGTATCCTCGGCCGTACCGCTCTGAACGACGTTGTTCATCCGCTCACGGGCGAGGTGCTCTGCGAGGCCGGCCAGGAGATTACCGAGGCTATTGCCGAGGCTATCGAGAAGTCGCCTATAGAGTCGGTAGATATTCGCTCGGTGCTCACTTGCGTTTCACGCCACGGCGTATGTGCGAAGTGTTACGGCCGTAACCTCGCTACTGCGCGTATGGTACAGAAGGGCGAGGTTGTGGGTGTCATCGCAGCACAGTCTATCGGTGAGCCTGGTACACAGCTTACGCTCCGTACATTCCACGTCGGTGGTGTGGCCGGTGGCTCGACTGTCGAGACCAATGTTATTTCGAAGTACGAGGGCCGCCTCGAAATCGACGAGTTGCGCACCGTCAAGGGCAAGAACTCGCAGGGCGAGGCTATCGATATCGTTATCTCGCGCCAGTCGGAGTTCCGCATCGTCGATCCAAAGACCGACATCGTTCTCTACACGCATGCTCTGCCATACGGTGCTACGCTCTTCAAGAGCGAGGGTACCGAGATTAAGAAGGGTGACCTTATCTGCGAGTGGGATCCATATAACGCAGTCGTTATCTCGGAGTTCGAGGGTAAGGTACACTACGAGAATATCATCGAGGGTGTAACCTACCGCGAGGAGCGCGACGAGCAGACGGGCCTTTCGGAGCGTGTCATCATCGAGTCGAAGGATAGAACCAAAAACCCGGTTATCCGCATCGAGGATAAGTCGGGCGACGAGGTTAAGTCCTACAACCTCCCTGTTACGGCTCACGTTGCCGTGAAGGATGGAGCGAAGATTCACGTCGGCGATATCCTCATCAAGATTCCGCGTGTCGTAGGTAAGAGCGGCGGCGATATCACGGGAGGTCTGCCTCGCGTTACGGAGCTCTTCGAGGCTCGTAACCCATCGAACCCGGCTATCGTGTCGGAGATTGACGGTGAGGTAACCTTCGGCAAGATTAAGCGTGGTAACCGCGAGATTGTCATCACGGCCAAGAACGGCGAGATTAAGCGTTACCTCGTGCCACTGTCGCGCCAGATTATCGTTCAGGAGAACGACTATGTGCGTGCCGGTATGGCTCTGTCGGACGGTGCTATCACGCCGAGCGACATCCTCCGTATCCTCGGCCCTACGAAGGTTCAGGAGTACATCGTAAACGAGGTACAGGAGGTATATCGTATGCAGGGTGTGAAGATCAACGACAAGCATTTCGAGGTTATCGTCCGCCAGATGATGAACAAGGTGCAGATTGAGGATCCGGGAGATTCGCGTTTCTTCGAGAACCAGATTGTCGATAAGTGGGAATTCATGGATGTGAACGACGAGCTCTACGACAAGGTTGTGGTTACCGAGGCGGGCGACTCGCAGAACGTACATCCGGGCCAGATTATCTCGGTGCGCAAGCTGCGCGACGAGAACTCGGCCTTGAAGCGTCGCGATATGAAGACCGTGGAGGTGCGTCCTATCGTTCCTGCTACGTCGAACCAGATACTTCAGGGTATCACGCGTGCGGCATTGCAGACGTCGAGCTTCATCTCGGCAGCATCGTTCCAGGAGACTACGAAGGTGCTCAACGAGGCGGCTATTCAGGCCAAGACCGACCCACTCGTGAATTTGAAGGAGAACGTCATCTGCGGTCACCTTATTCCGGGCGGTACGGGTCTTCGCGAGTACGAGGATTTGGTCGTAGGATTGAAGTCGGACGTAGAGTTTCTGACGGCAAGCAAGTAACGATTGTCGAATATATTCAAATGGGGCTGTCCAACGCGAAAGTTGCGACAGCCCCATTTTTTTTGTAGAAGTTGTATAACAAGAGTTATTTTGAAGCTGCTCGCAGGCCGGAAAGGCGCAGCATACCAAGCGTATGTGAGCATTTTACGGGCAAGGCAGATGCCGAAAGAGCCTTGTTAGGCAACTTCTCTAGTGACGATTAGAAATAGTGCTTGATACCGACCGACGGAGTTACACCGAAGCGAAAATCGACACTGCTAAGATTTAGCTTCTCGCCATTCTCTCGATAGGAGAGCAGACCGTAGCTTACGGTCAGCAGATTTATCGAGAAGCCAAACTTGCCCCTCGGCCTAAACTCAAAACTGCCAAGCGAGAGGGCAACATTGAAGCCTGGCACCGACACCTTCTCCTCGAAGTCGCAGATGAAGCCGAAGTCGAGCGTCGGAACGTAGTAGAAGTTCTCGCATACTTTGGCATAGTAGGCCAACGAAGGCATAATGGTCAATTGGTGCGTGGTGGTCGCAAAGTTCTCACCGGTGAGCAAGTTGTAGGCCACGGATGCGCCTATCCTGAAGTTCTTGGCCGGGAAGTATGCATATTCGGGCGCAAAGTTAAACGTGGCGGAGGTGTCACTCGTCTTGCCCAAGATTGCCGACGAGGTACCTATTCCGATAGTACCACCGGCATACATATCGCCTTTGTTCTGTGCCGAGACCAACATCGTTGATGCGAGGGCAACCAGACATAGTAAAATCTTCTTCATATTTGATATTGCGTTAATGTTTGCTCGTACAAATATATAAAATATATTCGTAAGATAGCCCGGCACGCTCGATATTATGTTAAATTTTATTATCTTTGTGCAATTATGGCACAAAATACGGACAAATGGGACAAGGCGATGGCCGGTTTTCATACCTACATACGCCTCGAAAAGCACCTTTCGGAGAATACCGTGACGGCATATCTGCGCGATGTGCGCGACTTCGAGCACTTCGTACTACACAAGTACGACGTGCCGCCCACGAAGGTTGAGGAGTATATGGTCGAGGCCTTTTTGGCCTACCTCTACGACAAGCAGCGCACGAAAGCTTCGCAGGCTCGCGAGTTGAGCGGAGTGAAGAGTTTCTACAACTATCTGCTCCTGAACGACAAAATAGAGACGCTGCCCACCGAGTTTATCTCGGCACCCAAGATTGGGCGACACCTGCCCGACACACTCTCGGTCGAGGAGGTGGAGTCGATAATCTGTGTTATCGATCCTTCGACGGCCAAGGGGCGGCGCGACCGCGCGATGCTCGAGTTACTCTACTCATGCGGGCTGCGTGTCTCGGAGCTCACCTCACTACGCATCTCCGACCTCTTCTTCGGCGAGGGCTATATCCGCGTGGTAGGCAAGGGCGACAAGCAACGACTCGTACCCGTGGGGCGCGTGGCGCAGGAGCGCGTGATGGTATACCTCGACGACCGTCGCGGTCGTGGCAAGCAGGGCGAGGATATACTCTTCCTCAACAACCGAGGCGCACGACTCTCGCGCGTGCAAGTATTCAATATTATACGCGAAGCGGTACACCTTGCCCATATTGACAAGCAGGTGAGCCCACATACCTTCCGCCACTCATTCGCCACACACCTGTTGGCCGGTGGTGCGAGCATACGTCAGGTGCAGGAGATGTTGGGGCACGAGAGCATCGTCACCACCGAGATATACACACGCCTCGATGCGGAGCGTCTGCGCGAAACGGTCGAGAAACTCTCAATATAGCAGGCGATGAAGAGCTACAAGGCGCGAGGCATAGTCCTCCACACTCTCAAGTACGGCGACTCGTCGATGGTCGTGCAGATGCTCACCGACACACACGGCCGCCAGAGCTATATGGTGCAGGGCGTGCGCTCGACACGCGGTCGCGGCTCGAAGATGGCACTGCTGCAACCCCTCTTTGCAGTCGAATACGAAGGGTTGGAGTCTCCGCGTATGGAGCTGCACCGCCTGCGCGAGTTGCACAGCGGCATACTCCTCCGCACGCTACCCTACGACGTGCGCAAATCGACAATCGCACTATTTATCGCCGAGGTGCTCTACCGTCTTATCGAGGAGCGCGAGGCCAACGAGCCGCTCTTCGAGTTCGTGTGGAGCAGCATTGAGGCTCTCGACGCCATGCAGGAGGGTGTCGCCAATTTCCACCTATGGTTTCTCGCCAATCTATGCGGCTTCCTCGGCTTCCATCCGGGCAACAACTACCACGCGCACGACTACTTCGATATGCGCGAGGGGCTCTTCTCGGCCATTATGCCCCTGCACGACAACGCTCTCACGCCCGAGTATGCCGCGCTCTTCGCCGACCTGCTCGACTACAATGTAGCCTCGCTCGCCTCGCTCACACTCAACCGTCAGCAGCGCGTAGAGATGCTCTCGCGCCTCGTGGAGTACTACTCGCTACACCTCGACAATATCTCGCGTGTGCGCTCCATAGGCATCCTCCAGGAGGTGTTTTAGAGCACACATCGGAAAAAGAAAAAATGAGATGGACACAAATATCCATCTCATTTTTTTCGAGCCAAAGGGTTACTACCCCTCGGAACTACTTGCGAATTGCAGCTACACCCGGCAACTCCTTACCCTCGATGTACTCCAAGAGGGCACCACCACCGGTGGATACATACGATACCTTATCGGCCAAGCCAAACTTGTTGATGCAGGCAACAGAGTCGCCACCACCGATGAGCGAGTAAGCACCGTTCTTCTCGGTAGCCTCGGCAATAGCCTCGGCAACGGCACGCGAGCCGGTCGAGAACTTGTTGATCTCGAATACACCGACAGGACCATTCCAGAGGATGGTCTTGCACTTGAGAATCTCCTCACGGAAGAGTTTCTTACCCTCCTCGGAGATATCGACACCCTCCCACTCGGCAGGGATATCATTTACAGGAGCAGTCTTGGTGTTGGCCTCCTCGCTGAAGTCGTCGCATACGAGAGCGTCAGGCGACATCACAAACTCAATGCCCTTGGCCTTGGCCTTAGCAAGGATATCGAGAGCTACAGGGAACATATCAGGCTCGCAGATCGACTTGCCCACGTTACCGCCGAGAGCACCGGCAAAGGTGTAGGTCATACCGCCACCGATGATAATCTTATCTACCTTCTCCATAAGAGTCTCGATGATGGTAATCTTGGTCGAAACCTTCGAACCACCTACGATAGCGACGAATGGACGCTGTGGGTTCTGCATCATGGCATCTACGGCCTTCAGCTCGTTCTCCATAACGTAGCCGAACATCTTGTCGTGTGGGAAGTACTCGGCTATAAGGGCCGTCGAAGAGTGTGCGCGGTGTGCCGTACCGAATGCGTCGTTGATGTAGCAGTCGGCATACGAAGCGAGCTTCTTGACAAACTCCTTCTGCGGGCCCTCTTTGAGAGCCTTCTTGGCAGCCTTCTTCTCCTCGTCGGTAGCATCCTCTGCAAGGCCGCGAGGCTTACCCTCCTCCTCGGCATAGAAGCGAAGGTTCTCGAGCAACATAACCTCGCCCATCTTGAGGTTAGCGGCCATCTCGGCAGCCTTCTCGCCCATGCAGTCACCGGCGAACATAACCGTCTCGCCGAGGCGTGCCTCGATAGCAGGGATAATCTGCTCGAGCGAGAACTTTGGATCCGGATTCTTCTTCGGACGACCGAGGTGCGACATAAGGATTACGGCACCACCCTTCTCCAACACCTTCTTGATGGTTGGGATGGCGGCACGAATACGCGTGTCGTCGGTTACCTGTCCCTCGCCATTGAGAGGCACATTGAAATCCACGCGGATAATCGCGCGCTTACCGGTAAAGTCGTAATTGTCAATTGCGAACATAGTGTTTGAATTTTAAGTGTTATATGATTGTGTTCTCAAATTTTCGGTTTCCACGCGCAAAAATAACAATTATTTTTGATTTATGCACACGCGGAGCCCTCATTTTCTATCGGTTTTACCACTCGACCGCACATAATTACCACTCTGCCCACACCTGGGCAATACTCTTTTCGGACATATTATTTGCTTTTTCGGATATTTTGCGTACTTTTGTATGCCATATGAGACATATCGCACATATCATATTCGAAAGTATAGGCAGCCGTCTGATAGTCCTGCTGCTTATTATGTCGGTAGCTCTGCCGGCTGTCGGCCGCACGAAGAGCAGCCGACGCGACACCACCCGTGTCAAGGAGAATTGGTGGCAGAAGCATAGCGACGAGATGACGCGGTTTCGCGCCGAGCAGCTTGTGGTGCCCGCATCGCTCGTTACGATTGGTGCAATGGGCATCGGCCCCAAGTCGCCGATGTACGGAATGAACTGCGCCATACACAATGGTCTCAACGAGGCAAGCAAGGGTGTGAAGATACATTTCGACGACTATGTGCAGTATGTTCCCGTAGCCTTCTACCTGACGCTCGACTATATGGGCGTGAAGGCCAAGCACTCGTTTGCCGAGCGCGTGGCCGTGGCCGCCGTGACATATATCGCCGTGACGGCCATATCGCAGGGCCTTAAATACGCCGTGCGCGAGCCGCGCCCCGATACGGGCGTGCGCAACTCCTTCCCTTCAGGGCACACGATGACCGCCTTTGCAGGTGCGGAGCTGGTGCGCACGGAGTATGGTTGGCATGTGGGACTTGGCGCATACGCCTTGGCCTCAACCGTGGGATTTATGCGCCTATACAACGGCCGCCACTGGTTTAACGACGTATTGGCAGGTGCCGGCCTCGGCATCCTCTCGGCACGCATAGGCTATTGGATGCTGCCTCTCAACCGCCATATCTTCCGCATTCCGCGTAAGGGGCAGGCGGTCATCGCCTCACCGATGTATAACAGCTACTCGAAGGCCGTGGGTGTGACTTGTGCCATGCAATTCTAGCACCATTATCTGTTATGAACTCATTGCGAACAATCGTACTTATAGCGGCTCTGCTGCTACTCTCAACACCTTGTCATAAGGCACAAGCAAAGGGGCCCGTGAAGGGACGGGGATACGATGTATATCTTCTTATCGGGCAGTCGAATATGGCAGGTCGAGGTAAACTGTTGAAGGCCGACACTCTGCACAACATCAAGGGAGTATGGCTCCTCAACGACAAAGACAAGCCCGAGCCTGCACGCAACCCGTTGAACAGGTACTCGACAATTCGCAAGGGCTACAAGATGCAACAGATGTCACCGGGCTACGGCTTTGCCACAAAGATACACGCCAAAACCGGACGCAAGATACTTCTTGTGCATAATGCTCGCGGTGGCACGCGCGTAGGCTGGTGGCAGCCCAATAGCGACCACGCCGAGCCGAACTACTACAACGAAGCTGTACGTCGCACGAAGAGGGCAATGCGCTACGGCACGCTACGCGCAATACTCTGGCATCAGGGATGTGGCGACAGTAGCGAACAAAACCGCGTGCTATATATGGAGCGGCTGCAATGCCTTGCGGCTGCCCTGCGCAAAGATTTGAATGCTCCCGATGTACCGTTTATAGTGGGCGAGTTAGCCTATTGGCGCTACGAGGAGATGAACAAAATTATCCGCACCGTTGCAGAACATATTCCCAACTCCGACTACGTCAGTGCCGAGGGTTGCGGCATGTTGAAGGATGAGCGCGATCCGCACTTCGACCGCGCCGGGCAACTGCTTCTCGGCAGCCGCTATGCCGACAAAATTCTATCGATAGTTTACAGCCGGACAGAGTAGCAAGCGTGAGCGAATTACTACTGCGCCACGACGCTCAACCATCGGCATATTACCGACTCCTCCACTTTTAATTTTTAATCATGCAGAGCAAAAAAGTGGAGTAAAAGAGTGTTTTTTAGTATAAAAATTATAACTTTGCGAGGCGATGTATTACGATTTGTAAGCACTGCTTCGCATTTTATTTGAACAGCTAACTATTAAAACACTAAAACATAGACGATTATGTACGGAAATTTCAAAGAGTTCCTCGAACAGGAACTACAAGCAATCAAAGATGCCGGACTTTACAAGTCCGAGCGCATAATATGCTCGCCACAGCGTGCCGAGATTGAGGTTGCAGGTAAACCGTGCCTCAACTTCTGCGCCAACAACTACCTCGGCCTGTCGGATAATCCGCGCCTCATCGAGGCGGCCAAGCGTGCGATGGATGAGCGCGGTTACGGAATGTCATCCGTGCGCTTCATCTGCGGTTGTCAGGATATGCACAAGGAACTCGAGCGCGCCATAGCCGACTACTTCGGCACCGAGGATACTATCCTCTACGCCGCCTGCTTCGATGCCAATGGCGGAGTCTTTGAGCCGCTATTCACGGAGCAGGACGCCATCATCTCCGACTCGCTGAACCACGCCTCGATAATCGACGGCGTGCGCCTCTGCAAGGCAGTGCGCTACCGCTATGCCAATGCCGATATGGAGGAGCTGGAGGATTGTTTGAAGCGTGCGCAGGCGCAGCGTTTCCGCATCATCTGCACCGACGGCGTATTCTCGATGGACGGCAACGCCGCACCTCTTGACCGCATCTGCGAGTTGGCCAAGGAGTATCGCGCCCTTGTGATGGTCGATGAGTGCCACTCGGCAGGCGTGCTCGGCAAAACGGGCCGCGGCATCACGGAACTCTACAATCTGCGCGGCGAGGTCGATATCATTACGGGCACACTCGGCAAGGCCTTTGGTGGTGCCGTGGGCGGCTTCACCACGGGCCGTAAGGAGATTATCGATATGCTACGCCAGCGCTCGCGCCCTTACCTCTTCTCGAACTCACTACCACCGGCCGTCGTAGGTGCCGGCATCGAGCTCTTCAAGATGCTCGGCGAGAGCGATGAGCACCACGACCGTTTGGTCGAGAATGTCGCCTTCTTCCGCGACAAGATGGTTGCCGCAGGCTTCGACATCAAGCCTACTGTATCTGCTATATGCGCCGTAATGCTCTACGATGCGAAGCTCTCGCAGGAGTTCGCAGCTGCGTTGCAACAGATGGGCATTTTTGTCACGGGCTTCTACTATCCTGTCGTCCCAAAGGGACAGGCGCGCATCCGTGTGCAGGTCTCCGCAGGGCACACACGCGAGCAACTCGAGCGTTGTGTCGAGGCCTTCACAGAGGTAGGACACCGTCTCGGCGTACTCAAATAGACTACTCATGTTCAACACTAATCATTTACCGCTATGAGCAAAATAACACTGGATGCTACGGATCGCAAGATTCTCCGTTTCTTGGTCAAGAATGCACGAATGCCATATCTCGAAATAGCCCGTGCCTGCGGCATATCGGGCGCCGCCATACACCAACGTATCAAGAAGTTGGAGGAGACGGGCGTAATCCTCGGCAGCCGTATGATAGTCAATCCGCGCAAGCTCGGCTTCGACATCTGCGCCTTTGTCAATATCCGCATCAAGGATCTCTCTATCAGCAAGTCGCTCGCCGACAAGATGAAGAGCATTCCGGAGGTTGTCGAGTGCCACATCATCACGGGTAAATACACTGCCATGGTCAAACTATACTGCGTGAACAACGACCACCTGATGAGCACGCTCGACAAGATTATGGCTATCCCGGGTGTCAGCACCGAGACGGTAATCTCGATTCGCGAGTCGTTCCAGCGCGAGCCTAATATCGACAGTCTCGGATAGACTATGGCACGCATACGACTTACCAAAGAGTTCTCCTTCGAGTCGGCACACACACTCGACGGGTACGACGGCCTATGCCGCGAGATTCACGGCCACTCCTACCGCCTCTTCGTCACCGTGTGCGGCGAGCCGCAGAGCGATACCGCGCACCCTAAGTGCGGTATGGTGATGGACTTCGGCGACCTGAAGCGCATCGTAAATCGCGAGGTTGTCGAGCGGCTCGACCACTCGTTTGTCATGCGCCGCGGTGAGCGTGCCGAGCGCATACGGGAGGCCTTGGGAGGCAGCTTCGGGAAGGTCGTGTTGGTCGATTACCAACCGACGTGCGAGAATATGCTCTCGGACTTCGCCACGCGTCTGCGTGCTGCCCTGCCTGAGGGCATCGAGCTCCACTCGTTGCGCCTGCACGAGACCGCCTCGTCGTATGCCGAGTGGTACGCCGAGGACAACGAATAGTTAAGTAGAACCGAACAATCGCAAGCGATGAAAAAGCTCTTTCTGGTTGATGCCTACGCGCTCATCTTCAAATACTACTACGCCTTCATGGGGCGACCGATGCGCAACCGTGCAGGTATGAACACGTCGATAATCTATGGCTTCACGAAATTCTTGCGCGACATTCAGAAGCGCGAGAAGCCCGACCTGCTGGGCGTAGCCTTCGACCCTGCCGGCGGCTCGTTCCGTCGCGACCTCTTCACCGAGTACAAGGCCAACCGCCCCGAGACTCCGGAGGATATCAAGGAGTCGGTACCCTACGTCAAGCGCATCGTCGAGGCTATGTGCATCCCTGTACTCGAGGTGGCAGGCTTTGAGGCCGATGATGTGATAGGAACCCTCGCTTTCAAGGGGGCAGAGGCGGGCTATGACGTCTATATGGTCACGCCCGACAAGGACTATGGGCAGCTCGTGGGCGAGAATCGCAAACTCTACAAGCAGCGGGGCGACGGCATCGAAATCATCGACAAGGCAGCAATCAAGGAGAAATACGGCATCGACGAGCCACTGCTCGTGCGCGATATCCTCGCACTGTGGGGCGATGCTTCGGATAATATCCCGGGCGTGCCCGGCATTGGCGAGAAGGGAGCCTGCAAACTCGTACAGACGTGGGGCGACGTGGAGAACATCATCGCCAACACCGATAAGATTGGCGGTAAGACGGCGGCTAATATCGTAGCATCGCAGGAGCAGCTGCGCCTCTCGAAGGTACTGACAACCATTCGCCTCGATGTGCCTATCGAGTTTCGCGAGGAGGATTTGACGGTCTGTTGTCCGAAGATTGACGCTCTGCGTGCACTCTTCACGGAGCTCGACTTCAAGGCCTTTGCTGCCGACTTGAACAACCTTGCGCCAGCCGAGGATCTATCTATTCCACGGCAAGAGACACAGACGCAGCTTGCGAATATGGCTCGCGCCAAATCGGCCGCCGCACGCAAGGCAGCTATGGCGGGGCAAGGCTCGCTCTTCGATATGTTTGGTGAGAGCGCAGTGCCTACGGCGACGACTACTACTACCGCCCCACAACCGACATCTGACGAGGCTCCCGAGAACGAGGTTCCCGAGAACGAGGAGCACCACTTCCGCACCTCCGCCACCGTGCCACACAACTATACGACCATCTTCACGGCCGACGAGTTGCGCCACGTGGTGGCCGACATCGCGCAATGTGAGCGTTTCTGCTTCGACCTCGAAACCACAGGATTTGATATCTTCAACAACCGCATCGTGGGTATCTCACTTGCCACGAGTAGCCACGAGGCGTGGTACATACCGTTTGGTCATAATGGCGACAGCCGCTCGCGCAACGAAATTGAGTGCGAGTATGGAGCGATACTCAAGCCTCTTTTCGAGAACGAGTCGATAGCCAAGGTGGGGCAGAATATGAAGTTCGACATTCTCTTCCTCCGCGCACTCGGCATCGAGGTTCGGGGGCGTAAGTACGACACCATGCTCCTACACTATCTGCTCGACCCCGAGGCACGTCACGGCATGAATGCTCTCGCCGAGCGATACCTCGACTACTCACCTATCGAGATTGATACGCTGATTGGCAAGGGAGCCAAGCAACTGACAATGGATATGGTGGGCATAGAGCGTATTGCCGAATATGCAGCCGAGGACGCCGACATAACGCTGCAACTCTACGAACATCTATGGCGTGAGATTGCTTCAGACGAGGCATTGAAACATCTATACGAGCATATCGAGGAGCCTATGATAGAGGTGCTGGTCGATATGGAGTGGGAGGGCGTGCGCATCAACAGCGAGGCCCTGCACAACTACTCGAAGAGTCTCACCTCGCAACTTGCCGCCATCGAGTCCGAGATCCGCACGTTGACCGGAGAGCCCACGCTCAACATCAACTCGAGCCGCCAACTCGGCGAGCTTCTCTTCGCCAAGATGCGCATCACGGCCAAGCCGAAGATGACCAAGACCAAGCAATTCTGCACGGACGAGGAGTATTTGCAGAGCTTCGCCGGCGAACACAAGGTGGTCGATATGATTCTCGAGTACCGAGGCTTGAAGAAGTTGCTCTCGACCTACGTCGATTCGCTGCCGCTGCTTGTGAATAGCGTGACGGGGCGCATCCACACCTCCTACAATCAAGCAGTGACAGCTACAGGGCGACTCTCCTCGACAAACCCTAATCTGCAAAATATACCTATCCGCGACCGCATAGGTCGCCCTATCCGCGAGGCATTTATACCGAGCGACGAGCAGCACGTACTACTATCTGCCGACTACTCGCAGGTGGAGTTGCGACTCATGGCGCACTTGAGCGGCGATGAGGCCCTCTGCAAGGCCTTCACCGATGGCGAAGACATCCACGCCGCCACGGCAGCAAGCATCTTCAAAAAGCCTATCGGGGAGGTCACGCCCGAGGAGCGTCGTCGCGCCAAGACCGCCAACTTCGGTATCATCTACGGCATCTCGGCCTTCGGTTTGAGTCAGCGGCTCTCTATTCCGCGCTCGGAGGCCAAGGCACTTATTGACGGCTACTTTGCCTCCTACCCGAAGGTCAAGGAGTATATGGAGCGTGTGGTGAATGAGGCACGCAACAAAGGTTATGTCGAAACTCTGTGCGGTCGTCGCCGCTACCTTGGCGACATCAACTCGCGCAACGCCAACACACGCGCTCTGGCCGAGCGCAACGCCATAAACGCGCCGATACAAGGCTCGGCAGCCGACATTATGAAGGTGGCAATGGTGGGCGTTGCCCGCCGCTTCAAGAGCGAGGGCATACGTTCGAAGATAACGATGCAGGTGCACGACGAGATTGTGGTCGATACGCTGCGTAACGAGCAACAGGCCGTCGCCACGATTGTCCGCGAGGAGATGGAGCGTGCCGCCACGTTGCGCATACCGCTCATCGCCGAGTACGGTGTTGGCGAGAATTGGCTTGAAGCACACTAAAACAAATAACCATAAAAACAGTATGAAACGACTTTTAACCCTATTATGCTTTGTCGCTGCTACAACATTGACCTACGGCCAGCAGCTATACAAGGGCGATGATGACCGCACCTACTACCACGCCATAGAGTCCGGTGCAAGACGCATTGTATCCATTCCGGATATCGATGGCTACATCACTCTGAAGGGCGACTTCCACATGCATACCGTCTATGCGGATGGCGACCTATCGCCGGCCGGCCGAGTGAAGGAGGCGTGGCACGACGGCCTTGATATTATCGCAATGACCGAGCATATCGGCGTGCAGAAGAATGAAGGTATAGAACTCAAAGATTACAATCTGCCTAACAAGTTGGCGATGAAGGCCGGCAAGAAGTACGGTCTGCTGGTAATCCCGGGCTTGGAGATTACCCGTGCGAAGCCATTCGGACACATGAATGCCCTCTTCGTCACGGATTGCAACGTCATCGACAAAAACCGATATATGGTCGACAAGAAGGGTAACTTGCTGCGCGACAAGGATGGCAACCGCATCCCTAACCGCGCAACCGAGATGAAGGATTTCGAGGCCGTCGAGGCTCAAGGAGCCTTCATAATCTGGAACCACCCGGGATGGCCTGACAAAAAATCGACACTCTATCCGCTGCACAAAGAGCTTATAGAGAAGGGGCGAATACACGCCGTCGAGCTCTACAACGGCAAGGAGTGGTATCCGCGAGTGCTGGATTGGTTCGACACCTACAACCTGACGATGGTGGCAAACTCGGATATTCACACGCCGACATCGTGCACCTACAACCGTGTGCTCCGCCCTATGACTCTGGTATTTGCCAAGGAGCGCAGCCTCGAATCGGTACGCGAAGCGATGTTCGCCGGCCGTATGCTCGCACTCTTCGGCAACACGCTGGCCGGCAATGCCGAACTCATCCGCCAGTTGCTCGCCAAGTCGCTGCAAGTAAGGGTTATTGATGCGGAGAAGGGCCATATCGAAGTGACGAACATCTCGGACATCCACTTCGATGCTCTCTTTGGCGATCCGCAGATGCTCGTTCAGTTCTACCCTCGCAGTGCCGTACAGATTACTCTGCCACAAGGCACGGAACTCGACTTCAAGGATTGCCTTGCAGGCAGAAATAGCGTAAAAACGAAACTTTGGTAAGATATGTTAAGTATAGCAGAAAGACACAAGTACATACTCGACAAGCTCGATAAGTATGGCTTTGTACGTATCTCGGAGATCTCCGAGGAACTGGGTGTAACGAAAGTTACGATCCGCAAGGATATCAAGATTTTGGAGAGCCGCGGACTGCTCTACAAGGTGCACGGCAGTGCGCGTTCCGCCGCACACAGCATCATCGACCGCGACCTGATGACCAAGAGCCTGCTCAATCGCGATGCCAAGCAGCGCATTGCCTCTCGCGCTTTGGAGCTAGTCAGCGACAACGACGCGATAATGATATCGGCCGGCTCGACAACCTACGCACTTGCCGAGGCGATACACGACAAGCAGCCTAACGTCTCGCTCAACGTCGTAACGCCTTTCTTGAAGGTATCGATACTGCTCAACGAGTTGGAAAATGTATGCGTCGAGCAGCTCGGTGGCCGCGTGTTCAAGAAGTCGTTTGGTGCCTTCAGCGGCAGCGCAGACTTCTCGCTCAACAATATGGTATGTTCGACCTTCTTCATCGGCGTGGATGGCATCGACCCAGATTTCGGCATCACCACCTCGACCATCGAAGAGGCGCACCTCTCGCAGAAGATGATGGAGTCGTCGCTGCGCACGGTCGTTCTGGCCGACTCCTCGAAGTTCGGACTGCACGGCTTTGGCCGTATCGCCTCGCTCGAGGATGTCGATATAATCATCACCGATGATGGCGTGTCGGCAGAGATGCGCAAGATTATCGAGGAGGCGGGCGTCGAGCTGATAATCGCCTAACGCCACGCTGCATGGGCCGCTATGCCGACATCATACTGCCCTTGGCACAATCGACATACACCTATGCCGTAGGCGAGGGTATCGAGGTTGAGCCCGGGGATGCTGTGGCCGTGCAATTTGGCACGAAGGCGGTATATACGGGCATCGTGCGGCAGCTGCACGACAACCCACCGGCTCGGGGAAGAACAAAGAGCATACTTGCTCGTCTCTACGACAAACCGCTCCTCTCGCCGCTGCATCTGCGCTTCTGGGAGTGGCTTGCCGACTACTATATGTGCTCGCTCGGCGAGGTGATGCGTGTGGCCCTTCCCTCGCTCATCAAGCCGCACGCGGGGTGCGAGTCGGAGTTCGAACCCTACATTCCACGGCGCGAGAGGGTACTGCGCATTACCAATGCCGAGAGCACCGCTTTGTGGCTTGCCGCTAATGCACGCCGTGCACCCAAGCGTGCAGCTCTCATCGAGCAGATTATGGCAGCCAGAGGCGAGTTACCCCGCACTGCCACCGACTTGCCGGCCTCGGCCTTGAAGGCTATGGCCGAGAGTGGAGCAATAGAGTTAGGAGAGCGCGATTTTCGGCCCGTGCGCGACCTCTCACAGCTACGCCTGCCGCAACTCTCCGAAGCTCAACACGCAGCCTTGGAGTCAATACATCGCAACTTCGACGACCACGACACCGTGCTGCTGCACGGAGTGACTGGCTCAGGAAAGACCGAGATATACACGCACCTGATTGCCGAGCATCTGGTGCGAGGCGAAGATGTGCTCTACCTTGTACCCGAGATATCGCTCACCACGCAACTTGTCGAGCGCCTGCAAGCCCTCTTTGGCGAGTGCGTGACGGCCTACCACTCGAAGCTCACACCGGCACGCCGCACGCGCATCTTTACCGATATGCTGAACGCTCCATCGGGCAATTTCATCATCGGCGCACGCTCGGCCATATTCCTGCCATACAAGAAATTAGGGCTTGTTGTTATAGACGAGGAGCACGACCCGAGCTACAAACAGAGCGAGCCGAATCCGCGCTACAACGGCCGTGATGCCGCCATTATGCTCGCCGCGCTGCACAAGGCCAAGAGCCTTGCGGGCAGTGCCACACCATCGCTCGAAAGCTACGCCAACACACTCTCGGGCAAGTATGCCTTGGTACGGCTTATGGAGCGATACGGAGGCTCTGAGTTGCCGCGCATCATCATCTCCGACACGCTGCGTGCTGCCAAGCGCAACGAGCGACGCGAACAGTTCAACAAGGTGCTTATCGACAAGATTGATGACTGCTTGGAGCGCAACGAGCAGGTCATACTCTTTCAGAATCGCCGCGGCTACTCGCCGTATATCGAGTGCACGGAGTGCGGTTGGACGGCTCGCTGTCCGCACTGCAACGTCTCGCTCACGCAGCACCGTCACAACAATACGATGCGATGCCACTACTGCGGCTACTCAACACCTATTCCGCGGCTATGTCCTTCGTGCAAAGTCGCCGAGCCACAATCGATGGGCTTCGGCACGGAGCGCGTGGAGGATGCGGTAGCGAAGCTCTTTCCGCAAGCCCGCACGCTGCGTCTCGATGGCGACACCGCCACCTCCGGCGCCGCCTACAACCGAATAATATCGGCCTTCGCGCGGCACGAAGCCGACATCCTCATCGGCACACAGATAGTCTCGAAGGGACTCGACTTTGCCGACGTGACACTAATCGGCGTACTCAATGGCGACAACCTCCTCAATGCCCCCGACTTCCGCGCAAGCGAGCGTGCGTGGCAGTTGCTGCAACAGATTGCAGGGCGCAGTGGCCGCCGCGACAGACAAGGCGAGGTGGTGATACAAACAGCCGAGCCTACACATCCGCTCTACGGCCACTTGTGCGAAGCGGACTACGATGCCTTCGCCGCACAGATGCTCGCCGAGAGGCAGATGTTTAGCTATCCGCCCTATGTGCGCATCATCAATATCGCCCTGCGCAGCTACCATGTAGAGTCGCTCGTCGAGGCCTCTACGGCATTGGCCGCATCGCTTCGCAAACGCTTCGGAGGGCGTGTCATAGGCCCCGCATCGCCTCTTATCGACCGCGTGCGCAACGAACATCGCGTAGAAATATCGCTCAAAATCGAAACTTCGGCCTCGTTTGCCCGTGCCCGCGTAATTCTTGCCGAGGAGGTGCAGCGCATACGCCTCAATAAATGCTTCGGTAACGTCACCATAATCTGCGATGTGGATGCTTGGTAACAGCCTATCGGCCATAATGTCATTGCTCTTTCCGCGAGTATGCCCCGTCTGCGACAAACCGCTTGGCGAGGGCGAGCGCGACATCTGCACCCTCTGCCGCAACGACATTCCACTCACGGGCTTCATCTGTGAGGCGGACAATCTTATGGAGCAACGCTTCTGGGGCTACCTGCCCATCGAGCGTGCTGCAGCACTCTTTTGGTTTGTGGAAGGTAGCGGCTGGCGCAAGCTCATCCACGACTTCAAGTATGCGCAACATTGGTACACGGCCGAGATGATGGGGCGATGGATGGGTATCGAGATGAAGCGCAGCGGCCGCTTCGACGACATCGACCTTATAGTCCCCATACCGCTCCATTGGCGCAAACGCCTCGCGCGAGGCTACAACCAATCGGAGTATATCGCTCGCGGCCTGGCGCAACACCTCGCCGTGCCGTGCGACTTTTCGGCCGTGCGCCGCACGCACTACAACAAGAGCCAAACCCGGAAGAGGCGTACCGAGCGTTGGGGCAATGTGAGCGGCATATTCGGTGTTCGGCGCCCCGAGCATCTGCGCGGCCGACACATTCTGCTTGTCGATGATGTATTCACGACGGGTGCAACGATAAGTTCGTGCGCCGAGGCGATAATAGAGGCTTGTGATGGCGATGTGCGCATCAGCGTTGCCACCCTCGCCGCCTCGCGCCGCGCCCTCGAGTGAACAAAAATATCAACAACCCACACCGCCGCCCGAGGGCACTTTGGGCCCTCATTTCGCGTTATAAACAGAGTTTTTAACAAACTTCTCGCCTAAAAGTCGAAAAAAGAGATGGGCCGACTCTTGGCCGACCGCCGAAAAATTCATACTTTTGTCTTTTGTTAAAAGACCTAACGCGATGGCAAAGGAATACAGACAATCTCGCAACAAAGAGGCTTACGAAGCCCTCGTTCCAGAAGCAGTAAATGCGCCACCACAGGCTCTCGAACTCGAAGAGGCCGTATTGGGTGCATTGATGCTCGAGAGCGACACCCTATACACCGTGCAGGAGTACCTCACCGCACAGGCATTCTACACCGAGGAGCACAGACTCATCTACATGGCAATCGAGGAGTTGTCGCGCGAGTTGAAGCCTATCGATGCATATACGGTCACCGACCGCCTCAAATCGAAGCGCGAGCTTGCGAAGGTGGGAGGTGCCTCATATCTCGCACAGCTTACGCGCAAGGTGGGCACGGCGGCCAACGTCGAGTTCCACTCGCGCATCATCGCGCAGAAGTATATCCAGCGCGAGCTTATCAGCACCGCCATCGATATTCAGCAGAAGGCCTACGACAGCGCAATCGACGTGACGGAGCTTATCGGCTTTGCCGAGTCGGAGATTTTGAAGGCCACGGAGGGGCACGTCAAGCGTGCGATGCAGAACTCGTCGGATGTGCTGCGCCGCACAATCAAGCAGATTGAGGAGGCTAGTAAGAATGAGTCGAAGTACAGCGGTGTCTGCACGGGCTTTACGGCTCTCGATAACGTGACTCTCGGTTGGCAACCTTCGGACCTTATCATCGTTGCGGCACGCCCTTCGATGGGTAAGACTGCCTTTGTGCTCTCGATGGCCCGCAATATGGCTATCGACTACAATGCGCCCGTTGCCTTCTTCTCGTTGGAGATGTCCGCCGCACAGCTTATGATGCGCCTTATCTGCGGCGAGACGGGCATCAAGGGCGACACAATCCGCAGCGGCAAGCTTTCGGCCAACGAGTGGAAAACCCTCGAAACAAAGACCAAGCCTCTCGGCCTAGCGCCACTCTATATCGACGATACGCCGGCCCTCTCTATCTTCGAGTTCCGCTCGAAGGCCCGCCGTCTGCACAAGAGCAAGGGGCTGAAGGTCATCATCATCGACTACTTGCAGCTGATGACCGCCGCAGGTCAGGGCGACAAGGGCAACCGCGAGCAGGAGGTATCGTTCATCTCGCGTACATTGAAGGCTGTAGCCAAGGAGCTCGATGTGCCAATCTTGGCCCTCTCGCAGCTCAACCGCTCCACCGAGTCGCGCGGCGGCTCGAAGCGACCACAGTTGAGCGACCTCCGCGAGTCGGGAGCCATCGAGCAGGATGCCGACATCGTGGCATTCATCCACCGCCCCGAGTACTACGGCTTCACGCAGACCGACGACGGACAATCGACCGAGGGTATGGCCGAAATCATCCTCGCCAAGCACCGCAACGGTGCCGTGTGCGACGTAAAGTTGAAGTTCATCAAGGATCAGGCTCGCTTCGACAACTGGGATATCATCGACAACATGGTCGGCGAGCAATACGAGCGTGTCGAGGCCAGCGGCTATGGCGAGGGGTTGCACACGGCAGCTCCATCGGCCGGCTCGGCCCTGCAAAATGCATCGGGCGCAGGCGACTTTGCCATAGGTGGCAACGATGACCTTGTACCATTCTAATACTCTAATACACAGCGCGAAATGTTCGTAAGGTGTTACGCTGGAGCTATCGTCGGCATTCGTGCCGTTAAGGTCGATGTCGAGGTCAATATTGCCGGAGGAGGCATAGGCCTTTTCCTCGTCGGCCTGCCCGACAATGCGGTCAAAGAGAGCGAGCAACGCATACGCTCGGCCTTCGAAAATTCGGAGATGCGGATGACGGCCAAGAAGATTGTCGTTAACCTTGCACCTGCCAATTTGCGCAAGGAGGGCTCGGGCTTTGACTTGCCGATTGCCGTCAGTATTCTCGCCGCCACATCGCAGATTATCGACGACCGCCTTGCGGAGACGCTCTTCATCGGCGAGCTCTCGCTCGACGGAGGCGTGAAGCCTGTGCGCGGCGTACTCCCTATAGCGGTTATGGCCAAGGAGTCGGGACTCAAACGGCTGGTCGTAGCGGCCGAAAATGCGGCCGAAGCGGCAGTTGTCGAGGGGTTGGATGTTATTGCTGTCGAGAACCTCAAGGAGGTGGCAGCCTTCCTCAATGCAGAACGCGATATTGCGCCTACGAGGGCAACTATCAGAGAGCCGGAGGAGAGCCTTGCGGAGCGTTTTCTCGAGGATTTTGCCGACGTAAAGGGACAATCGCACGTCAAGCGTGCCATCGAAATTGCGGCCGCCGGAGGCCACAATGTGCTGATGATAGGAGCCCCGGGCTCGGGCAAGACGATGCTCGCACGACGTATGCCGTCGATACTCCCACCAATGTCGTTGGAGGAGGCTGTCGAGGCAACAAAGATACACTCGGTGGCCGGCAAATTGGGGGCACAAAGCGGACTGCTCACGGCACGCCCTTTCCGCTCGCCGCACCACCTCACCTCGCAGGTAGCACTCGTCGGCGGCGGGCAGTCGCCACAGCCGGGCGAGGTGAGCCTTGCACACAACGGAATACTATTCCTTGACGAGCTGCCGGAGTTCGGGCACAACGTGCTCGAGGTATTGCGCCAGCCCCTCGAAGATAAGACAATAACCATCTCGCGAGCCAAGTATAGCGTCGAGTATCCGGCCAACTTCACGCTTATCGCTGCGATGAACCCCTGCCCGTGTGGTTACTACAACCACCCGACCAAGGAGTGCAGTTGTCCGCCATCGGCCATACATCGCTACTTCTCGCGCATCTCGGGCCCGCTACTCGACCGTATAGATATGCATATCGAGGTGTGCCCCGTGCCTATCTCCGACATCAACTCCGAGCAACGCGAGGAGTCGAGTAGCGAGGTACGCCGCCGTGTTATTGCCGCACGCGATATTCAGCGTCGCCGCTTTGCAAGTACGGCTATCCACTCGAATGCGATGATGAACAGCGCGATGCTGCGCGAGTTTTGCCCGTTAGGCAAGGCTGAACGTGCGCTCCTTGAACGTGCTATGGAGCGATTGAGCCTCTCGGCGCGAGCCTACGACCGCATTATCAAGGTGGCTCGCACAATTGCCGACCTCGACAATGCGCCCGACATCACCGCCTCACACATCGCCGAAGCGATAAACTACCGCACTCTCGACCGCGATAATTGGGGGCGATAGACGACTGTAAAGCGAAGAAAAAATCGCCATTCCACAACATTTGTTTGCACAAGTCGTTTATTCTTTATAATTTTGCGCGATTATCGCCACGCGCGCATACACGACACACACGCGAGAGCCGAGAAATAATGATGAGAAAATTAACATATAGCCTGATAGTCATCCTCGCACTTCTGGTCGCCACAAACGGCTATACCAAGGAGGTCGCATCCGCTTCGAAGGGTGCCACAACCGAGCAGAGCCAAAGCAGCAAGAGGAGCAAAAAAGGCAAGAAGAGCAAGCACATCAATCTGCACAAAATCTCCAAGAGCGGCGATCCGCAGTTGATGTACTCGACCGCCTTGCAGCTCTACGAGCAGGAGAAGTGGAACAAGGCCGCCTCGATGTTTGATGCATGCCAGGGTTACTTCGTGGGTAGCAGTCAGGAGGACTCGATAGCCTATTTCAGCGCTCGCAGTCGCTTCAAGCACCGCGAGTATCACGATGCCTCGATACAGCTCGACGAGTTCCGTCGCAAGTTCGGCCGAAGTATATTCTTGGAGGACGCGGAGGCGATGTTCGCCATGTGTAAGTACTATCTCACGCCTGGTCCTACGCGCGACCAGAGCATCACCTCGGAGAGCATCATCGCACTGAGCGAGTATATCGAGCGATATCCGAACTCGGAGCGCACAAAAGCCTTCAGCGGCATCATCGAGGAGCTCACCGAGCGACTCAAGACCAAGAGCTTCCTGAACGCCTACACATACTACAAGATTCAGAAGTACAAGTCGGCAGTCGTAGCATTCCGCAATGCGCTCAAAACCTATCCAGAGACGCCATATCGCGAGAAGATTCTCTACTACATCGTCGTATCGAACTACCGCCTCGCCCACAACTCTATCGAGAGCAAGCAGGCCGAACGATACCTCTCGATGCTCGACTCCTACTACTCGTTTATCGAGGAGTTCCCCGAGTCAAAACATCGTAAGGAGGTCGAGCGATATGTCAAGGAGGCCAAAAACTTTTCGGACAAAAACAACATAGAAAAACAACGATAGAAAAGATGGAAATCAAGAAGAACATTCCGAACAACACCGTAACGCGAAAGTTGGTCGATATCGACCACGAGACGGGCAACGTCTACAAAAGCATCAACATCATCGCACGCCGTGCGAATCAGATTGCTGCCGAGCTCAAAACCGAGCTCAACCGCAAGCTCGCCGACTTCTCGTCGCCTACCGACACTATGGAGGAGACCTTCGAGAACCGTGAGCAGATTGAGATTTCGCGCTACTACGAGCGTCTGCCGAAGCCTGCTATCATCGCCACCGAGGAGTTCCTCGACGATGAGGTATATTATCGCGACGGCGAGTAACCACTCGATGAAGAGCACTTTCTTCCAATGTTACAGGGAAAGCACATTCTCCTCGGAATTACGGGCAGCATAGCGGCATACAAGGCGGCTATGCTTTGTCGTCTTTTGCGCACGGCAGGTGCCGACGTCAAGGTCATCATGACACCGACGGCCAAGGCCTTCATCACTCCGCTGACGATGGCCACACTCTCGAAGCACCCTATCGCCGTGGAGTTCTACAACCCCGAGAATGGCGATTGGCACTCCCATATCTCGATGGGCGAGTGGGCCGACTGCTTCATCATCGCGCCGGCTACGGCCAACACCATCGCCAAGATGGCGCACGGCGTGGCCGACAATCTGCTGCTCACCACCTACCTCTCGGCTCGCTGCACGACCATCGTTGCACCGGCTATGGACTGTGATATGTTCGCTCATGTCGCCACGCAGGAGAATATCGAGACGCTTCGCCGCCGAGGCGTCATCATCACCGAGTCGCCGGAGGGCGAGTTGGCCAGCGGACTTACAGGCAAGGGGCGTATGGCCGAACCCGAGGCTCTGGTTGCGGCTATCGAGGCAGCAATAGCTCAAAAAAAAAAGAGTAACACCCTTGACGGGCGCAAGATAGTCGTTACGGCAGGTGCCACAATCGAGGCAATCGACCCTGTGCGATTTATCTCGAACCACTCGACCGGCAAGATGGGCTACGCCATTGCCGAGGCCCTTGCGGTGCGTGGTGCCGAGGTGGAGCTCGTAAGCGGCCGCACAAACCTTGCAGTGCCCGCAGGTGTCAAGCGCACAGACGTACTCTCAGCCGAGGATATGTACCGCGCTGCAGTAGCAGCCTTCGAGGAGGCCGATGGCGCGGTGATGTGCGCCGCCGTGGCAGACTACACGCCGGAGGAGGTTGCCGAGCACAAGATTAAGAAGAGCGACGACGATATGGTCATCCGCCTGCGCCGCACGAAGGATATTGCCGCCGAGCTGGGGCGCACGAAGGGCAGTAGGCTGCTCGTAGGCTTTGCCTTGGAGAGTTGCAACGAGCTGACCAATGCCGAGGATAAGTTGCGCCGCAAGAACCTCGACTTCATAGTTCTCAACTCGTTGCAGGATAGCGGAGCGGGCTTTGGCGTAGATACCAACAAAGTTACATTCATCGACCACGAGGGGCGTACGGAGCTACCCCTGATGTCGAAGCGCGAGGTTGCCGAGCGGATAGCCGACCGCATAGAACAATTTTTCGACAAATAACCATGCTTACCAGACTTGCAGTTGAGAACTACGCACTCATCGACTCGCTCGAAATCGAGTTCGATGCCCACCTGAACATCATCACAGGTGAGACGGGTGCCGGCAAGTCGATACTTATGGGAGCCCTCTCGCTGTTGCTTGGCGCGAAGAATGATGGAGCCGCCATCAAGGATTCGGCACGCAGCTGCATTGTCGAAGCCGAGTTCGATGTCGAGGGGTTGTCGCTCGAGGAGTTCTTCGCCGAGCACGACCTCGAGTACGACACGCATACAATCATTCGCCGCACCATCTCGCCGAGCGGCAGGAGCCGAGTCTTCATCAACGATCAACCCGTGCAGCTCACCGAGCTGAAAGAGGTGGGGGCCTATCTGATTGACATACATTCGCAACACCAAAATCTCATCCTTCAATCGGCCGCCTTCCGCACCAAGGCCCTCGATACGGCTGCCGGCAATGAGGCTCTACTCGCCGAGTACCGCACGGCCTTCACCGAGCTTGGTTCACAACGCGCGGCATTGGAGGCTCTGCGCACAGAGGTCGAGCAGTCGCGGCAGGAGGAGGAGTGGCTACGCCATCAGGTCGAGGAGCTCACGGCTGCCTCACTGCGCGAAGGTGAGGTCGAGGAGGCCGAGGCCGAGCAGCTGGTGCTCGAGAATGCAGATGCCATAAACGAGGCCCTGGGGCGCATACACGCAATACTCGACGAGGAGAGTATCGGCGTGCTCACATCGCTCAAGGAGGCCGAGAGCGCATTGCGGCACGTTGCCGGCAACTACGCCGCGGCGACAGAGCTTATCGAGCGTATTCACTCCTCGACCGTCGAGTTGCGAGATATCGACGCGACGATTGTCGGCCAGTCCGAGCACATAGAGTCGAACCCCGAGCGGCTCGACAAACTCAACGAGCGACTCAATCTGCTATCATCGCTCTGCACCAAGCACTGCGTGGATAGCATTACGGCACTCATCGCTTTGCGCGACGACTACGCCTCGCGCCTCGATACGATAATACACGGCGACGAGCAACTCTCGAAAATAGCTCTGCGCGTGGCCGAGAGCGAGGAGCGAGCCTATCGCCTTGCCGCCGCACTGCATAAGGCGCGTGCCGCGGCCGCACCGAAACTCTCGCAGGCGGTGGTCGATATCCTACAACGAGTGGGTATGGTGGATGCGCAGTTCGATATTCGCCTCACCGAGGGTGAGCTAACAGCCGCAGGGTGCGACACCGTGGAGTTTGTATTTTCGGCCAACGCAAATGTCGAGCCGCGAGCCATCGAGAAGATTGCCTCGGGAGGCGAGCTCTCGCGCGTGATGCTCGCCCTGAAAACTACACTTGCACACCACCTCGCTCTGCCGACCATCATCTTCGACGAGATTGACACCGGAATATCGGGCCGCACGGCCAATGCCGTCGGCGACATTATCAGCGAGGCGGCCGAGGCCATGCAGGTCATCAACATAACGCACCTGCCACAAGTGGCATCGAAGGGCAACAAGCATCTCCTTGTTTATAAGGAGCAGAGTGTGACACACATACGCCCATTGGCGGCCGAGGAGCGAGTGGTAGAGATTGCCAAAATGCTCTCGGGTGATACCATCACAGAGGCGGCACTTGCGCAGGCCCGAAACCTTCTTTCACGATAACCCTAATTATGCGACAAGCGGCGCACATAGCACTCCTCGTTGTTGCGGCACTGCTCTCAGCGTGCGGCCACAAGGCGGCTGTACGCGACACCGAAGCGCTCTATACACCGCGCTATGCCGAGGGCTTCTCGATAGAGCGCGACAAGGCAAGTGGCGCGAAGTTGCTCTGCGTGAAAAATCCATGGCAGGGTGCCGAAGATATTCGCTACTACTACCCGATTGACACTCTTGCACCAAAGAGGCGCATCATCGCCATGTCGTCGAGCTACGCAGCAATGCTCGATGTCATCGGTTGCGCCGACCGTATCGTAGGGCTCTCGGGGTGCCACTTCATCTACACTCCCTCTATCCGTCAAGCCGTCGAGAGAGGCGAGATTGCCGAGGTGGGCTACGACGCGGCCTTCGATTTTGAGATGATACGCTCGCTCGGTGCCGACCTCGTGCTGCTCTACGGCGTGACCGGCGAGGCAAAGAGCATAACCGCAAAACTCGATGAACTCGCTATACCTTATTTATATATAGGCGACTATCTCGAAAACTCGCCTCTCGGCAAGGCAGAGTGGATGGTTGCCATAGCCTCGATTTGCGGAGTAGAGGAGCGTGGCAAGGCTGTCTTTAGCGATATTGAGGAGCGTTACAACGCTTTGCGCAGCACGAAGCACTGCTCGGCATATCGGCCGCGCGTGATGCTCAACCTACCCTACCGCGACACTTGGTTTATGCCGCCTGCGAACAGCTATATGGTACGCCTTATCGAGGATGCCGGAGGCGAGTATATTCTGACGGGAAGCAACGACAGCAATGACATGCAGAGCCGGTCGATAGCCATCTCGTTAGAAGAGGCCTTGGTATATGCTTCTCGTGCCGACTTCTGGATAAACCTCGGGCAAATAGCCTCGCTCGACGAGTTACGTGCCGCTGCGCCGCGCTTTGCCAACATCGAG
>JAFVRC010000007.1 GCA_017504485.1 Alistipes sp. | reverse complement strand
GGGGCTCGAACCCTGGACCCCAACATTAAGAGTGTCGTGCTCTACCAACTGAGCTAAAGAGGCATTTGCGCGGGACTTTTCGTTCCCTTTGCGAGTGCAAAGATAGAGCGAAAAAATCATTTACGCAAACTTTTTGCAAAAAAAATTGCACTGCACAATCATTTTTTTTTCGGGCCATGCAGCACTAAATAAAGCTAAATACCTACTGCACGCGCAATTACAACTGCTATCATCACAGCGTAGGCCGCTCAAAAAAAAGGCCCACCTCAACCGATGGTTGGGCAGGCCTTTGTGATTTATAAAGGTTTCTCTACGAAATTATTTGCGCGAGAATACCTTTGGCTGCTGCATCTTGGCAGCCGAGCTGTACTTGCGAAGAGTCTTTTTGGCCATACGCGACATGCTGGCAGTTGAAGCCTCCGGCTTCGACTTATCTACAATCTCAATCTCACCCGTGTAGGTATACTGCAAGTTGCGACCAAAGTCATCAGTTGCGTTGATAGCGACAGAATATTCGTTATCAGCCTTCGTGATTGTTACTGAGCCATCGGTAAAGTCCATACTGTTATACACATACTCTCCATCATTCGAAGTAAGCCAATAGTTGTCACCAACCGGAGCAACGCCAGGCTTGATATCCTCAATCTGCATAACTTCTGCAAAGTCAAACGTTCCAACAAAATCGGTACTCTCCGGATCAGTCAAAAGGAACAAATCAATAAGCTCAAGCACAGGAGCCTGGTCCGACATAGCGTAGAACTCAAGCATATAACCGGTAGCAGTTGTAATAGTCTCACCCGTAGCTGTCAAGGTATAAGGGTATCCAAGATAATAAGCCGCATCAATCTCCAAGTTTGCCGGGCGAAGGTTCATCTCTGCAGCTGGAGTTACAACCGATATCGAGACAATCTCACTGGTAACATTGCCAACCTCATCAAAGTGGAATGCAAAGATGAAATTCTCCGCGTCAGGTTCGGCCATGAGAGTGCCAGTAGCACGACCCGTATCAGCAAGGCCCATCTCGATCATAAACGCATCAAAATCCATCTGATACTGAGCAGCATAGGTTGCATAGTAGTCCATCAAATCAAGAACATACTTATTGAGGTCGCCCTGGTAGTACGTATCAAGATCCGAAGCCGGCACAGAGTCATAATAGTAGTAACGGTCATAATCTGCCGGATAGATAACCACACCAACCGCAACACCGAGCGTATTTTCGCTAACTCGGATATCAAATGTTGGTTGAGAGCCTTTGCCGCCCTTGTCGTCACCGGCTTTCTCGCAGCTCGTTGCAAAGAGAGCAACGAGTGCCATCATCGAAAATAAAAACTTTTTCATAATGTGTATTAAAAAAAAATTGCACAAGGCGCACCGCCCTTGTTGTTCAAAAAAATAGTTGGGAAAGAGTGGTGCTGAAAGCCATTTTTCGATACCGCAAGGTACCCCAACCAAACCTGTCTTTACTCTCTCCGCTGATGAATGATAATGCAAAGTTAATAATAAATTTTATAAATACAATATCCCGTGCGGCAAGAATTGATATTTTCAGGTTGAGAGGAGCTCAAAATAGTTACAATCTTAAATCTCAACGCGATAGTTGGTTTAGAAACATCACTGCCGAGGGGTAGAAAAAGGAAATTTTATTATTTTTTAATTTTTTTTCGATAAAATATTTGCACAGTTCGAAAATATGCTCTATATTTGCACTCGCAATCAGCAAATGGCTCCGTAGCTCAACTGAATAGAGTACTTGACTACGGATCAAGCGGTTACAGGTTTGAATCCTGTCGGAGTCACTTAGGCGTCGCGAGGCAATTCGAGAGAGTTGCCTCGTTTTTTTTGTGTCGGCAGTCGCCCAACGGCCCATCGGCGGCAAGGAGCGGAGGGGAGGGCAATCAATATATTATATATAGGTATAGACAAAAGGGGCTATCGCGACAAAGTCGGATAGCCCCTTTTGTCCCTTATCGGACGACTACAACGAGATAGCCTCCGAAGGACAAACACCTGCGCATGCACCGCACTCGATGCACTTGTCAGCGTCGATTACATAGATGTCACCGGCCGAAATAGCCTCTACCGGACACTCGTCGATGCAAGTACCGCAAGCAACGCACGAGTCAGAAATTTTGTATGCCATAACCTTATAATGTGAATTATTTGTGCTACAAAAGTAGTACATTAATCGCAATTATCCAAAAAATAGTATCTTTGTAGGTCGGTTTATTGCAAAAATCGCACTAAAAGGTATAGATATGTCAAAAAAGTCGGCAAGAATAACGCTCACACTCCTCGGCACGGGCACCTCGCAGGGGGTGCCGCTCATAGGGTGCGACTGCCGCGTATGCCGCTCGCACGACCCGCGTGACCAGCGCCTGCGCACCGCAGCAATGGTCGAGGTGGAGGGCTGCCGCTTCGTGATAGACGCAGGTCCCGACTTCCGCCAGCAGATGCTTGCGGCCGAGGTGTCGCACATAACGGCCATACTGCTGACACACAAGCACAAAGACCACACGGGAGGCATCGACGATGTACGTGCGCTGAACTTTGTGGACTACCCCGCCGTGCATCCCGTCGATATATACGCCTCGGCCGAGACGGCGGCGTGCGTGCGCAAGGACTACGACTACGCCTTCGTGGCTCCGCAGCACCGCTATCGCGGTGTGCCCGAAATCAGGCTGCACGAGATTTGCGGCAACGAGCCACTCTGCATAAATGGCGTGACGATAACGCCCGTGCGAGGCTCGCACCTCGGGTTGGAGGTGCTCGGCTTCCGCATCGGAGAGGTGGCCTACCTCACCGATTTCAAGCATATCGAGCCATCAGAGGAGCTCAAGTTGCAGGGGGTACGCTGCTTGGTTGTCAATGCTCTGCGCCACGCGCCTCACGACAGTCACTTCTCGGTGGCCGAAGCTCTCGACTTGGCGGCACGCATAGCACCCGAGCGCACATATCTGACACATATGTCGCACGAGATAGGGCTACACGGCGAAGTCGAGCCATCGCTACCCGAGGGTGTATATTTGGGTTATGACGGTTTGAAAATAGAGATTTAACAACACTATATCGTTATGAAGAATGTACTCAACAACAAGACGGTAGTTATCACCGGAGCCTCGTCGGGCATTGGCGAGGCAATGGCCAAGGTATATGCCTCGATGGGAGCACGCGTGGTGCTCGGCGCACGCAGCAAGGAGAAGCTGCAAGCACTGGCCGCCGAGATAGAGGCAAATGGCGGCAAGGCGGCATACTGCGCAACGGATGTCACACAAGCCGAGGATTGCAAGCGACTTATCGACACGGCGGTCAAGGCCTTTGGCGGCATCGACGTACTTATCTGCAACGCCGGAATCTCGATGCGTGCAATATTTGACGATGTCGATTTGGAGGTGCTGCACCGACTGATGGACGTCAATTTCTGGGGCACGGTATATTGTTCGAAGTATGCACTACCCTATCTGCAAGCCTCGCGCGGCTCGCTTGTGGGCATATCGTCGGTGGCCGGCATCCACGGACTGCCGGGCCGCACGGGATACTCGGCATCGAAGTTCGCGATGACGGGACTTTTGGAGACTATCCGCGTCGAGAATATCAAGAAGGGGCTGCACGTTATGGTCGCCTGTCCGGGATTCACGGCCTCGAATGTGCGCTTCTCGGCCCTGACAGCCGACGGCTCGCAGCAGGGCGCAACACCTCGCGAGGAGGGTAAGATGATGACACCCGAGGAGGTGGCACGCATCGTAGCCAAGGGTATTGCACGCCGCAAACGTCTATGCCTGATGGAGATTGAGGGCCGTGCCACGCACTTTGTCAAGAAGTTCGCACCGGCCTTGGTCGATAAACTATTCTATATGGTTATGTCGCGCGAGCCGGACTCGCCATTCAAATAGAGCACGACGATATGAGGCTCACGCTATTCATCCACTACAACACACACGGCGACGAGCAGCCCGCAGTGCGCTACGACGGGCAGAGTATCACCATGGCACACCGCGGCAATGGACTGCACGAGGTAACGCTCGATATCGAGGCTGCGGAGGTGTGCTACGCCTTCGAAATTGTCGCACACGGCACAGTCGTACGGCGCGAATGGGGCGATCAGCATTGCCTCACATTGCCCATCGGCATAGAGCAGATGCACGTTGTGGATGCGTGGCGCGAGAAGCCGCAATGCGTAGCCTACACAACATCGCTCTTCACCGAGAGTGCCTGCGCACACCCGACGGAGACGCGGCCATACATCGCCAAAGGGGATTGCTACTTCGAGGTTGAGGCACCTGCGGTGCGCCACACGGAGCGTGTTGCCATCATCGGCGCAAGCGAGGCTCTCGGCGCGTGGCAGCAACCACGACAGATGCGCCACATAGGCAAAGGCGTATGGGCCATATCGCTACACATTGCGGAGCGCACCGACTACAAATTCGTGGTGACGGATGGCACAACGGGCCATATTCTGCAATGGGAGCAGGGCGAAAATCGCGTTGCGGAGGCCACCGACACAACACGCTGCATGCTCGGCGCACGTCTGCGCGAGGCCGAGCCGTGGCGCGGAGCAGGCGTTGCGGTACCCGTATTCTCGCTGCGCTCCGAGCATAGTTGCGGCGTTGGCGAATTTGCCGACCTACGGATGATGGTCGATTGGTGCGCGGCGTGCGGCCAGAGCGTAATACAGATACTGCCGGTAAACGACACGACAATGGATATGACGTGGCGCGACTCATACCCCTACAACGCCATATCTATCTACGCACTGCATCCGCTATACATCCGCCTCAGCGAGGTAGGGCAGCTGCGCAACAAGCGGCAACAGAGCCGTTTTGAGCGCGAGGCACAGCGACTCAATGCACTCCCCGCGCTCGACTACGAGGCGGTTATACGTCTTAAGATGGAGCATCTGCGCCTACTCTACGAGGAGCAGTGCACGGAGCTGCTGCACAGCGAGGAGTACGCTTCGTTCTGCAGCCGCAACGACTATTGGCTCGACGACTACGCCCTCTTCTCTACTCTGCGCGACAAATTCCGCACGGCAGACTTTAAGATGTGGGGCGAATGGGCCGCCTACAACCGACAGCGAGCCGCCGACTACACGGCCGAACATCAGCACGAGGTGGGCGTCTACCGCTTCGCACAGTACCATCTCGACCGCCAACTGACGGCGGTACGCGACTATGCACGCGCACACGGCATAGTACTCAAAGGCGACATTCCGATAGGTATCAGCCGTACAAGTGTCGAAGCGTGGGTGTCACCCGAGCTATTCGTCATGGAGTCATCAGCCGGCGCTCCGCCCGACGACTTCTCGGCAACGGGGCAGAATTGGGGTTTCCCAATATATAATTGGGAGCGAATGTCCAAGGATGGATATGCGTGGTGGCGTGCACGCTTTGCCAAGATGTCCGAATACTTCGACGCCTACCGCATAGACCACATACTCGGTTTCTTTCGCATCTGGGAAGTGCCGCTCGACGCTGTTAATGCACTGCTCGGCGAATTTAACCCGTCGCTGCCCTACACGGCCGAGGAGATTGCGGCCGCAGGACTCGACTTCGAGGCTTCGCGTGACGTGGCACACAACTACACGTCGGAGGATGTGCTATGGCTCGAATATCGCCACGGAGGGGGCTTCTATCCGCGAATATCATCTTTCGACACCGACTCGTTCAAAGCTCTCGACGAGGCTTCGCAGTGCGCCTTCGCACGGCTGCACGACGACTTCTACTACCGCCGTCACAACGCCTTCTGGCACGAGGTTGCCACCTCGCGCCTCGGCTCGATAATAGGCGCTACGCGGATGCTTGCGTGCGGCGAGGATCTCGGAATGATTCCGCAGTGCGTTCCCGATGTGATGGCCGAACTGCAGATTCTGTCGCTCGAGATAGAGCGTATGCCAAAGCAGTATGGCGCAACCATTGCGGAGGTGGAATGCTACCCATATCTCTCGGTGTGCACAACCTCGACACACGATATGTCGCCCCTGCGACTATGGTGGAGCGAGAGTCGCGAGCAGGCAGAATACTACTATCGCCATATTCTGCACCTCGCAGGCGAGGTTCCACAGCAGGCCGACAGCGAACTCTGCCGCGCCATTGTGCAGCGCAACCTCGATGCGCCGTCGATGCTTGCAATTCTGCCATTGCAGGATTGGCTCTCTGCGAGCGACGAGCTACGCGCTGAAGATACCGCCTCGGAGCGCATCAACATACCTGCCAATCCGCGCCACTATTGGCGCTACCGCATGCATCTGACGCTCGAAAGCCTTATCGAGGCCGAGTCGTTCTGTCGTATGATTCGTGAAATGGTGGAGCGCAGCGGCCGCTAATCAGATATTTTCGTGATTATCGCGCCTTACGATGCGGCTCCCGACCATCGTAACGAGGCGCTCGGCTTCGTCACACGATATGTAGTAGCGATGGTCGGCGAGGTCTGTTATCTCAACAAAATTGCGCCAACGCGAGGCGTATAGATGCACACTCTCCATATTGCGCAGATTGAAGAATATGCCGTAGTAGCCAAAAAAACCGAGCGAAGCGAAGAGCGGAACGAAGAGCCTTGTTTCGCGTTGCGGCACGAGCCTCACGTCGGCAATATCCTCATAGCGCAGCTCGGTAGCCTCCAGCACACAACGTATCTCGACGGCCTCCTCGGCAAGCACCACGCACCGCGGAATAGAGAGCACGAGCAACAGCACTACGGCAACAACTAGCGAGAGTGCCCACGCCAGCACATAGCCGCCCTCGTATATGCGGGTAATAAAGATTATGATGGCCGCCATAGCCACCAAATAGAGTATGCTCAACACTACGGTTGCACCACCAAGTCTATATCGAAAAGTCTCGTTCATCGCATCTGTTCTTCGTCGCGCCGCGCCTCAAGCAGGGCCTCGGCAATATACAAATCCTCGGGGGTGGTAATCTTTATGTTTCGGCGGTCGCCTTCGCACAGCGCGACCTTGAAGCCGGCACGCTCGACGACCGAAGCATCGTCCGTAAATTCGGGGCTATACTCCACATCGTAGGCTGCTCGCAGAATGTCGGCCGCAAAGATTTGAGGAGTCTGCACAACGCGCAGCTGCGAGCGGTTCACAATACACGACTCACCGCTTTCCTCCGCCACCTGACGGAACGAATCGACAGGCAACACAACGGGAACAGCCGCACCATGCTGCGCAGCACACTCCACCGTGCGCACAATGAGCTCCTCGCTCACCAGCGGACGTACGCCATCCTGCACGGCAATCAAATCACACCCCTCCGTGAGCGACTCAACACCGGCACGCACCGAATGAAAACGCTCGACTCCACCCTCGACAACCGAGTGGCGTGCCACACGAAATCGCGCGGCGAGATTGTGCCAATACTCCATCTGCGAGGCAGGCAGCACAACGACAATCTTTGCTCCGCAGAGAGCCCGCGCAAAGGTGTTTATCGTGCGGACCAGCACCGGCTCGCCACCCACGATAGCAAACTGCTTGGGAAGCGCGTCTCCCATTCGTCGGCCGCTACCACCGGCCACAATCACTACGGCTACTCTCTGTTCCATATCAGTTTTTTACCAAAACCGAGCGTATTGTCGGTCAGCTTCATAAAATCAGGCTCGAAAACCCACAACACCAATGGCACCACAGCGGCATAAGGGAAACGACGCACATAGCATCGGCGGGCCTCGTCATCACCCCGTCGCACACGGCCACAGAGCTGCAGCCCCTGCACCTTACCCACCACCTTCGTTTCGAGTGTTATAGCACACGCCACACGGCTATCGGCCATCATCTCGGAGGCGTGGCGTGTCGTCTCCTCAGAGGTGAATACCAACACGTTGCGTCCCTTATCGTAGGCATAGAAACATGCTGCACAATAGGGTGCGCCATCGACCGACACGGTTGCGAGTGTCAAGACGTGATGTCGCTTTATGAAGTCGGTTATTCGGCTATCCACCATCTCTCATTCGAATATCTACAGTCCTAAATCAGCCTTCGTGATACGCACCGTATCGGCCACCTCACCCTCCAACTCAGCCACAACACGGTCGCGCAAAGTCTCGAAAGCTGCACGGTTGGCACTCGATATAGGTTCAGCAGGTTTCTGCGGCACTTTAAGAGGATTTATCGGCGTGGAGCCCTTCCAAAGACGAAAATCGAGGTGCGGCCCCGTAGAGCGACCTGTACTGCCCACGTAACCGACAACCTGCCCCTGCGATACGCGCGAGCCCACACGGATGCCCTTCGCAAAGCTGCGCAGATGGAGATAGCCCGATGTGAGATTGCCCGGGTGTTTAATTTTCAGCATATTACCTGCAGCGCCTTTATAGGCTCTCATGGTCACCGTTCCATCGGCCACGGCACGCACCGGCGTACCCGATGGCGCGGCATAATCGACACCATGGTGCGGTCTGTAACGCTTCAACACCGGATGGAAGCGGGCATTCGAGAACTTCGAAGATATACGCGTGAATTTCAACGGAGCCTTCAATAGTTGCTTGCGCAGCGAGCCTCCGTCAATCTCCCAATACTGCAACTTGCCACTCTGGTTGAACGGGATGGCGTATATATCCTTTCCGCCGTGCGTAAACTTGGCGCCCCAAACTGTACCGATGCCTACCGAAAGTGTGTCGATAAACTTCTCGTCGTAGATAACAGTGAAGCTGTCACCCGCCTGAATACCAAAGAAATCGACCGTCCATTGATATATATCCTCCATCTCCGATGCGAGGGCATAAGGCAGTTTTTCGGACATAATAGACCCCCAGAGTGACGACTCGATGACGGCCGAGCTTTTACGGCGGCGCAGTTCCACCTCGCGCTGCCCCGTAGCGACAGCGACCGAATCGCCCACAAAGGCAAAAACCACATAGTCGATGAGGTTCTTCTCATAGACCAGATAGTCGAGATTTACAGCCGTCGAATCGGGACGTGTGAAGGTTGTGTAGGCATTGCCGGCGCGTATTTGGCGCAACGGACAGACATCCTTGGCTCGACGATCGAGCTCCATAATCTTGGAGGTCGGTATGCCGTGTGAATCGAGAATACGGCTCCAAGTGTCGCCCTGCTTCACCGTATTGCGCTCGACAGTATATCCCTCTATATTGATTCCGAAGAGCAATTTAGGCTCCTCCTCTTTGCGGCTATTCGACGAACAGGCGACCGACACGCACGCCACAAATATTACAAATGCAGACTTGACAAACTGTTTCATAGCGACAAAGATACAAAAAAGTGTGATTATAACACTCTTCATGCTCCAAAAAAAACACAACTCCCACAACCTCCCTACAAGTAGCATCTGCGGCTCGACTCTTTTTTTAACAAAAAAGAGGAAAATATTTTGCTATTACGAAAATAATGCGTATTTTTGAAAAAATATAACAACAATACCACCCAATGAAGAGTCTCTTTTTGAAATTAGCAGCATCCATCTACGGAGTCGGCATACGGCTACGCCATCTGCTCTTCGATTGGGGTTTACTACACTCCACATCCTACGACATCCCTATTATCTGCTTGGGCAACATCACCGTAGGCGGCACGGGTAAAACACCTGCCGTCGAGATGCTTATCGAGCACTACGATGAGGGGTACAATATCGCGGTTCTCTCGCGTGGCTACGGCCGCCGCACCAAGGGCTATCGCGAGGTGGAGTGCGACGACAGCTACCTTAACGTGGGCGATGAGCCGCTGCAAATCAAGCGCAAGTACCCGCACGTCAAGGTTGTCGTTTGCGAACGTCGCACGGAGGGCATCGAGCGCATCTTGTCCGAGTATCCGGAGATTTCGATGATTATCATGGATGATGGTTTCCAGCATCGTTACGTCAAACCATTCATCAATGTAATTATGGTCGATGCCACGCGTCCCGTGCAGTGCGACCGTCTGTTGCCGGCCGGTCAGCTGCGCGACACGATAAACTCGCTCGAGCGAGCACACTACTTTATCGTAACAAAGTGTCCGGACAACATCAACGCAGCGCAGAAACTCGTACATCGCAAGTGGCTTATGCAGAAACCATCGCAGCAAGTTTTTTTCTCGCGCATCGTCTGCGGCGAGATTCGCCCGATTTTTGCAGAAGGTGCAAGTGAACTGCCGGAGGGAAGCTTGGTGATAGCAATGTCGGGAATCGGCAACAACGAGGTATTCAACAACTCGTTGGCACTCCGATTTAATGTCGCTGCGACAATCGACCTCGACGACCACCACCCTTACGTTATGCGCGACGTGCAACTTATGCAGAGCGCACTCGCGAAGTACCCTGAAGCGGTTATTGTGACAACCGAGAAGGATGCCGTGAAGCTCTTCAATGTACAGAAGATGCCGGTCGAACTGAAGGCCCGAATGTACTACGAGACTATTCGTATGGAGTTCCTTGATGATGGCTTCGAGGAGTTCTTCCGCAGGATTGACACCGACCTTAAAAACCACAACAATGATAGCTATATCAGAGGCTGTTAGTGCGATTCGCACCGCTACGGCTAATTTCACACCCGAGGTAGGCATTATCCTCGGCACAGGACTCGGAGGTTTCGTCGAGCACATCGACATTACCTACTCGCTTGACTATAAAGACATCCCCAATATGCCCGTTTCGACGGTCGAGGGGCACCATGGCCGCCTTATCTTCGGCACGGTCGGAGGCCGTAAGGTGGTGGCTATGCAGGGACGATTCCACTACTACGAAGGCTATACGATGAAGCAGGTGACATTCCCCGTGCGCGTAATGGCTCTGCTGGGCATCAAATACCTCTTCGTGTCGAATGCCAGCGGCGGCATCAACACCTCGTTCCGCGTGGGCGACCTGATGATTATCACCGACCATATCAATCTTCTGCCAAATCCGCTTATCGGCCCCAACATGGCCGAGTTTGGCCCCCGCTTCCCCGATATGCACGACTGCTACAGCAGTGCTCTGCGTGCCAAAGCCACCGAGATTGCCGAGCAGGAGGCTATCAAGTTGCAGTATGGCGTATATGTAGGCACTACGGGGCCGACCTTCGAAACGCAAGCCGAGTACCGCTACTTCAAGGCCATTGGCGGCGATGCGGTGGGTATGTCCACCGTGCCGGAGGTTATCGTAGCACGTCACATGGGAGTTCCGGCCTTCGGTGTATCGGTCATCACCAACTGCGGATTGAGCGACGAGAAGGGCGACCACGAGGATGTGCAGCGACAAGGCAAGCGTGCCGGTGAGCGCATGGCCCGACTATTCACAAGACTAATCGAACAACTCCAATCAAACTATGATAAATAAGGTAATACTTGTAGGAAATGTGGGTGCCGACCCCGAGGTTCGCGCACTCGAATCGGGCGTGAAGGTGGCACGCCTACGCCTCGCAACCACAGAGCGCATATTCGACCGCCAGACAAACGAGGCTCGCGAGATGACCGAGTGGCATACGGTAGTGCTGTGGCGCGGCCTGGCCGATGTGGTAGATAAGTTTGTCCGCAAGGGCAGCCAACTCTACATAGAGGGCAGCCTCCGCACACGCGAGTGGAACGACAAAGATAACGTGAAGCACTACTCGACCGAGATTCAGGCCTCCGAGATGAAGCTTCTCGGCCGTCGTCCGGAGGGCACAGCCACGCAACCTGTAGCCGCCGCTCCTGCGCCCGTTCAGCAAGCGGCTCCGACCCCTGCGCCTGTGCCCGTAGCACCACAGAACGACGCCGACGATTTGCCGTTCTAGCAATAATAGCGCACTGCAAGGTGCATTCTGAAAAGCAGAAGCTGTCCAACAAGTTATGTCGCAACTGCCAACCCTCTACAATTGAAGTTATCTAACAAGGTAGAAATCTTGTTAGATAGCTTCTTTTTTTTACGCACAACCAACTTACAATAAATAGAGTATGAAAAGAAAACTTTTGTTTGCCGCGTTGCTATTAACTCTGGCAGCGACGGCTGTGGCCACCCCCTATGGCCCACCTAACCCCGATCTGCTGACAATGCGCAAGTACCCTACACAGCGCCGCGAGATGGTACTGCCGAAGGTCAAGGGATTTACCGTGCTGACGGGCGATTTTCACGTTCACACGATGTACTCCGACGGAGTAGCAACGCCCGAGATGCGCGTCGATGAGGCGTGGTTCGACGGCATAGACGTACTTGCCATCACTGACCACGAGAGCCATCGTCACGGCAAGAACTATCTGCAATATGTCGCCAAGTACTTCCCCGACGGCAAGGCCCCGAAGTATCAGTCGCGCATGAAGAATATCTCGCCCGACGACTTCGACAAGATTCCGGTCGATCTCAACCAATCGGTGCGCGAGGCACAGAAGCGAGCCGAGAAGTACGGTATGATTATCGTGCCTGGCATCGAGATTACGCGCAACCCGTCGAAAATTGGCCACTACAACGCCCTCTTCACTAAGGACAATAACACGATTATCGACAAGGACGTAACCAAGTCTATCGAGAATGCGCGTGCGCAGAAGGCCCTCATTATGCATAACCACCCTTGGTGGCGCACCAAGACCACCGACAAGAACGAGCTCCACAAGAAGCTCTATGCGGCCGGCTTGATTGACGGCGTGGAGGTTGTCAATGGCGTAACCTTCGCCCCGAAGATGGTGCGTCGCTGCGTCGAGGAGAACCTCTTCATGGCTACGGGTACCGACATCCACGGTATCTCGAATGTCAATGCAACGGATAAGTATCGCACGATGACCTTCCTGATGACCAAGCAACACTCGCTCAAGGGTGTGCGCCAAGCCATCGAGAAGCACCGCACGCTCTGCTATGTTAGGGGCCAGATTATCGGCTCAGAGCAGTGGCTCGGAGAGTTCTTCAAGGCCTGTGTACAACTCAAACCTGTAGCCGCGACCGACAAGTCGGTAACCTATGCACTGACAAACGTATCGTCACTCGAGTTTAAAGTGCACCTTCCGGATGACTCTAAGCAATATACCATCTCACCATTCCGTACGGTGCAGTTCTCCGTAGCAAAGGGCGAGGCGTTGCAGCTGACGGTCGATAACATGTGGCACATGGACGAACAGCACCCGACATTTACCCTCAAATAACATAAAACCCGACAACTATGATAAAGAGAATATATACATTGGTGTTGCTCGTAGTGCTGTTGGGCACTCAGAGCATCTCGGCACAGAAGAAGGTGCGCGAATCGATAAATTTCGGTGAGGGTTCGAAGCGCCACGAGATTGCTATTCCGCAGGTAAATGGCTACAACGTCTATAAGGCAGATCTCCACGTTCATACGCTCTACTCGGATGGCGGGATGTTGCCTTCGGCACGCGTCGATGAGGCGTGGCACGACGGCCTTGACATCATCGCCATCACGGATCACTACGAGATTCGTAAGTATGAGCAGCGTTTCCTCGACTTCCTCTATGGCTACTTCGGCGGCAAGGCCCCGAATGCCAAGAACAACCGTATAACCGTCAAAAATCCGGCCGACAAGGATGGTATCATGGTCGATATGAACCAACCGGTGCGTGAAGCACAGGAACGTGCCAAGCTGTATGGTATGCTCGTTATCCCCGGCACAGAGATTTCGCGCGAATCGACACAGCAGGGCCACTTCAACGTGCTCTTTGCCAAGGATTACAACAAGCTCTACGACATCGACATCGAGAAGTGCTTTGCCAAGGCTCGTGAGCAAGGTGCTCTCATTATCCACAACCACCCGGGCTGGAATCACACGACGACCGACAAGAGCGAGTGGCAGAAGCAGATGTACGCCAAGAAGTGGTTCGACGGTGTGGAGGTGGCCAACGGAGGCTCGTTTGGCCCGAAGCTCGTGCGCCGCTGCATCGACGAAAACCTTATCGTCCTCGGTGGCTCCGACATCCATGGCACGGCCTGCGAAAAGTATAGCGGCAACGGCCTTAACCGTACAATGACGCTTATCTTCGCCAAGGATTTGACTCTCGAGTCGGTGCGCGAGGCGATGGACAACCGCCGCACGCTGGCCTACATTGCCGGACACATCATCGGCAAAGAGGAGCTGTTGCGCGACCTCTTCAAGGCCTCGGTAGAGGTGAAGAGGGATGTCGATTGGGTCGATAAGAAGAAGCAGAATATAACATACTACTCGATTACAAACCGCTCGTCGCTCTCCTTCACCATCGGCAAGCGACAGATTAAGCCTCATGAGACTATTCGCACCAGTGTCCGCAATGGTAAGAAGCTGCGCTTCACGGTGCAGAACATGTGGCATATGGACGGCAAGAAACTCGTGATGACATACTAACCGCTACCATACGGAGAGAAAAGAGCCTGTCTAACAAGTGAAAAAGTTAGGCAGGCTTGTTTGTTGTGGATTGAGGAGGTGAAATTTCGATAGTCGAAAATCCTACAAAATCCGATAAAACCGTATTATGCAACGCAGATCTGCGCTAAATCGATATTTGTTGGATTTATATTGCTCGCATTAGCGTTATTTGCTCTGTGATTATCGTTATTTGGCCTACTATTATTGCCGTTATTCGGTTTGGCGATTATTAGTTTTGCCAATTTTCGTAGGTTGTGCGCCATCGCTACGAGTCCGAATTCGATATTTACCTTCGGCATTGAGCGCAAACGAAATCTACGGAAATGATCTGCATCTTTAATCTGTCCAAATACAACCTCAGGCTCTATCGGTCTTTTTATGATATTATTCTAAAAATTATTCCACCCCCCCCAAAAAAAACATAAAAAACCTGCCTAACAAAAAACTTGTTAGACAGGCTCATTTTTTTTGTTAGAGGCTATAAGACAATACCTATGTCCTGCAATAGAGTCCCTCTATTTTTTTTTTGCGAAGCCTATACTTCGATTAGAAGTACTTAACCGACAAATCCTTGAGCTCGGCAGCATCCTGCACGGCGTACATTGCACGGCGTGGAGCCATAGCCTCGGCATCGGCCTGTGCCTTTACGCGCTCGGCCTCGAGAGTCTGCTCCTCGGCAACCTTAACCTCATCGACAACCACGACATAGGCACCGCTCGTACCCTCAATTACCGGCGATAGTTTACCCGTAGTCTCCGGCGTTGCCGTAGCGATAACGCCAATAACGCGAGGCTCAACGCCTACACCCTTGAGATAGTAGGCCGACGACTTGGCATCGCTGAACTCCTCAATCTTCGAGCCGGCAGCCTCGGCAACCTCCTCGAGGGTTGCACCCTGCATCTTCTCGCTCAGCTGCGCGAACTTCTTCTCACGGAGGAGAGTATTGCGAATCTGCGACTCGACGCTCTTCAACGACTTGTACTCCGCATCGTCTATTGCTGTAACAACAGCTACTACATAGCTATCATCGAGGCTGAAGAGCTCCGACACATCGCCCACCTTGGCATCGTTGGCCCAACGTACCACCTCGATAGAGTTAGAGAGGCCGCTGACACGACGCTCACCCTGCTCGATATTTGCCGAGCGTGCGTGATTTGCAGTAGCGGTAGCCGTCTCATTGAACTTCTCGACCGAGCCGGCAGCCTCAACAGCAAAGCTCGAAGCCTTCGTATGAATAGCACGCTTGGTTGCGGCCGATGGCTCAACGGCATAGGTCAGCGAAGCGAGCTTAACATGCTTCTGCACACGGCCCGTCGAAACAACCTTCATAAGCTGGATAGCATTACCGAAGGTAATCTTCTCGATCTGTCCCTTACGCGCACCCTTCAATGCATCGGCAAACTCCGGGCCGAGGCTCGAGTAGGCCACCTTGCCGATATTTCCACCCTCGGTAGCAGTCTCGGCGATAGAGTACTTCTCGGCCAGAGCCGCAAAGTCGGCACCCTTGGCACGAGCCACTACGAGAAGGCTGTCAGCGAGTTTCTCGTCAGTATAGGAGAGAACGATATGCTGCAGCTCGAGTGTGTCAGGCACATTGCGCACCTCAACAACACGCGAAGCGTGCCACTCATCACCTTCGAGCTCCGGGCCATAGGTCTTGCCTGCGTTGAGAGCCTTAGCCTCATCGGCAGAGAGCTGCTTGGTGAGCAGATAGTTGTTCGAAATCGAGGCGTGGCGATTCTCACGCACATACGCTCTAATATCGGTAGCGGCAGCAAAAGCCTTGCCTGCCTCCTTCGCCTCCTGCTCGATGGCGGCCTTATCCTCTGCAGTAGGCTCTACCTCGAACTCCACATAGCTAATCGTGCGGTAAGGGGTCTGCTTGTACTGCTCCTTGTGCGCCTTGTAGTAAGCCTTCACGTCGCCTGCCGAAACATTAACCAACGAGTCGGCAATAGTGTTATACTTGCACGCCACGACGCGGCCCTTGAAGGTGTTGTTCTTGGCAACGAGGCCCTTATTCAACTCGAGCGAGGTGACATACGCACCACCACGAACAAGTGCCATATACTTGTTCATCATACGCTCAATCTTAGCCTGCTTCTCGACAAGAGTCCAGAACTTCTCGACCTGAGGGTTAGTGGACACCTGTGCGAGGAACTCCGTAACAGCAGCCACGTTATACTCACCCGTACGAGGATCTGCAAAGACACTGCTGTAGATGCCCGACTCGCGCTCGCCAAGCAACATATCGGTATGCTCCTGCTCCGATACGCCGAGGCCCAACTGCTCGTAACCCGGCACGAAGACGTGGTCGGTCACGAGGCTCTGCCAAGTATTAACGATGAGCTGCTCGGCCTGATCGTAGTCGAAGTTATCGCCGCCCATCTGCGTCTTAACATCCTCATAAGCAGCGAGATACTCCGAATAGAGAATCTTCTCGCCGTCAATCTCGCCCACCTTCGGGTCGTTACCCGTGAAGCCCATCTCGGTCTTCAACGAGAGAATAAATGCCAACAGCGCACCGCCGATAACTACCGAAAGCAGAACGCCGAATCTGGTTCTTAAAGTGTTCAAACTTGCCATATTGCTTTGTATTTAGTTTTTAATATTTGCGTTTTAACCTTCAAAGATAGCAATTTTATTCCTAACTACGCACATTTTCATCGATTTTTTTACAGGGTTTCGATTTTCGCCAACTCAACGCGCGAGCCCGTAGTGCGCAGAACACGGATTCGCAAGCCATCGATCTCCATCATATCGCCGGCCGAAGGGAGCTCCTCGAAGCGCGAAATGATATATCCCGCGAGCGTATCGTACTCATCGCTCTCGGGGATTCCCAGCGCGTACTTCTCGTTCAGCAGTTCTACCTCCAGGCGACACGAGAATACAAATTCGTGCTCCGACACCTGCTTCTCGACCATCTCCGAGGTGTCGTGCTCATCCTCAATCTCGCCAAAAATCTGCTCCAAGACATCCTCGAGCGAGATTATACCTCCCGTACCTCCGAACTCGTCGATAACCACCGCGATATTACTCTTACGCTTGATAAACTGCGTGAGCATCTCTTGCAGCGGCATAGTCTCGGCCACATAATCCACCTTCATCATAACCTCCGCAATCGAGGATGGCGACTGAAAGAGGCTCTTCGAATTGACGTAACCAATAATATTGTCTATCGAATCTTTCCAAACAAAGATACGCGAATACATCGTATCGACAAATCGCTCCGAGAGTTGCTCGATCGTAGTATTTTCGACATCTACAGCCTCGATATCAACGCGCGATACCATGCAGTCGCGCACACGCAGGTCGGCGAAGTCGAGTGCATTCTGAAAGATTCGTATATCATTGTCCGACTCGGCCGACTGCTCCGCATTATTGGCCTCCAAGAGGCTTTCGAGATCGCTACGGTCGAATTTCAACTGCCGCTCCGCCTCGGCAGGTCGGCGACCAAAGAGACGCAAAAAACCATACGACAGCAGCGTCGAGAAACGAGCTATCGGATAGAGCAGCAGATAGAACATATAGATTACCGGTGCAAAGACGCGGTAGTAGAAGTTCGGATTGCCACGCACCACCGACTTGGGCAGATACTCGGCCAGAAAGATTATGATGATGGTCGGGATGATGGTCTCGAGCAGCACGGAGCCATTCTCGTAGATATTGCTCCAGCCGCAGAGGTAGGCAATAGCGCGTATAAACTGCGACATACAGAGCGAATAGACGACCAACGCGATGTTATTGCCAACGAGGATAGTCGTGATATACTGTCCCTGATGGCGCGAGAAGACACCGGCTATATAGTTGAACAGCCGACTCTGCTTGCGGTCAATCTCCATTTTCAGGCGGTTCTTACTGAGAAATGCAAGCTCCATACCCGAGAAGAAGGCCGAGAGCATCAGCATCAGCAGAATAACAATCAGCGAGGTGGCTATTTGTGTTGCTATATCGTTCATATACACTCAAAAAAACATCCGTACCTATTGCTTCGGCCCCGTGGACTCCTTGGTCTCTAACTTCTGATTGGCAGGTGCGATCTTTCCATCCTCCACCGCAGGCACCATAGGTTTGCGACCTGCGAGCCTCGATGGACGACGAGGCATTAGCTTCATACCCTCACGCTCGGGCTTTGCCTGCTCCTCGCGGCGCATATTCGACGGCTTCGCAGTCTTATCACTCTTCACCGTCGCCTTTGACGCATCTTTTGACCTGGCACTGCTCTTCGAGGCCGTGCCGCCCTTTGTCGAGGAGCCTCCTCCAGGCTGCATCTGCTCGGAATCGACCTTCATCTTACCCTTCCAACGGCGAAAACGCGGCTCGAGAAGCTCCTCGTCGGACTCGAAGCCCTCGCCGATGAAGGTGTCAGTCGCCGTGACAATCTTGGTATCGACATTCGAATACACGCGCTTGGTCATCGAATTCCAGAAGAGTTGCTGCGTGTAGAGTTTCGTACCATCGGCCTTGGTTACCACTACATCACCCTTCGCCTCCCAGAGTTTTCGATTCTCGTAGTAGATGGCATAGTTCGACACGAGGTGCGTATTGACCGTCATCATCGAGTCATCCTTGTAGGTCGTGATGGCTATGCCCTTGCGAAATTCGCGGTAGGGGTCACGGCCGAGCGTATATCCTTCGAGCAACGGCGTGGTGAAGCGGTAAGATTTGCGACCATTCTCCGAAACGATAATCGTCAGATTCTCGCTCTCCTCGGTCTTGATGGTCTCGGGCGCAGGCTCCGATGATGAGGTTGCTTCCTTACACGAGAATAACAAGGTAGCACTCCACAAGCAGAGGAGCGCTACCGAGATTCGTATATTCATTAGTTTCGACTTCATCCTTTTCAGCCTAACGCCTTTATGCGCACCGTACTATTGTGCGCGGTAACGCACCTTAGTCGTCACACCCTTGGCCAAGCTGCATCGCAGGGTATAGGAGCTACCCTCCTTCATCTCGGCAAAGAAGCACTCCTCGGCCGTAGGGAAGGCTGCACGATAGCTCGTAGCGAGGTTCTTGGCCGTAGCAGCGACGTCGGCATCCGTCGTTTCAAGGGCCGGGATAGCCTGCTGCATAAGGTCATAGGCCACCCAATGCACTGCATCGCGAACAAGACCTGCGCTGCAATCCTTCGAGCTAGCAACATAGCACTGTGCGAGGAAGTAAGGTACATATCCGTTCTCCGGATTGAGAGCACCTGCCTCCTTGAACGCGCCGATAGCCTCGGCGTAGTTGTTGGTCGTCATCTCGAGAATACCGATGCGCACATAGAGTTTCTCGCGCTCGGCATTGTCGGTCTCCTTCTCGAGGGCCTTGCGCAGATACTCGTTGGCCTTGGCATACTCCTTCTTATTCTGGAAGGCCTGCGCCAAGAGCATTGCCACCTCGGACTTCTGCGACACGCCGTAGTAGAGCTCGCCCACCGTGAAGTAGAAATCGTTGTCACAGCCCGCCTTCTTCAAGAGCGAAAAGGCCTGTGCCAACAGCGCCTCATCGTTTGGTGCAGCCGAGATACGGCTCTCGAAAATCTTCTTGATATTGTCGCAGTTAGCCGCACCACTTGCACCGAAGCAGTTCTCGAACTGATTCTTCAGGTCGGCCTGCTCGGCAGTAAGTTGCTCGAAGAACTTGCTGTTCGCATCGTAGGCATTGACAACCGTCATAGCATCTACTATGTCATTCGTATAGTCGTCGCAGAGATTCTTGAAATAGATAACCACAAGTTCCGGATCGGCAGTGCCGTTGTTCTCGATTTGCGAGGCTATAGCAGCCTCGAAATCCTTGCGTACACCCTCTCGGTCGCTCTCACGGTAGGTGAGGTGTTCACGCGCCTTACGCTCGAGAATATAGGCTGCACCGCGCTTCGGGTGGGCTGCATAGTGCTTCAAGCGCACATCGTAGAGCCAGAGGAGAGAATCAACATACGAGTTCTTCTCGGCGAGGCTGCGAGCGCGGTTAATCTTCATCTTGTAGAGCTTGATACCGTTAGCATAGATATTCTCCGAAGCACCCGGGCAACGCTCGATAAGCTGCTGCAAGTAGCCGGCAGCCGAGTTGTAGTTACGGTTTGCAAGCTCCTCCTTGAGGAATGTGCTGGCAAGGATATTCTCCTTGCGCTGCTCCGGCGTATCGCCCCACTTTGCATACTGCGGATCGCTGAAATCCTGCGCTGTTGCAGTTACGGCCACCATCGCCGCAAATGCCAAGATAATACTCTTAACTCTCTTCATATCTATATCTTTTATTGTTTTTGTTTCTCTTCCAAACTCAATTATACAACGTCTTTGCACAAGCGATTATTGCCCACTAATCGTACTTCGGACGTACGAACCAATAGTCCTCGCCAAAGAGCGAGAAACCGAGGCCCAGCTTAAAGTAGTTCTGCCGAATGAGGCCCACACGCTGCCCTACGTCGGTCGTCATCGTTGCGCCCGAGCCGCGGAAGCCATACTCGAAGCATACATCTATGCTCGTGGCACCCATAAATTTGAGCGGGAAACCGAAGCCGGCCGTCACGGCAACCTGCGGGATGGTCACACCGCCATAGGTCTGGTAGTAATTGCTGTAACGCACGCCTACTCGATAGGCTATACGGCGCAGATAGTTGCGCACATCGAAGCGGTTTGGCGTGTACTCGAAGCCGAGCTTCGCCGTATGCGTATCGACATATCGCACCTTCATACCTCCATATACCTCCTCTTCGAAGTGACCGTCGTTTCCGCCCCACGCGGCATACTCATAGTCGATGCCGGTCGTGAATTTAGGGTCTTGATACATCACCCCAAGCGCCACCTTGTGCGGCAAGCGCATCTGCGAGCGATAATCCTCCTTCGACACACTTGTCGAGAAGTTATTGTTCACATAACGCGACTTGCTCACCTTCGGACTGAGCGCACCTCCATAGTCGTAGGTAGCACCGACGGTCAGCACGCGCTTGTTGGTATTGATGATGCTCCACTGCACACCGACCTGAAACTTGAAACTCGATATCGAGTAGTCATCCTTGCCAATAATAGCATTGTAGTTACCCGGGCCTACATAGTCATTCGTGATGGTCGAGGTGTAGTTGTGAAGGATATGTCCCCAATAGTACTTTGCAGCCACGCCAATCGAGAGGTTCTTGACCATCTCCCAACCTATGCCGAGCTTCACCTCTGTAACGTCGCCATCGCCCGAGTAGTCATAGGTCGCCGTACCGATATTGCCGACAATCTGGTCGCTCGACTCAACACCCGACATTTTGTATCCCACACTGCTGTACGGCATAAGGCTCAAGCCCAAGCCGAGCCCCTTGGCTAGAGGCATCTGCACAGCAATCTCGTGGAAATTCACGATATTCTTCGCATTCTTCGTGCGGTGCGAGTAGTCGCCGGCTGCATCATACTTGTTCTGCGTATTTTGCAGGAAGTAGGCCTCGGCACCGAAGTCGAAGATAAACGACTTGCGCAGCGTTGCACTATAGCCTGCCGGATTGAGCATGCTCACCATTTGGCTCGAGCGCCACGCCACGCCGACGCCTCCCATCGAGCGCATCGGAGCTGCGCCGATAGTGTGAAGCTCGCCGATGCCGAACATCGTATATGGCGAATAGGCATTCACCGCGGCACCCTGCGCTGCGGCAGTAGCCACACCCATCATCAGGGCAAGGGCTGCAACCGCCACACGGCGCATCGATCTATATGTTTGACCTTGCTGCATTATACTCCAAAATAGTGTTCAAGCCGACATATACCAAATTACGGCCTGCAAATATCGCATTTTTAATTCGATTAACAAAGCGTTTGGCGTCGCCACCGCAAAAAATTATTCTAATTTTTGGTTTTTCTGCCGAAAACCGCTCGACATACCCCTCAATTTCGTACAAAACGCCCTGCATCACCCCCCGCTCCATCGCCTCGCACGTCGAGCAGCCGAGCAACTCAAACTCTGCCCTCTCGGGCACCTCGACAATAGGCAGTGCGGCAGTGTAGTCGTGCAGGGCTCGCAGACGCATCGCCACACCCGCCGAGATATTGCCGCCACGGAACACTCCGCCCTCCATCAAATCGAAGGTTATGGCACTCCCCATATCGATAATCAGCGCATCGTCGCAATCGTACAATTGCCTAACGCCGACGGCCGCCGCAACCCTATCGACACCAAGCGTTTGCGGCGTATCATACTCCACACCGATAGGCATCGGACTCTGCGCCGTGACGACCATCACCCGCTCGACATATCGGCGCACCGCCGCAGCAATAGCATCACCACCGCCACGCGTTGAAGAGACAGCCGCCATAGCCGGAGCATATCGCACCACAACACCACGCAACGTCGCCTCGTCGAAGCTGCCATCAACAGCCTCGAAAAGCACATCGACACCACTCATAACGGCAATCTTGCAGCAAGTATTGCCCTCATCAACGATTATATTCACCATAGCCTTTCACGGGTTTTAGCTTCACGTTACAATCCTCGCAACACCTCTACGGCCGCAGCCACATCATCGACACGTCGCACGGTCATCGCAAGACGGCCCTCGCGCTGCTTGAGCACATAGCGATCGGGCTCCGCAGTCACCTTACGCAACAGCTCCATAAAGGTATCGCTGCGGTAGTAAGGCGAGGAGTCGTCACCGACGAACTGCACTATCATCAGTGAGTTCTTGACCTTCACACGCTCCATACCGAGGCGCATAGCCTCACGACGCAGGCGCACCACATCGAGCAACTCGCACGCCTGTTGCGGCAGGCGGCCAAAGCGATCGACAAGGCGGCTCTCGAAGGCCACAAGCCCCTCTTCATCGGCTATCGAGTCGAGTTCGCGGTAGAGACGCAGACGCTCGGCCTGCTGGCGCACATAGCTCTCCGGCAGCGAAGCCTCAACGCCCAACTCGATATGCACATCATCGACATAGGCAAGCTGCTCGACCTCGCACTGTTCCTCGCGCGAGAGGCCCGCCACATCGAGTCCTTCGGCACGCAGTTCGGCAATAGCCTCATTGAGAATCTTATGATAGGTTTCGAATCCTATATCGGCAACAAAGCCACTCTGCTCGGCACCGAGCAGATTACCCGCACCGCGAATATCCAAATCCTGCATCGCGATATTAAATCCCGAGCCAAGATCCGAGAACTCCTCGATGGCTCGCAGTCGTCGTCGCGCATCGCTCGAGAGCAACTCGTCGGGGCGTGTGAGCAGGTAGCAGTAGGCCTTGCGGTCGCTACGCCCCACACGGCCGCGCAACTGGTGCAGATTGCTCAATCCGAAGTGGTCGGCATTGTTGATGATTATCGTATTTACATTCGGGATATCGACACCGCTCTCGATGATTGTCGTGGCGACAAGCACGTCGAAGTCACCGTAGATGAAGTCCATAACCACCTTCTCGAGCTCCGCAGGACGCATACGGCCGTGTGCCACGGCAACCCTCGCCTCGGGGCAGAGGCGCGTAATCATCCCCTGAATCTGCATCAAGTCCTCAACGCGATTGTGGATAAAATAGACCTGCCCACCTCGCGTAAGCTCCTCCGACACAGCCTCACGCACCAGTTCCTCCGAGAAGACGTGCGATTCGGTGGCTATCGGCCGACGATTTGGTGGCGGAGTAGATATTATCGAGAGGTCACGCGACCCCATAAGCGAGAATTGCAGGGTGCGCGGTATAGGCGTTGCCGTAAGCGTAAGCGTATCGACACTCACACGCATCTCGGTCAGCTTCTCCTTGGCTGCCACACCGAAGCGTTGCTCCTCGTCGATAATCAGCAGGCCGAGGTCGCGGAACTCCACACCCTTGCCCAAAATCTTGTGTGTGCCGATGAGTATATCGACCTTGCCCTCTTTGAGATCGGCCAATATCTGCGAGGTCTGCTTGGCGCTCTTTGTGCGGTTCAGATACTCGACACGCACCGGGAAATCGCGCAGACGCTCGGTGAACGAACGGTAGTGTTGCAGTGCAAGGATGGTCGTCGGCACCAAGACGGCCACCTGCTTGCCATCGACCGCCGCCTTGAAGGCCGCACGCACGGCAACCTCCGTCTTGCCGAAGCCTACATCGCCACAGAGCAGACGATCCATCGGGCGCTCCGACTCCATATCGCTCTTGACTGCCGCCGTGGCCTTCGTCTGGTCGGGCGTATCCTCCCACTCAAACGAGGCCTCCAGTTCGTGTTGCAGATAGCTGTCGGTCGAGAAGGCATAGCCCGGGCTCGCCTTACGCTTGGCATACAGGGCAATAAGTTCGCGCGAGATATCCTTGACGGCCCTCTTCGTGGCATTCTTGAGTTTCTGCCACGCACTGCCGCCCAACTTATAAATCTTCGGAGGCTCGCCGTCACCGCTCTTATAGCGCGAGATACGGTGCAACGAGTGGACATTCACGAAGAGCACATCACCATCGCGGTATATTAGCTTGATAGCCTCGTGATACTTACCATTCTCCTCAATCTTGACAAGACCGCCAAAGCGACCGATACCGTGGTCGATATGCACCACATAGTCGCCAACCTGCAAGCTGTTAAGCTCGGCGATGGTCATCTGCTCATCGTGCTTTATCTGCCCGTTGATACGATAACGCTGATAACGATTGAAAATACCATGCTCGGTATAGAGACAGACCTTCAAATCGTGATCCACGAAACCCTCGTGCAGCACAAGACGCATCATTCGCAGTTGCGCCTGCTCGTAGCCCGTCTGGTAGAATATCTTTTCGAGTCGCTCAACCTGCGCACGATTGTCCGTAAGGATATAGCACTCGTAGCCATGCTCCGTGCGCTCGATGACATCCTGCGCCAACATCTCGAAGTTTTTATTGAAGGATGGTTGTGGTGCGGTATGCATATTCACCGTCGCGGCAGCAGCACGCTCGGCGAGCGTATTGCGCAACGTAACGAAGCACGACGAGGCGGCATCTTCCAGAATCTCGCGCCGCGATGTTAGCAACTCCAAAAGCTTCTGCGGCTCATCCTCCTGCATCACACGACGACGCAGCTCATCGACCTTCGCAAGAACAAACTCCGCATCGCGAAACCACCAGACAGCACGCCCCACATACGAGGCAAGCGACACACGCTCACCCTCACCCGCCGTCGTATTCGAGATTATGTCTATCTCGGTCATACGGTCCGACGATAGTTGGTTCGATAGTTCGAAGCGACGTATCGAAGCCACCTCATCGTCGAAGAAATCTACACGATAAGGTTTGCTCTCCGAGTAGGAGAATATATCGAAGATGCCTCCACGCACCGAGTATTGGCCCGGCTCATAGACAAAATCCACCTGCTCGAAGCCCAACGCCACAACCTCCTCCTCCAAGAGTGCCGGGTCGAGGCAGTCGCCTACGGCCAAATGCAATGAACGACTATCGAGTTGCTCACGCGCTGCAACACGCTCGGCCAAGGCCTCCGGATAGGTGCAGATGGCGAGCCACCCCTCGCGGTGATTGCGCACGGCATTCAGCGTATTTGTGCGCATAACCACACACTCGGCCTCCTCGTTGCGATATACCACCGACCGCTTATAGGCCGACGGAAAGAAGTGAACACACTCCTCACCGAGCAGCGCATAGAGGTCGTTCATCATATACGCCGCAGCATCCCTGTCTTCGCAGACAAAGATATGCACACCGCCCGTGCGTGCCACCACAGCAGAGGCATACAACGAGAGAGCAGCACCGACCATATCGTTCAGATAGACGGTGTTGCCCTCTCGTTTACTCTCCTTGACGAGCTGCCCGACCGCAGTCGAGGCCTCGACAAATTTCAGAATTTCGTGCATATACTGTTCTCGAAAAAGAGTTCTATGCCCAAAAGTTACTCACTCTCACACGCTACTTTTTACGCTTCACGACATTCAGTATATCGCGGTTTTGGCGGTCGCGGTAGTAGTGCTCCACCATGCCGACGCTCTGGTCGGCCACCACGTCAATCCAAACCTTGTAGCGCACCATCCAGCGACGACGTAACGACCATATTCCCTTGCAGAGGAAGGCTGCAACGTAAGGGCTGACGACGAGCTTTATGTAGCGATGACCGCGGTCGAGCGTCAAGAGCGATATTTGATTCTCGATTTTGCGGTCGAGCAGCACCGTAGGCTCAATCTTGCCCGTGCCACCGCAGGTTGGACATACATCCTGTGTATTGCGAACCACCACGGGACGTATGCGCTGACGAGTAATCTGCATAAGTCCGAATTTCGTGAGTGGAAGTATCGTGTGTTTTGCCTTATCCGTTGCCATCAGGCGCGTCATCTCCTCATAGAGGAGCTGCTTGTTTTGCGCCTTGTGCAAATCTATGAAATCTATGATGACAATGCCGCCCATATCGCGCAGGCGCAGTTGCCGCGCAATCTCCGCCGCTGCGGCGAGATTGACGTCCATTGCCGTCTGTTCTTGATTATCCTCGGCTTTTGTGCGGTTGCCCGAATTGACATCGATGACGTGCATCGCCTCCGTCGATTCGATAATCAGATATGCGCCCCGCTTGAGCGATACATACTTGGCGAAGAGCGACTTAATCTGTCGTGAAATATCGAAATTATCGAAGATAGGCACCGCGCCGCGGTATAGCTTCACGATCTTCTCCTTCTCGGAATCGACCGATCGAATGTAGCTGCGAATCTCGTTATACATAGCCTCATCATCCACGCATATCTGCGAGAACGAGCCGTCGAGCGTATCGCGGATGATTGTATTCGCACGACTCATCTCGCCCATCAGGAGCGACGGAGCAGGACGACGGCGAATCTGCTGGCAGGTCTTGTGCCACTTCTCGACAGCCGCCAGGATATCCTGCTCGACATCGAGGTCGGTGGCATTTACGGCTGCGGTACGAATAATGACTCCAAAGTTCTTGGGCAGAACCTTTGCAGCGACCTTTTTGAGGCGTTTTTTCTCCTCGTTAGAGCGAATCTTCTGCGAGATAAGCACCTTTGATGAAAAAGGAATGAGAACGATATTGCGCCCCGGCAGCGATATATCGGCCGTAAGGCGGGGCCCCTTGGTCGAGATTGCCTCCTTGGCAATCTGCACCATGACATGTTGGCCCACTTGCAGATGCGAGGTAATCTTTCCCTCGCGCTCAATACCCTCGTCGAGCTTCATAGTCTCGAGCTTCACGCCGCGCTTGCCGGGCATGTGGCTCTTGACAATTTTGTCGAGCGACGGGAAGTGCGTTCCCAAATCTAAATAGTGGATAAAGGCATCGCGCTCGTGACCTATATTGACAAACGCGGCGTTGAGTCCGGGCATAATCTTATGAACCTTTCCGAGGTAGATATCGCCGACCGCAAAACCCGTATGGGCCACCTCACGGTTGAGTTCAACAAGCACCTTGTCCTCACAAAGCGCGATGTTGATTTCGGCAGATGTTACATTTACTACTAACTCTCGATTCATTGCTCTAAAAGATTATTTTTTCGGTAGCGGAACAGAGGCTCGACCATAGGCCGCAGAAGCCCCTTTCGTATTAATAGGTAACGCTAAGAGGGCAAAAACACCCCTTAGCGTTAAACACCTATGCGAAGCAATATGCCTTGCTACTACTTCTTCTTGTGGCGATCCTTGCGGAGACGCTTCTTGCGCTTATGCGTCGCCATCTTGTGACGCTTATGCTTCTTTCCGTTTGGCATAGTTGTAAGTTTTTAGATGTTATTTAATTTTGGCTGCAAACGACTTTGCAGGCTTGAAAGCCGGAATATTGTGTGCAGGGATGGTGATGGTCGTATTTTTCGAGATGTTACGAGCTACCTTCTCAGCACGCTGCTTAACGATGAACGAACCAAAGCCGCGGAGATATACATTCTCGTTCTGAGCGAGCGACTCCTTAACCTCCTCCATGAACGACTCTACGATGGTCTGAATCAATACTTTCTCAACACCGGTCTTCTTAGCGATTTCGCTAACGACATCTGCTTTTGTCATAGTTGTAATTGAATTTTAATGTGTTACTTATTATTAAAATGCTATACTATCATCTTTTTTCAGCGCACAAATATACAATTTTAATTGCAAATGGCACTCCTCAAATCGAAAAAAAATCACTCTTTTTCAATAAAATATGAAAAAACCTACATTTAGCGCGACCAACGCAAGGCCCTACAAGCGGTTAAATGCTGCTGCCAACCCTTCGACGGCTTGGTCGAGTCCTTTTTTGAGTTTGCCGCCTACCATCATGCGCATCATCATATTGAGCTCTGCGTGCAGCACCAAACGGACACGCGTATCGCCCGGCTCCACCTCATGCAACTGTATCCAAAAGTTGAAGTCGATAGGCACACCACCCTCGTCGCCCGAGATTTTGACGTGCTTATTCTCCACCTTATCGACCATTCGCAGCTTCACCGTGAAACCTTTGACGCGAAACGAGCAACTATCATCCGTCGCACTCCACTCCTCGACCTTATCCGCTACGGCCGGGGTCAGGAGCGAGAAGGAGGAGATATATGGGTATATTTGCGACGCCGATTTGCATATCTGTTGCTGTTTGGACTCGTACTTCTCCATAAATTCCCAAAATTTCTGCAAAGATAGTTAAATTTTAATGATAGCGCGCCGCTGCACCAAAAATTAATCGGAATTAATCACGCTAATACAACGACACGAACTCGTAACTATTGCCCACAGAATCCAAATATCGCATAAAATTCTCACGCGACAGCGTCACTGTGGCGCGATTATCGTTAGGATGAAAGGCTAACTGCGGTTCCTCGAGAAGCCTCTCGTCGAGGAAGAGATAGACGTGATTCTCCGCATCGTTTATAAGACCAAAGGGTGACACCGAGCCGGGGAGCAGCCCCAGATAACGCTCCATGCGCTGCTCCGAGGCAAACGACAGCTTTCCTTGGCGCAGCCGCTGTTCGAGGTCGTGAATAGCTAATTGTCTGTCGTTGGCAAAGACCACCAGATAGTGGCGGTTGCCCTTATGGTTGCGGAAAAAGAGGTTCTTACAGTGCTTTGCTCCGTCGGCTGCACAATAGCGCATCGCCTCCTCGACGGTCGGTGCCGCAGGGTGCTCATACCACTCGTAGGCTATGCCGTGCGCAGCAAGATAGTCGAAAACTCGTTCTCGTCGTTGCATGATACATTAATTTATACGGCCACAAAAGTACAAAAAAAATATGGGGCTATAGCTCATTTTCCGAAGATAATTACTATCTTTGTTTTGCGTTTATTAATGATATAGGTATGAAACGTATTGTCGCACTCTTATTATTTGTTGCCGTCCTGCTGCCACTTACGGCACAGCAGAAAGCTCCGGCAATCGTCGCGCACCGCGGCTACCACCAAGAAGGTGGTGTGGCTAAGAACTCGATCGAGGCCTTAAAGATGGCGTGGACGGTCAATAACCCCGATCATATAAAGTGGCTCATCAAGAAGGGCTTCGACTACATCCTCACCGACGACCCCGTAATGATGCGCGAAACATTGAAGCAGCTCGGCAAATAATCTATTCACAAACCATAAAACACACAAACAAAGATGAAAAAGTTATTTATTCTTATGATCGCAGCAATGGTTGGTCTTTCGGCATCGGCCCAGTACAAGGCTCCACAGATTATCGCACACCGCGGCTTCCACGCTGCTGAGGGTGCAGCCCGCAACTCGCTCAACGCCCTCAAAGAGGCACAGAAGGCCAAGCTTTGGGGCTCGGAGTGCGATGTCAACCTCTCGAAGGATGGCGAGCTGCTCGTCATCCACGGCGCTTGGCATCCAAAGAAGAGTGCCGAGGTAAAGGCTCACGTTCAGAAAGACACGAAGGCCAAGGTGCAGGCCATTCCGCTTACTAGTGGCGAGACGGTACCTACCTTCGACGAGTATCTTCAACAGATGAAGAAGTCGAACGCCACGAAGCTCATCATCGAGATTAAGAACCACGCCACGCCGCAACGAGAGACCGAAATCGTACAGAAGATTGTCGATAAGGTTGCCGAGTACGGACTGCAGAACGAAGTTGAATATATCGCTTTCCGTCCATGGGTATGTATGGAGATTGCACGCCTGGCACCACAGGGCACCAAGATTGCCTATCTGAATGGCGACTACGACCCTGCATACGTCAAGGGTATGGGCTGCGCAGGTATCGACTACAACTACAAGAAGCTGCAAAAGAACCCAAAGACCATTCAGCATGCCCACAAGCTCGGTATGTTCGTTAATGCCTGGACCGTAAACAAGGAGGAGGATATCCGTTGGTGCATCGAAAATGGCGTGGATTACATCACTACCGACGATCCGATGCTCGTCAAGAAGCTCATCAAGGAGATGTGCAAATAGTCGATGAAACTCAAATTAGGACTCAACGATAGACCTCGTCTCGGCGCACTGCTGCTCTACGGCTTGCAGTGGCTGATGATATGTCTCCCCGTGGTGCTCACGAGTACATTCGTGGCACCTACGGGTGAGGTTGTTTTCTTCACGCAGAAGCTCTTTGCCATCTGCGGCATCACGATTATCGTACAAGTACTATGCGGCCACCGTCTGCCGCTCGTTGCCGGGCCGGCTGCCGTGCTGCTGATGGGCGTTATAGCCGCCGCCTCGCAAGGCCATACCGCCTCGACCATCTACCCTTCGATGATTATCGGAGGTACCGTCGTGACACTCCTCGCCTTGCTCGGCGTGATGAAGCACGTTCAGAAGATATTCACCCCGCGCATCGTTGCGGCCATCGTCATACTCATATCCTTCACCATGGCCAAACCTATCGTAGGCCTTATCTTTGCCGATAAGTCCCACGCAGGGCTCGCCCTCGCTGCAGCTATCATCGGCGTGGCCACCATGGCGTGGGCTAACCGCATATTGCGTGGTATTTGGAAGTCGATGGTCGTCATCCTTGCGATGATTCTCGGCTCGCTACTCTACTACTGCCTCACGGGCTTCCCTCAACAATTTGTCGCCGACACCACCGCGCCGCGACTCTTCGCCTCGGAGATGAGCCTCGATGCCGGAGTCATCATCGCCTTCCTCTTCTGCTACATCGCCCTCTTTATCAATCAGGTGGGCTCTGTGCAGTCGCTCGGCGAGTTTGTCGAGGCTCCGGATATGCAACGACGACAAAACCGAGGTCTGCTAATCACGGGCGTGATGAACGTCGCAAGTGGCACCCTTGGCGTACCGGGCCCCGTAGACTACTCACTCTCACCGGGTGTCGTAGCCTCGACCTCCTGCGCCTCGCGCTACACGATACTACCTGCCGCCGTGGCGATGTTGTTGCTCTCGCTCTTTCCGCAGGCCGTAGCCGTGATGCTCACCATTCCACAACCTATCATGGGTATCGTATTGCTCTACCTTATGGCTACACAGGTGGCCGCCGGCTTCGAGATTATCCACTCGACGAAGGCCGTACTCTCATTCAACGACGGCCTTGTACTCGGTCTGCCCATTATGATTACCGTAGTACTCTCGTTTGCACCGGCCGAAGCTATGGCCGCCGTGCCATCCTTCCTGCGTCCAATTGTCGGTAACAGCTTTGTTATGGGCATTATCGTCGTTCTGCTGCTCGAACACCTTGTGCTCCGCGCCAAGAGAGAGTAAATCTACACTTATATAGAGGACTGGTCAGGGGAAGTTTTTTTGAAGCTTCCCCTGATTTATTTGCCTATATACCAAACAAAAAAGCGAGCCCGCAACATACTTGACGTATGTGAGGAACTCGCTTATTGACGAGCGGTGCAAAATTTACCGCTCAAAATGTATTTAACTACATTTTTTTGCCGACATTAGTCTTCTTCGCCACCTTCGGAGCAGCAGCCTTGGTAGCAGCAGCCTTTGGAGCCTTTGGAGCCTTTGCGGTCTTCTTCTCTACAACAGTTGCATCCTCAACTGCGTCGGTAGCCTTCTTGGCACGCGAGCGACGAGTCTTTGGCTTGGCCTCCGTTGCAGGGGCAGGAGTTACACCGAGAGTGTAGGCCTCGTTGAAGTCTACGAACTCGATGATGCACATATCGGCACCGTCACCGAGACGGAAACCTGTCTTGAGGATACGGGTGTAGCCTCCCGGACGCTCGGCAATCTTCGGAGCGATAGTACGGAAGAGTTCCGTAACGGCCTCCTTCTGCTTGAGGTACGAGAATACTACACGACGCGAGTGTGTGGTGTCCTCCTTCGAGCGCGTAACGAGCGGCTCGATGAAGCGACGAACGGCCTTTGCCTTTGCTACGGTCGTCTCGATGCGCTTGTGAAGAATCAGGGACGAAGCCATATTCGAGAGCATCGCCTTGCGGTGACCCGCCTGACGGCCGAGATGGTTGAAATTCTTATTGTGTCTCATTAGATTTAATCTTTATCAAGTTTGTACATTGAAACGTCCATACCGAACTTCAAGTCGAGCGACGCGAGCAGAGCATCGAGCTCCGTGAGCGACTTCTTACCGAAGTTACGGAATTTGAGAAGGTCGTTGCGATTGAGCTTAACCAAGTCACCGATAGTCTCCACGTCGGCAGCCTTCAAGCAGTTGAGGGCGCGGACACTGAGGTCCTTGTCCACCAACTTCGTCTTGAGGAGTTGACGCATGTGGAGTTCCGGCTCGTTAAGATCGTTCTCCGAAACTACATCATCGAGGTTGATGGTCATCTTATCGTCCGAGAAGAGCATAAAGTGCTGAATAAGAATCTTGGCAGCCTCCTTCAACGCATCCTTCGGATGAATCGAGCCGTCTGTAGTAATCTCCAAATTCAACTTCTCGTAGTCGGTCTTCTGCTCGACACGGTAGTCCTCGATAGAGTACTT
>JAFVRC010000006.1 GCA_017504485.1 Alistipes sp. | reverse complement strand
GCAACACTCATTTCTTGTATATATGCTATTGGTATGCTCTATGCCAATGTATTGCTATATACAGGTGTGAGGCATTGTAGCGTTTATTTTAGTCAAGGTTTTGTCAGAACCTCTTTGTAAATAGACGAAGATCAACCTCACACTTTCTTTTTGTCATAACAGCGCAAACACATATTGTTTAACACTTTGATAATTTACTGTTATGAAACGATTTCTACTTTCGGTCGTTCTTGCAACGACATTGGCACTTACATCGTGCCAATTTGATGACTCCGATATTTGGGATAAGTTCGGAGAGATGGAAGAGTCCATTCGTGACCACGAACAGCGAATCTCTGCCCTCGAAGAGTTGTGCAAGCAGATGAACACCAATATCGAGGCGTTGCAGACTCTCGTTGATGCGCTCGAAAAGCGTGATTATGTAACCAATGTTTCGGAGGTGCGTAGCAATGGCGAGGTTATCGGATATACCATTTCATTTGCTTATAGCGACACCATTACTATCTATCACGGCGAAGATGGTAAAGATGGAGCGAATGGTACTGATGGCAAAGACGGTTACACTCCGCAGATTGGCGTTATGAAGGACACTGACAATATCTATTATTGGACTCTCGATGGCGAGTGGTTGCTCGATGGTAAGGGCAACAAGATACAAGCCAATGGTGTAAATGGCACTGACGGAACAAACGGCAGCAACGGTACAAATGGAACTAATGGCGTAACTCCACAACTCAAAATCGAGAATGACTATTGGTATGTGTCGTATGACAATGGTGCAACTTGGGAAAAACTCGGTAAGGCAACGGGAAATGATGGTCTAAATGGAGAAAATGGCGAGGATGGCGATAGCATTTTCAAGAGCGTAACCCAAGATGATGAGTATGTCTATTTTAACTTGGCAGATGGCACGATGATTACTTTGCCAAAGCACGACAAGGAGAATATCCAATTCGAGGACTTGCAAGTAAAGGCAATCTGTTGCAAGAATTGGGACACCAACAACGATGGCGAACTCTCTTATGCTGAGGCAACAGCGGTAACTGTTGTTGATTTTGATAAGAACAAAGATATCATTGCCTTTACAGAATTTAAATATTTTACAGGAGTTACTGATTTCTGTTTCTATGCTTGTTTGAACTTATGGAAGATTGAATTGCCACCACATATAACAAAGATTCCGCACCAAGCATTTGACGAATGTCCTTCCTTAATGTGTATATCAATTCCTAATAGTGTGATATTGATCGAGGGCTATGCATTTAGATCAAGCAATTTGAAGACTCTCATGTTGCCAGATAGCGTAATTTACATTGGGCAAAGCGCATTTGGTCAATCTGAATCATTAGAAATAATAACTATTGGTAAAGGTGTAACAGAAATTGATGCCGGTGCATTTGCAAATTGCGTAGAACTAAAAACTGTGTATTGTAGACCGATTGTTCCTCCAACGATTGGATATGATGTGTTTTATGATACAAACACTAATTTGAGAATATATGTACCAAGAGCATCAATAGAGGCATACAAGAGAGAGTGGAGTGATTATGCGGCTATTATTGAGCCTTACGATTTTGAGTAAATAATATTTTCTAATACTAAAAACTTAATTACTATGGAGAAGTGTGTTATAATTGTTGACAATTCTAATATCTGGATAGAAGGTAAAAAATTTTCTGCACGACAAAAAGGTGTTCTATCCAAAGACGATGAACCTATAGATGACCCATCTTGGCGTATTGATTTTGGCAAGTTGCTATCCGTGGTAGCTGGCGATAAAGAAATTTTACATGCAATAATGGTTGGTTCTCGTCCTCCTCAAAATGACAGCGTATGGGAAGCTGCTAAAAGACAAGGATTTCAAGTAATTATCCATGATAGGAATTACGCTGGTAAAGAAAAAGCTGTAGATACAGAGATTGTTATGCAAGGAACGAGGATCATCTGCAAAGAAACATCTCCTGCAATACTTAAATTATTATCAGGAGATAGGGATTTTTTACCATTAATTAAATGTGCGTCTGACGAAGGTTGGGAAACTGAAATGTGGGCATTCTCCAATGCATTTAATGAATACGGAGAAATGGCACTATCTGTAAGCAAAATGCAACCGTTAGATGAGGTATTTAATAAAATTGGATCATATGAATTCGAATGGCCAACTAAACGCACTAATAGCGCCCTTGGAACAGTAACTATTCCTAAAAAAGGATAAAATGCTAGAGATATCGCCTCGCAGAACACACTGCGAGGCGATACCTTTAATTATCAATTGTCAATTCGTCAATTGTCAATTTGAAAAACACTAATAGCCTATTAGTTTTCCGCTTTCCGTTTTCCGTTGGTCTCGCTCCTGCGGTCGTTAGTAGTGAATGTATGGATTTTGTCTTTGTTTATACTCGCAATGAGTTTCGGGGTAAGAGGTCGTTGGGAAACGCCCTCTTATTCTTTTTTTTGACAAGCCCATACAACTTTCAGCTTGTTGCGCCTCGGCAGACGTGTCGGCGTGGTGGAGTGGTAGTGCATCGCTCTGCGATTACGATGCAAAGAGCCGATACCGCCAAACAAATAAGTTTTCTATTGTCAGAATGAAAAATTTGATTAATTTTGTGGTATAAATCAAACCACAAACATTATTTACCGTTCCTATCAAGGCTACGATAGGCTCAATATTAGTAGTATATGAAATACGATGTATTTGTAAGTTATCGAAGAACATCTTTCGAATCGGCCAACCTGATTGCCGAGAAGTTGCGCTCAATGGGCTACTCCATATTTTTCGATGTCGAAACTCTGCGTGCCGGAAATTTCAACGAGCAGCTCTTCGATGTGATCGACAACTGCCAAGACTTTGTTTTGGTACTGCCCCCTAACGCTCTGGACAAGTGTAGCGACGAGAATGACTGGGTGAGAAAAGAGGTATTGAGGGCTATTGCGTCGAAGAAGAACATCATCCCCGTAATGCTCTCTGGATTTACATTCCCTTCGCCAATGCCACAGGGTTTGGAGATATTGACTCAATACCAGGCCATTATGGCGGGCGAGCAGGAGTTCTTCGACTTGTCGATGAAGCGACTTGCCGGATATCTCAAGAGCAAGCCGCATCGCGATTTGAGAAAGTTCTACAAGAAGATAACTTTTGCCGCAATAACTCTTCTCGCGCTTGCCGGCATAGCATTGGGTGCGTTGTATATGTTCGCAAAGCCTTTATACAAGGATGTAGCGATAAATGCTACAAGCTGTGCGGGAGCATTAAACATTTTATATGGCGAGATGAAAAAGGTTCCAAAGACTTGGAACGAGTTTGTCGAGGAGTATGAAGAGGCCAAAACAAAAGAGCGCAAAGAGGAGCTTCGGTTGAGATATATTGATGCAATGGAACATATGACCAAGGAGGTCGATTTCTATTACAACCAATTTATCCGCTTGCCAAAGTTCTCGTCCTTCCAAACGACGCTACTGAATCTGCACGATATCGGGGCACATGAGATTGAGGCTCTCTACTCGATATACGATATTACTTATCACGACGTAAAGAACCAATACAAATATGCGATAGCGACATTGTCGAATCCTAAGGTGGTTGCCGACGATGATCTGCGCGAACATAACACAATCTATATTAATGGCTCCTCGCTGGCCTCGCAAGCCTTTACGGATAGTGTCTTCTATGCCTATTTGGAGTTGATGTCGAAATTCCCGAAACATGCACATGAGTTCTATAAAATCCAGTGCCCGGGGTGGACCAATTTCCCTCCTACGGTAGGCTTGACACTCTCGATTGACGAGTATCGAGTGCTTCAAGACACTGCGGCCAAGAAATCCGAGAAGATTATAGCACAGTTGGAGGCGGATGTAGCCAAGCTGCGAGGAGAGATTAAGAGCGAGCGAGAGGTGATGGAGAGAGTTGAGGCGGAGAAGCATAGCAACAAGTAGCCCTCAAAGATACAACAAGGGAGCGTCTAACAATCTTTTAGACGCTCCCTTGTTGTTAGAGGCGATATATCGGTATCTACTTGCGCTTGGATTTTTTGGATTTTTTGGATTTTGCATCGACCGAAAGGGCTTCGGGCGAGGCAACTTCGCGGCCCGTCGAGAGGTCGAGGGTGTGCGTATATGGTGTCACATCGACAATCTCGCCATAGCACTGCTCGCCGTGGCGCACAACGACGGCGTGGCGGCCCCGCGTAAGGCGATACGCACTATTCGTAGCACCGAGATATACACCATCGACAAAGACCGAGGCTTGAGTGCGCGAGTCGCGGAAGCGGATAGTGACCATCCCCGACGTATTCTCGCGCTGCGACTCTCCGACACGCTCGGGCAGGCTACTCATCACCGCGGCAACCTCCTCGGTAGCACCCTCGCAGATAGTCACGGAGATCTCATAGGGGTTGTAGCCCTCCTTCTCGAGGCGCAGTTTATGCTCGCCCACAGCGATACTTTCGACCACCAGAGGTGTTTCGCCAAGCGGCTTACCGTCGATATATATCTTGGCCATAGCGGGCTCACTCGAGATATTTGCGGCACCGACAATCATCTTCGGCACGTCGAGCACAACCTCGTGCGGCAGCAGTGTATCTATATTTACAACCTGCGCGGTCGGGTGGCAACCCTCGCGGCGACACTCCACCTTGTAGGTTCCCATCTCGAGTCGTCCATCCCAGCGCGACACGGCCACGCGCTTCTCGTTGAGCCATATCTCCACACCCTGCTCCGCAACGAGCCTCACCGGAGCACTATTGTCCACAAGCTCCGGCCGCAGGATGACATGCTCCGAGTCACTCACCACGAAGGTCGAGGTATAGTGCTTGTAGTTTGCCTTGAGAATCTCTATTTTGTGTGTTCCGCTGCCCACCTTATGGCGGATGAGAGGCACCGTACCTGCCGCCTCACCATCAATATAGACCGCGGCACCAAGGAGCTGCTCCGTAGAGTCGATGGTCAACCAACCGAAGGCCGGATGCAGAGTAACCTTCTTGATAACCTTCTCGCCATCCATCACCACCACACCGCGCTCGGTATGGTAGTCGTTGAGCGACACCTCGTAGTCATAGCTACCACGCAGGAGCATCGTCTGCGCCACGCCCGACGAGAGTTTCATAACCTTGCCGTCGAGCACCAGCACCGCATTGCTCGGTGCGACCTGAAAGACCAGCCAGTCGAGCGCCGCCTGGGCATCCTCGATGCTGCATCTGAAGACAAGGCTCTCCTTGTGCACCAAAATCTTCTGCTCGCTACGACGACCTGCGTGCTCTACACGTAACGTATGCTCGCCGGGCAGGATGTCGTGGATAAGCAGATAGAACTCCTCGTTGGTCTTGCCGCACATACGATCGTCGATATAGACCTCGGCATCCTTGACATTCGACGTTACGGTAATCGGGTAGAATTGATTAAGGCAGGCTTCGAGGCGGTACTCCTTGTCGCCTTCGAGGTCGAGCGACACCTCATTCGAATCGCCAAACGTGTCGTGGTGCAGATAGAAGCGCGTAGGGCTCTTGGCCGTCAGCTCGATAATCAGGCCGTTGCCCTCGGAGGCCACATCGCGGCGCATAACAATCACATTGCCACCGATAGGCTTGACCGAGAGCCCCTCGATCTCCTCGCGCGTCATACGATTGATGTGCATCTTGATACGCGCACACGGGCGGCGCGAAAGGTCGAGGCCTATCTTATCGATAGCCACGCCCGACAGCACGTCGGTCTGCACAGGGGCGAAGCTCGAAGCGTCGATTTCGAGGCTCTGTACGCGCTCAGCGCCCACAGCGATTGCCGCGGTGCACCAAAGAGCAATGATTAGCGATAAAAGTCGTCTCATAACTTCACGATTTTCAGCTTGCTGCTATCAAGTCCCGACATCACACGTCCCACGCCTGCATTTATGTAGGTCGGGTCGCAGACGACATATCTCTCGCCATCGACCGTCACAACGCCGTCATCGCCCGCCGCAGGGATACGCACGGCAGTCGATATATGCTCCGGATAGTCGAGCAGCACAACATCGAGCCCCAGCACCTCGCGCACCAACACGGCAAAGAGTATTGCACGGTCGTCGCAGTCGCAGAAGGGATAGAAGAACATCTCGTCGCCGAAGAACCACTTCTCACGACCAAACTGATAGGTGTCGCTCTTATACGCGAAGGCCGTCTGCACGAAGTTGAGCACTACATCCACCGCCTCGCGCTGTGGTCGCTGCGCCGTGGCACGCTTCAAGGCGGGATAGAGCACATCCTTGAGCGCCGGCGAGAGCGACGTATGCACATAGAACGAGAGCGGCGAGGTAGGGTACGAGGCATAGAAATCTATCAGGTTCTTGTTCGGTGCGAGCGTCACGAAGAGCTCCGGATAGCGCGTCGAAGCAAAGCGTATCGAGGCTGCATCGCGCTGTGCGAGGCGCGGTGGTGCGGTCATCTGCAACGAGAGCCCTTTCTCGCCCGGGAACTGCACGTTACATATCTGCAACGACTGCGGCGCAACACGCGACTCGACAAAGTAGTAGCGTGCGCCATCGAGCGTGAAGAATGGCTGACCGTAGATCGTTTCGGAGACATTCAGCAACATATACAGGCGATTCTCCTTACGCGCGAGGCGCAAGCGGAAACCGCTATGTGTCAGGATATAGGCCTGCAAGAGGGTGTTGTCGTTACACTGCGCACCGTAGTAACAGGTCGCCGCATCGCGCACCAAGCAGTAGTAGCCCCAATCGCCCATGCCGATACTCTTTTTGATGGCGAGGCAATCCTCCAACATCACGTCGAAGCCACCCTTCGAAATCGCGAGCCAACTGTTGGCCACCACATCCTCCGAGAGCGCGAAGAGCGACGGTATGCCCGTACCCGGGGTACGCAACTCGACTTGCGTGCCATAGAACTCGAATGCCACCGTAGGCTGTTGTGGAGCGGTTGGTTGTGCCGCCGGCTTTACAACGGGCTGCGGTGCTGGTTGTGGTTTTGGTTGTGGTGCAGGTTTGGCCGGCACGGTTATGGGTTGCGGCACAGGCTGTGGTGCAGGCTTATCGGCCGTAGGTCGCTCCGCAGGGAGTGTCGGAGGGGCATAGACCGGAGGCTCCACAGGGTCGGGGCGCGTAGGCTCCGGCTCGGAAGGCGACACATCGTAGCGGCTCCACACGTTGCGGATATGGTCGGCATAGCGCCGATTTATCTCGGCGCGGTGCTGCTCGAAGCGGTTGTCGTGGCTCTCGCGTGCCGCATTGAAGGCACTCTCCGCCTTGCGACGGAACTCCTCAAAGCCATCGACCTGCGCCACGGTAGTCGTGGCAAGCAGCACGAATAGAAGCGTGATGAGCTGTTTCATGGCTGTTGTTGCTCTATTGTTATAACCCCTTGTCGGTAGATACCGTATGTTCAATCATCTGCTCGGCCGTGTACTTCACGTCGCGCTTCTGCTGCCACACACGCACACGCACCAGCGGATTTGCCTCGCGGCGCATATCGACCGCCAGGGTGAGGATGCCGTCGTCGGCGTAGTTGTCCGAGTAGTAGAGCTGCTGCACCTGCACGGCATAGATACCCTCCTTGTCGTAGAAGCCCTTGGCGACGTTACAATCCTCGAAACGTATATTGACAAACTCCTTGCTTGTGAAGCTCTTGCGCAAGTCGCTTATATACTGCGCCTTACTCTTGCGTGTATATTCGGTACGCGGTCCTGCTACCTCGTGCGGGCGGTCGTTAAATCGCTGGCCGCTCTGTTTGAGCACTCGCCCCACGATGATATAGGCATCGTCAGCAAAGACCTTCTGGATGTAGGCCAAATCTTTCAGACAGTAGGCCGTGCGGTAGTCCTCGAGGAACGAGAGCAGCGTGAGACGAGCCTTATCCTCCCAGCTCATCGCCATAATCTTCTGCTCGGTAGTGGCCGAGAGTGCATAGGCCACGCTCTCCACCTTGCGGCTCTTGGCATTCACCCTGAACACCACATCCTCGATAAAGGACTTATTGCCCGGAAAGCGCAATTTAAGGGCCACACCACGGCAGACGACGAGTGAGTCGCTATGCACGAAGCGGTAGGCCGGCGTGCGGGCGATAATAGGGTTGCCGCTCGCCACGATACGCCGATAGTGCTCCCACGCCGTAGGGGTAAAGTGGTGGCTTATATCGCCCTTCGCGACACCCGAAATGGAGCCTACGACATCGGCCATCATCGCAGCATAGGGCCGCGTATCTGGCACCTGCTCCTTGACGGCAACGTGCGTCGCCTCGATAGAGGCCAGCGCATTCTTCACAGGCGAAACGACCTGTTCGGCGAGTGTATTGACCTCGCGCTTCGGCTTGACACCCTGCGGTTGCGTTGCCACACGTTTGTGGCCTCCCACGAAGGAGGAGGCGTAGCGCGGATTCTGCAACAAGACATAAACACTCGGCTCAATCTGACGTGCGAGGTCGCTGCTCAAGCAGTCGATATCCAGGTCGAGATACTCGGGCAACTGCTTCATAAGTATCGCACTACGGCCATCCTTCACGGTCTCGCCATCGACATAGCCTGCGCCGTCGAAGTAGCGGAACGTGAGGAAACTTACAGGCTCCTTCTTGTATGTAACGTCGAGAAAGAGCTTATAGGGATAGTTGCGGTTCTGCTTATCGTGCTCGATACCGATGACACACACCTCAATAGCCTCGAGCATCTCGCGCACACGCGACAAGAGCCACTGACGGGCCGGCGTTGTGTTATCGATTTTCAGCTGCGTGCCGTCATCGGGCAGGCTCTGCATAAGCACATGCGCCCAGACGAAGTAGCGCACCTTATCCTCGACCAGCGGAGCATAGCGACCATTCGATATATACTCCATTATCTTGTTGCGCAGTGCATCGTGTCGCCCCTCCCAGTCGGCACGCGAGATGTATCTCAACACGCGCTTACGACCATCCATATCGGGCAACACCTCGCGGCGCACATTCTCGAGATAGAGATTCGACACGCTCGTCGTCTCTTGGCGGTTCACCTCCTCGGATTGCGACTGCGCATTCGTCACGCGGTCGCTCATCTTCGACGAGCCGACATTCACGATGTTCATATCGAGGCTCGTGAGTGTGCGCAACGCATCCTGATCGGCCTCCTGCACCGTTGAGCCGTAACCTATGGCCCACATATAGTCGCGCATAGCTTCGTCCATCAATACCCGATTGACAGATACCGACTGTGCCGAGAGCGTGACACAAGCGACAAGCGCGGCCAACAGAGAGAGAAGTGGTCGTTTCATAGTCCTCAACAAGAGTTGTATAAATGAGAAGTCGGGCGGCAGGTTTTTGGCATGCCGCCCGTACTTATTCGAGATTGACGATTACTGGCCTACAACGCTCTTCACGAAGCCCTCGTTGATCCACTCCGAGATCTTCGTGCCATACTGCTGTGCGAGCTTCTGCTCCTCGGCAGCACGCTTGATAGCGTTGAGGTGCACCTGATGCGCTGCGTCGTAATCAACCAAGCATACGAGCTTCACGTCGTAGGTGTTCTCCTTCTTGTTGTGACGAACCAGGGTGTACGACACGCGCACCTCGCCATTAAGCTCGGCGCATATAAGACGCTCGTAGGCCGCCACGAAGTTCTCGCGCTGCACCTCGTTCACATCCTGCATATCCGACGTAACGCGACCCTTGACCATCGAACGAGCCTGCTCAGCATGCTCGTTGAGCACGTTGTTGCGAGCGATAGTCTTTGCCATGTTCAGGCTACGCTTACCCTCGGCCGTATTGACAATCTGGAATGCCGTGCCGGCATATACCTTCTCGAGGTGCTTGGCGATGCGCGTCTCGAGATCTCCCGCCTCAAGCATCTTATAACCATCCTTATAAGCCTCCTTTGCCGAAGCCTTTGCCTCCTTCTTTGCAGAACGTACATCCTTCGCCGACTGTGCGCTGAGTGGAGCGACAGCTACCAATGCAGCTACCAAAATCAATAATACTTTTTTCATCTTTCCAAAGTTTTTAAGGTTTTATACCATTTTTTTAACTTGTGACATTCAAGTCGTACGATTGTTATCAGACTCTACTGCTTCGTGCGGACAATAGACACTCCGGCCAGCGCATAGACCAATAGCAACACGCCATTGAGAATAATATAGCTCGGCAGGTTGAAGTCGAAGAAGGCGAAAACAAGGTTTGTAAACAAGAACACAAAGAACATAACGCCCGACAGCACCTTGAACATAGCACTTGCACGCTCGCCCTCGAATGAAATGCCGAAGGTCAGCACACCCGTAATAGCCAATACCGCAGCCGACACGCCCGTAAGCCACCAGCGCACCGTGTCGTAATCGCTCACCGAGTAGAGTCCGTAGGTGATGAGTGCTGTGAGGAGCACCACAATCAGACTCTTTACAATATCAATCTTCATAGCTCTTCTACTTTTTATGCAACATAAACAATTTATTCATATCCGGAAGGTTCGAGGCGACCATCCACGCCGAGAGGCCCGTGCGCCACACAAGGCTGCGCTCGTCGATCTTGCCTGCGGCGATAAGTTCGCCCACCTGCTCCTCGGTATAAGGTCCTGCCTGCGCACCATCGACCACCACGAAGTATCGGGTTGCCGAGCCGCCCATAGGCATCTGCGCCCCCGGCACCGTCATCGAGCCGATGGCCTGATTCATCGTTGCAATCATCTGGTTGGCAACGGCCATACCAAGACCGAACTCAACCAATCTCTCCACTGAACAAAACTCCTTATCCATAACAGCTATCTTTAAGTGTCACTACAATGTCGGGATTGGTGGCGGCGGAGGCGTGTTCGAAGCGAAGAGCGAAGCCACCTCGGCGACATCCCTCGCTGCGGCCCACGCGGCCATTCCGTTCTTCCACACAAGCGTATCAGGTGTAAGTTGCCCCGTAGCGGCGAGCTGCTGCAACTGCGGCATAGTGAATGGGCCGCTCTGCTGACCATTCGCAACGACGAAGTAACTCGACGTAGGAGGTGGTGGAGGGGTGTTGAACTGCTGGTTCATCATCGTACCGCCCATCTGGTTCATCATACCGGCCATCTGGCTGCCGACAGCACCACCCATCATCATACCGGCCATCATACCGGCAGGGTTCATACCTCCGCCGCCGCCCATATCCATCGAGCTGCTCATCTTGCCAAGGCTCTCGGCCGCGGTCTTCATAACCTCGGTCTGCTGGTTAAGGGCGTGAGCACCGAGGAAGTTGCTCTCGGTTTGCAGACGCTGGGCGCGCTGCGTCTCCTCGCGCTGTATGCGGAGTGTCTCCTCCATATTTGCGGCATTGATAGCCTGCATATCCTCGAGGTTCTTGATATTGATATCGGTCTGCGCCTCGATGGTGCGAGTCTGCTGGTCGGCCGTGATGCTGCGCAGCTCGGCATAGCCTTCGCTATCCTTATCGACAATGATATCAGAGATATCAAGACGCTTGAGATTCACGCCGAAGTCGTTGGCAAAATCTGCCGCCAGACGTGTCTGAATCATATCGCTAATTTCCATCACGCGGCGATCGATCTGCAATACCGGAATATTGGCCGCAGCCGGAGCATTCGACACAAAGCCCTTGACATACTTCGTGACGGCGGCCTTAATCTGCTGCTCGAAGTCGTAGAGATCAAACGACAAGAGGCGGTTCAGCTTGATGAACTGCTTGTAATCCGTAATATTGAATGTCACGGTACCGTGTACCGACATAGGCACCGCAAAGTCGAGGAAGCGCGGGTCGAAGACATCAAAGTACGGCACGGCGAACTTCACCTGCACGTTGCCCGAGAGGTTGATGAAGTAGATCTCGGCCTGGAACGGCGACGAGCCACCGAAGGCTGCGCCGACGATGCTTGTCAGCACCGGGAAGTTGGCCGTCTCAATCTTCTTGTCGTATGGACCTTCGATAAAGTCCTGCATCTGCCCATTGCTCTGCTTATAGACAAACACAGCGACCTCGCCATCCTTCACACGCAGGGAGCTGCCATAGCGAATGGCATTCTCCTTCTTGGTAGGGGCACCCGACGGATCGGGGCTCCACTTCCAAACCAAATAGTCGGGGATGTCACAACGGATTACATCCATGAAGCCACCCTCTTTGCTGCTACCAAAACCAAATAGTCCCATAAAAATCCTTGTTTTATGAAAGTTTATACCTGTGTTATATCTCGCTTTAATCGACCTTGATGCCCTGCTCGGCGAGGAAGTTGCGAACAACCTCGTCGCCTATGAGCCACACCTTGCGGTGCAACTGATAGTCGTACTTCGAGAGTTTCGAGGTGTTACGGCGATAGAGCGCAAGGGCTGCGCTCGCATCGCCCTGCTCGACGTAGTGGCGCATAACACGCACAACACCCTCTGCCTACGTGGCGAACTTCAACGCCTTGTCCGTCTGACCTGCGGCCAGATAGGCATCGATAAACTTCGAAGCCACAGCACCCGCACGCGCCGAGTCGGCCGGCACATACGAGAGGCGGATGTCGAAGAGCTGCTCGGCCTCGAACATTCTGCCCTCGGCCATAAGCCCCTCGACCAAGTCGAGATAGTGCGACGAGATAGCCTGCCCCATCGTCGGGCACGCGCCCAAATGCTTGAGAGCCTTATCCCACTTACCCTGCTCGACAGCCTCGACGAAGCGACGCTGATAGGCCTCCGGCGAGACGTCGCGGGCCGGAAGAGCCAACAGTATAAGGAAAAGTACGGCTATCGGCAGCACAATCTTGGCCCACAGAGGCAACATAATCCAGGTGTTGCGCACGCGCTGCTTGGCGAGACGGTCAATCTGCGCCTCGTAGCTCTGAATCTTCTCGAGAGCCACGCGGTCGTGGGCACAAGCGGTTTTGGCACGCTCGAATACCTCACGCTGGCGGGCACGCCACGCCAGTGATACGCGCGACGTCTTTTCGAGAGCCTTGGGCTGTATGAAGTACATCACGTCGAGCAGCTCCTCCTTGATGTGGGGGATATGAAAACTCTTGATGATGTCTATCACTGCATTGTCGCTCAAACCACGCACCGAGTCGAGCTTCTCGCTCAACTCCTCGACCACCTTTGCGGTGCTCTGCGTGAAGACGTAGCCGCACGCCGGACACTCGGTAGCCATTGCCGGACGGAGGGTTCCGCACGCCGGACACTTATTTACATTTTCAGCAGCCATACTTTCCTTGATTTACGATTTACGGGGGAATTTGTACAACATTAGTTAAACCACGAAGCGATCTTGTCGAAGAGGTTGGCACTTCCGACCGACGGGAAGGCGGAGCTTGCGGCCTGCGTAGCGAAGACCTTGTTGGTCACATCCTTCACCTCCTGCAATGCCATCTGCGTAGCGACACCCATCGACTCGGAGCGTTTGAGAGCCAACTCGTGGCCCATCTGACGCGCCTCCTGCTCGGCAGCGAGCTTGTCGGCATACTGCTGCTGCTTGAACTGCCACTCGCGCTCCTTCTGCGCCTTCTGCTCGGCGACAATCGCAGCGTAGTGCTTCTCAATCTCGGACACCAGCTCGTTAGCCTTGCCGGCGTGTGCCGACTGCGGATTTATCTTGGACAGCAGCTTGCACGCCTCGGCGGCACCGCTCTCGTTCTTCGTACTCTTCCACGCGGCCGAAGCCTGATTGTAGAGGCTCTGCCCCTCCTGATCAATCTTCACCTGATAGACCTCACCCAAACGCTTCATAGCCTTGGCGTGTGCATCCTTGCAGACGGCAGGCACCGAGGCGAGCAACATCATTGCCCCCTCGAAGTCCTGCGACTCGGCTTTGGCATTAGCCTCGGCAAGGAGGAAGTCGATTTGCGAGTTGTAGTACTCGACAATCTTGTTCTTGCCCTTCTCGACAAACTCCTGAATCTTCGGTGAAGAAGGCGAGATACGCTTGTAGGCCTCGACATAAGCCTTGTCGAGGCTCTTGCCCATACCCTTCGCGATATCGCATTCGCACGTCGAGAAGAGTTGGCCCGTCACAGCATCACCGATATAGAGTGTCGTGGCAATCTCCACTACCGTAAATGAAGGGGTTGTTGCCGTAACCTCCTTGGTCATCAGTTGGCTGTTGGCCGTAATCACAAAGCGCGGCTCGGTAGCCATCGAGCCCATACCGTTGAACGTAACAATCTGTTTGAGCTTGTTCGATAGCATCTTACGCGCCTGTGCTGGCACATCTGCCGCATCGTGCACCAGCGGCGAGAGGGCTATACGGCCCAGGTCGTTGGTCGAGCCGAGGGTGTTCTGCGCCGCCACGGTGAGCAGCGCACCAAGCCCTACGATAGTGAGGAGTAATCGCTTCATAGTCGTATGTGTATATTATAATTCTACTTTTCGCCCAGCACGATGGTCGTCTGACCAAGACCCTTGGTCATCACCTTTGCCGTAATCTGGTACTTGTCGCGCAACATACGGCGCAAGCCCTGACCGAAGGTACGCGCATCCATAGCCTTACCGCCCTCGGTAATCATAGGGATACGCACATTGCTGAACACCATCTTGTTGGCCGTAGCCATATCGGTCGAGTACTGCTTGTTCACGGTGTTGGCCGCCAGATACTCCTCGATAATCTCGCCCAGCTCCTTGCCACCGAACTCGGTCTCGAGGTTGAACTCTGCGCTATCCCAGCGCATAACCTGCACAGCGATATTGCGGCCGAGCGTAAACCAATCGTTAAACTTGGCATTCAGGCCATCAATCAGATAGCCGAGGTTGTGCGACACGGCCTCCTCCAGGAGCATCGTAACCTCTTTCGAGAAGGTAGGCTGTCCCGTAGCCTGACAAGCGGCAATCTGCTCGTTGTTGTAGGAGTCCTTACCGATGATATTTATGGACATCGACTGCTTCATACCATCGTGATTGAGGGTCCAATCCACCTCGAGGATGATATCTGCATTAGCCACACGGCGCAGCTGGTCGATAGGATCCTCGGCCACCGTAGCACCGCTCGTGTTCGAGGCGAGCACCATATTCTCGGCATTCTCCGTGTCGATAGTCTTCAACACGTCGAGCAGCAAGCGCAGGTCGAAGCCGCGAGCCGACATCATGCTACCCATCTTGCCCATCACGAGGTTGAGTTCCGAGTCATTGGCAAAGGCCTTGCGATAGTCAGGCAGACCATTTTCGCCCATATAGCCCTTCTTCTTGCACCACGCATCCGACGGCACAACCATCAGCGACGGCTTCTTCGCCTTGTCGAAGCCCTCGTTGAGCGGCATGATGATCTTCTTGGCCTCGAAGTACTTGCGCAGAGCCGGCGTATTGACAATCACCGTCAAGCCTACCTTATACTCACCCTTGAGCTTGTGAATATCGGCCATACCGCTGTTCGTAACACTCACGAAGCGCATATAGTCGCCACCATCCGCAAAGAAGTTTTTCAGAAACTCGGCGTGCGTCATCTCCACGGTAGGGTCCTGCAACAGAGCCGGAACCTCACCCAGACGCTTCGCCTCGTTACCCGGACAACCCTTATAGACGATTGCGTGGATAGCATTCTTCTTGCTCTGCTCCTCGGCCACAACGGGCTTCTTCGAGTAACTCCACACCGTCAGTACGTGGACCAAACCCTGGCCGCCGCGCGTATTGCGCTGGCCCACAAGCTCCACCTCATAACGCCACTGGTCGGTCTGCTCATCGGCCTTCTTCTTGGCCTGAGCCGAAGCCGCGTTGATGCCGACAAGAGCCAGCATCAACACAGCAAACAACTTCAACATCTTCTTCATACTGCTATCTTTCGATTAGAATGTAAAACTATTTCGTGAAACGGATCAACGAGCCCTTGACAGCGCCCTTTGGCAACTTGCCATTGAAAGTAGTCTTTGCGGCAGGATCGGAGAGGTTGTCACCAACCTTATCTACCGTGATAACGCCAAGACGCTTGTAGGAAACGACCGTCTTGCCGCTCTTCTTGTCCAGCTTGTTGATTCGCTGCAAAATCTCGTACTTATCCTTCTCCTCGACGCACTCCTTCGTGCCGATGTTGGCCATAATCGTAGGCTCCACGTCAGTCAGAGGGGTCTTGGTGCGGAATACCTCATACTTCTTCTCCAGCTTGGCGAGAACCATACGCTGTGCCTCCGCAACAGCCTTGGCTACGGTCTCTTCCTCGCTGAGACGCTTTGGCTGGCCGTCACCCTTCTGTGCATCCTCATTCTTGGCACCAATGGTTGCGTGAGTGGACTCGTCACCGATGTACTCCAACTTGAAGCAGTCGAGAGCATTGTACTGCGAAAGGTTGCCCGCCGTAGCATTAACCTGATCGAAGTAGTCTTCATTCCATACCAAACGGAAGAGGTAGGTAGTCGTATAGACAGCGTTTGCGCGGCCCATAGCAGCAACCGTAGCGGCAGCCGTAAGCTCGGCCGTTGACATTGCAAGATCGGCAGCAGAACGAGGCATATAGCTTGCAGCCATAGCAGCCTTCTCGATAATCTCGGCAGCCATCTGCTCGGCATTCAAGAGGCGGATGGTCGAGATAGCGACGAAGGTGTTGCCGATAACCTCCTTACCGCCGTAATCCATAATTATATCCTCGACTGTGCGGTCGCTCGTCTCGCTGGCGGCCTTAATCTCCTGATCCGTAGCGTTGAAGAAGGCACGCTTACGAACAAGGTCGATATTCATACTACCACTCTCGATGCCGAACCACTTATCCACAGCCTTCTTGGCCATATTGTGCTTCTTGATGTGGTGATATGCAACGTGCGGCAACCAACGCTTCGTGGTGTCGATATTCATATTCATGATGTTGTACTTCTGGTCCGTAGGGCCCATCTCAACGCCCGCCAGAGCACCGGCCAGGCCCAAAACAGCAGCACCCGTCTTGGCACCATCCGTACCGCCCTTCTTCTTGGTGGCGAGCACAGCCTTACTCTCGGCATAGTTATCAACCACTACATCCGAGGCCTTCACATAGCGCAACGAGGCATCAACGCCGTGGTCGTTGTACTTATCAGGCAGTGGGGCTGCGAGAAATGCATTGCGGACGATATCGGCCACCGACTGGTCGATACGCGGATCCTCAACCATAATCAAATTAATCGACGAGCGACGATACTGCTCCATTCCCTCTCGCTTCTGCGCCGAAGCGACAACCGCGCCGCACAACAACAGTGCGACTACAATGTAAAGTTTTTTCATTTGTTTTTGTTGTGTTTTCGCGCCGCTACCCCAATCGGCACTGTTGCTCATTTTTTCGGGGGGGGGTAAAATGGCTGTCTATCAACGTGTTACAAAGTGCAATAGCTGTCCGGCATCCACCCCACCGTTTGTTTATCAGTGCAAATATATGTTTATATTTGTTAAAAAGCAACTATTTAGACCATTTTTCGGTCCTAAAAGAGCACGCGTCCAACAACACGACAAGGCTCACTGCCTCACGAATTTATCGCAAAACAATAATTCAAAAAGTGTGTACTTACAGAATATAAGCAACGAGGGGGCATTCCCCGATTAGGCCTACGGAACAACGATGCCGACCGCGCCATGGAGGCACTCGACCGTCAGCGGGAACTCTCGACCGGCCTGCCCATCGACGTCCGTATCGGGAGCAAGCTCCGAGCGCAGCTCGAAACGCGAGCCGCGAAGGTGCTGCACGGCATAGTTCTCGTTGCCCGTCACAAAGTAGGTCAATACGCCGCACACCGCTTTGAGAAGATTGTGGCGGTTGATGATAATAAGGTCGAGCAGGCCATCGCGCACGGAAGCCTGACGAGCAAACTTGAAGCGGCCGGCCGTCTCGCCATTGAAGACCAGACCGAGCAGACAGTCGGTGTGCATCTGCTCTCCATCACATACTATATCGAGCGGTATGGTACGCAGGTTGCGCAGGTCTTGCGCCCCGACGACCAAATAGGCGAGCTTGCCGAAGCGGTGCTTCAGACTATCGGGCGTATGTTGCGACGTGGTGGTAAAGAGTCCGAATGAAAGGACATTAATGAAGTACAGGCCATTGACACAACCGCAATCGACACGCTCGACGCGCCCCGACACTATCTGCCGTGCTGCCTCCTCGGGCCTATTCGAGAGCCCAAGCGCACCGGCGAAGTCGTTGGCCGTGCCAGCCGGAATAACGCCTATCGGGATGTCGAGGCCGAGGGCCCGCATCGAGTTGATGATGTAATTTATCGTGCCATCGCCGCCGCACACCACGACCAGCGAGAGTTCGCCCTCACCCTCCAACGGATTCTCGTCGAAACGAAGGCTCTTCGTGCGCACGTCGTAGCCCCCCTCCTCGAAGATGGCGACAAGGGATTCGACATTCAGGGCAATACGGCCGCGCCCTGCATTTTCGTTGTAGAGGAGAAGCATCGGTTTCATACTCGCATCTATTTACTGTTCGACCTCGGGTTTAAGGGTTGAGAATATCTCGAATTCATCGCCATGGCGTGGTGCCAGCACGAAGTAGCACTGCACACTGTCGCGCATCTGCTCGGCGAGCAGCTTGGCACGCTCCTCACCCACCGCCATAAACATCGTAGCCAACGCGTCGGCCACCACACATCGCGAAGCGACGACCGTGGCCGAGAGTAGGCGCGAATGGGCCGAAAGACCCGTTTTTGGATTTACCGTATGTGCCACCTTCTCACCATCGGCATTGGTATAGAAGCGGCGGTAGTTGCCCGACGAAGCGAGGGCCGCATCCCCTATGCGGAGGACGGTTTGGCGGTAACGCCCAGGGGTATCATTGCCCTCGTATGGCGAATCGACCGCCACGCGCCACGCCTCGCCACGCGGACTCACGCCCCGCGAGCGAATTTCGCCTCCCACCTCGACAAGGTAGTTCTTGGCACCCTCCGCCTCGAGCCACGCTGCAACACAATCCACGGCATAGCCTTTGGCTATGGAGTTCAGGTCGAGTTGTACGCGCGGATCACTCTTGATGATACGCCGCCCCTCGATGCGAAACTTATCGAAGCCCACGAACTCCAATATCGAGTCGATATTCGGATGGTCGATACGCCCTTTGGCCGCAAAGCCGTAGGCATCGGTCAGCGGCTTGACCGTAATGTCGTAGAGCCCGTCGCTCAGGCGGTATATCTCGGAGGCTACCTCGACATTGCGCAGGATATGGTCGTCGAGCTCGTCCGTGAGGTTGGCATTCACACGGCTCAGGAGCGACTCCTCGTCGAAAATCGACATCGACGACCGCATACGCTCGTCGAGATACGCCATAGAGCGATAGATGTCGCTCTGCTCGCATTCGCATTCGGCCACAATGTGAAACGTCGTGCCGAGCATCTGCCCATCGACCGTGCGATACCCCTTCGAGTGTGAGCTGCAGCCGACAGCGAGCAGCAAGAACAGAAGTGTGGCTATGTTGAGGCATTTCGTCATATCAATCGCAAAGATATAAAAAATTCCCCGAACAGAGCCACACTTCGCTTCATATTGTGGTTAGTTGCCTGCCGCCACAATCAGGCCTAGTCCCACGATGAAGAGCAGGAACATCAGCGCAAGGAGGGCCGACACACCCTTCGAAGCCCCGCGGAACTCCTTCCAGATAAACACGCCCCAGAAGGCCGCAACCATCGGCGCACCCTGACCGAGTGCATACGACACGGCGGCACCCGCCTTACCTGCGGCAATATACGAGAATGCCGTACCGAGGCACCAAATCATACCGCCGAGAACACCCACGAGGTGCGTCGAGAGCGAACCCTTGAAGTACTCGCCATACGACACAGGCTCGCCGACAAATGGTCGCTTCATAACCCATGTATTGAAGAGGAAGTTCGAAAGGAGCACACCCATCGAGAAGATGAAGATTGCCGAGTACGGTGTGAGCATACCTGCGGCGGGCTGCTCGAAGTTGTCGATATCCATGCCCTTCACCACGAAGCGGTAGAAGGTGGACATCAGCACGCCGGCAACAACTGCGAGGATAATGCCCTTCTTGTTATCCTTGTTCTGCTCGCCGCCCTTCGACACGCGACCGGCAGCAATGCCGTTGCACACAACAGCCAACACCACGAACAGCACACCGAGAGCAAGCAACAGCGTGTTGCCCTTTGGTTGCTCGAGATAGTTATTGATAACGCCAAGAACGAGGGCCAAGCCGCATCCGAGAGGGAACGCTACGGCCATACCTGCCAGCGAGGTCGAAGCCGAGAGGAGAATATTCGAAGCGTTGAAGATTACACCGCCGAGGAGCACCCACAGCACACTCTCGTAGTTGGCCTGCGAGAGGTCGGCAACAAAACTGCGACCTTCGGTGCCGATACTGCCCATTGTGAAGCCGAGCAACAGCGTGAAGAGTACCATGCCGATAACATAGTCCCAATAGAAGAGTTCGTAACGCCACGTCTTACCTGCGAGCTTCTGGGTATTGCCCCACGAACCCCAACACAGCATTGTGATAAAGCAGAATACGACAGCCAAAAGATAGTTTTCTACTACAAACATAATAATTTGGTTTTTTAAAGTTATTTAATCTCTGTTGTTAGTTAAAAAGTTCATCCACTTCACGGCGATACGGAATCGACGGCTGTGCACCGAAGCGCGTGACGGCAATCGACGACGACACCGTGGCGAAGCGCACGGCATCCGAGAGCGTGCGCCCCTCGCACAGAGCCACACACATAGCTCCGTTGAACGTATCGCCTGCGGCCGTCGTATCGACAGGCTCGACCTTGCGTGCCGGGATATGCACAAATCGCTCGCCATCGCAAGCCAAAGCTCCGAGCGAGCCGAGCGTAACGACCACCTGATGCACTCCGCGGTCGAGCAACACCTTGGCGGCACGCTCCGCACTCTCGAGGTCTGTGACGGCAACGCCCGTAAGCAGCTGAATCTCCGTGCGGTTCGGGGTTATAATCTCGACCTTCGAGAGCAGTTCGCCCGAAATCTCCGCTGCCGGTGCAGGGTTGAGCACCACCTTCACGCCCGCTGCGTGAGCTATCGAAGCGGCATGCTCGACAACATCCATCGGCACCTCGAGCTGCATAAGCAGGAATTACGCACCCTCGATATGGCTGCGCATAGCATCCACGTCGCTGCACGAGAGCTTGTTGTTAGCCCCCGGAGCCACGACGATGCAGTTCTCGGCATTCTCATCCACCGTGATAAGGGCCACACCCGATGCGGCATACTCATCGCGTAGGATTGTCGAGGTGTCGAGCCCCTCAGCCTTGTATCCCTCAACGGCCTTGTCGCCGAACATATCGCATCCCAGCTTCGCAATAAACTGAACATCACCTCCCAGGCGTGCCACGGCAACCGCCTGATTGGCGCCCTTGCCACCGGCTGCCATCACGAACTTGTCGCCCATAATCGTCTCGCCGGCCTCGGGCATACGCTGCGCCCGCACCACCAAGTCGGTATTCGAGCTGCCCAAAACTACAATTTTTCTCATACTCTCTTTTTTTTTATGTTTTATATACTACATATACTACCAAAATCGGGCCATCCTACCACTCGTCGCCATATCGCCTGCCGAGCAGGGCCTCCGAATCCTTGACCGACTCGACACACCAGCGATAAAGAATCTTCGTGCGCCGCTCCTCCGACAGCTCCCACTCGCGGCGCGGCACCTCGCGGCGCAGACGCTCCGTGAGCATATATATCAATATCGCTGCTGAGGCCGAGACATTGAGGCTCTCGACCATGCCGTACATCGGTATCTGCAGAAAATCGTCGGCCGCCTCCATAACCTCCTCCGTGATACCCGTCTTTTCGGTACCCATCACAAGCACAAACCGTCCCGCCGCAACATCGAAACTCTCGGGCGTACAGCTGGACCTGTGGGGCGTAGTCGCAACAATACGATACCCCTCGCCCTTCAAGTGGTGTAGGGCATCGGAGGTGGTGGCATGGTGGTGAATATCTATCCACTTGTCGGTGCCGAGGGCAATGTTGAGCGTCGGCTGAAAGGGGCAGAGGTTCTCTACCGTATGAAGATTCTGCACACCAAATGCCTCGCAGTGGCGCACTACAGCACTCGCGTTCTGGGCGTGATACATATTCTCGGTCATCACGGCCGGATAGTCCGTGCGGTGCGACAGAGCGCGGCAGAGCGTCTCGAAGCGGCTCTCGAGCATAAAGCCCGACAGGTAATCGACGCGCTCGGCGTACCACTCCAACGACCTCTCGCTGCTACACATAGCCCTCTATTTGTCAATCTTTATGTCGGCGATAAACGGACGGTGATCGGAGGCATCAGGCTCATTGAGAACGAGGTGGTTGCGCACCGTCACGCGGTCGGCAACATCGAGGCCCACGCAGATATAGTCAATCTCGTAGCGAGGCTCCCACGCCGGGAATGTGAGGTTCGAACCCTCCTTCTTCAGCACCTTGAAGCCCTTGGCCAGCACGGCCATCGACTCCTCATAAGGGCGGGCATTGAAGTCGCCGCAGAGGAGCACCGGCTTCGGCTTCAACGTCTTGACTATGCCATTGAGGATGTTGGCCGTGCGCGTACGGTAGTCGGCCTTGAGCGACCAATGCGTAACCAGCACATAGTAATCCTCAAACTCGGCAATGAGCAGCACACGCGGCTCACGCGGACAAGGCAGAGGTTCGCGGCGCACGCTCAACGGTTTGGTGCGCGAAAGTAGGCCCACGCCATAGCGGCCGCCTCGATACTCTATCGAGTGGCAGAAAGTCGCCTTCATACCTGTCAGCTCGGCAAGGTTGCCCAAGACATACTGCCCCGGATAGCGCGTCGTCATGCTGTCGAGCTCCTGTATAGCCACAACCTCCGGACGGGCACTCCTGATAATCGAGGCTACACGCTCGTAGGAGACCTCATCGTCGGCTCCCTTGCAGTTGCGGACATTGTAGCACATAAGGCGGAAACCTGCTCTCTTCGACGGAGCCTTCGGGATATCCGTTCTGTTACTCTTTGCTGCAAGCGGCAGGGCCAACAGCAGAAGGAAAATGACAATCGAAACACGTTTCATATCTATCTGTTTTGTTAATCTGTAATCTACTTGCGATATTTGTCGTCCTCATCGAGAATCTTCAGGTAGCTCTCGTAGCGCGAGAAGGCCACCTCGCCCTCTTTGACCGCCTCGACAACGGCACATCCCGGCTCGTGCGTATGCGTGCAGTTAAAGAAGCGACACTCGCCTGCACGCGATATCATCTCCGGAAAATAGTGCCACAGCTCCTTGTCGTCAATATCAATAAGGCCAAAGCCCTTAACTCCGGGTGTGTCAATTATATACCCTCCCTCGCCAAGTGAATACATCGTCGAGAAGGTGGTCGTATGCCGCCCCTTATGAAAACTCTCGGATATCTCGGCTGTACGTATATCGAGCGACGGGTCGATGGCCCGCACGAGTGTAGATTTTCCGACTCCCGAGTTGCCCGACAGCAGCGCAACCTTGCCGACAAGCAACTCGCGCACACGCTCTACGCCCACACCCTCGGTGGCCGAAAGCTCGACGACCTCGTAGCCTGCACCACGATAGGTAGCACAAAAGGCCTCCACCTCCTCACGCCGCTCGGCCATAAGGTCAATCTTGGCCAGCAGGATGGTAGTCGGCACCTTATAGGCCTCGCAGGTGACAAGAAAGCGATCGACAAACTCCAACGCCGTCACCGGCTCCGCGAGCGTTACGACCAGCATCGCGCGGTCGATATTGGCAGCTATGATATGCGACTCCTTCGAGAGGTTCGAGGCGCGGCGTATGATATAGTTGCGGCGCGGCTCCACGTCGCAGATTACCCACTCGCCCTTCTCGTCGCACTCGCAACGCACCGTATCTCCAACGACAACAGGGCTTGTCGAGCGGACACCTTTTAGGCGCAACCTGCCACGGATGCGGCAACGCATGCGCTCACCCTCACATATAAGCTCATACCAGCTGCCCGTAGCGCGTACTACAAGTGCCCTCTTCTCCATCGCTAAATCTCTATTGGTGAGGCCCCGAGCAACTGCTCCTTCGCCTCGTTCAGGTACTCCAGCACGGGCTTCGCGAAGCCTCGCACGATGTCGTATGTATAGGAGTCGTTCAGATATTCGCGGCCGACAATCTTCAGCTCGCCATTCACCGCCTCGAAGGCCATATAAGCCATACTCAATACCACGAGCCACTTGGCCACCGAGAGCACGATGCCGAAGAGAGTGTCGAGCGACTTGAGCCCCACGAATGAGAGCACCCCACGCAACAGTTTCGAGAGCACGACGGCCGCAATCATTGCCACGATAAACGTAACGATAAAGCCCGCCATGGCGGCGAACTCGCTCTTCACGCCGAGCATCACCCCCACGTCGCTGCCGAAACGCGCAGCAAGCACCACACCGACAACAATACCGGCAAACGAGAGCAGCTGCGCCACGAAGCCGCTACGCCACCCGGCAATCACGGCCCAAAGGAGCGCGACAAGCGTCAGTATATCCAAAAAATTCATCTTTTCTGTCGTTTATCTCGACAAAGTTAGTATTTTTTTTTACAATTTCCTATATTTGCAAAACAATATACCGCAAAATGAGACGAATAGTGCTTACGACCATAGCCCTCGTCTGCGCACTTTTGGCAACCGAGGCGCGAGAGATTTACTCTCTGAACGACAACTGGAAGTTCTTCTACCAGAACGACGCTTCGAGCGACAATGCGCAGCGCATCAATCTGCCACACTCGTGGAACACCGAGCAGGCGGGCAGCGAGACTTTACTGCATACGACAGGCAAGTATCAACGCACGTTGCACATCCCCGCCGAATGGCGCGACAAGCGACTCTTCGTGCGCTTTCACGGCGTGCAGAGCGTGGCCGATGTATTCCTCAACGGAGCGCATGTCGGCGACCACCGCGGAGCATATACGGCCTTCACCTTCGAGATTACGGACAAGGTCTTTTTCGGTGCGGACAACACCCTCCTCGTGGCTATGAGCAACGCCTATCGCAGCGATGTACTGCCCACCTCCATCGAGGATAATATGTACGGCGGCATATACCGCGATGTGGAGCTTCTCGTAACCGAGCGCACCGCCGTCTCGCCCCTATACTACGGCACCGACGGCATTATCGTACACCAAACCGAGGCGACCACCGAGCGTGCAAGCGGCACAATACAGGTGGTCCTCACGGGCAAGAAGGATTCGTCGTGCAACCTCACGCTCGCCATAGCTGCGCCCGACGGCTACATCAGCACCGAGAAGAGCGTCAAGGCCAAGATCGACAATCGCCCCATCTCCGTGCCCTACACCATCGAAAATCCCGAGCTGTGGTCACCGAGCCGACCTGCACTCTACACCGTGCGCGTAACAATCGGCAACGAGGTGGTAGAGGTCAAGACCGGTCTGCGCAAGGTGGCCATCACGGCAGCCGGCAAGGCGACAATCAACGACCGACAGCTCTTTGTCCGCGGCGTGACACTCCACCACGACAACCGCCACCACGCCTCGGCCCTCACCTCGGCCGATATCAACGCCGACCTCGACATCATCGCCGAGATGGGTGCCAACGCTGTGCGCTCGGCCGTAGGCCCTCACGACCAGCACCTCTACGACGAGTGCGACCGCCGAGGTATGCTCGTCTGGATAGACTCACCATTTGTGCGTGCTCCGTTTATGGGCGACATAGCCTACTACTCAACCCCTCACTTCGAGAAGAACGGCACAGAGCAGCTCACCGAGATAGTTATGCAGAACATAAACCACCCGTCAGTGGTGATGTGGGGCATATTCTCCGCCCTGCGTGGCAACGCCAAGCCGCAACTCGACTATATCCGCCACCTGAACGCCGTGGCCAAGCAGTGCGACCCGTCGCGCCCAACCGTAGCGTGCAGCAGCAGCGATGGAGCAATGAACTTCATCACGGACCTTATCGTGTGGCAACAGAACATCGGTTGGCACAAGGGTTCGACCGACGACCTTACCGTCTGGCAGTCGGCACTGCGCAGCAGTTGGAACCACCTCGCACAAGCGGTATGTTACGGCGAGGGCGGCGTGCGCGGTATATACGACGATTGCACGAAGGGCGACATCTCGCAGCAACACCTCGTGCCCGAGGTACGCCAGACACGCTTCCACGAGCAGTATGCGCAGCAGATAGACGAAACACTCTTCTGGGGCGTATGGCTCAACTCGATGTTCGACTTCGGTTCTGTACGTCGCGAGGGCGGCCTCCGCACCTCAGGTGTTGTAGGATTCGACCACGCAGAGCGCAAGGATGCCTTCTACCTCTACAAGATGTTATGGAACCACCGCACGCCGACGCTCCATATCGTCGATAAGCACCACACGCTGCGCAGCGAGGAGCGACAGGCCTTTACCATCTACACCGCACGGTCGAAACCCGTACTGCGCATAAATGGCGACACGGTGGCCGTGCAGCACGTCGCCAAGGGCATATTCCACAGCGACACGGTGAGACTAAAGGGGCTGAACGAGATCGAGGTTACATCCGGAGAGTTGCGCGACGGCCACACGCTGACCGTGGGCAACTTCATCAAGGTTGAACCACGGCCGTAAGGTCGGCACGGCGCAGCAGGTCGAGAGCCTCGCGACCCTCGCACATCAGCAGGTCGAGCATCGAGGGATTTTCGACAAAGGGCATACGATCCGAGAATAGTTGGAAATATTGGGGAGCAGCAAAGGTTGTTCCCCTCTTTTTTGGGCGTAGGTCGAGGTCACACGCCACCGCCTCGACATAGCTCTCCGAAAGTCGATAGTCGGGTTGCACGTCGAGCAACTCGTACTCGGCCGCAAGGATTTCGAGGTTATAATCGACCAAGAAGCGATACTCGCGCTCGTAGAAGTGTGCTATGCGGTCGGCCACCATATCGAAGTAGGGCGACGAGCGGTAGGCCGAGAGTATCGCCACCCAATGTTGGTGCTGCCAGCGTGTCGAGTAGTCGATACGCATATCGCGCATAGGTGTTCGCGGCCGGTTGGCGTTGCAGAGCGGTACCGAGAGCGACAACACACCGTTGGCCGTGATGATCTCCGTGCGGTTGCGCGGCGAGCGTTTTATGTAGTTCTCGCCGAGGTCGATAACCGCCTCGTTACCACCGCGCAACAGCCGCGCAAACAGCTCTATATCACCCCAATATGTCAGTGGTAGTACGACCATTCTTTTTTACTCGTTTTCTCTCCAATCGCCATTCGTTTTGATAAGCTCGATTAGGCGATCGAGGGCCTCCTCCTGCGGGATATTGCGCTCGATGCACTGCTTGCCCTTGTAGAGCGATATGCGACCGGCACCGGCACCCACATAGCCATAGTCGGCATCAGCCATCTCGCCCGGGCCATTGACTATACAACCCATAACGCCGATCTTCAACCCTTTTAGGTGCGACGTGCGGGCCTTGATATCGGCCAGGGCCTGTTCTATATCATACAGCGTGCGGCCACACGACGGGCAGGCGATATACTCGGTATGCGAGAATCGCGCACGCGAAGCCTGCAAAATCATCAGCTCCACTTCGTGCAACTCCGCCTCCGCAATCTGCGGCGCATCAATCCACACACCATCGGCCAAGCCATCGAGCAACAACTGCCCCATATCGGCTGCGGCACGCAGCGCAACCTCCCCCTTCGAGCCATCATAGTGGCGGCGTATAACGACAGGGGCGGCATCTTCGCGGTCGAGAATTGCGGCTCGCCACTCGGCCGTAGGGTTGCAACTCACGGCCTCCACGACAACATAGTCATCGGTCATCTCGCTGTGCGCCACAATCGGCGCTGCGGTGCGACGACGGTACTCGGTCGGGGAGTATCGCTCGGGGTGCAAAACCTCAAATTCGCCCTCGCGATTTTGGAAGTGCTCCACCAGCATCTCGGCCACAGGCACCTCACTCTCGGGGGCCTCGGTGAGCGATACGCGGATAGTGTCGCCTATGCCGTCAGCCAAGAGTGCGCCAATACCCACAGCACTCTTGATGCGCCCCTCGATACCATTGCCCGCCTCAGTAACGCCGAGGTGTATAGGGAACGTCATACCCTCGCGCTCCATAGCCTCGACCAAAAGGCGGTAGGCCTGCACCATAACGCGCGTGTTACTCGACTTCATCGACACGACCACTTGGTCGAAATTCTCCCCAACGCAGATTCTCAAAAACTCCATCGCCGACTCGACCATTCCGGCCGGCGTGTCGCCGAGCCTATCGACAATATGGCGAGCCAGGGAGCCGTGATTGACACCTATGCGCAGAGCTACGCCGCGCTTGCGGCACTTATCGATAAGAGCCTCCAACTCGCCACCGCTCGTGCGGTAGTTGCCCGGGTTGATGCGCACCTTATCGACCGACTCGGCGGCAATCGAGGCTATTTCGGGCACGAAATGTATATCTGCCACTATCGCTGTCGCATAGCCATCCTCTCGCACCGCCGCCACAATATCGCGCAACGCCTCGCCCTCACGCTTGCCCTGCGCCGTGAGGCGCACGATAGGCGCACCCGCATCGGCTATGCGCTCAACCTGAGCCACACTCGCCTCGACATCGGCCGTGGCGGTATTGGTCATCGACTGCACGGCAATCGGGCAGTTGCCACCTATGGCAGTAGCACCGATTTTAACTTCGTGACTTGTTCTGCGTTTATATCTTGTCAAATCCATACCACAAAGATAGGTAAAATGAACCAAAAACTAAAAACCAAAAGGAAAAGTTTTCGCCTCTTCGCTTTTCGTTTTCGGTTTAGATTGCTATCTTTGCATTATGGGAGGCGTGTTGGACAACAACATAAAGTTCGTTACCGGCGTGGGCGAGGTGCGTGCCAAGTTGCTCGAGAAGGAGCTGGGCATCGTCACGCTGCGCGATATGCTCTACCACTTTCCGTTCCGCTACATCGACCGCACGCGCCTCTACAAGATTGGCGAGATTGACGAGCACACGTCGGCTGCCTATGTCCAATTTCGCGGCCGCATGGTCGGCAAGGCATACGCCGGCGAGGGGCGCAAGCGTCGCTTCTCGATATTCGTGGCCGACGAGACGGGGCAGGCCGAGCTGATATGGTTTCAGGGAATAAAGTGGGCCGAGAAGCGTTTCGAGCAGGGGCGCGAGTACGTCATCTTCGGGCGGCCGTCACTCTTTCGCAACAGCCTCTCGATGGTGCACCCCGAGGTGGAGCTGGTCGAGAAGGCCCTGTCGCGCAAGGTGGAGAGTGGTCTGCAAGGCATATACTCCACAACCGAGAAGCTATCGACGGCTCTCGGCACCAAAGGTATATATAACATAATGTGTAACCTCTGGGGCGTGGTGCGCGGCCATATCGACGAGTATATGCCCGAGTATATGCGCCGCAAGTATGGGCTGCTCACGCTCGAGGAGGCCCTCTACAACATCCACTTTCCGCAGTCGCCCGAGAAGCTGCGGCAGGCGCAGTACCGACTGAAGTTCGACGAGCTCTTCGGGCTGCAACTCAACATTCAGGCCCTACGCTCGGCACGCATCGAGCGGCACGACGGTTTTCTCTTCACGCGCGTGGGCGACCTCTTCAACCGCTTCTACAACGAGCGACTGCCCTTCGAACTGACCGAGGGACAGAAGAGCGTCATCCGCGAAATTCGACAAGATACCATATCGGGACAGCAGATGAACCGCCTCTTGCAGGGCGACGTGGGCAGCGGCAAGACAGTCGTTGCGCTGGCGACGATGTTGCTCGCCGCCGACAACGGTTTTCAAGCCTGCATGATGGCTCCGACCGAACTGTTGGCTCGTCAGCACTACGCCACCATCAGCCGTATGACCGAGGGTATTGGCGCACGCGTGGCGGTGCTCACGGGAACGACGCGCAAGCGCGAGCGCGATGCTATACTTGCAGAGCTTGCCGCCGGCGAGATAGATATATTGGTAGGCACGCACGCACTGATTGAGGATCGCGTGCAGTTTGCGAACCTCGGCCTCGTGATTATCGACGAGCAGCACCGCTTCGGCGTTGAGCAACGAGCGCGACTATGGACCAAAAATTCGCAACCTCCGCATATCCTCGTGATGACTGCCACGCCTATTCCGCGCACCCTGGCTATGACACTCTATGGCGACCTCGACGTCTCGGCCATCAAGGGGTTACCGCCGGGCCGACAGCCCGTCAAGACGGTGCACTACTTCGAGTCGGCACGCCTGCGCCTCTTCGGCTTTATGCGCGAGCAGATAAAGCAGGGGCGACAGGTATATATCGTATATCCGCTCATCAAGGAGTCCGAGAAGATGGACTACAAGAATCTCGAAGAGGGATTCGACGCCATCGTGCGCGACTTCCCGCTGCCCGACTACCGCGTGTCAGTCTGCCACGGCAAGATGAAGCCGGCCGACAAGGAGGAGTCTATGCGGCAGTTCAAGGAGGGCGAGGCCGATATTCTGGTCGCCACATCGGTAATCGAGGTGGGTGTCGATGTGCCAAACGCAACGGTGATGGTCATCGAGTCGGCCGAGCGTTTCGGCCTGGCGCAGCTTCACCAACTGCGCGGCCGTGTAGGTCGTGGAGCGCAGCAGTCCTACTGCATATTGATGTCCGACGAGAAGCTCTCGAAGGAGTCGGCCAAGCGTTTGGAGGCTATGTGCCAGACGACCGACGGCTTCGAACTTGCGGAACTCGACCTCAAACTGCGCGGCGCAGGCGATATAAACGGCACGTTGCAGAGCGGTGTGGCACTCGATTTGAAAATTGCCAACCCTACCTACGACAACCAAATCGTGCAACTCACACAACAGGTGGCCATTGCACTGCTGACGGCCGATCCGCAGCTCGCCGCACCGCAGCACATAGCACTGCGCACGCTGCGCGATAGATACGCACAACGCTACGGCGAAGATTTTTCGATGATTTCGTAATAAACGGCCCCCTCGGAGCGTTAATTGACAAAGGAAAGATGTTCAGAAAAGAGAAGATACTACAATTCGTTATGGCTATGGCGGCACTATTGGCCGCCTCGACAGCTGCGGCGCAGCTCTACCATCCGGGCGAGCAGCTCTACTACCGCGTGGCCTATCGCGCCAAGATGATACCCAATACCGAGATGGCCGAGGTGAGCGTCAATACTACACTCGACACGCTCCGCGGGCGTAACGTCTATCGCGTGGTGGGCAACGGCCGCACACTGCCCGTCTTTCGCTGGTTCTTCAACCTCAACGATACATACCGCATCTGGGTAGATACCCTCTCGCTGCGCACACTACGCTTCGAGAGCGACCTCTACGAAGGGGGATACACCTTCCGCAGCAACTACCACTACGATTGGGAGGCTCGCGAGGTGCACACATGGGCACAGAGCCGCAACCGCGAGCCGCGCACCAAGGTTATGCCGCTCAGCGACAACAGCAAGGATGCCGTATCGCTCTACTTCGGGCTCCGCTCGATAGACCTCGACCAATTTCGGGGCAACGAGCATCGCGAGTTGGAGATGGTGCTCGACGACACGATACGGATGCTCAAATACCGATTTATCGACCGCGAGGTGTGCCGTGTGCCGAAGCGCGGCAAGTTCCGCACACTGAAATTCGCCTGCACAATAGGCTCGAGCGAGGAGTTTTCGTTCACGGACGGCACGGAGTTCTTCATCTGGATATCCGACGACGAGAACAAGATTCCCGTGATGCTCGAGTCGCCAATCCGTGTGGGCAGCATCCGCGCCTACATCCGAGAGGTGAAGGGGTTGAAATATCCTATGACAAGCAAAATTGAGAAATAACCAAAAAGTTTATATCTTTGCAAAAAATTTTAGACTATGGAAGATAACAAATATGAGTACACGCCGGAAGAGGGGTACGACAACGACTACAAGTACGAGGACGACGAGCAGCAGGAGGCTGTGCGCAAGTCGCTGCGCGGCTACCGCGTGGTTATAGTGTTGCTGGCCGTGATTTTGGCCGGCGTATCGCTGCTCTACTTCAACCTCAACCGCCAGCAGCAGCACGACTACGAGCTGCTCAAGATTGACCGCGACTCTATTCAGAGCAACCTCTCGACGCTCATCACCGAGTACGACAACCTCAAATTCAGCAACGACACCATCGCCTCGCAGCTCGAGAAGGCAAACGCCATGATGGAGCAGCTCAAGCGCGAGCGCCGCTGGAACTACGCCAAGATTAAGGAGTACCAGAAGGAGGTAGGTACGCTGCGTGCCGTGATGAAGAGCTACCTGAAGCAGATCGACTCGCTCAACACGCTCAACAAGAGGCTCGTGCGCGAGAATGTGTCGTACCGCAAGGAGATTTCGACGGCCAACCTCCGCGCCGATATGGCCGAGGAGCGTGCCACAGAGCTGCAGGGCAAGGTTAAGCAGGGCGCCGTGCTCAACGCTCGCAACATCTCGATTGCCGCGCTCAACAGCAACGACAAACTCATCTCGCGTGTGAAGAATGCCGCAACGCTGCGCGTGGACTTCACGGTGGCAGCCAACGCGCTGGCCGCTACGGGCAACATAAAGATATATATGCGCATAACGGCGCCAGACGGTTATCTGCTCTCGACCGAGTCAATGCCTTCGTTCAAGTACCACGGCGAGAACCTCGGCTACTCGGCTTCGCGCGAGATAGACTACCAGAACGAGGATATCGATGTGAGCATCTTCTACAAGGGCAGCGGATTTACCCCGGGCACCTACAAGGTGGAACTCTACGCCAATGGCAACCTTATAGGCTCCAACGAGGTACCGATGCGATAGGTCTTCAGCACAGAGGAGGGGCATACAAAGAGTGAGCGTGTCGGCTGACACGCTCACTCTTTTTTCTATACCTCTTCTTTTAGAACGGAAGGTCGTCGGCCTCGGCAGCCTGCGTAGCGTAGAGCGGCTCGGCAGTAGGCATCGGAGCTGCAGTGGCAGGAGCCGGAGCCTCCGAGTATGCAGGGGCAGCCATCGCGGTGGCCTCCTCCTGCTTCGACTGCACGCGCCAAGCGCGGAGGTCGGTGTACCAACGACCATTATACTCGCGCGACTCGATGTCGAATGAGACGATATAGGCCTCACCCTCTCTCAATCGGGCAACCTCATCGGGCTTGTTGAAAAACGTGACACACGCCTTGCGTGGGTACTGCGAGTTGGATTGCAGGTCGAAAACAACCTCCTGACGCTGCCAAGGGCCACGCGCCGATGTGCCGCTTGTAGCGGGCATAATTCTGAATACTACTCCTTCGAAATCCATATTTTTAATGGTTTTTGTGTTAATTACGCTCTTTTGTGTGTGCAAAGATAGAAAAAAGATAGCGATTTTAGCTACTTTTTTGTATCTTTGCTCTGATGAAAAATGAGAGAGTAATATTTTTGACCAACGATGACGGATGGCGTGCCAAGGGCTTCGAGGCGGCCATCGAGGTTGCACGCCGCTTCGGCCGCGTGATAGCCGTCGCGCCCGAGCAGCCGCAAAGCGGTAAGAGTCAGGCCATAACAATCTACGACCCACTATACCTGAAGCGCGTGCGCGACGAAGAGGGCGTAACCGTATATTCGCTTACGGGCACCCCTGTCGATTGCGTGAAGATGGCCTTCGACCACCTCTTCCGCGACACGAAGTTCGACCTTGCGATATCGGGCATCAACCACGGCTCGAATGCCGCGACGAATGTCCTCTACTCGGGTACGATGGGCGCGGCGATGGAGTGCTCGTTCTACAATGTGCCGACCATAGGCCTCTCGCTCACCGACCACGCGGCTGATGCCGACTTTGCGGGAGCGGTGGAGTATGGAGCAAAAATTGTGGAGCAGGTATTGAAGGGCGATGCCCCGCTGCCGCTATGCCTCAACGTCAATGTGCCGAATATCCCGCGCGAAGAGTTGAAGGGTGTGCGCCTATGCCGCCAGACACGAGGCTTCTGGCGCGATATCATCTACCGCCGCGAGGATCCTATCGGCCGCGAATACTTTTGGTTTACGGGAGGCTTCGAGAATGCCGAGCCCGAGGCCACCGAGAGCGACGAATGGGCCTTGGCCAACGGATATGTTGCCGTAGTACCTGTCAAGGTCGATATGACAGCCTACGAGCAGATGGAGAGTCTGCGAGATATTGTCGAATAACGAAATATATACGACTATGAACATTGGTGTCGGAGTTATAACATTCAGCGTACTGATCGTCCTTGTGCAGACCGTGGCGACTATCTACGCCATACGGCTTATCCGCCGCACGAAGTACAACGCGATATGGATACTGTGTATCATCGGCTTCGTGGCCCTGCTCGTCGAGCGCATCTTGCAGATTGTCGAGATGCGTGGCGCAGCGGTCAATCCGAAGCTCATCATCGCCTTCGGCCTCGGAGCCTCGCTCTGCGTGTCGCTCGCCGTATTCTTTGCGCATCGACTAATCAACTATATCGACCGCCTGAACCACCAGCGCAACCTGCTCAACAAGCGCATTCTCACCGCCGTACTGCGCACCGAGGAGAGGTCGCGTTCGACCTTTGCCAAGGAGCTACACGACGGTATGGGCCCGCTGCTCTCGTCGGCCAAGATGTCTCTCTCGGCCCTCACGGGCGAGAACCTCACGGAGGAGCAGCGCGAGATTTTGCGCAACACGACCTACGTCATCGACGAAGCGATACACTCGGTACGCGAGATATCAAACAATATGTCGCCCCAAGTGCTCATGGACTTCGGTCTGGCACAAGGCGTACAGAGTTTCATTACGCGCAGCATGTCGCTCCACAACATCCCTATACGCTTCACCACCAACCTGCGCAAGGAGCGTTTCAATCGCGACGTGGAGGTGATAATCTATCGCGTGGTGTGCGAGCTGATAAACAACTCACTCAAGCACTCGGGTTGCACGGTCATCAACCTTGCACTCTCATTCGACGGCAAGACCATCAAACTCGACTACTCGGACAATGGCCGCGGCTTCAACCCTACGGCCGTAATGGATTGCGGCATGGGCCTCTCGAACATATCGTCGCGCATCAACTCGCTGAGCGGCACCTGCGAAATTCGCAGCACAAAGGGGCGCGGAATGTCGGCGGCCGTGCGTGTGTCTGTTGAGAAGGAGAGGCTTAACTAACACCTACACCGTATGGAGCAGCTGACACGAGTCGTTCTGGTCGATGACCACTCGCTCTTTCGCAATGGCTTGAAGGGACTTATCGACAGCCACACAAGCTATCGCGTGGTGGGCGAGTATAGCGACGGTGCGGAGTTTGTCGGTGATTTGCACACCCTCGAGGCCGACGTGGTATTTATGGATATCTCGATGCCCGTGATGAATGGTGCGGAGGCGACGGCCGAGGCCCTGAAGGTGCGCCCCGACCTGAAGATTATATGTCTCTCGATGTTCGGCGACGAGTACTACTACTCGCGTATGGTGGAGGCCGGAGCGCGAGGCTTCCTCCTGAAAGATTCGGCCATCGAGGAGCTCTTCGAGGCGATAGATGCGGTGATGGCGGGCGACAACTACTTCTGTCGCCAACTGCTCGGTTCGCTGACCGGCCGCCTGCGCTCGACCGAAAGCGACACCATATCGGCACGCGAGGCGGATGTCATCATCGGCATTTGCAAGGGGCTCTCGACGCAGGAGATTGCCGACTCGCTCTTCATCTCAAAGCGCACGGTGGATGCACACCGCGCCAACATCCTCGAAAAGACCGGATGCAAAAACACGGCGAGCCTCGTGGTCTATGCCATCAAGCACCATCTGGTCGAAATTTAGGGCAAAGAGTTGTTTTTTGCGAATTGTTTTGCTATATTTGTGGTAGGAAGCGGCCGATGAACCGCCCGCAAATCAGAGAGAACCAACCTTATTAAAACCTATACTATGAATGTCCAAAATCTGATGACCGACTTGGAGCGCAAGCATCCGGGCGAGAGTGAGTACCTGCAAGCTGTGCGCGAAGTCCTCGAATCTATCGAGGAGGCATATAACGAGCACCCCGAGTTCGAGCAGGCGAAGATTGTGGAGCGCATGGTCGAGCCGGATCGTATCATCACCTTCCGCGTGACGTGGGTGGATGATGCCGGCGCAATTCAGACCAACCTCGGCTACCGCGTGCAGTTCAACAGTGCGATAGGCCCTTACAAGGGCGGAATACGTTTCCACCGCGCCGTCAATCTGTCGATGCTCAAGTTCCTCGGCTTCGAGCAAACATTCAAGAATGCCCTCACGACACTCCCGATGGGAGGTGCGAAGGGCGGCTCGGACTTCGACCCTGTGGGCAAGTCAAACGCCGAGATTATGCGCTTCTGCCAAGCCTTTATGCTCGAATTGTGGCATAACATTGGCCCCGACACCGACGTGCCGGCTGGCGACGTGGGCGTGGGTGGCCGCGAGATAGGATATATGTATGGTATGTACAAGAAGCTCGCACGCGAGTACAATACGGGTGTGCTGACGGGCAAAGGCATGACGTGGGGTGGCTCCCTCGTGCGCCCCGAGGCTACGGGCTTCGGTGCCCTCTACTTCGTGCAGCACATGCTTCAGCGCGCAGGTCGCGAGTTGAAGGGTGCGACGGTGGCAATCTCGGGCTTCGGCAACGTGGCGTGGGGCGCTGCAAAAAAGGCTACCGAGTTGGGTGCGCGCGTCATCGCCATATCGGGCCCTGACGGCGTAGTATATAACCCTAACGGTATGACCGACGAGAAGATAGCCTATATGCTTGAACTGCGCGCTTCGAACCGCAACATCGTAGCTCCGTTTGCCGAGAAGTTCACGGATGCGACCTTCATCTCGGGCAAAAAGGCGTGGAGCATAAAGTGCGACATCGCCCTGCCGTGCGCCTTCCAGAATGAGCTTACCGAGGCCGATGCCGAGGAGTTGCTCGCCAATGGCACTTGGTGCGTGGCCGAGGTTTCGAATATGGGTTGTACACCGGAGGCTATCGCGGCGTTGCAGCGTGCCGGCATACTATTTGCGCCGGGCAAGGCGGTAAATGCGGGCGGCGTAGCCACCTCGGGTTTGGAGATGACACAGAACGCGATGCACATATCGTGGGCTGCCGAGGAGGTAGATGCCAAGCTCCATTACATCATGAACAGCATACACGAGGCGTGCGTAAAGTACGGCACCGAGCCGAGTGGCTACATAAACTATGTGAAGGGTGCCAACATCGCCGGCTTTATGAAGGTTGCTCGTGCGATGCTCGAGCAGGGTGTCGTATAGCCGACCACCAAGCCGACATTACAACAATGGGGCTGCCCGACTCGAAAGTCGGGCAGCCTCGTTTTTGTAGTGGTTGTAGAACAAGCGGGTTTTCAAGGCTTGCGTAGTTCGAAAAAGCGAAGTTTACTTGAGTGTAAATGAGCTTTTGAGGGCAAGCGCAATGAAGAAATCACCTTGTTATAGAACTTCTACGGCACGTCGTACTCCACCCTATACATATTCCAATTCCGGTAAGAAGTATTGTTCGACATACCTATTGATGTAGTGCTGGTTTGGCGCATATAGTAGGTTGACCAGCCGGAGCGGTAGGTTATGCGGATATTGTTACCGGAAGTGGAGATGGTATATGAGGTACCCGTTGCGCCGAAGGTGACAGAGCCATTGGTACCCGTCAGGTAGCTCTCACGCGCGACACTCTGTATCTTGTTCGACATGATTGTGAATAGCGAGTAGTAGTCACATTCGGTCGAGGCTGCGAGAGTGGTTGATGCGGAGGTCATATATGTAGTGGTATAGGATGCATTCTGGAAGACGTACATCGTATTGCCACTCGTATCGACTGTTGTTGTGCGACTGCCGACCGTGAGGCCATAGACTGCAAGTTGCGGCATCTCGAAGGTGGCACTCTTGCCATCCGACACCACCTCGACAGCAAAGTCGTACCAGCCCTTCGTATCCTCGCTCCATGGGATATACCAAGTGGTATTCGATATGCCCGAGCCATTGAACGTGCCGCTCTTGGTTGCCGCCACGCCATTAATCTTGACCGACGACGGCTCGCTATTGGCCGACACATTGACGTAGTAGCGAATATTCTCGCCTACGACAACAAAGTTACGCGTATCGCTCGAAATATCCGGCAGAACAACATCCTCCCAGCGGTTGAAGTGGGCCTCGACGGTGTTCTCGACAAGCGTAATCTCCTCGGTGTAGATGAGCCCGTGCTCATTGCGCACGATTAGGTGGAAAATGACACCCATATCGTTGCAATCCGACGGCGTGAGGTACGACACCACACCATTTGTGATATACTCACCGACCTGCTCGATTCTGCGCACAACCCTGTCGTGCTCTACGCCCGACACATCGGTATAGGAGGCGAGTATTTCGATATGCTCGATTACGCTGCCGTAGGAGTGCGCCTTGTAGGAGAGTGTTATCTGGCTATTGGCCACCAGTGACTTCGACGAAGGGGTGAGCGTAGCAGTGATGCTGCCAATCTTCTCGTCCTTGACACAGCGTATCGATGTTGCCGTGCGTCGATTTGCGAAGTCGGAGTGCAGGTTACCCGTATAGGTACCGACATTGGTCTCGGTCCAAGTCGAGGCCTTCGAGAGGTAGATACGGGAGCGGTGCATATATTGGTTTATGCCTCCGTTGTTCGACTCGTCGGCATTGGTGCAGTACATCGACGATTGGTAGTCGCCCTTCTGACCGACATATCGCCACGACGAGACGAGCGAGTTGAGCCCCACATCCACACCCTTAAATCCGGCATACGGGAAGAAGAACTCCTCGCCACCAATCGTGCGTGTATAACCATAGGTGCCGGCCGAGCCGCTACCCATACTGAATAGTGCATCGAGCTCGCTGCTCGGCACACGGTAGCCATAAGGGCAAGGATCGTAGATAGTCTTGGTAGTCATTCCCGAGAGGTTGTCGTAGCCCCACAGGAAGTCGTAGCGCAGATGTGTCCAGTTGAAGATATAGGACAACGGCTGTGCCGTAGGCAGAATCAGGTACATAGGGTTCTCTACGCCATTGCGGAGCGTAGGCTCGGCAAACTGCGTAACCTCGGCCGCCGTCTTTTCGTCCGACGAGAAGTCGTAGTAAGGCGCGGTATTGAGGTTGATAGGTGCGTAGTCGTAGGTCGGAGGGCCCATCGACGGATCCTTGCGCCCCCATTGATAGTAGAGGCCGTAGGTGGCCAACGCATCATCGGCACTCGTGCAAGTGGCAGCCGTAGCTCCGAGGTTACGATCGAGGAGTGTGATGGTGTGCTCGCCGACCGAGAACGACTGCTCGGCAGGACGATCCGTAATCCATATATGCCACGACCAGAGGATATTGCGCTCCTCATCATAGACCGCCATAACGGCATTGCCTCGCGCCGAAGAGTCGGGCAGCTTGAAGCGCACATATCCGAATTTAAGCTCTATGTCCGACACCAGGCCGCGGCTGCTCTCCCAGAGCAGGTGGGCCGACACCGGCTTGATATCCTCCGACTCGGGATAGAGAGTCTGCGCACCAGAGGAGATGATACCCGACTCGCCATTGCCCACAATCATCGCCAGGAAGCAGTAGCCGTCGTAGACGTCGTTACCCTCACTATCCTTGTACTCATCGGGGTCGAGGATATAGCAGTTCGAGAGTTTGTAGGTCGAAATCATGCTCTTGTCGGTAATCTCCTCCGTCACCTCGAACTCGTGGAGGCTCGATAGGTCGTAGTAGCGCTCCTCTCCCTCGGTTGCGAGGATAGCACCGATATTGCCGTCGGTCTTCAAGCTGAGCTTTATGTCGTAGATATACCCCGGCTTGAAGATATCGACCACCGACTCGTTGCCATCGGCATCCTTGACGATGTGCGCCGCCGTGATGGTCGTGCTATAGACACCCGACGAGGTGTGAATCTCCACCTCGACATCCTTGTCAGGCTCGATGAGCGAATAGCCGAGATAGACATCGTGCTTCATCGACGAGCCCTTCATCGAGACCGGATATACGGCACCCACGGAGTACTCCGGATGGTTGCTGTCGTTGTCAAACATCGGCGTTGTGACAATCGGCAAATTCTTGTAGTCGCTCCACTCATAGACATCGCCAAACTCACCCAGGCGCGTCGGCAGCCACACCTTGCAAGCTGTCGGCTGATTGCGAATCACGACGCTCTCGATTTCGCCCCACATCAGCAGGTTCTGCTCGCTCTGCTCGGCGTAGGCCGTAACGCGGATAGCCGAGCGATAGTGGCGGTAGGTGAAGTAATTTGAGTAGGAAGGCGAAGCAATGTTGTGGCCAAACGGCTGGCGGTAGATGTTGCTGCCATCCGAAGGATGAACATCGCTGCTGTGCGGAGCATCGGCGTTATACTTATGCCACGACTGACCTTCGCAGACGTTGCTGACCATGAGGTCGGTCTCGCCATCCAGTCCCGTAAATTGCAGCGCAACGACATCGCGCATCTGACCATCAATCTCCACCCTATCGTTGAGACGCACGGCATCGAACTCCGAGTAGTCGAACTGCGCCGTGGCAGGAACACCATCCTTGCGCGGCAGAGTACAGGTCTTCGGGTACCAGCCCACCATTCGCGTATGGTAGAAGTGGGTTGTATCGCTATGCACTACACCGTCGATTCTCTCCTCAACGATATTCAGCTTGTAGGACTGCACCGGCGCGAGCGACACAGAGCGATAGTGTATCCCCTCGGTATTGTCAGGCGACGAGATGACCGTCGCCTCGAGCAGCTGCGCCTTGTTCCAATTCGTGTGGTATGGCGTGGCGGCATCGTAGCCCGTAAAGGTGTAGAGGCCGTCGTTCAACTGATTAAGATCCTCATCAAGGCGGAGGAAGTTGGAGTCCATTCGCTTGGTGGTCACCTGGTCGATAAGCGAGCGCATAGCGACACCTGCTGCCGCACGCGACACGTCGTGCGCCTCGACAACACACGTCGGGCTGATGGTCGTATCGGCCTCGCGCCAAGGCTCGCCACCGTCCGCCACCGCCACCTGCTCGTCGGCAACCACGCACGACGAGAGGGCAAACAGAACTGCAAGTATGATGTATAATCTCTTCATAAAAACTCCCTTTTTAATCCTTTTGGCATCGCGCCGGCATTGCATAGGCTGCACCATAGCCACCATTCGTACCCTGCTGTGTCACCTGTCCCGAATAGGTCTTGGTGTAGATATATGTTCGGGTGTTGTACTGACCCATAGGCATACCCGTCAGCATCCAACCGTTGGCACCCACCTCGCGGTAGCCTCCTGTTGTCGGATAGCGATAACCGACAAACGGATACCACGCCCTGTCGAAGTAGTCCTTGTTGAAGAGTATGCCGTAGTTGTCAAACGAAGCCTCGTTGTTCGAATAGTTGATGTTTCCGCCATTCTCGCCATAAGTATATCCATAGTGCGTATTGCCCACCTGATAGCCCCATGCGTGGTGGAATGGCGTGCGGTAGCCCGGAGGGCACGGGTCGTGCATCGTCTTCGAGAAGGTCTGGCCCTGAATCGAGTAGTCCTTGACGGCGTAGCCCCATAGCGCAACGTTGGTATATCCGTCCGCAAAGGAGGCAGGGAACCACCCACAGGTTGTATTGCCGCAGAGCGACGTACTCTTATAGAAGGTCATCGGGTGCTGAATTACCGTAGGTATCGTTGCGGCATCGGCCGTGTCGATATCCGTGCGGCTCGACCACGCGCCCGTCATATAGTCCTTAACCCAATACTGCGAGGAGCGAGGATTTCCGCTGACCGTCTCGCTGCCCGCGGCGTATGACGGAGCACCCATAATAGGGTCTTTGCGTCCCCACTGATAGTAGAAGCCGTAGGTGGACATACGCTCCTTCTCGTTAGCAAACGAGATTGACGAGCCTCCCGTCTGCGGAGCCGAGGTTGCACCGAGGAACCTATCCATCAGCGTATAGTTACCCGTAATGAGATCCGAAGGCTTGTCGGTAAACCATATATGCCACGACCAGAGTATCTCGCCATCGACATCGTAGGCCGCAAGACCCACATTGCCCTCGTGGTAGTTGCCGACATAGAAGGTGACATATCCATCCTCGTCGGGCTCTCCATTGTTGAGCAACTGCATAGGTATAAGGTTCTCGACATCGCTCGCACTGCCCGTAACCTCCGTGAAAGAGCCCTGCCACCAGAGGAGATCGACCTTCGCCGGAGCGATTGTCGTCGAGAGGCCTCCGTTAATCTCGGCCGTCGTCGTACCGCCGAGCGGCAGGAGGCTGCCCACGCCATTACCGCGCACCGTAGCCTTGAACTTGTAGTAACCGGCGCGATGCACCATATAGCAGTTGGCCGTCTGCGAGGCACTCAGGTTGGTGACGATGGCTGTCGAGTGAGCCGACACACAACGCACGGGCAGTGCCCTATTGCGGTGGCTATTCGCAGCACTCCAATCGGCAACACCGCTCGCCGTATATCGCAACTCGTAAGGCTCGTCTGTCGAGCGCAAATCTATGACACTCGACCACAAGCGCGACATCGTGCGATCGATGCTCTCCGAGCCGTCGCTCTCGATAGAGCCTTGGAACGGATACCACACATTATTCGAAGCGACCGACACATTCACGCCCGAGCCGCTGTGCCAACCGCCACTCTTCTCGTAGGAGGCTATGTTCTGCCACACGCGGATATCGGCAACCATATAGCCCGGAGGACACGGGTCGTAGATTGTCTTTTCGAGGTCAGTGTACTCGTTGCGATAGCCCCACAGTGCATTGTTCTGCGTCGCCAACCAATCGTAGCGCGAGGTGTCGCCACTGCCATAGAGCGTCGTAGGGTGCGCCACAGCCTCCTCCGGCGAGGCGGCGTGCGCCGTACTGCTCGGCACCCTTGTCACCGCACCATAGACTCCCGACGAAGCGGGCTTGAATGGAGTAGGACGGCCCCACTGATAGTACAAGCCATCCATTCCGTCGGCCCCATCCGGCTCGCTCGACACAGCACCGAGATTTCTATCATGCACGATATATCCGTTAGGGTATCCCTGCGCCTTCACGCGGTCGGTAAGCCATATATGCCAAGTCCACAAGATGTTGCCTCCCTCTTCATCGTAGGCCGCAATGACAACATTACCCTCCGACAGCAGTCGCTTATCCAGATCGTTGTCGGGGTTACCCAGAACGTGGAAGAGCACCTTGCCCTGCGAAAGTTCGTGAAGGTCGAGTATCAGGGCCTTGCGTTGCACGCCGTTTATGGTCACCATCGGCGTATCGTCCCACAAGATATCGATATACTTCGGTGCAATCGTTGTCGTAGCACCCCCCACCATCGAGCTGTCGCCATTGCCCTTCACCGTGCCGTCGAAACAGTAGCCGTAGTTGGCCGAATTGACGATATAGGAGTTAGCCGTCTCGTAGTTCGACAGGTTGTAGAACATATCGACCTCAACCTCCTGCTCGATAATCTCGTCGTGCCGCTTCCACTCGCCCACCGAGACATCAGCGTTGATAAATCCGTGGTTCGAGAAGCGCAGAACGATATCGTAGGCATATCCCGCCTTGAAGTTACGCGCAATGGATACGCGCTGACGGGCCTCGGCCATGCTGGTCGAGAGGCTTATGTTGAGCACTCCGTCGGTCGGAGGAGCTGCCACGCACTTCGATACCATGCGTCGATTGGCCAGACCTACCGGAATCTTGTCGCCCGCATCGAAGAAGATGTTGTTGTCGGGGTCCGATAGGCGGAGTGTTTCGCTGCCGCTATACTCTACGCCAAACTCATCCGAACCACCCTTCGGCAGCGTAAGCGTACACAAGGTAGGGAGCTCCTCGATATCCATATCTTCGAGCACACCCCACGAGGCACCCTGCGTGCCGTCATCTTCCTGCATCGAATAGATGTAGATGCGATAGACACAGAGCGCGTGGTCAAACTGCATAACATCGAAGCCCGTGGTCTGCGAGCCCGTCACCACATTGCCATACATAATATCCGAGTCGCCCGTGATAGGCATTGTCACCCTCGTAGCCTCGTCGGTCGAGCTGTACGAGTAATCCGCCTCACCCGGAAGCCACGGCTGCCACGCGACATACTTCACATAGTCGGTCGTATTGTAGAAGAACTGCGCCGTGCTGGTAAACGTAATGTCGCGGATGTAGCTGTTGGCCGCATTCGGCAGCCCCATCTCGGCGAGAATAGGCTCACCACACTCCGTAAAATCGGGGTATGAAGGCGAGTGCAGCTCATCGATGCGGGCCATGCCCAGCCTTATGACCGTGTCGGTTGCAGGATCTATGATGCCGCTCGTCGAGCGAGCAGTGCCGCGCGTCGAGGAGGTCGTGGTATAGACACTATTCGGAGAGTAGCCGACATCGGCCCACAGACGCACCTGCATAGGGTCGCGCTGCTGCACATCAAGGTCGTGGTCGCTCACGCAGCCGACCGCTGCCGCCAAGACCACACACTGCAATATATATCTGAACGCTCTTCTCATCTTCTTACCTCACTATTTAATCTCCGGCAACACCGTGCCCTCGATGTAATCGACATCCTGCCACTCGGCAACCACACCCTCGAGGTTCACACCCGAATCGACCGTCGCCGTGTAGATTATGCGGTGACCCGACCGATAATAGACAGGCTGATAGTTGTAGAGCTGAAACTCCTCCTTGTGCAGCACGAAGTTGTCGGGGCTCTCGGGTGTTACCTTCTCGTTCACCTCATATTCGACGGTCAACTTCGTGTTGGCCGTAATCTGCTGCGGCAGGCACATAATGGCCATTCGCGCCTCGGTATTCTCGCGCTCGTCGCCAATGACGACCGGCGTGGCAGGCTCGTAGGTATAGACCACATCGGCACTGCCCGAGGGCGACACCTCCCACACATTCTTGCTGCCCGAGTGGGCCACAGCCTGCGCCGTACACTTCATCGAGCCCTGCGTGTAGATATTCTCAAAGGTCATCTTTGTCAAGCGTGCATCGAACATATTGCCGCGCACGACATAGACCTCGACGAGCGACATCGCGTGCTCGAGGTAGAGCTGCACAATAGGCTTCATAGCCCCATCGGCCACCTTGAACGAGTAGGAGAGCAGATAGTCAATCATCGCCTCCTCGTCGTAGGTTGTAGGCTGCTGCACCTCGAATTCGAGGCCATCCTTGCCACTCGTGATGGTCAGGCCGTTGAGCGTATTGTAGGCATAGGCGTAGAACGAGTAGTTGCTACCCTCCACCCAATTGCGCTTGGTGGCCGAGAACCACTTGCCCGTAGCGGCATCGCGCGTGATAGCCACGTTGTTGAAGATTTTTGTTGCGTTATTCTGCACGCCGCAGACAAAGACCTTGCCCACGCCGCTATCGATATCGCTCTGGTCGAGTGCTCCGCGCGTAACCTGCCGCGTGTTGAAGGTAATCTCCGCCGCAGGGCCGACCGAAATGTCGCCATCCTTGCTGCAACTTGCGAGCAGCACCACGGCACATAGTATGTATAAGGCTCTCTTCATCTCTCTACGTTTCGCTATAAATCAACAAAATCATCTACCCAATCCACCACGATAACCTCGGCCGTGATGGTGTTGTCGGTAATCGTAAGGTTATAATCGTACATCGCCCCTGCACGCCACTCGGTAGGTGTCGAGCCGCCGAGCCATCCGAGCTCGATATTGCGCACGGCGTACTCGGCGTCACCCTCCTTGATATACTCGAGGTGGAGCGTAACGGGGGTTTTGTATATCGTCTGCGGCAAGACCATCAGCACCTGCTCGTCGTAGAGCGGATGCTTTACGCCCAAATTGACGGGCAGACCGTCACTCGGCAGCGTACAGATACCGGCAAATGGCTGCTCGTAGTCATAGGCTCCGATTGTCGAGCCATCGAGCGACCACCGCATCGCCCCTTTCGAGTCGAAGGAGAAGTTGCCCCTATTCTGCACACCCACAAGGCGGATATTGCGCACATCGGTCAGCACCTGGCTCGAGGCATTCACCAGGTTGAAGCGCACACCTGCACAGGCGTGGCGAAAGTGCAAAGGCACGGCCGAGAAGTCGTCGTCATCCCGCAGATCGCGCTCGGCCGAGGCATAGAGCAGGTCGGGGCCTCCCGCATAGCCCATATAGTTGCCTATGGTAACCACACCATCCTCATCCGAGAAGGTGCAAGTCGTATTATACGGAGCCACAGCGCAAAAACGGTACGAGGCACCCATTATCCAATACTGCGGCACGGCATAGTCCCACGCCGGTATTTCGTCGTTGTAGTAGAGTCGCTCGGCATCGAACACACGCGCCGTGCGGCCATCGAGCGTATATGCACCATAGAGGCGCAGCTCCTGCTGCTGCAAGTCCTCCGCATTCTCGACAATCGAGCCCTTGGTGAGCTGCGAGGCAAAGCCTATTCGGCTCGACGGCTCGACGGCCACCGACTCTGGCTTGCTGCAACCGCCGACAACCAACGCCGACAAAACTATCAACAACGACTTACGCATAGGTTCTTTTTTTATTTTTCGTTTTTGCAGAGAGTTCAATTAGCACCCGTGGGGGCGTTCAAGCCCCACACGGATTAGTATCAATACGGATGTATTAGATGGTGATGTTGCCACCCTCTTCCGGAATCCAGCCCTCAACCGTACAGTCGAAGAGAATCTCGCTCACGTTGATTGTGTAGTTGTAGGTGTACTTGTAACCCATCTTCCAATCGCCGGTAAGCTTGTGAGTGTAGGTGTGATGATAGCCATCGATTGTGTATTCGATGACTATCTCGGTCTGTGCACCTGGGATTACGACAACCGGTTTTGGCGAGAAGAGGTTCTCGTGGTGGAGAGCAGCGTCGAGCACGCCATCCTCTACGCCTGTTGCGTCGTCATCGAGGAAAAAGCGCGAGACAGGCAGACCGATTGTCCAAACAGCCGTGCTGGTACCACCGATTACAGGAGTAACCTCGAGGATGCCCGACAGATTGACATCCTCAACCGATACGCTGTTTACGACAACGGCAGCATCCGAAGCGGTCTTCTTGAACGTCACGTTGAGCTGTGCGTAGGCGTGGTGAAAGAGCAGCGGCTGCTTGCCGGTCTGCGGAGCCTCAACGCTGTAGAGGTCGCTGTAGAGCACGTCGTGCTGATCCATCAGGTTGTTGTCAATCGTACCAAAGGTAACCTTCTCGTAAGTACCATCCGCCTTGTAGGTGTACTTCACAGAGGCCTTCACAGGATAAGGGCAGAGGCCGATGAAGTGCATATCGCCGCTGGTTGGCCAATACTTCGCAGGGTTACCCTTCCACCACTGATTTCCCTCGTCGTAAACGAACTCTGCGTTCTCGAAGTAAGGGGTGAAGTTGGTCTGCGACGGATCGGTGTTATCGAGAATAGCACCAACCGATATAGGATAGACCATATCCTCATCCTCCTGAATAATACCACGAGTTACGGCCGAATTGAAGCCGAGCTCATGCAACGCGCCTGTGTAAACCTCCTCGGTCTGAACACAGCTGCTCAACGATACCATCGCTGCCGCAGCAAACAAAAAAATCTTTTTCATAACTTGAAATTTTTTGAAAGTGAATAATTAGTTAATTGGGTTTAAAAATAGTAAAAATTTGTTGTTTGTAAAAAAATTAAATCTGTTTCTCTCTGTTTTAATTGGTTTTAAGGTTCTACATCGGTTAAATATCTATGTCGTATTCCAGCTCTTTCCAATCATCGACCGTAGGCTTGAAGCCGCCTCCAATCTCCGGCTTCGGGATATCTATGTCGCCACTTATGACGATATGCTGACGCGGGTTGTTCACCATCTGATCCGACACGTCGAAGTTGTACATATAAGGGTGACCCTGCACATCGGTGAATAGGATGCTCAACAGCGCAGCATCGCCACTCGTATGCTCGCGGCCGAAGGTCTCGAAGCGCGAAGTCATAATCGTGCTGTTACGCTGGGCCGACACCGCATCGAAGTAGAGAGCCACGGGCTCCTCCGAGCGGATGTTGCGGGCGATGTAGTTGTGGCTCACCTGCCCCGATATCATCATCGACACCGAGCCTACCCACTCCATACCCTTGATGCCATTAACCTCGACCGTCCAGCTCTCGACAATCGTGTGGGCCGTCGTCCGGATGACGAACACCTCGTCGGTGATGGTGCGCGGAATGTGGATATTCTGCTCACGCGCCACGAAAAGGTGGCCCGGCGTGAGGCGTATATCATCATACGACGGGCGAGTATCGACACGCGACTGCAGATAGTGTTTGAAGCGGCTGAGCTGCTGGTCGCTCACCTCGTTGGTGAAGGCCGTAATGCCCGTCCACGAGTAGTAGTCACGGACACGCGTATCCTCCGCCTCGATGTTATAGACCACCATATCCACATCGCCATACGGAGCGAAGACATAGCCTCCATCGTGCGATACGAAGTCGTGGCTGAGATACTCCTTCGTCACCGCATCGAAGAACACGACACGCATCTTGCCCGGCTCGTCATCCGCCACATCGTAGTTCAGCACGTCGCGCTCGATTTCGAGGTCGAGATATACGCGCAGATACTCCTCCTCCAGCGGACGACGCTGACACGCCGCCGCAAGAAGTGCCACAACAGCAACAAGCAGTATGTATCTCAATCTACTCATTGCCACGCCATTTATCGTTAGGTTTTATCTTTTGGAAGATTGGCACCACGAGCGAGACATTCGCCTTCGTAGGGCCGAAGAAGAGCACCTTCTTCGTAATCTTATCGCTGATGAGTGGGCCGTGCGACTCGATGACCGTGTACTTGCGTGCCTGCGAGTAGATGCACCCCACGCCGAGCGAGAACTCGAAGTGCACCGACTTGCGCTTGCCGACGGCCATCGAGTAGGTGTAGTCGAGGCCGACATTTACAAACTCGCCCTGATGACCGTGGAAGTTATGCTCGAAATCGTAGTAACCCATATAGCCGTAGAGGCCTATCGAGTGGCCTTGCAGACGGTCGAACACCGTGCGGTTGCGGCCAAACCAATAGCGGCCCTCGACCCCCCACGCCAGCAGCTCGAAGCAATTCTTATTGTCCCTCTTCGGCCACACCCACGGGAAGTAGTAATCGGCCGCCACCGACCAATTCGTACCGATAGGCACCTCAACACCGACGTTCAACGCCGGTACGAGCAGGTTTGAGCGAACAGCCACCACCGGCTTGCGCGGCTCGGCTGCCACCGTATCGACCTTCACCGTATCGACCACGCGACTCTCAAACACCGCATCCAGCTGCACAGGCGCAACACCAAAGAGCGGAACTTTCGGTGCCAGCTCCTCAATCTCGACAATGCGTATCACCGCGGCATTTCGCGCCGAGGCCATAAAGTCATTGACCAACATACGCCATGTACGACCACCATCGAGGGCGTGCAGGCGACGCTCCTTCTCGATATTCGAAGCCGGGATGCGCAGGATAGCGAGCACTTGCTCGCGGTTTGCTTCGTGATATCTCTCTTCGATGTAGGACGAGAAGGTTGCCCAGTCCTCACCCGTCTGCACGGCATGAATACGCAACTTATCGCCACCCGACATACGACTGATGATGCCGCGCAACACCTTCGCACGGCGCAGGGCGAGGTGGCGGTTGTAGGTATCGCTACCCACAGGCGAGGCAGAGCCCTCAATGACTATCGTGCGCACATTACTCCGCTCCGACGAGAGATTCTTGACGAGCTCGACAATACTGCGGTGCGCTTCACGGTTATTGGCATAACTCCACCGCGGCCACGCCTTGTCGTTCTCATAGTGGACATATATGTTGTGCTGATTGGGGAGCATAGGCCGCTCCTGCGTACCGCACGCGCGCACGACATATTTACCGAGGCTGTCTGCCTCGGCTCCCGATGCTGTAGTGAATACGCAGGATAACGCAACAATTACTACAAACAGGGTTGCGTACCCTCTCATTAACCTCATTGCTCTGCAAGAATGTCTTATTGGTCAAAAAAATGAAAAACCAATTGGCACACAGTACATCTCACCGATTGCAAATATAGCGGTTTTTCGTGAAAAAATAGCACAAAACGGCAAAAAATCACAACTAATCTGATATCTCAAAATGAATATTATGCAATATTATTGAATACCAACATATTATAAGGAGTCGATTTTTGTAGTCAAAAGAGTGTTTTTGCACCCTCTGCCCCATTATGGATGTTTTTGGGCGACCCCCGAATGGCATTTCGCACTTCGACAGCAGTGGCAACGATTAGCCTTTTCGTCACTTTTTTTCGAAAAAATTTGGTCGTTGCAAAAAAGTGTATTACCTTTGTCCCACGATTCCGAAAGGGGTCTAAATGGTGGATGTAGCTCAGTCGGTTAGAGTGACGGATTGTGGTTCCGAAGGTCGTGGGTTCGAATCCCATCTTCCACCCGAAGTTTGAAAGCCTTGCGATGCAAGGCTTTTTTATTTGCATAGCCGCGGGAACTTGTTCACGAAAGGCTAGGCATAATAAAAAGTAGTGGCGCAGACACTTTCAAACTTCGAAAGTGCCCCTGCGGCGAGCAGAGGGGAAAGGCGTTAAGCGAAGCGAGCGTAAGCGAGCGGAGTAGCCAATCCCATCTTCCACCCTTGAAAACCTTATAACAAGCATTTGTTATGAGGTTGTTTTGTTTCTGGGCTTATTGGTCAAACTTGTTTACAGACAAGTGGTGTGGAAACAAAAGAGGTTGATTCATCAACTCTTTGCCGAGCGCAGCGAAGTCTATTCCGCCAACTCCCTTGTCACGAAAGTGACGGGCACAACAAATTTTCTCGGAAATTTCTTGGAAAGCGGACGAGATTTACTAACTTTGTAGCTGTCAACACATATGATATATGCCAAAATGAGAAGATCTTTTGTTGTGATTTTGACAGCAGCGGCACTCTTTGTTCCGCACAAAACGTGGGCTTGGGGACATGTTGGCCACACGGTTATTGCCTACGCCGCCGAACAGCTGCTCACCCCCGAGGCGAAGGAGAAGTGTCACCACTACCTTCGCTCGACACTCGCCTACCAAGCCTCGTGGATGGACCACTACCGCTCGATTGAGGGATACACCGACTGCGATTGGTGGCACAGCACGAACATCGATGCCAACTACAAGGTGGTGGTCGGCAAACCCACAACGGGCGCCTTCCACATCGAGCGCATCCGCAAGGAGATGCTCAATGGCGGCTACAAGACGATGCCCGACTCGCTGGTGAAGGTCAATCTTCGCTACCTCATCCACATGATTGGCGACCACCACTGCCCCGCGCATGTGCGCTGGAACAAGGAGGAGCACCCACAGTTTCACTATGCGCTGGCACATAAGGGCAAGAAGAAGAGCTACCACAGCTTCTGGGATGGCTCGGTAGGGTATTGGCGCAAAGGATGGACGGCCGAGCGATTCTACGCCGAGATGATGAAGCTCTCGAAGTCGGCAGCCAAGAAGGTACAGCGTGGCGATGGCTATGCGTGGACACAGGAGACAGCCGATGTGGCGCGAGGCTGTTTCAGATTGATGCCGGCCGGTACCGAGATTACAAAGATGTCGCAGGAGGAGCGCGCCGATGTACATAGCGTTGCCGACCGTCAGGTGCAACGAGCGGCCTATCGTCTGGCATGGGTGTTAAACGAGATTTTCAGCGAGTAGCAGATTATGAGAAAGATAGTACTATTATGCGCAGCACTTTTTGTCGGAACGCTCTCGGCAAGTGCGTGGTCGAGTGTGTTTGACAAGACGGCACTGCTCGTTGCGTCGCAGAACTACAACGAGGTGACCAAGGAGCTTGTGGTGCATTATGTAAGCGGCGACTTCACCCGGCCGGAGGGTTATCTGGCGATGTGTCGCAATAATGGCCGTATGTCGGAAAGCAAAGGGTGGCACCGCCTGCACCTCGACAGCAACCTGCAACCTGCGGCAAAGGACGAGAACGACGCTTATGTGCAGATAGAGAGAGCTTTGGAGGTTGTGCGCAACCACAAGGAGCACAAGAAAGCCGACGTGGGAGTTGCCATTCAGACCGTGATGAACCTGGTGATAGATATGCACAACATTGCGAATGTGACGCTCGACGCTCACCCCAAATCGGCTGCCGACTTCCAGGTTAGCACATCCAGAGGCTCGGCAAACGGCCGCAAGCCGAAGATTTGGCAGCAGTCGTGGCGCGACCTTTGGACCCACCGCTTCGCAACACATCGCGGCGCATACTCGCCGCAGATGTACGCCGAGGATTTGGCGATTATGTTTGCCGACAAGAGAGTCGAATATATGGCCGGAACACTCCGCGATTGGGCTACCGACATCGGCAAATACACCTCTTCGGTCTATGAGATTGTGGAGCGCAACGACAACAACTTCCACCACGCCACGGTGCAGGCACACGAAGAGTTGCACATGAGTTGTGTGGCGCGTGCGGGGTTACGCATCGCGGCTCTGCTGAACGAAAACCTCAAATAGAGAAGACTAATACCACTGCGCACATCAACATATCATCATAGTGCAACAATAACATTAAACATAAACAAGATGAAGAGTATCAAGCTATTTAGTTTTGTTACAGCAATAATTATCACCCCGCTATTTTTCGGTGCATGCTCGCGTGGCGAGATTGTGGTAGATAAGGAGCTTCCGGCGGGTAATATTGTATTCGAGAGGTTGGTCAACGACACGGTGTATGTTCATCAGGAGCTACGAGGATCGAAGAAGGCGTGGTTCTACTGGGCTTTCCGAGTGAAAGGGGCACAGGGCCGAAAACTAACCTTCGTATTTACAAAGAGTTTTGCCCTTTGCGAGAGGGGGCCGCTCGTGTCGTTGGACAAGGGTAAGACATACGAATACCTGGCCGAGGAGGGCTCTACCCCTCATACCTTTACCTACACCTTCCCGAAAGATGCAAGAGAGGTGTGGTTCTACGAGTGCCACCCCTACACGCCGCAAATGTGGGAGGCTTTTTTGAAGAATCGCAACCACAAAGGCGAGTTCGAGGTAGGCGTGCTCTGCAAGAGCCGCAAGGGCCGCGATGTGCCATTTTTCAGGATGACCACCAAGAATGCTGTACCAAAGAGATCGGTTGTTGTAAGTGCCCGTCACCACTGTTCGGAGGCTCCGGCCGCCTATGTTATGGAGGGTTTCATAGCCGCCTTCTTGGAGGATAGCGCGTTGGGCGAGTGGCTGCGAGAGAATGTAGAGCTGACGGCAGTGCCATTCGTCGATATGGATGGAGCCGTCGATGGAGATCAGGGCAAGTGGCGACTGCCTCACGACCACAACCGCGACTACACCGATTTCATCTACCCCGAAACCGCGGCTTTTGCGAGCCTTTTGGCCGAGACTGAGCCACAGGTGTTTATGGACTTCCACAACCCTAAACTCTACAAGTACAATGACAACTACATCTACACCCCGTACAAAGAGTTCAACGGCGTTAAGGAGTATAACTTTTCGGCTCTTATCGAGAAGTACCAAGAGGGTGATTTGAGCTACAAAGCCTCCGACAATATGCCGTTTGGCGTTAGTTGGAATTCAAGCAAGAACTACACCGACGGATTGAATGTTACGCGCTGGGCCGCCGCTAACATAAAGAGTCTTGAGATTTGTCGCACCTTTGAGATACCGTTTGCTTATGCCAACGGCAAACTCGTATATCCCGACAAGCTGAGACTATTCGGGCGCGGAATTGCCAAGGCCCTGAAGGCCCACATCGAGGGCGAGGTGTTGCTCACCGAGATTCCCCGATAGGGGAGGTGTCGCAACGCTATACGAAACAACTACCTCGTAGATAACTCGTCGGCCGTAATCGCCTACTTTACTGGCGAGAAAGGCGGTACGGCATACACCATACGACGTGCTGTAAAAAGTCTTGCACAAATAACAAATATATACAACAACACACAACAAAAATTAACTTTTTAGACCATTCATTATGAATTGCTTAAGTAAAGTTATTATTGCAATGTCAACTCTATTTGCATTCTCCTGCACTGAATGCAAAATGGGTGTGCAGGAGCAGATTGCACTGCCCGAAGATTGCATCACTCTCGCCAACGAGAAGATAAGCGTTACTATCGGCAAAGATGGTAAGTTATATTCGCTGAAAAACGAAGTTACAAAGCAGGAGTACGTCTCGACCTCAGGCGACTATTTGTGGCGTATCTACTACGATACTCACGCCGAGGAGGAGATTCAAATTTTGGGCGAGCAGTCGAGCGTAAAGGTATCGAAAGAGGGCAACACAATCATCCTTCACTACCCTACCGTTACGGCTCACGACAAGGAGTTGAAATTTGCTCTTACACTGAAAGTTATCCACGAGGGTGACAAGGTGCGTTTTGCGGCTGATATTGCCAACAACGAGCCTCACACCATTATCCGCGAGTTGCAATATCCGCTAATTCGCGACATTCAAGCACCAGCCGACCATAAGCTCTTTACGGCTCACGCAGGAGGTAAGTTGCACGACAATCCAATCAAGACCATCAGCGACATCTCGCCAAAGCACTATTTCCGTCCCGAGCAGTACTTCTACGAGCATTACATCCGCTACGGATACTGTGTATTTATGAACTGCTTTGCACTTTTGGGCGAAGAACAGGGACTCTACTTTGGTAGCCACGACAAGACCTTCCAAGATACTACACACGGATTGCGTGTATACAAGCGCGACAATGGCAAGTTTGACATCTTGGAGCTTGGATTCTACAAATATCCGCACTGTATGTGCGGCTCTTCTTGGTCTAACGATTCGAATGTTGTGTCGCCGTATACTGGAACTTGGCACAATGCTGCCGATATGTATCGTGCGTGGGCAAACGAATGGTTCGACTACAAGCCAGCTCCAGAGTGGGTGCAGAAGATGCGCTCGTGGCAGCGAGTAATTTTCAAGCACCAATACGGCGAGTATTTCTTCAAATACCCCGATTTGTATGGCCGATTAAAGGATGTCGATAAGAGCGTAAACTCAAATACCGTATTCCTTTTTGGTTGGTGGGCAGAGGGTATGGATAATGGTAATCCGGACTATTCGCCCGACGAATCGCAAGGAGGAGATGCCGCATTGAAAGAGGCTATTTCCAAATACCAAGCAGATGGCAGCCATCTTCTATTATATTATAATGGCAAACTAATTGACAGAGATAGTCGTTACTACAAGAGCGGTATGGGCGAGAAGGTTTGCCGCCACGATATTACGGGTGCGCCAATGTTGGAGCGTTACAAATTTACGGGACACGGCTCTTATCTGAATGTCTACGGAGGTCAAACATTTGCCGTTGCAACAATGATGAATCCAGAGTGGAACAAGGAGCTTGCAAAGATGCAAGATAGAGCATATCAGCTCGGTGCAAGTTCGGTATTCTATGACCAACTCGGCTTTATTGAGCGCGAGAGTGCAAATTGGGATGCAAGTGGCGAGTTCCCTATACCAGATGTATTTGCTATTCAGAAGCGTATGCAAGTGCTTGAGATTTTGCGCGAGCGTTATATAGACAAGGCTCCAGAGTTCGCACTCGGCACGGAGAGTACGGTTGACGCATTGGCTCAGTATGTCGCATACACCCACGGCCACCCTTCAAACAAGGATTCAAAGACTCGTTGGCTGCGATTCTTCCGCTACACCTTCCCTGAATTTATCTTCTCGGAGCGTGGACACCGCGACGATAGAGATGTGCAGTGGCACGTAAACTACACCATCCTCGATGGTCAGCGTATTGATATCGAGATATATCGTTGTCGTGATTTAATTGACAAATGCCCTATATATCAGGCATATCTCAACGAGGCCAACATCATCAAAGAGAAGTATGAAGATATGTTGCTCTGTGGCCGCTATATGGATACAAAGGGCATAGATTGCTCGAACAAAGAGGTCGAGGCTCGCGCATACCTCAGCAATGATGGTCAAAAGATGGCTGTGGTAGTAGCTAATCAATTGCGCGAAGCGCAGACTCTGAAAACAAAACTTGAGGTTCCAGGATTCCGCTATGTCGAGCATTCAACGCTCGGCAATGCCAAAGTAACGAATGGTGGCAAGCGTCTAACTTTGGGACAATACGACCTCGCTGTATTGCTATTTGAAAAGGAGTAATAGGATTTTTATCTCAAAAATGTTACAGCATACCAAAAAAAGTGATTATTAAGTTATGAGATTCGCCCTATCAATCTGTATAGCACTCGCTATCACATTCTCGGCATCAGCTCGCAAGAGCGATGTGTTGACCTACGGAACACCTGAGAGCGTAGGTATAAACGGAGCGTACCTATCCCGTACACTCGACTCTATTGCAAACGCGTCTATCCAATCGAAGTGTTTTCCGGGATGCCAGATTCTCGTAGCACGACACGGCAAAATTGTGTATCACAAAAGTTACGGTCATCACACTTTCAAGCAGGAGCGCCCCGTAGAGAATCACCATCTCTACGATATGGCTTCTTGCACCAAAGTTATGGCTGCAACAATATGTCTGATGCGTCTTGTAGAGCAGAAGCAGTTAGACCTCGATAAGCCTATTTCTCTCTATTTGGAGGAGTTCAAAGGCTCAAACAAGGAGAATCTTACTCTTCGCGAAATTTTAACGCATCAGAGTGGAATCCGAAATATGAGTTTCACAAGATTATTTCTCAACAAAGACAAACAGTTGCGCACAAATCTATTCAGCTCAACTCAAAGTGAGGAGTTCCCTTATCAGTGTGGCGAGAATCTATATTCGAGTAAAGGTATGTACGACTATATGCTCAACCATATTGTCAAGCAGAAGGTATATGCGAAGAAATTTAAGTATTCGTGTCTTAATTGGCATTTAGCAAACATCTTGGTCGAGCGCGTAACAGGTCGCAAGTATGAGGATTTTCTCTACGAGGAGTTCTACAAGCCACTCGGAGTAAAAGATGCCACATACAACCCAAGAGGTAAATATCCGCTTTCGGAGATTGTTCCGACAGGCTTCGACAAGAGATATCATCGAGGCGCAACTCACGGCTTCGTACACGACACCGCAGCCGGCATGCTTGGCGGAGTTTCGGGCAACGCAGGATTATTCGCCAACAGCGGGAGTCTTGCCATAATTTTGCAGATGCTCCTCAATGGTGGCGAGTATAATGGTGTGCGTTACTTCAAGCGTAAGACCGTGCGCGAGTGGTCTTCGTATCAATATCCGGGAAATAACAACCATCGTGGCTTAGGTTTTGACAAGCCTCGATTTGAGGCTCCTACTCCCGAATCAAGTGCAACTATCCATTATCCTTATGGGCCTTCTGCATCAAAACAGAGTTTCGGACATACAGGGCACACTGGCACAATGGTATGGATTGACCCCAAGGCAGATATGTTTATGATACTGCTTTCAAATCGCGTAGCAACGCCAAATAAGAATGTATTTATGAAGCAAAATCCTCGTACCAAGTGCCACGAGGCTGTATATGAGGCTATCAAACAATATAAAAAGTAGAATTTGATTAATATATCACAGCTATACACTAAAATTCAGAGCTTTTAAATCTCAGTTATTAACTCACAATAATTTATATGAATTTTCGAAACAATTGTGATATATTAATCAAATTTTTACTATCTTTGCGGCCGAATAGCAAGCGGTTATGGGGCTTCGGCAGTAGTGTGCGAGGCTGAGTGCCGCCCAAGGAAACATATAAAAACACAAAAAAACTATGAAGACTATTTCGTTGAAGGCCGTAGCTCGTGCAGAGTATGGCAAGAAGGCTGCCAAGGCAGCTCGTCGCGAGGGTTTGGTGCCTTGCGTATTGTATGGTGGTGGCGAGAACGTTTCGTTTGTCGTTAGCGAGAAGGAGCTCAAGAGCCTTATCTACACCCCTAATTCGTACATCGTGGAGATCGAGATCGACGGCAAGGTTGAGAAGGCCGTTATGCGCGAGGTGCAGTTCCACCCAATTCGTGAGCAGGTGCTCCACATCGACTTCTATCGCGTAATCGAGGGTAAGCCGGTAGCTATCGCTCTTCCTGTTCGCCTGACGGGTAACGCCGAGGGTGTGAAGATTGGTGGTAAGCTCGCTCTGTCGGCTCGTAAGCTCGTTGTTAGCGCACTTATCGAGAACCTTCCTGATGAGATCGTTGTTGATGTTACGCCGCTCAAGGTTGGTCAGACCATCTTCGTTGGCGACCTGAACATCGAGGGATTGCAGTTCCTCTCGCCGGCTACGCAGGCTGTCTGCGCTGTTCGTGTGACCCGTGCTTCGCGTGGTGCACAGGCCGAGGCTTAATCACTCAACTATCGTTAGGCGATGAAATATCTCGTTGTAGGCTTGGGAAACATCGGTGCCGAATATGCCGATACCCGCCACAACATCGGATTCAAAGTGTTGGATGCCCTTGCTGCGGCATCCGACACTTCTTTTATATCGGCACGCTACGGCGCAGTTGCCGAGTTGCGACACCGCGGACACCAAATCACGCTGCTCAAACCCGCGACCTATATGAACCTCTCGGGCAAGGCAGTGCGCTATTGGCTGCAGGAGCTCAAGATAGATCGCAAGAATCTACTGGTGGTAGTCGATGATATAGCCCTGCCCTTTGGCGAGCTTCGTATGCGCAACCGCGGCAGTGCGGGCGGCCACAACGGTTTGAAGAATATCAACGAGCTGCTCGGCACGGAGGATTATGCGCGTATGCGCTTCGGCATAGGCGGCGACTTTGCCCGCGGCCATCAGGTCGATTATGTCCTGGGCGAGTGGAGCGCAGACGAGCGCGAGATGATGCCCGAGCGACTGAAAGTGTTCGGCGAGGCGATACTCTCGTTTGTGGCCATCGGTGCAGACCGCACGATGAACCTCTTCAACAAGAAGTAGCACCTTTCGCACCATTACAACAACAAGGGAGTGTCTAACACGTTTTAGACACTCCCTTGTTGTTAGAAGCTGTATAACAAGAGCTAATTTTAGACTTGTGAAGGGCTATTTAATGGTCAAATTCACATATACCGGATTGTGGTCCGACGGATAGTGTCGGCGGCCGCCCATCTCGTATTTGTCCTTATTGACGGTGTAGTCGTGCACCTCTATCTTGCCCTTGTCGCTCGAGTGAACATAGATATGGTCGATGCGACGACGTAGCGACGGAAGATAGTTAACATACTCGCCTGCACCGGCATAGGTACCATTCGTGCCACATCGCTTCTTGGCAACCTCAAACGAGTCCTCATAGTACTCGGTCATCGTGGCGAGGAACGGCTGCGAAGGCCAAGCGTTCATATCGCCCACGACAATGGTCGGCAGGCCCTCGGTGTTGTACTTGCGGTCGATATCCACCAACACATGGGCCGCATTGGCACTTGCGCCGCGCTTGAGTGGGCCGTGCGTAGCTATGAAGAAGAACTTGCGGCCCGATTTCTTATGCAGCACGGTAGCCGCCATAGCTGTGCGGTAGTGTCGCTTGCAATCCCAACCTGTGGACATCACCTCCGGCGTTGGCGAGAGCCAGAAGAGGCGCGGCGAGATAAGCTTCAGTTCCTTCTTGTTATAGAGGATGGAGTTGCCCACCACGTTCTTATGCCCCTCGGGGTATGAGTTGAGCCAGAAGAGCGTGTACTTCTTGCCGCCACGCTTGCGGAGCAGACGGCGGATGTCGTCGCGGCAGACCGACGTAACCTCTTGAAGGCCCATAATGTCGCAGTCGAGCTTGACCATAAGATCCACGACCGACTCGCGGGCCACAGGCCATAGGCGCGACTCCGGAGCGTGATGGCCTCGGAGAATCTTAGACTCGCGAGCCGAGTGCGACCACACATTGTAGGTTCCAACACGAAGCGGCACCTCTTTTGCCGGCTTGGCATCTGCGGCCAGAAGGGCAAGGAGCGCCACAACAACTGTAAACAATTGTTTCATAGCGTATTATTTTAACGGGTTTATAGGCCTATTTGGCGATTGCAGCACCTCGATAGCGCGACACACGGTCTTGTCTATCGGGTATATGAAGTAATAGAACGCGCCATCCTCGAGATCCGTGTTGCGCGATATATAGGCACGCAGCTGCGCCTCCATAATCTTACGCGAGCGTTTGATGTCGCTCCAATCGGGCTTGACACCCTGCCGCTCGGCGTAGCTCACAAAGTCGGAGAAGAGGCGTTTGTCGCGCTCGAAAATCTGCTCTATATCGGCCACCGAGCGCACTGCCGAGAGCTCCCTGCGGTGGCGATCCGAGTAGTCGATGGTATATTTATAGAGGATATTGCGCCCCGACACCTCGACGAAGTAGCGCGACATATCGGTCGTGTCGAGCGGCATAAAGATATCGGGCATAATGCCGCCACCGCCATAGACCGTCTTGCCCTTCGGTGTGGTGAAGCGCAACGAGTCGGCAAAGTGTATGCTGTCGGCCGAGAAGAACTCGTTGCGGTCGAACCGCTTCTGCAAGTCGAGCGCATAGTCCTCCTCGTCACCTGCCGTATAAGGCTTCTGTATCGAGCGGCCCGTAGGCGTATAGTAGCGAGCCACCGTGAGGCGCAGAGCAGAGCCGTCCTCGAATGGCGTCTGCGACTGCACCAACCCCTTGCCGAAGGAGCGACGGCCGATAATTGTGCCGCGATCGTTGTCCTGCAAGGCTCCGGCGAGAATCTCGCTCGACGAAGCACTCGCCTCGTCGATGAGCACCACGGTTTCGAGATCACTCGAGCGACCTCGGCCATCGCTGTATTGATTTATGCGATGATGATTGCGATCCTCCGTATAGACGATAAGGCTGCCCCGAGGCAGGAACTCGTTGGCGATGAGTATCGCCTGGTCGAGGAAGCCGCCACCATTGCCGCGCAGGTCGAAGATGAGGCTCTTCATACCGCGACGGCGCAGCGTGTCAATCGCAGCACGCACCTCGGCGTGCGATGTGCGCGCAAATTGCGACAACTTGATGAAGCCCACTTCGTCGGTGAGCATCACCGTCGCCTCGACCGAGTGGAGCGGTATGGCATCTCGCGTGACGACGATATCGACCAGCCCGTCAATACCCTTGCGCTCAATCGAGAGCTTGACCTGCGTACCACGAGGGCCTCGCAAACGCTTCATCACCGAGCGTTGCGAGAGCTTCGCACCGGCAATCAATGTATCATTGACCTTGATGATGCGGTCGCCACCCTGCACACCCGCCTTGCGGCTTGGGCCCGAAGGTATGACGTTCAGCACGATGACCGTGTCGGTAGCCATATTAAAGACCACACCTATACCGTCAAACTCGCCCTGCAACGGCTCCTCCATCTCCTTGAACTCGCGTGCCGGAATATAGACCGAGTGAGGGTCGAGCTTATGGAGTATGGCCGGTATGGCCAGCTCGGCCAGCGAGTCGGAGGATATCGAATCGACATAGTCGTGCTCGATATGACTTATCACACGCGTGAGTTTGCCGCCCTGCGCCCCTATGAGTATGCGGATTTGGCTATCGGTGATACGGCGGCCATAGTTGTGACCAAAGAACCATCCCACCGCAAGCAGTGTGGCAGCTGCAAGGAGCCACAATACAACTTTATGCGCTTGGCGAGCCATCTACGACTATCGGTTACTTGTTCTTGAAGGTGTACGACAAACCTACACCGAGGATTATCTGCGTCTGCACCGAAGGGCACTGCGCCTTGTTGTAGTACATCTGGAAGTAGAACTGCGTCGAGAAGTACTTCGTAGCCTTGATGTCGATTGTATTCTCCCAACGCACATTCGGAGCCAGATGCTCGAGATTGAGGTCTTTATAGTTCTTGCCCGTCTGCTGCATAACCTCGTTTATCCAACCATAGAACGAGTAGAGTGTCGTGCGGTAGCGGAAGATGCCCTTCTTGCCGAAGGTGCGATCGAAGTCAATCTGGATTGACGAACCACCCTCGTAACGCGCCGAGCCGTTGGCGAGCGTCAGACCGTAAGCATAGGCCACATTGCGGTTGGCGGCCGAGAGAGCCTGCGGATTGGCCAGGTACTCGGCATAGCTGACGGCCGCACCCTCGGCATTCGTAAACGCCTTCTCGTTGTAGAAGAACTCCTTGACGCGATCGCTCGTCACGAAGGTCGAGTTCATAGAGATTGGCGAGAGGTTAATCTTGATTGGGAACTTCTCCTTCGGGCAGACATAGGTGAAACCGACCGATACGTTGAAGTAGGCCGGCGAGAAGAATTGGCTCGTAATCTTATCCTTGTCGTTAAAGCCGTTGGCGAACTGCGAGCGCAACGACACGATGGCACCGAAGTTCCAATCCTTGCTCATCTTGTAGGCCGGGGCGGTCGAGATATACCACTCGTCCTGGCTCTTCGTCAGGTCGTTCTCGGCACCGCGTGCCAGGCCCTTGACCGTATAGCCAATCTTGCCCGTCACCTTGTTGTCGAGCGTGAAGAGATTCTTCTTGAAGCTGTGCGTGAAGAGTATATTGGCAATGGCGGTTATCGAGTTGGTATTACCATTGACGGCTCGCCAATTCTCGTTGAAGTGCGAGAACGAGCCGTTGAGACCGGCGTTGAACTCGATGGTGTTGCGCTCCTTGCGAATGGCGGCACGCTCGCCGCGGCGTTGCGCCTCGCTCATAAAGCCGGGCTTCTGCGTCTCGGTCTTAACCTCGTTGTTGAATTTCAGTTGCTCCTTCGGCGTTGCGGCCTCAACCGACACCTGCGCCGAAGCTGTCGCAGCAACCAACACGGCCACAATTGCAGAGTAAAGTCTTCTCATATATTCACAGTTTTAAGATTATATTGGGGTGACTCTTACTATCGATTCACCCATTGCAGATTACAAAGGTATGAAAAAAATAGATATTTTTTATATCTTTGCTACATAAAGCAACAAAAATTGAATCTATAGCAGCGTTATTTATGAAATACTTTGGTGCGCACGTCAGTGCATCGGGCGGCGTGGAGAATGCTCCGCGCAATGCGAAGGCTATTGGAGCCACGGCCTTTGCCCTCTTTACGAAGAATCAGCGACAGTGGCTCGCCCCGACACTCACCGCCGAGCAGTGCGACCGCTTCAAGGCGGCGTGCGAGCAGTGCGGCTATACGGCAGCGCAGATTCTGCCGCACGACAGCTACTTGATAAACCTCGGACACCCCGACCGTGAGGGGCTCGACAAGTCGCGCGAGTCGTTCTTCGAGGAGATGGCACGCTGCGAGGCTCTCGGCCTCGACCGCCTCAACTTCCATCCGGGGAGTCACCTCGGCCGCATAACCTCGCTTATGAGCCTCAACCGCATTGCCGAGTCGATAAATATGGCCCTCGACCGTACGTCGGGCGTGACGGCCGTAATCGAGAATACGGCGGGGCAGGGCACAAACCTCGGCTTTGCGTGGGAGCATATAGCCCACATCATCGAGCGCGTGGAGGATAAGTCGCGTGTAGGCTTCTGCATCGATACCTGCCACAGCTTCGCCGCAGGTTACGACCTTTCGAGCGAGGAGGCGTGCCGCAAGACCTTCGACGAGGTGGAGCGCATCGTCGGGCTGAAATATCTGCGCGGCATGCACCTCAACGACGCAATGAAACCTCTCGGCTCGCACGTCGATCGCCACGCCTCGCTCGGCGAGGGATGCATCGGCTGGGAGTGCTTCCGCTTTATCGCCGAGTCGCCACTCTTCGATGGTATTCCGCTTATCCTCGAGACGCCTAATGAGGAGATTTGGGCGCAGGAGATAGCGCAACTAAAAGCCTTTGCAAACGAGAAATAACAGAATATCATCATGAAAAAACTACTCATCCTTACAACTCTTATATTGGGTGCTAATGCTATTGAGGCGCAGCCGATTAACGTCACGATAGAGCCCGCCTCGCGTCACCAGACCATCGAGTACTTCGGTGCGGCCGATGCGTGGAGCGGCAACTTCGTGGGTAAGTATTGGAGCGAGGTGGTGCGGCAGAAGATTGCCGACCTGCTCTTCTCGCAGGAGTATGACGAGAATGGCAATCCGAAGGGCGCGGGCCTCTCGGCGTGGCGCGTAAATCTGGGTGGTGGCTCGTTGGAGGCCCCGAATGCCGATATTGTGCCCTACCACCGTCGCGCGGAGAGCTACCTGACAATCGATGGTAAGGGCTACGATTGGGGCAAGTGTGCCGGCCACGAGTATTGGATGGGTGAGGCCGTGAAGCGCGGTAGCAACCACTTCATCCTCTTCTCGAACACGCCGCTCGTGCAATATACGCTCAACGGCAAGGGCTACTCGGATGACGGTATGCGTGCCAATATCCGCGAGGAGTGCTATGACGACTTTGCGCGTTACCTCGTCGATGTTACAGCGCACTATATGGACAAGGGGTGGAACATCCCGTTCATCAGCCCGATAAACGAGCCGCAGCACAAGTGGGACACCCCGAAGCAGGAGGGTACGATGTGGCGAAACAGCGAGGTGAAGCGTATGATGGAGGCCCTCGACAAGGAGCTGTCGCGCGACAGCCGCTTCGATAAGGTGCGCATACAGCTTGGCGAGACATCACGCATAAAGCACCTCTATAGGCCGAATGAGAAGTACGCGAAGATATGGGGTGAGATGGAGGCTCCACACTGCGTTGTGCGCAACTTCTTCGACAGCGCATCGCCGCACTATGTAGGCCATCTGCGCCACCTCGACCGTGAGATATATGCTCATGACTATCATGAACTTGAGACCAACAAGCTATTGCGCGAGGTGCGCCGTGCGGCAAGCGAGGAGTGTAGCAAGTATGGCGTTGAGTTCCACGCCTCGGAGTGGTGTCTGCTGCCCAAGACAAATGGCGTGCAGGGCTTCACCGACGATTGGTACAGCCACAACCGAGCCGATATGCAGGCAGGACTGCTTATGGCGCGACTCATACATAGCGACATGGTCGATTTAGCGACCAAGTCGTGGAGCTATTGGAAGGGTATGGAGCTGCGGGGTGACCACGCGCTCATATCGCTGCACGCCAAGGATGGCGACATACACAGCGGCGGCAATGCCGAGGCCAACAAGCTACTCTACGCCTTGGGCAACTACAGCTTTTTCATTCGCCCGGGCTACTCGCGCGTGGAGCTCTCGGGGGCCGACGACCTCGATACGGTGGCCGCTACGGCATATCTTGCGCCCGACGGCAAGCGGCTGGTGGTGGTCTATGTGAACTGCTCCTTCGAGCAGCGCGATATTTGTGTGACATTGCCTTTGAAGGTGCGCAAGCAGATTGCCTCGGCGGCGATGTACGTCACCTCGGAGCGACAAGACCTCACGCGCCGCGAGGTGGCCAATGCACTCGGCTATCGCCTCGATGCACGAGCCATAACGACCGTGGTGTACGACCTTAAATAGTCTAACGATTTGCCCGCTCGGCCGAGAGCAGTCCGCAGGCGGCCTTTATATCTTCGCCGCGCGAGGCACGGATGGTGGTCATTATGCCGCGAGCGGTAAGCGCATCGCGGAAGGCGGTCATCTTGTCATCGGCGGGCGAGAAGTACGGCGAGTCGGGAATCTTGTGGAAGCGTATAAGGTTTATGCGGCACTTGATGCCGTCGAGCAGGCGGCACAGCTCCTTGATGTGGCGTGGCGAGTCGTTCAGGCCACTCATAACGATATACTCAAACGATACGCGTCGCTGGTGTGTGAAGTCATATTCGCGCAGGATGTCGCACACCTCGCGGATGGGGTACGCACGCTCGATGGGCATAATCTCGGCACGCTCCTCCGCAAATGGGTTGTGAAGCGAAACGGCGAGGTGCACCTGTGTCGAGTCGAGGAAACGGCGCAACTCACGCGCCACGCCTGCCGTCGAGAGGGTGATGCGCGTCGGCGACCAGCCGAAGCCCCAATCGGCAGTCATTATCTCGAGGGCGCGAAGCACGTTGTCGAGGTTGTCGAGCGGCTCGCCCATGCCCATAAACACCACATTCGTAAGCCTCTCGCGCTCGGGCAACGAGGCTATCTGGTTGAGGATGTCGCACGTCGAGAGCGAGTGCTTGAGCCCGAGGCGCGCCGTGGCGCAAAAGCGGCAGCCCATGCGGCAGCCCGCCTGTGACGATACGCAGAGTGTGGCACGCTCGCGGTCAGGGATATAGGCCGACTCGACAGCCTCGCCCTGCGAGGTGATGTAGAGGTACTTCTTCGTGCCGTCCGAGGACTCCTCTTCGCGCTGTGGCGGTCGTAGGCCGAGGTCAAAACGCTCGGCCAGATGCTCGCGATTAGCACGCGAAATGTTGGTCATCTCATCTACGGAGCCAACACCCTTGCGATAGAGCCAATCGGCAATCTGCCGCGCCACAAAGCGAGGCATAGAGAGCTCGGCACACACCTGCTGCAACTCGGAGAGAGTCTTTCCGTAGAGAGTTTCCTTCATTGTCGCCCTTTGGTTTTTTGCAAAAGTAGTCTAAATTCCGCAAAAAGCAATCAACAGCCCCACTTTTTTTTAGGCGGCGAAGAGCGTTTCGGGAGGATATTTGCGGGCTATTGTCACAAAAAATTACTATTTTTTGGGCAGGCCGTGCGTTTTTTGATTTTTTATGCCTATATTTGTGACTGCGTATGCACATTTTGCAACCGATAATTATTAAAAAACAAGTATAGATGGAACTGAAAAAGAACCCGAAAGTTGATGTTCAGAACAAGCGTATGATGTTGCTTGAGATTGGCTTGATAGCTGCTCTGCTCATCGTTATCGCCGCTTTCCTCTACACCCCTCGCGAGTACCGCATTGAGCAGGTAGAGCAGGAGTTTGAGGTTGTCGAGGAGGAGATTACCGAGATTACCCGTCAGGATCAGAAGCCGCCGGAACCTCCGAAGAAGGTCGAGATTACGGTTATTACCGACATCCTCAACGTCGTGACCAACGACACGAAAATTCAGACCAATGTCGATTTCGCGGAGTTTGCCGAGGATATCGAGATTGTGCAGCAGGTAGCCGTCGAGGAGGAGGTTATCGAGGATGACCAGCCATTCGTGCGCGTAGAGCAGATGCCTTCGTTTATGGGCGGCGACCTTATGACCTTCCGCAACTGGGTGCAGAGCAAGGTGCGCTTCCCGCAGATTGCACAAGAGAACAACATCTCGGGCCGAGTACTTCTGATGTTCGTCATCGAGCGCGACGGCTCGCTCACCAATATTCAGGTGCTGCAAACGCCGGACAGCTCGCTCTCGGATGAGGCTATCCGCGTGTTGAAGAGCTCGCCGAAGTGGACTCCGGGCAAGCAGCGTAACCAGTCTGTGCGCGTGAAGTACACGCTCCCTATCGACTTCCGTATCCAGAACTAATCGTCGCGACACCCCCGGGTGACCGATACAAAAATAACAGACAAAATATTTAAGGTGGGTTATGGCCCACCTTTTTTGAAAATATAAGAATGACCGAACAGAGAAAAGATAAGAGAGAGCGAGGCGTAGTAGTCGAGGAGCAGCGCGAAGAGAGGGCCGTGTTGGTAGCCGTCATTCGCGACGGGCAAGAGCCGCGGCAGGCCGAGGAGTTCCTCGACGAGTTGGAGTTCTTGGCCGAGACGGCTGCAATCAAGACCGAGCGACGCTTCACACAGCGACTCTCGCAACCCTCGTCGCGCATATATGTAGGCCCGGGCAAACTCGAAGAGATAGCCGCCTACTGCGAGCAGAACGAGATAAATGTCGTGATCTTCGACGACGAACTATCTCCCTCGCAAACCCGCAACATCGAGCAGGCGATGCCGTGCCGCGTGATTGACCGCACGCGCCTCATCCTCGACATCTTCCGTCAGCGCGCCCAGACTGCCTATGCCAAGACTCAGGTGGAGCTGGCACAGTGCGAGTATATGTTGCCGCGCCTTGCCGGCCTTTGGACTCACCTCGAGCGTCAGCGCGGTGGCACGGGAACGCGCGGTGGAGCCGGTGAGCGCGAGATTGAGACCGACCGCCGTATTGTCCGCAACCGCATAGCGAAGCTCAAGGAGGAGCTGAAGAAGATAGACAAGCAGATGGCCGTGCAGCGCTCCAATCGCGGAGGCATGGTGCGCGTGTCGCTTGTCGGCTACACCAACGTCGGCAAATCGACGCTTATGAACCTAATCTCGAAGAGCGAGGTGTTTGCCGAGAACAAGCTCTTCGCAACTCTCGACACGACGGTTCGCAAGGTGGTGTTCGACAACCTGCCTTTCCTGCTCTCCGACACCGTAGGTTTTATCCGCAAGCTCCCGACCGAGCTTATCGAGTCGTTCAAATCGACACTCGACGAGGTGCGCGAGGCCGACCTGCTCATCCACGTTGTCGATATCTCGCACCCACAGTTCGAGGAGCAGATAGACGTGGTGAAGCAGACCTTGCAGGATATCGGCGCCGGCGAGAAACCCGTATATCTGGTCTTCAACAAGATTGATGCCTACACCTACACCCCGAAGGAGGAGGACGACCTCACCCCTGCAACCAAGGAGAACCGCTCGCTCGACGACCTGCGTCAAAGCTGGTTCGCCAAGCAGAACACCCCTTGCATCTTCCTCTCGGCCCGCGAGCGACTCAACATCGAGAAGTTCCGCACCGACCTCTACGGCATGGTGCGCGAGATTCACTGTGGCCGCTATCCGTTCAACAACTTCTTATACTAAAACTATATGCTTCACATCCTAGACCATCAACCGTCGCTCGTCAATCGCTTCCTCGCGGAGCTGCGCGACAAGGATATTCAGAGAGATTCGATGCGCTTCCGCCGCAACATCGCACGCATAGGCGAAATTGCCGCCTACGAGGTCTCGAAACAACTCAACTACCACAACGAACAAGTCACCACACAGCTCGGCACCGCCAACGTGGAGCTGCCGACAGACGAGGTGGTGCTGGCCACAATCCTGCGTGCCGGACTGCCGCTGCACGAGGGCTTCCTCAACTACTTCGACGGGGCAAAGTGCGCCTTCGTGTCGGCCTATCGCGCCGGCGAGGGGGAGGGCGACCTCGAAATCAAGGTCGAGTATATATCGTGCGGCTCGCTCGAGGGCAAAACCCTGATTTTGGTCGATACGATGCTCGCAACGGGTATGTCGCTCATCGCAGCCTACAAGGCCCTTGTGGCACGCGGTGGCGAGCCTGCACACACCCACTTCGTGTCGGTACTCGGCTGCAACGAGGGTGTCGATTATGTTCTCCGAAACTCCGACGCAGAGCGCTGCACACTCTGGTGCGCCACGGTCGATGAGCACCTCAACCCATCGAAGTATATCGTTCCGGGCCTCGGCGATGCAGGCGACCTCTGCTACGGCGAGAAGTTATAGGCTATACCAATATATATAATATTAAGAGGGTGCTCCACGGAGCACCCTCTTGTTGTTATAGTATGCTGCGCAGCATACCTTCGCGTATGTGAGCATCTCGGCTGTCGCAGTTTAACGCAGAAATCGCCTTTTTATGCAGCTTCTGAGCTATTCTGTGCGCTTAATATCCTTAATCCTTAACTGCATACTAACCTTGCCTCGGTAACGATTTTCGACGATCTGGTAGCAGATGTCGATAGGGCGACCGGAGCGTACCCATTCGTAGTGGGTAGGCTGCTGGAAGGCAATGGTTTGGATGCGCGTATTAGGCCTCTCGGACTGCATAAGATCCATTCGCAGATGCTCGAGCTCGGCACCAACGAGCTTGGCATCGCCGTTGTTAATGACACGGCGAGAGGCAAAGACGGGTGAGTTGTTGCCCGGGCCGAATGGCTGGAAGCGGTTGAGAGAGGCGTAGAAGTCGGGAGTGATGTCGGAGAAGGTCAGCTCGCTGTCGATATCAACCTGCGGAATGAGTATTTGCGGGTCGATATTGGCCTCCACATAGTCGTTAAAGCGACGGGTGAACTCCTCGACCTTCTCCTCGCGGAGGGTGAGGCCTGCGGCGTACATATGACCACCGAAGTTCTCGAGGATATCGGCACACGACTCCACGGCCTGATAGAGGTCGAAGCCCGGAATGGAGCGTGCCGAGCCCGTGACAAAACCATTGCTCTTGGTCAATACGACGGTTGGGCGGTAGTAGGTCTCGATAAGGCGCGAGGCAACAATGCCGACGATGCCCTTCATCCACTTCGGATTGTAGATGACGGTGCTCTTGCGCTGCTTGATTTCAGGGTGGCTCTCCACATAGTCGTGGGCCTCCTGCGTCACCGAGCGGTCGATGCTCTTGCGCTCCTGGTTGAACTCGTCAATCATACCGCCGAACTCGTGCGCTGCCGCCTCGTTACCCTCGACAAGCAGTTTGACGGCCGCATAGCCGCCCGATGGCACATCGTAGTCGTCGTTCTCGGCAACACGCATACGCCCTGCAGCGTTGATGCGTGGGCCAATCTTGAAGACGATATCGTCGATTGTGATGTCGTGCTCCGTGAGGTTGCAGATGCGGATAATGGAGGATAGGCCCTCCGACGGCGAGTTGTTGAGACGGCGAAGGCCATAGTGCGCCAGGATACGGTTCTCGTCGGTGAGCGACACGATGTCGGAGGCGATGCTCACCACCAACAAATCGAGGAGCGGCTCGATACTCGAGAACGGAATGTTGTGCTTCTGTGCGTAGGCCTGCACCAGCTTGAAGCCCACACCGCAACCAGACAATTCGTCGAATGGATAGGTGCAGTCGGTGCGCTTGGGATCGAGAACGGCTACGGCACGAGGAATCTCCTCGGCCGGAAGGTGATGGTCGCAGATAATGAAATCTACGCCCTTCGTGCGGGCATAATCCACCTTTTCGACAGCCTTAATTCCACAGTCGAGTGCGATAACAAGCTTCACGCCCTTGTGGGCCGCGATGTCGATACCGCGCACCGAGATACCGTAGCCTTCGGTATAGCGGTCGGGAATGTAGAACATAAGGTTTCTGTGACCTATAAGTCGCAGGAACTTGTACATAAGCGCAACAGCCGTGGTGCCATCGACGTCGTAGTCGCCATAGACCATAATCTTCTCGCCTCGCTCCACGGCCTGCTCGATGCGCTCCACAGCCCTATCCATATCCTTCATAAGGAATGGGTCGTGAAGGTCGGCAAGCTGCGGGTTGAAGAACTTGTGCGCCTTCTCCAAGGTGTCTATGCCTCGTTGAACCAGCAGGTTGGCAAGCACCGGCGCGATGTGCAGCGACGAAGCAATCTGCTCCACCGTAGCCTTCTCGCCCAGAGGCTTGACCTCCCATCGTTTTTCTATAGGCATAATCGTTTAATTTTTATATATTTATTACGTTTCTTCTCCTACAACGGCCGCACCACACGCAGCCTACACAACATAGAACGTCGAAGCGCGGCACTCTATTGCGCCACCTCCGCGTTCAACAGGCGCACAAGGTTGCCAAGCAGCAGACGGCGCACCTCGCCCTCATCGACCTTATGCCCCAGCTCCTTCTCGATAGAGGTTACGCCTTTGTCCGTAAAGCCGCAAGGGTTAATCTTCGAGAACCAGCCGAGGTCTGTCGAGCAGTTGAGCGCGAAGCCGTGCATCGTCACAAAGCGCGAGGCGCGAACACCGATAGCGCATATCTTGCGCCACGACTGCGCCACTCCATCATCGTGCAACCACACGCCCGTAGCACCTTCGAGGCGCGTGCCGCGAAGTCCGTAGTGAGCGATGGTGTCGATGATGCTCTGCTCCAAAATCTCGATATAGCGGCGAAGGCCTATGCCCAGCCTATCGAGGTCGAGGATAGGATAGCCGACGAGCTGCCCCGGCCCGTGGAACGTGATATCGCCCCCACGGTCGATATGGTAGAACTCGGCACCCAGAGCCTGCAAGTGCGCGTAGCCGACGAGCATATTACTCTCGTGACCACTCTTGCCAAGCGTATATACAGGTGGATGTTCGACAAAGAGAATGCGACCGGCGCACTCTGCATCGGAGGCCCCGGCACGGTGCATCAGCCGCTCGTCGAAGAGCCGCTGCTGATACTCCCAGCACTCTTTGTAGGGCATAACTCCCAAATCTTCAAACTCGACCTTCATAGCTCGACCTTTACCTGCGTTCTAAAACTTAAAACAACAGCGAGGCGAGGTAGGCGACCACCCTCCTTAACGAAGGGCCTCATCGGCGAGGTACGACGAGCGCACAAGCGGGCCGCTGGCGCAGAAGTCGAAACCCATATCGAGGGCAAGCTTGCGATACTCTTCGAACCGCTCGGGAGTGATGTATTCCGCAACAGGACACTGCTCCATAGATGGTCGAAGATACTGCCCGAGGGTGACTATGCTCACGCCTGCTTCGCGCAGGTCGCCGAGCGTAGCACGCACCTCGGAGTCGCTCTCGCCGAGACCTACCATCAAACCGCTCTTCGTTCTGACGCCCACGTCGGCCAAGTGACGCAACGCCGCAAGCGAGGTGCGGTATGTTGCCTTGGCACGCACGAGCGGCGTAAGACGCTCGACGGTCTCGATGTTGTGCCCGATAATATCGGGCTTGGAGGCTGCTACGACATCCAACAAGTCGTGCCGCGCATCCAATTCGGAAATAAGGAGCTCAATAGTTGCGTTGGGATTCTTCGCTCGGATAGCCTCCACAGTGGCGGCCCAATGGTGGGCACCACGGTCGGGCAGATCGTCGCGAGTTACAGAAGTGACGACAACGTGCCGAAGATTCATAAGCCGCACACTCTCGGCAACCCTTGTGGGTTCGGCCTCGTCGGGCGGCAACGGCGTACCGGTTTTGGTAGCACAGAAGCGACAGCCGCGGGTACATATATCACCCAAAATCATAAATGTCGCTGTGTGGCGGCTCCAACATTCAGCCTTGTTGGGGCACTTACCGCTACTGCAAATCGTATGGAGATTGTGGTCGCGCACTATACGCTCTACCTCGGCAAAAGCTTCGCTTTTGGGAAGGCGAATCTTCAACCAATCGGGCTTTCGTGACGGACGCTCAACGCCATACAACTTCGGCATTTTTTTAAGTTCATTATTTTCCAATTGATGCAAAGGTATGAAAAAATAATGAAACCCCATATAAACTATATGGGTTTTTTTATCATTGCGCCCAAAATAAGGGTTTTAGAGAGGCCGAAGGCTACTCGCCAAAGATGTTGAAACGTCGCAAAGCGGGGTTGCGGCGGCCCAAGATGAGCGTATCGAGCAAGAGCAGTGCCAAGGCCAGAGCCACAAGCCATACGAACTGCTCGTTGTACTCCTCGAAGCGGAGGGCCGAGAGCTCACCCTGCTCCAACTTCTCGATTTCGCGGACAATCTCGTCGAGGCCGAAGGCTGCATTCGTAGCTCGAATATAGCCGCCCTTGCCGGCCTCGGCAACCTCTTGCAGGAGCTTCTCGTTGAGCTTCGTGACCACCATCTCGCCACTCTCGTCGCGGATAAATTCACCGCCCACGCGCACCGGAGCACCCTCGGGCGTACCGATGCCTATGACAAAGATATGTATCCCCTGCTCGGCGGCGCGGCGAGCTGCCTCTACGGCACCCTCATCGTGCGCCTCACCATCCGTTATGAGAATCATCGCACGGCCCGTATGCTCCCTGTCAGAGAACGAGAGTGTGGCGAGCGACAACGCCTCGGCGAGGTCGGTGCCCTGCACCGCTACAAGGTCGGGCGAAAGACGCTTGGCGAAGCTGCGAGCCATACGGTAGTCGCTCGTGATAGGGAGCTGCACCTTCGCCTCGCCGGCAAAGACGACCATGCCGACACGCTCCTGACTGAGCGAGGCGAAGAGGCGGTCGATAGCGTAGCGTGTACGGTCGAGGCGGTTGGGGGCGAGATCCTCGGCGAGCATCGAGTTCGACACATCGACCACAAGCATCATCTCCACACCGCGAGCCCTCTCCTCGCGCAGTTTCGAGCCGAACTGGGGGCGTGCCGCAGCGAGAATAAGCAGTACGAGAGCCGTAATCTGCAACGACGTTTTGAGCCTCACGCGCCACTCGGCGACCTCGGGCATCAGCTCCTTCAAAAGGGCCGGATTACCGAAACGGACGAGCGAGCGGCGACGCATTATGCGCACCACAACAAGCAGTGCAACGAGCACCGGCACCACGGCAAGAAGCCACAGGAGGCTGAGGTTTGCAAATCGGAACATATTACGGTATGCGTTTAAGAATCAGACGGTTAATAATTATTTCGGCGATGAGCAGCAACAGTGCCGCCACCACATAAAGCAGATACTCCTCGTGCATCACCGTAAATTCGGTAATCTCGACACGGCTCTTCTCCATACGGTCGATGCGGTTATAAACCTCAATAAGCGACTCCTTGTCCGTTGCACGGAAGTAGGTACCACCCGTCGTCTCGGCGATATTTCGGAGGCTCTTCTCGTCAATCTCAACCTTCATCATCGCCATCTGCACTACGTTGCCCTCATCGTCGAAGAGCGGATATGGAGCCTCGCCATTGCTGCCTACACCGATGGTATAGACCTTGATGTTGGCATCACGTGCAATCTCGGCCGCCGTGACGGGGGCTATCTGTCCGCGGTTGTTCACACCATCGGTCAGGAGTATCACCACCTTGCTCTTCGCATCGCTCTCGCGCAGGCGGTTGATTGCCGTGGCGAGACCGTTGCCGATGGCCGTACCATCCTCGATTACACCGCTACGAACACGCGCCAAGAGCGTCTGCAACGACCCTTGGTCAGTGGTCAGCGGGCTCTGCGTATATGCCTCGCCGGCAAAGGCGACAATACCTATACGGTCGCCATAGCGCGAGGAGATGAACGATGAGGCCACATCTTTGGCCGCAGCGAGACGGTCGGGCTTGAAGTCGCGAGCGAGCATTGAGCCGGAGATATCTATCGCCAACACGATATCGATACCCTCGGCATCCTTGCGCGTATTGTGCTCGGCACTCTGCGGTCGTGCCAACGCCACGACGAGTAGCAGCACGGCGACACAGCGCAACACAAACGGCACATGTCGCAGATAGTAGCGCACCGTACGCGGAGCTTTACGCAGCGAATCGGTGCTCGATATACGGATAGCCGCACCTCCCTGACGCGCACGCCAGATGTAGTAGGCCACCATCGGCACCACGAGCAGTGCCATCCATAGTATATTCGGATTTGCAAATGTCATATTTCAATCTCCTTCTCGGTTCTACGACGGCAGGTCGAACAGCGCACCGCGACTACCAATTCTTGGCACCGCGCAGAAGCACACCGCGAGCCTTCTCCTTGAGCTTCTCCTGCGTCTTATCCTCCTGTGCCTGAATAGCATCGAGCATCGCCTGTTGCTCCTGCGAAGATATCTCACCCTCGCGCGGCTGCTGCGGCTGTTGCTGCTGTTCATCGCCATCCTGCGGCTGTTGCTGCTGTTGGTCGTCGGAGCTATCCTGCTGCTGTTGCTCGCCGTTCTGCTGCTCTTTGTCCTTGTTGTTATTATCCTTGTTGTCTTGCTGTTGCTGCTGCTGTTGCTGCTGTT
>JAFVRC010000005.1 GCA_017504485.1 Alistipes sp. | reverse complement strand
GGGGTAGTGTCAAGACTCTCTCCATTGCTCTCGACACCGATACGAAGGTGGCGTTGGGCGAGAAGACAGCAGACGAGAAGTACCCTGTCGAGTGGCAGGAGGGCGACGTTCTGCGTATCAACGAGGGTAAGACTACTGCCATCACTATCCGCGAGGATAAGTCGGTAGCGGAGTTTACCTTCGCGGTAGCCGATGCCGAGGCTTACAGCATCGTCTATCCTTACGTTGAGGGCCTCGCGGCTGCCACGGAGGGTTGCCTGCCTGTTCAGTTCGCCACGGTGCAGAACTACACGGAGGGTACGTTCGACACGGCGTCGTTCCCTATGTACGGCTATGTTGAGGGTACTGAGCTTACGGGCTCGCTCAACTACCTGGCCGGTGTTTTGATGTTCGAGGTTAAGGGCTCGGGCGAGAAGCTGACGAAGGTGGAGCTTACGGTGACGGATGGTGCTTTGGCCGGTACGTTTGACGTAAACTGCGCGACGGGTGCCTTGACGGCACAGGCTGATGCCTCGAAGACGCTGACCTATCAGCTTCCGGAGGGCGGTATCGCGCTGTCGGAGACTGCGACGACGCTCTACATCGCTGTTCCTGCGGGCGACTACGGCACGATGAAGGCGAAGTTCTGCACGGACAATGCCGAGGTGGCGATGACGGCCGGTGTTCCATGCACGGGCGAGAAGGCCATCAAGGCGGGTGTTGTCCGCGAGTTTAAGAATATCGTGTTTGCCGACAACTCGGAGGACTTCTCGGGTGATGTATTTGAGATTTATGATGAGGCTACGCTTGCGCAGTTTGCCGAGTTGGTGGCTGCGGGTACGTTTGCCTATGGCAGCGCATCGGTTACGCAGTCGTTCGATTTGTCGAGCGAGTTTGCGGCCGCTTGGACTCCTATCGAGGGTTATGCCCTGACGCTGGAGGGTAACGGCAATACCATTTCGGGTGTTGTTAAGCCGCTCTTTGGTACGACGACGGCTACGATTCAGAACTTGAACCTCAAGGCAAACGTGACCATTACGGATATGGTGTGGGGTGCTTTTGCTAATGTCCTCACGACGACCAACGACAAGCGCGGTCGTATCGAGAACTGCTCGCTCGTGAGCGGCTCGAGCATCAAGGTCGCCTATGAGGGTGACGCAGGCCTCGTGAAGGACGCCGAGGGTAACGCTGTATATACGGAGGAATCGGTTGTTCTGACGGTCGGTGGTATTGTCGCCAAGTTGCTCGGTGCGGATATCGTTTCGAGCCAGAACAATGCTTCGGTGGAGATTGCCAATGTCGGTACGGGCACTATTCGCTACTACAATGCCGTGGGCGGTATCGCAGGTTATGCACATAGCAATATTGCCGAGGTTGCCGATGCGGAGAATCAGACTCTTGCTGTGGCTTCGATATCGAAGTGCTCCAACGGTGGCGACTTTGCGGTGAAGGCGCAGAACTCTGCGCAGACAGCCTTTGCGGGCGGTATGGTTGGTATGAGCCTTGATTGCTCGATTGACGATTCGCACAATACGGCTGTTATGGAGAGTGTTGCTTCCGACACCGACCACCTCTACATGGGCGGTATTGTCGGCTTGCTTTCATCTTTGGCTACGACAGCGCAGGAGATTACGGGATGTACGAACTCGGGCACTGTAACCGTAGATGCCGAGAGTGTTACGAACCGTATGATGATTGGTGGTGTTATCGGCCTGGCCAATGACGTACTGTTCACGGTGCGTAAGTGTACCAATACGGGTAATATCACTGCACGCGGAATCCTGCGTGCCGATACGGGCACCTACGGTCAGGTTGGCGGTGTCATCGGCCGCTCGGCTGCCGCATATATCTACGACTGTGTGAATGGTGTCGAGGGTGATCCTACGCAGGGCACCGTATCGCAATATACTGTGGCTCATAAGTTCTACGACAACGTGTCGTTAGCTGTTGCGGGTGTCGCTGCCTACCAACACGGTACGTGCACCGTGTCGGGCTGCGTGAACCACGCAAGTATCACCTCGCAGGTTATCAACCTTTCGACCAACACTGTTCTCTGCGGTGGTTGCTTCGGCTATAACGGCTCGACAAATGCGGCCGCGCTCATCGAGAACTGCACGAACAATGGCCCTGTTACGGCATACTATGGCGAGGGTAGCGAGTCGGCTCTCTTCCGTCTCGGTGGTGTATCGGCCTACGCCAAGCCGGAGTCTCGCAACGTTAAGAATACGGGTGCTGTGACTTTTCATCAGACGGGCAATACGCTAAGCCTGCTTGTCGGTGGTGTTGTGGGTTTAAAGAGTAACAATAAGCTGACCCACGCTGTAAATACCGGCGCAGTAACAGCCAATCTCAAGGAGGGTATCGCTATGACCGATATCTGGGTGGGTGGTATTGCCGCCAGCCGTTCGGGTAGTGCTAATGCCGGATGTACCAACTCGGGTGATGTGACTCTCAATGGTGCCGAGGGTGCTACGCAGCGCCGAGTGTCGGTCGGCGGTATGTTTGGTTATGTGACATATCCACTCGGTCAGCCTGATACAGAGGGTATCTCGCCAACGAACCACAACTCGGGTAATGTCACAGTCCTGAATGTGGCTGCGGTCGCAGGCGAAGAGGAGGACTATAATGGTTATGTTATGGTCGGCGGTATTGCAGGTTGTCAGCCTACGGGCTACGCCTCGATGAACCGCGTGATAAGCAACGAGGGTGATGTCAAAGTGACGGGTTCGGGCGTGCGCTGTTATGCTGCCGGTATCTCGGGCCTGAACAATACGGGTCTTGCGGGCGATGCTACGCGAGCTTTGGATTTGACCGACGCGGAGTACTACACCAACAAGGGTGATATCGAGGTTGATGTTACGACCACCGACAAAATGTATATCGGTGGCATCTATGGAAGCGGATATGGCCGTGTCGAGGGTGCCGTGAACCGCGGTGAGATAACGCTCAAGGGTGCTGCCGGTGCTGCTATATATACGGGTGGCATAATTGGTTACAAGGCGCGTGTATCCGCTACGACGGCTACGGGTTGCGACATTATCTCGTGCGTGAACCACGGTGTCATCACCAACGAGGGAGCCCACAAGAGCACCCTCTATGTAGGTGGCGTCATCGGTGCTCCGGAGGGTGGTCATACCGATGCCAAGCCGGGAGTTATTGTGAACGATATTATAAATACGGCTCCGCTGACGATAGGCGGCTCTGCCTCGTCGCATCTCTACCTCGGTGGTAACATCGGATATGACAATAGCGACTCCGGCGACCGCATTACCAATAAGGCTGCGATAACAGCTACGGGTAGCTTTAAATCTATTCGTCTCGGCGGTAACATTGGCCACGCCAGGTGCGCTACCATCTCGGGACTGAACAATGAGGCCGCGGTGACCGTAACTTCTGCTGCCAAAACTGCTGCAAGTGAAAACTGCTATGTGGGTGGTTGCATCGGCTTCTCGGACCTTGATTCTGGCGAGGTGGGCGGACTCTTCTCCAATTCGGAGAACTCGGGTGCCGTGACGGTTGCATTGAATACGAATACGAAATTGCGTATCGGCGGTGTAATCGGCAACTCGTATATGATTCCGTCGGGCCTGACCAACAAGGGTACGGTAACCGTCGAGGGCGGCGAGTATCATCATATCCTTATGGGTGGCGTGTTGGGTTATATGAATACGCAGACCGGTGCCGAGAACTGCACCAACGAGGCGAAGGTACACATCAAGAATACGGTAACCCTCACAACGGGCTTGGGTATGCCTAACTACGACTTCGACACTACCGCTTCGACTATTGGTGGCGTCGTTGGTTGTTCGATAAAGACTGTTGCCGGTAATGCTGCCAGCTTTAAATCCTTCACCAACTCGGGTGAGGTGCTCGTTGAACCGCTCAAATCGACGAATATTGTAGTTGGTGGCGTGGTAGGATATGGAGTCCTTGACTTCAGCAGCTTCGAGAATACGGCTGACGTGACTCTTCGTTGCGCCGATATGGGCGCTGTCTATTTAGGTGGTGTCCAAGGCTTGATGGCCGAGGCTGACGCAGATAGCTGCAAGGATTCGGAGAACTCGGGTACGCTGACTTGCGATGTTACGTCCAACAATACACTCTCCATTGGTGGAGTTATTGGTGTGTCGGCCGGTTATGGTGCTCGCCTGACGAACAATGGCGATATCAATGTCAGCGGCTCGACCACGGGCACCTTGCGCGTAGGTGGTGCTGTTGGTGCTAATGGCTACTCGTCGCAGGCGGCTAACTACAATAACGGCGATATCACCATATCGGCCAAGGCTAATATAGCAATTATCGGTGGCGTACAGGGTTACTACACGGTAGGCTATACGAAAAATGGCGTGAAGAATACAGGTGCTATCACTATCACTCCGGAGGCCGAGACTGTAGGTTCGTTCTTCGTGGGTGGTGTTATTGGCCTCTCGAACTCGAAGGCCGATAACTCGATGACCGCTAACCTTACCAATACGGCAAATATCATATTCAACGGTACGGCCGGTACGGACTGCTACCTCGGTGGCGTTATCGGATGTACCATTGCTAATAACGCAGGGAAATTATACACCATCGGCGAGACAATGTCGTTTGGTGCCGATGGCGAGAAGGCTCCGGTGCTGCGCTATGCAGGTACGACGAACAATATCCTCTACTATGGTCTGCTCGTCGCTGCAACGGATGGCGACACTTCGGCCCTCAATCCTGTGTACTACGGTGCAGGCATGGTTACCGGCAGCTACACCGAGATTGTCGGTGGTGCGTCCGAGGCGTATGGCGAGTCGGGCAATATCGAGTTCCTGCCAGACTATCTCCGTCCTGTTGAGACTCCATCGGAGGATACTACAACGGGAACAGAGTCGGCCTCGTAATATATCTCTCTTCGACCTTGCCTCTCTCTTGAGGGGCAAGGCGGAGTAACCTTATATATTATAAATAGGTATAGCCAATTTTAGTAACAAAAAAAATACACTATAATGAAAAGAGAAGATATCTTAACCACCACCTATGAAACGCCTCGTGTGGAGCTTCTCATAGCTCGTGTCGAGTGCGGCTTCGGCAATTCGCTGGGACTCGGTGACCTCGAGACCGAAGAGGGAGAACTCTACTACTAAAACTCTTTTAAGCAGCAACTGCTGCGTTGCACTGCGATAGCCCGCCTGCTCACATACGTCAAGTATGCTGCGCGGCGGGCTTCTTGTGCGCCTTGCATTTATCTGCTTAAAAGGAGTTTTTTGGTTGTGGGGTAATGGCTTTTTAGTGAGTTTAGTGAGTTTAAGGAGTTTAGGGAATTTAGGGAGTTTAGTGAATTGACTGTTGTGCGTCAGCCATCCCAAACGATTGGGTGCGCCATGGTACAGCAGCCCGAAAAACTGCCGACGATTTTGCATTATGGATTTTTAATTGTACCTTTGCACGTTATAGCATACGATAGATAAGTAACTCATCATATAAAATGAAGTTCAAGGAGTACAAAAATCTCGATTTATCTGCGCTGGCCGAGCAGGTGCTGGGCGAGTGGGACAAGAAGGATACTTTTGCGAAGAGTATCGAAACGCGCGAGGGTGCGCCGGCATTCATATTCTACGAGGGACCACCCTCGGCAAATGGTATGCCCGGCATTCACCACGTTATGGCACGAACAATTAAGGACGTTTTCTGCCGCTACAAGACGCAGCAGGGCTACCGCGTGACGCGCAAGGCCGGTTGGGATACGCACGGACTGCCGGTGGAGCTGGGTGTCGAGAAGGCGCTCGGCATAACGAAGGAGGATATCGGCAAGAAGATTACTGTCGAGGAGTACAACCGCCGTTGCCGCGAGGATGTGATGAAATACACGTCGCATTGGTCGCGCCTGACGCGCGATATGGGATATTGGGTGAACCTCGATGACCCATACATAACCTACGACAACAAGTATATCGAGACGTTGTGGTACCTCCTGAAGCGACTCTACGACAAGGGCCTGCTCTACAAGGGTTATACCATTCAGCCATACTCGCCGGCCGCAGGTACGGGCCTCTCGACGCACGAGCTCAACCAGCCGGGGTGCTACCGCGATGTGAAGGATACGACCTGCACGGCGCAGTTCCGCGTGGTGCGCGACGAGAGGAGCGAGCCGCTCTTCGAAGGTGCCGAGGGCGAACTCTACTTCCTCGCTTGGACTACAACGCCTTGGACTCTGCCGTCGAATACGGCACTCTGTATCGGCCCGTCGATTGAGTATGTGCGCGTGAAGTGCCAAAATCCTTACACCGAGGCGCGTCAAACTATCATTATGGCCAAGGAGCTTGTGGGCTCCTACTTCGGCAAGAAGCAGGAGGGCACATTCGAGGTCGAGGAGCGAGTATATCGCGCCGAGCAGCTCGAGGGTGTGTGCTACGAGCAGCTTATCCCGTGGGTGAAGCCTATGGGCGATGCCTTCCGCGTGATTGTGGGCGACTATGTTACCACGTCGGATGGTACGGGTATCGTGCATATCGCGCCGACCTTCGGTGCCGATGACGATCGCGTGGCGCGTGCCGCAGGTATCGCTCCGCTCTTTATGGTCGATGTGGCAGGCAAGAGCTGTCCGATGGTCGATCGCTCGGGCCGCTTCTTCCGTCTGGAGGATCTCGACAAGGAGTTCGTCGAGAAGTATGTCGATGTGGCGCTCTACAAGGAGTGGGCAGGCCGCTTCGTGAAGAATGCCTACGATGAGTCGCTGGCCGAGAGCGATACGACGCTCGATATCGACATCTGCGTGACGCTCAAAGGCGAGGGTAAGGTGTTCAAGATAGAGAAGCATACTCACTCGTATCCGCACTGTTGGCGCACCGACAAGCCGGTATTGTACTACCCGCTCGATTCGTGGTTTATCCGCACGACGGCACTCCGCGAGCGTATGATGGAGCTCAATGCCACGATTAAGTGGCAACCCGAATATACGGGCTCGGGCCGCTTCGGTAAGTGGTTGGAGGGCCTTGTCGATTGGAACCTCTCGCGCTCGCGCTATTGGGGTACTCCGCTCCCTATCTGGGCGACGGAGGATTATGCCGAGATGAAGTGTATAGGCTCGGTCGAGGAGCTTGTAGCCGAGATCGAGAAGTCGATAGAGGCGGGCTTTATGACCGAGAATCCGTACAAGAACTTCAAGGTGGGCGATATGTCGGCCGAGAACTACTCGACCGAGCGTATCGATTTGCATAAGCCGTATGTCGATAATATAGTCCTGGTATCGTCGAAGGGCGAGCCTATGCGCCGCGAGAGCGACCTGATTGACGTGTGGTTCGACTCGGGTGCAATGCCGTATGCGCAGCGTCACTATCCTTTCGAGAATGCCGATTGCTTCGACAAACTCTTCCCTGCGGATTTTATCGCCGAGGGTGTCGATCAGACGCGCGGCTGGTTCTTCACGCTGCACGCCATAGCAACTATGTTGTTCGACAGCGTGGCGTTCAAGAATATCATCTCGAATGGCCTTGTGCTCGACAAGAATGGCAACAAGATGTCGAAGCGTCTGGGCAATGCCGTAGATCCATTCGAGGTGTTGAGCAAGTATGGTGCCGACGCTACACGTTGGTATATGATTGCAAACTCGGACCCTTGGGACAACCTCAAGTTCGACGTGGATGGTGTGGACGAGGTGCGCCGTAAGTTCTTCGGCACGCTCTATAATACCTACTCGTTCTTCGCCCTCTATGCCAATATCGACGGCTTTACGGGCAAGGAGACCGAGGTGCCTATGGAGCGCCGTCCGGAGATTGACCGCTGGATAATCTCGCTGCTGAATACTCTTGTGAAGGATGTAACAGCGGCCCTCGAGGACTATGATCCTACGCCTGCAGCGCGTGCTATTCAAGAGTTCGTGGGCGAGAACCTCTCGAACTGGTATGTACGCCTCAATCGCAAGCGTTTCTGGGGCGGAGAGATGACCGAGGATAAGCTCTCGGCCTACCAGACACTCTACACCTGTCTCGAGACGGTGGCGAAGCTCGCCGCGCCGTTTGCTCCATTTATCTCGGAGCGCATATTCTGCGATCTGAATGCCGTGAGTGGCCGTCACACCGAGGATTCGGTGCACCTCTCGCAGTTCCCGACGTGCAACGAGCAGCTCGTGGATGCCGATTTGGAGGCTATGATGGAGCTCGCACAGCGCACCTCGTCGATGGTGCTCGCGTTGCGTCGCAAGGTGAATATCAAGGTGCGTCAGCCGCTTACGAAAGTTATGATTCCGGTGCTCGACGATGCTACGGAGCGTTATCTTGCAGCTGTCAAGGGCCTTGTGCGCAACGAGGTTAATGTCAAGGAGATAGAGCTTATTCGTGATACGGCAGGCATCATCACCAAGCGTATAAAGCCGAACTTCAAGACCCTCGGCCCACGCTATGGCAAGTACATGAAGCAGATTGCTGCCATGACGGCCGAGTTTTCGCAGGAGCGTATAGCCGAGATTGAGGCCTCGACCGAGGTGGTGCTCGATATGGGTGCGGAGAAGATTACCGTAACGCCGGCCGACTTCGAGATTCTCTCGGAGGATATGCCGGGCTGGCTCGTGACGAGCGAGGGTAAACTGACCGTGGCTCTTGATATTACGGTTACACCGGAGCTTCAGCGCGAGGGTGTGGCTCGTGAACTGGTGAATCGTATCCAGAATATTCGCAAGGACTCGGGCTTCGAGGTTACCGACAAGATTCGTGTCGAGATTGAGGCTGTCGAGTCGGTGCGTGAGGCTGTGGAGCAGTTTGCCGACTATATCGGTCAGCAGACCTTGGCCGTGGAGGTGAAGGCTGTGGCGGAGCCTCAGGGTGCATTTGTTGTAGCGACGGATGTGAATGAGGAACCGTTGAAGGTGGCTGTTACCAAGGCCTAACGGCTAATGCTATAAACAGAGAGAGTGCCGCAAAACCTTGCGGCACTCTCTCTATTTATGATATTAGTCGAGCCACTCGTTGGCCAACGCATCCGACGGCATACGCCAGTCGCCGCGTGGCGATAGCGATACGGAGCCCACCTTCGGGCCGTCGGGTGCCGCCGAGCGCTTGAACTGCTGCGAGAAGAAGCGGCGCAGAAATAGCTGCAACCAATGGTGTATCTCCTCGGCCGAGTAGTCGCCGGCAAAGGCCCGATTGGCCAGATACTCAATCTTGGCAGGCGAAAACCCGTTGCGCATAAAGTTGTAGATGAAGAAGTCGTGCAGTTCGTACGGACCCACCAAATCCTCGGTCTTTTGTGCGATGTCGCCATTCTTGTCGGCCGGCAGCAGCTCGGGGCTGACAGGCGTGGCAACAATATCGCGGAGTGTATTGCGCACGTGCTCATTCGAGTCATTCGCAGCGCACCACTCGACCAATTTGCGCACCAGGGTCTTTGGTATCGAGCAGTTAGGGTTGTACATCGACATCGAGTCGCCATTGTAGGTCGCCCAGCCGAGGGCTGCCTCGCTCAGGTCGCCCGTGCCGATGACGATGCCGTTCTCCTTGTTGGCCAAGTCCATAAGTATTTGCGTGCGCTCGCGAGCCTGCGCATTTTCGTATGCCGCACCACGATCGTCAGCCGCGAGGCCTATGTCGGCGAAGTGCTGCTCACACGCCTTGCGGATAGATATCTCGCGTGTCGATATGCCGAGTTCGTGCATCAGCACCAATGCGTTTTGGTATGTACGGTCCGTGGTGCCGAAGCCTGGCATCGTGACACCGATGATATCTTTGCGGTCGCGCCCGAGCATGTCGAATGTCGCTACGGTTACGAGCAGAGCCAACGTCGAATCCAAACCTCCCGATATGCCAATCACGGCCTTTGTGCCGCGAATGTGAGCCACTCGCTGTGCGAGGCCGGCCGTCTGTATCGAGAAGGTCTCGCGGCACCCATTGTCGAGGTTTGTCGGGATGAAAGGTGCCGGGTTTATTTTGCGTTCCACCTCGCTCTTTGGCTGTTCTATATCTATTTGGATGATGTCAAAGCGATTGTCGAGGTTGATGAACGAGGTGTGACGGCGACGCTCGTTGAAGATGTACTCCACGTCTATATCGGCCACCGTGAGGCGTGCCTCGCGCACGAAACGCTCACGCGCAGCGATGATGGTGCCATTCTCGGCGATGATGCCGTTGCCTGTAAATACGAGGTCGGTCGATGATTCGCCTACGCCGGCCGAGCAATATACATAGCCGCAGAGAGCGCGTGCCGACTGCTGCTCGATAAGAGAGCGCAGATAGGCATGTTTGCCGATAATTTCGGGTGTTGCCGAGAGGTTGAAGATGAGCGTTGCACCGGCCAGAGCCATATCCGACGATGGCGGAGCAGGTACCCACAAATCCTCGCAAATCTCCACGCCGAAGCGTGTGCCGTGAACCTCGAACAAAAGGTCGGTGCCGAAGCGCACGCGCTGACCGCAGATTGTTATCTCGCTGTTGCGAATATCGCGCCCCTCCGAGAACCAGCGGCTCTCGGAGAATTCCGAGTAGTTCGGGATGTAGCTCTTCGGCACGATACCGCAGATTTTGCCGCTTGCAATTACGATGGCGCAGTTGTAGAGATTGTTCTTGTAGTAAATCGGCATTCCGACAATCGACACGATAGGTCGCGGCGTGGCGAGTAGCTTCGCCAGAGCTTCATCGCCCGCCTCGATGATGCGCGACTGCAAGAAGAGGTCGCCGCAGGTGTAGCCCGAAATCGAGAGTTCAGGAAATACCACCACGCTCACACCTCGCTCCGCAGCCTCGGCCGTCATTTTATCTATCGCCTCGGCGTTAGCACGACAATCGGCAATCTTGACCAGAGGCGTTGCGGCTGCTACCTTTACGAAACCATATCTGTTGTTCATATCATTGGCTTATTATCAGGTTGTTTTAATTTAGCCGAAAGTCGGCTTATTTGCCCCAGAGCTTGCAGAGGTTGATAATAACCTTTACGGCCTTCTCCATTGAGTCGAGCGAGCAGTACTCGAACTTGCCGTGGAAGTTCATGCCGCCGGCGAAGATGTTCGGACAAGGCAATCCCATAAACGAGAGACGTGCGCCGTCCGTGCCGCCGCGAATAGGACGCACGATAGGCGTAACGTCGGCCTCGACCATCGCCTGCTTGGCAAGCTCTATAACCTGCGGATGCGGCTCGACCATCTTGCGCATATTGTAGTATTGGTCTTTGAGCGTCAGCTTCAATACGCCCTCGCCATACTTGTTGTTCAGGATACCCACGATGTTGTGCATCCACACCTTCTTGGCCTCGAACTTCTCGGCATCGTGGTCGCGGATGATGTACGACACCTGCGCCTCCTCGACCGTGCCCGTGAAGCCTACGCAGTGGTAGAACCCCTCGTAGCCCTCGGTGTATTGAGGTCGCTCCACAGCAGGAACGAGCGAGTTCAGTTCGCACGCAACATCAATAGCGTTTATCATCTTGTGCTTGGCATAGCCAGGGTGTACGTTGCGGCCCTGAATGGCAATCTTGGCCGAGGCAGCATTGAAGTTCTCGTACTCGAGCTCGCCCTCGTAACCGCCATCCATCGTGTAGGCAAAGTCGGCACCGAAGGCCTTCACGTCGAAGAAATCTACACCGCGGCCAATCTCCTCGTCGGGTGTGAAGCCGATGCGAATCTTGCCGTGCTCGACCTCGGGGTGCGACATGAGGTATTCGGCGGCGGTCATAATCTCCGCAACGCCGGCCTTGTCGTCTGCGCCGAGCAGCGTTGTGCCGTCGGTGTGGATAAGCGTATGCCCCACGAAGCGGCTCAACTCCGGAAACTCTGCCACGCGCATCGTGAGCGATGGGTTGAGAACAATATCGCCACCGTCATACTCCTCGATAATGCGTGGGTGCACATCCTTGCCGCTCATATCGGGCGAGGTATCGACGTGTGCCAGGAAACCGATTACAGGGGCATTTTCCTTGCCTTTCGAAGCGGGGATGGTTCCCATGGCGTAGCCATATTTGTCGATCGAAACATCCTCCAAGCCGAGGGCCTTCATCTCCTCGACCAAAAGGTTCAGCAAGTCCCACTCTTTTGCCGATGATGGGAACGACTCGCTATTCTCGTCGCTCTGTGTGTCGATAGCGACATATTTCAAAAATCTATCTTTCAGTTCCATATTATCTTCAGTGTAATCTATTTACTTTTAGTTTTCGTTCTTCGGTTACTCCTCCTTCTTGGCCTTCAAGGTGTGAACGGTGAAGTAAATTACCAAAGCGATATACATCGCCAGGGCGAGCCACTCAGCCGAGCTCGAGGCGGCCCACTCGGTCATATACAAATCTACGCCCACAAATTTCAGTACGGCAGCTACGACACCCATCAATGCGCCACCGGCAATGAAGCCCGAGGCAAGCAATGTGCCGCGGTCGAAGCGAGCCTTGTTGAACGATTCATCCTTCGAACGCGACGATACGAACCATGCGATAGCACCACCTACAACGAGTGGAGCATTTAGTGACATCGGGATAAACATGCCGAGCGAGAATGCCAGGGCCGGCACGCCAATCCAATTCAGAACGAGTGCCAATACGGCACCTGCGAAGTAGAGCACCCACGGCGTTTCGCCACCCTCCATCAATGGCTTGATGACAGCCGCCATGGCGTTGGCCTGTGGGGCTGTGAGGGCATTGTCGCCCACAAAGCCGTAGGTCTTGTTGAGGATTATCATCACGCCTGCCACAGTTGCGGCCGATACGAATGTGCCGAGGAATTTCCAACGCTCCTGCGTGCGAGGAGTGGAGCCGAGCCAATAACCGATTTTGAGGTCGGTAATAAAACCTCCGGCCATCGACAGCGCGGTGCAGACAACGCCTCCGATAATCAGTGCGGCGGTCATTCCTTTCTCGCCTTCCAAGCCAATCGAGACCAATACGAGTGACGATAAAATCAGTGTCATCAGTGTCATGCCCGACACGGGGTTCGAGCCTACGATAGCGATTGCATTGGCTGCAACGGTCGTGAACAAGAAGGCTATGATAAAGACAATCAGTAGTGCAACGATGGTGTGAAGCCAATTGCCCAAAACGCCAAATTGGAAGAATACGACTGTGGCAACGAGTACGGCGATAATCACCGAGAGGACAACCTTCATCGAAAGATCGCGCTGCGTGCGAGCCACGTTACCTGCGCTCTTCTTGCCGCCCAACTCGTTGAACGCAAGGCCGACGGCCTGCTTGATGATGCCCGACTGCTTGATGATGCCGATGAGTCCGGCCATTGCAATGCCTCCGATGCCGATAGGGCGGCCATAGGCCTGAAAGAGTTGCACCGCGCTCATCGAGGCAGCCTCGGCCGAGGCGTAGCCCACAAGTGGCACAATCACAAACCATACGAGGCACGAGCCTGCCGTGATGATGACGGCGTATTTCAGTCCGATGATGTAGCCCAAGCCGAGGAGAGTGGCTCCCGTGTTCATCGAGAACTCCACCTTGAACTTGTCGGCTACGGCAACGCCCAAGGCGGTCATCTTGGTCGATATATTCTCGGCCCAAGCACCAAACGACGAGACGGCAAAGTCGTACAAGCCACCCAGCACTCCTGCAACGGCAAGCAACTTGGTCTGCTTGCCGCCCTTCTCGCCCGATACAAGCACCTCGGTCGTGGCGGTAGCCTCGGGGAATGGGTATTTGCCGTGCATATCCTTGACGAAGTACTTGCGGAATGGCACCAACAGAACAATGCCCAAAATGCCACCCAACAGCGACGAGAGGAATACCTGATAGAATTTTGCTTCGAGGCCGAGGATGTAGAGGGCCGGCAGTGTGAAGATTGCGCCGGCAACGATGACACCCGACGATGCGCCGATAGACTGAATAATTACGTTCTCACCCAGCATACTGCGCCTCTTGCCGCGCAGTGAGCCGATTCCTGCTGCCAAAATCGCAATAGGAATGGCTGCCTCAAAGACCTGGCCCACCTTCAAACCGAGGAAGGCCGAAGCGGCCGAGAATATAATTGCCATGATGACACCCATCGTCACCGAGTATGGCGTTGCCTCGGCAGGGGTGTTTTGTGCCGGCATCACCGGCTGGTACTCCTCGCCGGCCTTCAATTCACGATAGGCATTTTCGGGGAGTGAAATGTTCTTTTTGTTCTCCATATTTAGTTAATTAATTTTGAAAATCGCTACACTGATAGGCTTCATTCGGAAGGTGTGCCCCTCCTTTGTTGTCTTGCACTTGGTCAGGTGCGGGTTGTTGCCATATACCCACTCGGCCCGTTTGCCGAGCGGCGCAATCGACCCTTCGACCTCGCGGTCGGCAGGGTTGAAGACCACGACATACTTCTCGTCGCCCAACGTGCGCGAGTATATCATCGGGTAGGGGTTATCAAGGTCGCCCACATATTTCCACTCGCCCTCCACGCCGAGCGCAGGTGTTGCCGCGCGTAGTTTCAGTAACCCCTTCACATACGACAGCACCGAGTTCGGGTCACCCTCTTGCTCGGCCACATTCGGGAATGTGGGAGCATTATCAACCGGAAGGTATAGTTTTGAGGCATCCTTTACATCCGAGAAGCCGGCATTGCGCGAGGTGTCCCATTGCATCGGGGTACGGCATACTGCACGGTTGCGGCTCGACTTACTGCCCTCCTTTACCGGAGCATACTCGAGATTGCGCATACCTATCTCCTCGCCATAATATACGATAGGAGGAGTTGGTAGCGTGAGGAAGAGGGTAATGGACACCTTTTGCTCCTCGGGTGTCGAGCGATTCATGCGCGTAAGACGCCAAATGTCGTGGCTGCATGTTGGCATCGAGGCGTAGCCACCCAGCGCGCGATAGTCGTTGTATATCTGCGTGTACGTCTCCATCGCCTTGCGAATCTCACCCTTGCCGGCGCGGTTGAAATAGCATACGGTAGGGGCCATATAGTCGGTTGTCTCGCAGACGAGCGGGCGATAGACCTTGCCACCGATTCCGTTGTGAATGAGCAGGTCAATGTTGAAGCCTGCGGAGATGGATTGCTTCGGATAAGACCACTCCGACATCATTATATTCTCGGGATACTTGGCGTTGTACCACTCGAAAATCTCCCTCCAAAGGCGGCGCACACCCTCTTGTTTCTTATTATCCCCCTTGACAAGCGATTTAGCCATATCGACACGGAAGCCATCGGCTCCCATGTCGCACCAATGGGCAATAATTCTCTTCAACTCCTCGCGCACAGCCTTTGGCCCGGGTGCATCATACCCCTGCTCCCAGCTGTTTGCGGGGTTGGGATTGTGATAGCCGTAGTTCAACGCCGGCTGAATAGGGAAGAAGTTACTCAAGTAGATGCCGTTGCGAGGGTAGTTGTTAGGTACCCAACGGTAGCTCGGCTGCGGCATCTTGTGCCCCTCGGTCCAGATGTAGTAATCGGAGTATTTGTTGCGCTCGGCCTTCTGTGACTCCTTGAACCATGGGTGCTTGTCGGATGTGTGGCCGGCTACCAAGTCGAGCAACACTTTGATACCTTTTGCGTGAGCATCGTCGAGCAATCGTTTTAGGTCGTCATTTGTACCGAAACGCGGATCGACGTTGTAGAAGTCGAGAATATCGTATCCACCATCCTCCCACGCGCTGACGAAGCAAGGTGAGAGCCAAATGCAGTCGAAGCCTACACTCTTTATATAGTCCAACTTCGAGCGTATGCCCTCCAAGTCGCCTATGCCGTCGCCATTCGAGTCGGCGTAGGTGAGTGGGTAGATGTGATATATGGCGGCCTTCTTGAGCCACTCGGGTTGCTCCTTGGCCGAGAGTGTGACGAATGTGAATAGTGTCAATATGGCAGTGAATAATCGCTTCATATTTAATTTGCTATAATTTGTCAAGCAACTTTTCGAGTGCTATGCCGCGCGAACCTTTCAGCAATACAAGGCTGCCGCATACAGGCTCGCGAGTGAGGGCCTCGGCCGCCTCGGCGGTCGTCGGGTAGAGCGAGTAATCTGCTGCCAAATCCTCGCTTGCGCCATACGCATCGGCAAACTCGCTTCCGACAAGGATAATACGCTCGGCCACGCTGTCGGCCTTGCGAAGAATTGTGCGGTGTGCCTCGGCGCTCCACTTGCCAAGCTCCAACATATCGCCCAAAATCAGCACCTTGCGCTCGGCCTCCATGGCCGAGATATTGTCCAGTGCAGCCTCCATGCTCGAAGGGTTGGCGTTGTAGCAATCGACTACGAGGCTGTTGCGCTCGGTCTTGACCGCCTGCGAGCGGTTGTTGTCGGGTGTGAATGAGAGTATAGCTTCGGCAATACGCTCGTCGGCAATGCCGAAGTAGCGACCTACCTCTACGGCGGCGGCGATGTTATAGCGGTTATAGTTGCCCGTGAGGTGGCTCTCAAAACCCTCGGCTATCGAGCGCGAGTAATACTCGACGGCCAAGTCCTCCCTTGCGCGGGCCATCTCGCAGAGTACCTCGTCCTCCTCGGGCACGAAGGCGCGACCGCCATTCTCGTTGAGGTGGTCGAAGAGCTCGCCCTTGCCCCGACGAATACCCTCCACGCCTCCGAAACCTTCGAGGTGCGAGAGGCCTATATTGGTGAGAATGCCGTAGTTGGGTTCTGCGATGGAGCAGAGATGAGCAATCTCGCCGCAGGCACTTGCCCCCATTTCGACAACACCGAACTCCGTCTCAGCGTTCATCGAGAGGAGTGTCAGCGGCACACCGATGTGGTTGTTGAGGTTTCCGCGTGTAGTGGTAACCTCAAATCGCTCGGCCAGAACGCGCGACACAAGTTCCTTGGTCGTGGTCTTGCCGTTGCTGCCGGCGATGGCGATGATTGGTATTGCGAGGTGGCGACGATGCTCTCGTGCCAAGCATTGCAGAGCTTCGAGTGTATCCTCTACAAGTATGAGTTGCTCGGCGTAGTCAGGGTTGTTGCGCACGATATCTTCGCGGTCGATAACCGCAACCGCAGCCCCCTGCTCCAAGGCTTTTACCGCAAAGTTATTGCCGTCGAATGAGGCGCCGTGAAGTGCAAAAAAGAGCGCACCGACCTCGATTTTTCGAGAGTCGGTTGTCACGCCCGTAGAGTTCGTAAATGCGTTATACAGTATCTCCTCCATTAGATGTGTTTATCGCCCGTGTTGAACTTCACTTCGTCGATATACTTTTTGATGTTCTGCTCCTCGGCACGCGGGCAGATGAGCAACACATCGTCGGTATCGACTACAATATAGTCGCGCAGGCCGTTGATGACGGCCACCTTGCCCTTTGGTAGCGAGACAATCGAGGAGCGTGTGTTGTAGGTATAGCACCCCTCGTTAGGCTTGACGTTGGCATACTTATCCTTGCGCGAGAGCTGGTAGAGCGAGCCCCAGGTGCCCACGTCGCTCCATCCGAAATCGCCGCAGCGCACAAAGACGTTGTCGGCAACTTCCATAACGCCGTAGTCAATCGAGATAGGGCGGCACTCCGAGAATACACGCTCGATGGCGGCCGCTTCGCGCTCCGTGGCGTAGTCGTCAGCAATGGCGTCGAAGAGCGAGTGGTGCTCGGGCAGATGCTTCTCGATGGCGCTGATGATATCCTTGACCTTCCAGATGAAGATTCCCGAGTTCCAGAAAAACTCACCGGACTGCACGAATATCTGTGCCAGCTCCAAGTTAGGCTTCTCGGTGAAGCACTTCACGCGCGAGATGGTGGCATTGTCGCTCTTTTGGATATATCCATATCCGGTCTCGGGGCGCGAAGGGGTGATGCCGATGGTCATCAGTGCATTGTTGTGGTCGGCAAACTCTATGGCATCGCCCGTGATAGTCTGGAACTCCGCCTCGTTGAGCACAAGGTGGTCGGCCGGTGTGACAATCATCATCGCCTCGGGCGAGAGCTTACGTAGGTAGTAACTTGCGTAGCAGATGCAGGGAGCAGTATTGCGGCCCACCGGCTCACAAAGTACTTGGTGCTCACCGATTTCGGGTATGTGCTCCAAGACGAGCGACTTGTATCGCGCATTGGTCACCACAAAGAAACGCTCGGCGGGAACCATCGTCGCAAAACGCTCGAAGGTCATACGCAGAAACGACTTGCCCGTGCCGCAGATGTCGAGGAATTGTTTAGGAAGGCTCTGACGGCTGTTTGGCCAAAAACGAGTGCCTATTCCACCCGCCATAATCACGCAATAGAGTTCTCTTTCTGTTCTCATAGTTACTACATTTTCACTTTTGTATTACAAAGATAAAAATATTTTATAACTTTGTGGGCAAAATTGACACAAAAAAATGAAGATTAAATTATTTACCATACCGAACTGTATCACACTGCTCAATCTGTTGTGCGGTGTAGGTTCGATTATCGCATCGGTGGGCTACGGCAATTTGCAGCTGGCATTCATCCTTGTTGCGGCCTCGGCCATCTTTGATTTTATGGACGGATTGACGGCCCGACTGCTCGGTCAATACTCGGCTATCGGCGTAGAGCTCGACTCGTTGGCCGACATGGTGTCGTTTGGCGTGGCGCCGGCTATGTCGCTCTATGTGGCGGCCGATACAATGCCGCTTCTGTGGCAGCAGCCGTTGTGGGGCGAGGCGTTGTGCTATGTGCCTCTCCTGATTCCGGCATTCTCGGCCTTGCGCCTCGCGAAGTTCAATATCGACGACACGCAGCATGAGGAGTTCTGCGGTTTGCCTACTCCGGCAAACGCCATCTTCTGCCTCTCGCTTGCGGCACTCTGCGCGGCGGGCGACTTTACGATGGCGCGTGAGTGGATGGCGTTGGTGGCGTTGGTGATGTCGGTGCTGTTGGTTAGCCCCGTGAGAATGTTCTCGTTCAAGATGAAGAGCAAGGGGTGGCGCGGCAACGAACTGCGATTTGTGTTCCTCGCCTTTGCAGTTGTGACACTTTTGGCGTTGCGCAGATACTCTCTGCCGATAATTATCGTTGTATATATTGTAGCCTCGACCATTCGATGGGCGTGGGGTTGCAAATCTTCGAAAACTCAGGAGTAGGGTAGATGCACATAGGGCTTGGCACGATACGGATTTTGCTCTTGGCGGCTGTGATGACGGCATTCGCCTTGGGTGAGGTGCGTGCGCAGGTAGATGCCAGCGCTCTGATGCGTGCTCAACGCAATGGTCAGCAGATGATCAATGGCCAGCTTGTCGATGCCACGCAGAACAACAATGGCGAGCCCATGGTCGATAAAGATGGCAACCTGCTCAACCCCGACGGCACACTCGCGGAGAATAATGCCGATACGACAAAGAAGAAGAGACGTCCGCGCAAGCCGCTCGAGTCCTACTTCTTCAGCGATTCGATACGCGCCCTGCGCAACTTTACTTGGACGATAGACCGCGACCACAATACCGTGGATGTGCATCCGCTCGACACGACGCTCACCAAGTGGCGACTCGACTATCCGCACTACCACGAGCGACTCGGTAACAACTCGGTCGGCGGTTTGGGACAGGCCTCTACCGAGGTCAACTACTTTGAGCGCGACCGCTCGCGCGAATTCACCTTCTCGAAACCATACGGGGCCTATAATTACACGATGGACAACGTGTTGTTCTACAACATGAAGCATCCGTTTATATGGATGACCTATCTCGAGTCGGGCCAGAAGCGTTACCGTGAGGAGCACTTCGAGATTCTCGCCTCGCAGAACATAAACCCTTCGACATCGGTGGGCCTCAGTTATCTCGCGCGTGGCTCGCGCGGAAAGTATGAACGCTCGCGCATCAAGAACCACAACTTCGCGGGTACGGTGGCGCATACGGGCCGCCGCTACTCGGTGCATGCCGGCTATATCAACAATATGATTGAGCAGCAGGAGAATGGTGGTGTAGTGGGCAAGTGGGCCATCACCGATACGGCCTTCGAGATGCCGTCGGGTGTGCCGATGAAGCTCGCCTCGTCGATGGCGCAGAATAAGTATCGCAACAACGCCTTCTTCATCAAGCAGTCGATTGGTATTCCGCTCGTGAGGATGACCGAGCGCGACTTCTCGATGGCCGACCTGCCGGCTGTTTATGTGGGCCACACATTCGAGTATAACGAGTGGAGCAAGGTCTATACCGATAAGTATTCGACCTACACCAACGAGCGTGTGTCGCGCAATCCGGATGGCACGTTCAACTCCGAGACCGATACATACTATAAGAATTGGTACTACAATCCGCTCTCCACGCGCGACTCGACCTATGAGCGCATAATCACAAACCGCATTTTCGTGCAGGCACAGCCGTGGAATCGCAACGGTGTGGTGGGAACAATCGACGGAGGTGTGGGGCTTGACTTGCACACCTACTCGCAGTTCTCGCTCGGCGACTATCTGTCGGGCGGCGACGACCGTCAGAAGCGTACTTCGTGGTTCGCCTATGCCGGAGTGTCGGGCAAGATTAGCCGCTATGTGGACTGGGGTGGTAACTTCAAAATCTATCCGTCGGGCTATCGCGGAGGCGACTACGATATAGGTGCACATGTGGCGTTCAAAGCGTATATCAAGCGCAAACCGTTGATCCTCATGGGTAAGTTCAACGAGTCGAGCACTACGGCAGGCTATTGGTTCGAGCATTGGTCGTCGAACCACTATCGTTGGAACAACAACTTCGGCAAGGAGGGCGAGACGCGCTTCGAGGTGTCGTTCCTCGTTCCCGACCACGGAATAGAGGTGGGCTTCTGGCAGAGCATCCTCCGCAACAAGATATACTATGGCCCCGATTCGATGCCCGTGCAGCACGACGGCACCGTCAGCCTGACGAGCATCTATGCGCAAAAGAACTTTGTAATCAAGGGATTGCATCTCGACCACAGGGTGCTTGTTCAGCTTACGACCGATAGATATGTGGCTCCCGTGCCGCTTGTCTCGACATTCCTTTCGTACTACTACGAATTTTGGATTAAGCGCGACGTGCTACGTATGCAGGTGGGTATTGATGGCCGCTACCATACGAGCTACTATGCACAGGGCTACAATCCGGCACTCTCGGCCTTCTACAATCAGAATGAGGTGCAGGTGGGCAACTACCCATATTTTGATGCCTTCATCTCGGCAAAGTGGAAGCGTATGCGTATTCTGCTCAAGTATCAGCACTGGAACAAGGGCCTCTTTGGCAACAACGAGTACTTCGATGTCGCAGGCTATCCGCTTAACCCGGGAATGTTCAAAATCGGTATCTCGTGGGCCTTCTACGACTAATTCATAGACTTTAATGAGAGGTATGGCGAGAGGTGTGAAACGGATTTTTGCTAAATGGTGTGTGCCGTCGCTCTTTGTGATTGTCGCAACCGCTGTATCGCTTGTCGGCGTGGAGGAGGTGTGCAATAGCTATATGCTTGTTGAGGAGCCTGTCGTCGATCCCTATGCTCGCTACGAGCAGGAGGAGTATGAAATATCGCCATACGACAACCTCTTTCGCACGATTGCAGCCGAATATAAGCTCGATTGGCGATTGATGTCGGCAATGGCCAATGCCGAGTCGCGCTTCGAGCGCGATGTGGTGTCGCGCTCGGGAGCCGTGGGGTTGATGCAGATTATGCCCTTTGTTGCCTCGGCATACGGGTATGAGCGTGAGGAGCTCTTCAATCCGGAGATTAATGTGCGTGTGGCGGCCGAGCTTGTCCGCTCGGTCTATAGTATGTTGCGCTTGCCGCGCGATATGGAGCACGACGACCGCCTCGCCTTTATGCTTGCCTGCTATAATGCCGGATATTCGCGCGTGGCCGATGCTCGCGACTTGGCCGAATACTACGGCGATGATGCCGATCGTTGGGAGGTTGTCAAGGATTATCTGCCGCTGCTGGCCGATCCCGAATTTTACGAAAATGAGGTGGTCGAGAGTGGCTGCTTCACGGGTAGCCGCGAGACGATAGGCTATGTGCGCAAGGTGATGCGCCGCTACGAGCAGTATTGCCGCCGCGTAGCAATCTAATCATCTAATTCAGAAAGTACTATATTCTCCTTGATGCGCTCGAGTCCACTGCGTAAAAGGGGCGTTGTGCGTAGTTGTGCATCGAAGTCTGCTTTGCTCATCGCAAGCCACGATGCAGTGTCGAGCGCGTGGGGCGAGAAGAGGGGCGAGAGTCGTGAGTTGGCGTACTCTCCGCACGAATGGTTGTAAGGGCAGGCATTTTGGCACTCATCGCAGCCGAATATCCAGCCGTGGAGCGGTGTGCGAAGCTCGCTCTTGTGCTCTATGGTGGCGCACGATATGCAGCGACGAGTGTCGATATGTCGCTCGGCTATGGCCTGGTTTGGACATGCCTCTACGCAACGTCGGCATACTCCGCAGGTGCCCGCTGTAAGAGGAGTGTCGTAGCGGTCGAAAACAGCATCGGTAACTATCTCCCCGAGCACGACGTAGCTGCCATAGTCGGGTGTTATGAGCAGTGAGTGACGCCCTATCCATCCGAGTCCTGCCTCGACGGCATAACGCTTCTCAAAGATGGGGGCCGAGTCGGTAAATACACGGTAGCGAACTTGGCCGTCGGCAAGGCCTGCGGCACGGCACAGCGCGTGAAGCATATCGCGCATAACGCTGTGGTAGTCAGCAGCGCAGGCATACGAGGCAATCTTCGTGCAGCAGTCGTCGGCATATCTTTGTCGGCGGTAGGCTGCGGCACAAACAATTACGCTGCGTGCCCCCTCGACCAGCCGTGAGGCATCGGCCCGCACCTCCTCGTTGCGTGCCAAATAGGCGAGCGACGTGGCGTTGCCCTCCGCAATCCACTGTCGCAAGAAATGCGCATCATCCTCCAATCGGCGACATTCGGTCACTCCGCAGAGGTCGAAACCCACTTTGCGGGCGACATCTTTTATGTGCTCCAAATAGAACATCCTGTAAGAAATTTGTGACAAAGATACATTTTTTAGGGAATTATTACTACATTTGTAGCGAATTGCGCTTATGATGCGTAATGTTTTTTAACTCACTTAAACTAAAATTATTTCAAATGAGATTGGAATCTTTGTATGAGATTTTTCACGAAAGTGTGAAGAAATTCTCAGATCGAATAGCCTTTTCGCAGTGGAGAGGTGAGAGTTTGAACTACAAGCAGGTTGCCGAGCGCGTCGAGCAGGTGAAGGAGACGCTCGTGTCGGCAGGCTTGAAGCCGGGCGATAAGGTTGCCCTTTTGAGTAGCAACATGCCTAATTGGGGCGTGTGCTACTTCGCCATTACCACGGCCGGATATGTGGTAGTTCCTATAATGCCGGACTTTACGACCGAGGACCTCGACCGTATCATCGAGCACTCGGAGGCCAAAGCACTCTGCGTCTCCGACCGCCTATATACCAAGGTGTCGAAGTCGGCTTTGTCGAATCTGAACATAACAATCCGCACGAAGAACCTCTCGGTGCTGGCACAGACGGTCAACGAACAAGGCTCGACATGTGTGCCGAAGCCAGAGGATTTGGCTGCCATCATCTATACGTCGGGCACAACGTCGAATCCAAAGGGTGTGATGCTCACACATTACAATCTTGCCTCGCAGATGTGGATGATTGATGAACTGTTCAAGGTGCATAAGGATGATATATTCCTCTCGGTGCTCCCTCTGCCGCACACCTACGAGTGTACACTAGGCCTTATTTTGCCGGTATATTCGGGTGCAAGCGTGGTATATCTTGATAAGGCTCCTACCGTGTCGGTGCTGCTGCCTGCTCTGCGCGAGGTGCGTCCGACGGTTATGCTCACGGTGCCGCTCATTATCGAGAAGATTTTCCGCGGCACGGTGCTCAAGAAGTTTACCTCGACGGCCTTTATGCGCACGCTCTATGGCATAGGCTTCGTGCGCCGCTATCTGCACCGCATCGCCGGCAAGAAACTCACCAAGACATTTGGTGGTCGTCTTCGCTTCTTCGGTATCGGAGGCGCAAAACTCGATGCGACGGTGGAGCAGTTCCTGCTCGATTCCAAGTTTATCTACGATATCGGCTATGGCCTTACCGAGACTGCGCCGCTGCTTGCCGGTGCTGTGGATGGTATGCTTCGCCTTGGCTCGACAGGCCCAATTTTGAAGGGCGTAGAGGCTCGCCTCGAGAACGTCAATAAAGAGACAGGCCTCGGTGAACTCGTTGTGAAGAGCCCAAGCCAGATGCAGGGATACTACAAGAATCCGGAGGCTACGGCTGCCGCATTTACGGATGATGGTTGGTTCCGCACGGGTGACCTCGCCTGCTTCGACGATGATGGATGGCTCTACATCAAGGGTCGCCTCAAGAATATGATTCTCGGCCCGAGTGGTGAGAATATATATCCGGAGGATATTGAGAATGTGCTCAATCAGCATGTCTATATCTCCGAGTCGCTCGTCGTTGAGGAGGAGGGCCACCTCGTGGCACTCGTCTATTTCGACAAGGAGGCCCTCGAAGCCAAGTACGAGGAGTTGCGCGATACCTACAATCAGAAGAAACTCGAGTGGGAGAAGTTCAAGGAGGACACGATGAAGGAGATTAAGGAGTTTGTCAATAGCCGCGTCAATCGCTACTCCAAAATCGAGACCGTAACCGAAAATAAGGAGGAGTTCATAAAGACTCCGACCAAGAAGATTCGCCGATTCCTCTATGAGAAGAAGAGCGACAATAAGTAGTGCTTGCTACCGCGAGTGATAAGCCGTCGGCCTAAGCCGTAGAGAGTGCCCCGAGAATGCTCGTCGGGCACTCTCTTTGCGTATATCGGGCGCGCAGGTGCTAACTGCCTCGAATAGTTTTTGTTGCACGGCAAAGCCAAAAAACGACTCTTATCACGAATTAAACCGAAAATTATACGGCGATTCGAATAACTTTTCGTAACTTTGTGCGTTTATGTATAAACGCAAGCGAAAAAGTTATGGAACAAAAGATATTTGAACGCTGGAACCGTCGTGTGGGGTGGTGTGTCTTTGCCATCGCCGCGTTGGTCTATCTGCTCACGATTGAGCCCTCATCGTCGCTCTGGGACTGCGGCGAGTTTGTGGCAACATCGTATAAGTTAGAGGTGGGACACCCGCCGGGAGCACCTCTCTTTATGCTCGTGGCGCGTATAGCTACGCTCTTCGCCCCATCGACCTACTATGTGCCGCACGCTGTGAATGCGATGAATGCGTTGGCGAGTGCCTTCTGCATACTCTTCCTCTTCTGGACTATTACGCATATTGCACGCCGTATGCTTGTCCGCGTGGGGCGGCAGCTCTCCGTAGCAAATGCCGTGGCCGTGTTGGGCGCAGGTGCTGTGGGTGCCTTGGCCTATACCTTCACCGACACCTTCTGGTTCTCGGCCGTTGAGGGTGAGGTCTATGCCCTCTCGTCGATGTTTACCGCCCTGGTGGTGTGGCTTATGCTCCGTTGGGAGGAGGAGGCCGACGAGCCTCACTCGACGCGTTGGATTGTGCTTATTAGCTACCTGATGGGCCTCTCGATAGGTGTGCATATTCTTAACCTGCTCACCATTCCGGCCTTGGTGTTCATCTACTACTTCCGTCGCTACGAGCGCGTGACGTTCAAAGGCGTGGTGTTGGTGACCTTGCTTGCCTGTGCTATTCTCTTGGTGCTCAATGGTGTGATTATACCATATACGGTGTGGTTCGGCTCGTTGATCGATGTCTTTTGTGTCAATACTCTCGGTCTGCCCGTCAATATGGGCATCGTGCTCTTTGTAGCAGCCCTCTTTGGTGCGCTCGGCACGGCTATCTATATGACACATCGTCGCGGTTGGCGTTTGGCAAACCTTGTGTGTGTGTGCGTGACGATGATTATGCTCGGCTTCTCGTCGTATGCGGCCGTGACTATTCGTGCAGCTGTAAATCCGCCGATGAACTCCAATAATCCGGATAACCCTGCTGCGCTGCTCTCGGTGCTCAACCGCGACCAATATGGAAACCGTCCGCTTATCTATGGTCCATCGTATGCCTCGCCTATCGAGGACTATACGGAGCGGTCGTTCTACCACTATAACTCCGAGAAGGGGGCCTACGAGCGTCGCACGACGGTCGATGACTACGTCTATGCCGATAAGTTTATGCACCTCTTCCCTCGTATGTGGAACTATATGAAGAGCGAGGAGGACTACAAGCCGTGGGCTGCATATCGCACAAAAATGGACTTCGCCCGCGACGAAAAGGGCGAGATTGTACGCGACAACAGCGGTCGTCCGGTGCGCGAGGAGGTGCTGGACTTCGGCCGCCGTGTGACGTACAACGATGGCGAATATACGCGCACGGTCGTTGAGCCTACGTTTATGGAGAACCTGCATTTCTTCTTCTCCTATCAGCTCAACTACATGTATTGGCGATATTTCCTTTGGAATTTCGTAGGCCGACAGGATGATATACAGGCTACCGACTCGACCATTACGAATGGCAATTGGCTCTCGGGTGTGAAACCTATCGACCGACTCTACCTTGGGCCGCAGGATAACCTGCCGCGCGAGGTCGAGGAGAATCCGGCACGCAATCGCTACTACTTCCTGCCATTCCTGCTCGGATTGCTCGGATTGGTCTATCAGCTCAACCGCGATCCTCGCAACTTCTCGATAGTGATGTGGCTCTTCGTGATGATGGGCCTTGCGCTGGTTGTCTATTTTAACTCCTCGCCGGGTGAGGTGCGTGAGCGCGACTATGTATATGCCGGCTCGTTCTACGCTTTCTCGATGTGGATAGGCCTTGGAGTGTTGGCTCTCTACGATTTGCTCTCGAAGTTGCTCAAGCGCAATCAGCGCATTGCAGCTGTGGCGGCAACGGCTGTGGCAATGGTGGTGCCGGGGATACTATGTGCTGAGAATTGGGACGACCACGACCGCTCGCACCGCACGATGGCCCGCGATATCGGTTATAACTACCTTGCCTCGATAGTCGAGCGCGAGGGTGTAAGCCCTATAATCGTCAATTATGGCGACAACGACACTTTCCCTCTATGGTTCAATCAGGAGGTCGATGGTGTGCGTACCGATGTGCGCATAATGAACTCGAGCTACCTCGATGGCGAGTGGTATGTTGATGAGATGAAGTGCAAGGCAAACGATGCCGAGGGCATACCGTTCTCGCTGCCAAGCCACAAATATACATTCGTGAACGACTGGGTGCCTGTCAATTCGAAGATTGACCGCGTGGTCGATGCCAAGCAGGTGATGGAGTTTGTGCGTAGCGACGACCGCCGCACAAAGACCGATGTGGGTATCGGTGAGCCATGTGACTATATACCGACGAAGCGCATCGCTCTGCCGGTCGATAAGGATGCAGCCGTAGCCTCGGGTATTGTGGCCGAGAAGGATCGCCACCTGATGGTCGATACCGTATATATCAACATCTCGGCAACGTCGCTCTCGCGCTCGGAACTTATGTTGCTCGATATGTTGGCCCACTTCGACTGGAAGCGACCTATATACTTCACGCAGGTATATGTGTTGCAGAAGTTCGGCTTGCTCGACTACTTGCAGTTCGACGGCTATGCCTACCGCTTTGTGCCGATACTCACACCATACAAGGATACTTGGAGCATCGGCCGCATAGATGCCGACTACGCATACGACAAGCTGATGAATGTCATGCGCTACGGCAATCTCCACCGCAAGGATGTATATGTTGATTACTTTACGCAGTACAACCTTATGGTGTCACGTGCGCGTGAGGCCTTTGCGCGTGTGGCACGCGAGTATATAAAGGAGGGAAATAAGCAGCGTGCTATGGAGCTGCTCGACCGCGGATTGCAGGTGCTGCCTATCGAGAAGATTCGCTTCACGGAGGCCAATACCTATCCGTTTATCGAGTGCTACTACGAGTTGGGCGAGATGGACAAGGGTGACCACCTGCTTCTCGCTTATGGGGACACGCTGATTGACTATATCGAGTACTACATTCGCTTCGAGGGCGTGCAGGGCGATATGGTGGCCTCGGCGATGTACGACAAGCTCGACGAGCTGTCGCGCATCTACTATCTGGCGGCCTACTACGACCGCGAAGATGTGGTGTATAGCATCAATCAGTACTACCGCACCCTTGGGGCAAATGATAGCGACCTGATACTCACGGAGCGCGACAAGGAGGAGGGGCATGTCGGAGGTTCGACGCCTGCGGCCCTGCCGGGTGCAAAAACTATGAGTAACAAACAAAAATAGAGGATATGGAGAAGAGTAAACTTGTGTTGTACAACACGCTTACACGAAAGAAGGAGGAGTTCAAGTCGTTGGTGCCCGACCGTGTGGGAATGTATGTCTGCGGTCCGACGGTCTATGGCGACCCACACCTCGGACATACACGTCCGGCCATCACTTTTGACCTGCTGTTCCGTTATTTGAAGGCCGAGGGCTACAAGGTGCGCTATGTGCGCAATATCACCGATGTAGGTCACCTCGAGCACGATGCCGACGAGGGCGAGGATAAGATTGCAAAGAAGGCACGCTTGGAGCAGTTGGAGCCCATGGAGGTGGCACACTACTACACCGAGCGATATAAGCACTATATGACCAAGCTCGGCGTGCTTACGCCGTCGATTGAGCCTCACGCCTCGGGGCATATCATCGAGCAGATAGATTTTGTGAAGCGTATCCTTGATGCGGGCTATGCCTACGAGTCGAATGGCTCGATATACTTCGATGTCGAGAAGTATAACCACGACCACCGCTACGGAGTGCTCTCGGGACGCAACCTCGACGATATAGTGACTGACACCCGTCAGCTCGATGGTCAACAAGATAAGCACCACTCCTACGACTTCGCCCTCTGGAAGAAGGCTTCGCCGGAGCATATTATGCGCTGGCCGTCGCCGTGGAGCGATGGATTTCCGGGTTGGCACATGGAGTGCTCGGCGATGAGCACCAAGTACCTCGGCGAGCAGTTCGACATCCACGGAGGTGGTATGGACCTTATGTTCCCTCACCATGAGTGCGAGATTGCACAATCGACGGCTGCTCTTGGTCACGACTCGGCACGCTACTGGGTGCATAACAATATGATTACCATCAACGGCAAGAAGATGGGTAAGTCCTACAACAACTTCATCACACTCGAGCAGATGTTCTCCGGCGACCACCCTGCACTCGAGCAGGCCTACTCGCCAATGACCGTGCGCTTCTTTATCTTGCAGGCGCATTACCGCTCGACGCTCGACTTCTCGAACGATGCGTTGCAGGCTGCCGAGAAGGGACTCGATCGTCTGATGAAGGGTATCGATGCACTCCAGAAGGCCCCCGTCTCTGTTAACTCGACAATCAGTGCCGCCGAGCTCGATGCACGCCTTGCCGAGGCTATGGCCGATGACCTTAATTCGCCTATCGTCATCTCCATACTTTTCGACTATGTGCGCCTCTTCAATCAGCTCTCCGACGGACAGCAGAGCCTCACTGTCGAGGAGAAGGAGTCACTTCTCTCTGTTGTGCGCCGATGGGTGTTCGATATCCTTGGCCTGTGCGACGAGAAGGCCACTACCTCTGCCGGCAAGGATATGGTAACACCTCTCGTTACCACCCTCCTCGATATGCGCCTTAAAGCCAAATCCGAAAAGAATTGGGCACTCTCCGACGAGATTCGCGACCGCCTGACCTCTATCGGTATCAGGGTTAAGGATAGGAAGGATGGTTATGATTGGGAAATAGAGTAAAAATCGTTTGATTGGCTCTTTTGAGTCGCTCCAAATAGAATAATGGCTGACCAGCATTGTAGTTGGTCAGCCATTATTGTTGGTCGATAAAGGTGTGTTACTTCACGTCGAAGGCGAAGATATGAGCCTTGTCGGCCCCCCACGTCTTATCGACAACGATACGTACACCGTCAGTCTCGACCGCATCGAAGTCGAGCTTCACGAGGCGACGGTAGTTATCTTTCACGGTGGCTACGGTCTTCCACTCGCCGGCTATAGGGTCGGCAGCCTGATGCTTGCGGCCCTTCTTGTCGGCGGCAGGAACGCGCACCTCAACGCGGAAGTCACGCACCATCTCCGATGGCATAGGAATATGCTCGGAGGTCTCCTCAAGCTTACGCATACGCTTACCGCGCACCTTCAGGTCCGAGTCGAAGATAAAGCGCACACCCGAGGCCGAGACAGGCTTTGCCCATGTGTAGGCGAGGTGCTTATCTCCAACGGCGGCATAGACACCATTATCCTTACCATCCCACTCGCGGTCGATACCGTTACGCATAGGCTCGTTCTCGGAGGCCGTCTTGGCAGCTGCCGTGAGCGGATATATCTTGCGCCAGCGATATGGCAGCATGCAGTCGTCATCCTCCAACACATCCTGAAGCTCCTTGATGTAATCCTTGCGCAGGCCGGCAGGGGTAGTGCCCTTGTCGATAATCATATCGGCAGCCGTGCCGACAGCCTGACCGATAAGTGCGCAGGTAGCCATCACGCGTGTCGCCGAGAAGGCCATGTGCGAGGTCGAGATATCACGACCGGCGAACATCAGGTTCGGAACATTCACCGAGTAGAGGCAGTCGTAAGGGATGCCGTAGCCTTGTGGAATAAAGTACTCAACCGAGGCGAGGCCCTTGTTGTGGAAGCCGTTAGGGTCGTGGTTGTCGAGCGTCCAGCCGCCATAGGCCACAACATCCTCGAAGTGGCCGCCCGAAAGGATATCCTGCTGCGTGAGGGTGTGTGGGGCGACATAGCGCGTAGATTCGCGCTTGCCCGGGATAGAGCCCATCCACACGAGCTCGTAGTGGTAGCAGCGGCCGTCAGGATGGTTCTTCATATACTCCCAGATACCGTAACCAATCTTCTTCAGCTCGTACTGAATCTCGTTGGCATCGAAGATAGTGTCGAACTTTATGCCCGAGCACTCAACCCACCAGAAGTTGTTGTCGTGGGCACGCCAAATAATCTTGTAGTTGAGTTTCTGTTTCGGGTCGGTCGATTTTGGTGTCGCATAGTCGAAGTCCTCATCCGTGAAGTGGTAGGCCCAATCGGGAGCCTTGAAAGGGTGGTGCTTCTCGGCAAGGCGCAACTGCAAGAGGATGGAGTTGCCCATCGTGTAGTTCGTTGACTGCTCGTTGGTGACATACGACTCGTTGTATGTGCTCTTGGCCTCCATACCACGACGATACTTCGCGCCCGATAGGCGGAGAATACCATCACCCGTGCAATCGACAAAGAGTTTACCCGAGATGGTGTATTCGGTGTAGTTGTTCGAGTTCCAGCACTTCACGGCGGCAATCTCCTCACCACGCATCACCACGTCGCGCACCGACGTGTTGAGCAGTAGGCGGATGTTAGGCTCCTCAACAACTGTCGAGTAGATGACATCATCCCACAACGGGTAACGCTGCAATGGGTTGTAGAAGAAGTTGCGGCACTGCATCTCCTCGATAAGACCTGCCTCCTGGCATTGATCCTCGCGCACACCCACGATGCCCATACGCATCTCGCTCGAGGTGTTGCCGCCGAGCATCGGGCGATCCTGGATTAGGATTACCTTCGAGCCGTGACGCGCTGCTGAAACAGCTGTGCAGACGCCGGCAAGTCCTCCTCCGCAAACAATAATCGGGGCCTCCATCTCGACGTGGCGAACAACCATATCGTTCTCGTTGGTCTGGAAGGCTGTGCCCTGCTTTTTGCGTGCCAACTCAACGCCGGTAATCTGGCCTACGGCAGTTGCCGAGAAGAGGATAGCGGCCACTGTCATTAGTAGTAAAATTCTGTTTTTCATATAGTTGTATGTATGATTTTAGCTAGTATTACTTCACGTCGAAGGCGAAGATATGAGCCTTGTCGGCCCCCCACGTCTTATCGACAACGATACGCACACCGTCAGTCTCGACCGCATCGAAGTCGAGCTTCACGAGGCGACGGTAGTTGTCTTTCACGGTGGCTACGGTCTTCCACTCGCCGGCCATAGGGTCTGCAACGTGGAGCTTGCTGCTCTTCTTGTCGGTGGCCGGAATGCGCACCTCAACGCGGAAGTCACGCACCATTTCCGCAGGCATCTTGGCACGCTCGGAGGTCTCCTCCAACTTTCGCATGCGCTTGCCGCGTACCTTCAAGTCCGAGTCGAAGATGAAGCGCACACCCGACGCCGAAACAGGCTTTGCCCAGGTGTAGGCGAGGTGCTTCTCGCCCGTGGCGGCATAGACACCATTGTCCTGGCCATCCCACTCGCGGTCTATGCCGTTACGCATAGGCTCGTTCTCGGCTGTCGTTTTGGCAGCTGCCGTGAGCGGATATATCTTGCGCCAGCGATATGGCAGCATACAGTCGTCATCCTCCAGCACATCCTGAAGCTCCTTGATGTAATCTTTGCGCAGGCCGGCAGGGGTAGTACCCTTGTCGATAATCATATCGGCAGCCGTGCCGACAGCCTGACCGATAAGTGCGCAGGTAGCCATTACGCGTGTCGCCGAGAAGGCCATGTGCGAGGTCGAGATATCACGACCGGCGAACATCAGGTTCGGAACATTCACCGAGTAGAGGCAGTCGTAAGGGATGCCGTAGCCCTGCTTGATAGGGTAGTCGTAGCCGGCAGGGCCTTTGTTGTGGAAGCCGTTAGGATTGTGGTCGTCGAGTCCCCAGCCGCCATAGGCCACAACATCCTCGAAGTGACCGCCAGATACTACATCCTGCTCTGTAAGGGTGTGTGGGGCGACGTAGCGTGCCGACTCGCGTTTGCCCGGAATCGAGCCTATCCACACCAACTCGAAATCATGAGCGCGGCCGTCAGGATGATTCTTAATATACTCCCAGACGCCATAGGCAATTTTTTTCAGCTCGTACTGAATCTCGTTGGCATCGAAGATGGTGTCAAAGGCCTTGCCCGAGCACTCAATCCACCAAAAGTTATTGTCGGAGACCTGATTGAGATATTTGTAGTGAATCTTTACACCCGGAATGGTTGATTTAGGAGTCGCATAGTTGAAATCCTCATCCGTGAAGTGATAGGCCCACGAAGGAGCATAGAATGGGCGATGCTCGGTTGTTTTGCGCAATTGCAAGAGGATGGAGTTGCCCATAGTCGTATTATTGGCTACGGTAGTGGATAGGTGCTCTTCGTTGTATGTGCTTTTGGCCTCGGTGCCTCGGCGATACTTCGCACCCGAGAGTCGGAGAATACCGTCGCCCGTGCAATCGATGAAGAGCTTGCCCGAGATGGTATATTCGGTGTAGTTGTTGGAGTTCCAGCACTTCACGGCGGCAATCTCCTCGCCACGCATCACCACGTCGCGCACCGACGTGTTGAGCAGTAGGCGGATGTTAGGCTCCTCGACAACCGTCGAGTAGAAGATGTCATCCCAGAGAGGGTAGCGCTGCAATGGGTTGTAGTAGAAGTTGCGGCACTGCATCTCTTCGAGAATACCGGCCTCCTGACATTGATTTTCGCGCACACCCACGATGCCCATACGCATCTCGCTCGAGGCGTTGCCGCCGAGCATCGGGCGATCCTGAATTAAGATTACCTTCGAGCCGTGACGCGCGGCCGAAACAGCTGCGCATATACCCGAAAGACCTCCTCCGCAAACAACAATCGGGGCCTCCATCTCGACGTGGCGAACAAGCATATCGTTCTCGTTGGTCTGGAAGGCTGTGCCCTGCTTGTTGCGTGCCAACTCAACGCCGGTAATCTGGCCTACGGCAGTTGTCATCCCGACTACTGCTGCAATAAGTGTTAAAAAGAAATACTTCATTCTGTTTTTAAAATCTACGTCTTCTATTATATGTTTTCGCAAAAATACGAAATAGTCATATAAAAACAAAAAAAATAGATAAAATAAGATAGGATGAGGTGGATTTTAGTATTGTTAGGTAATAAAAAAACAAGTGAGCGTCCCGCAGGACACTCACTTGTGTGCAAAGCGTTTATTACGCCGATTATGCGAGCGGCTTAACGCTTACATACGAGCGGTTGTTAGTCTTCTTGGTGAAGACTACCGTACCATCAACGAGTGCGAAGAGGGTATGATCCTTGCCCATACCTACGTTCTCACCTGCGTTGTGAACAGTACCACGCTGACGAACGATGATGTTGCCTGCCTTAGCAAACTGACCACCGAAAAGCTTCAAACCGAGTCGTTTGCTCTCCGACTCACGGCCGTTCTTCGAACTACCTACACCTTTTTTGTGTGCCATACTTCTCTAACAGTTTTTTAGGGTTATGCAACAATGTCCTCAATCAAAATCTGCGACAGGTACTGGCGATGACCGTTGCACTTCTGATAACCAGTTCTGCGCTTCTTCTTAAACACCAAGACCTTGTCGTCCTTCAGGTGCTTGAGAATCTTACACTTTACGCTAGCGCCTTTTACAACAGGTGCGCCAACCTTAACCTGACCGCCGTTCTCTACGAGCAGGACCTTGTCGAAGCTCACAGACGAATCTACCTCGCCCGCAAGACGGTGAACAAAGAGCTTACGACCTTTCTCAGCCTTGAACTGCTGACCTGCAATCTCTACTATTACAAACATTTAACTTAAATTGTTTTGTGTTGAACTAATAATTCAGCCCGCAAATATACGAATAAAAATCGTAATAAAAAACTAAAATCCAAATTTTTCTGCTTTTTGTTCTTGTTGCCGCATAAAAAAGCGGCCTCTGCATAGGCAAAGACCGCAAAATGTTGATGGCAACCCTATTTTCGGGCGAAGCACTCGAACCACGGGTTGTGCAGATCCTCCTTGTTGTAGTGTAACTCGGAGTACTCGGGCAGCGTGCGCGTGAGGCCCCCGGCTTCGGAGAGTATAAGTTCGGCAGCTGCAGTGTCCCACTCGTAGGTGTGTGTGGTACGAGGGTAGTAGTCGATACGCCCCTCGGCCAGAAGGCAGAACTTGTAGGAGCTGCCCTGCTCGATAACTTCGAGGTCGGGGTGCTGCGAACGCATGTTGGCCACACACTGCTCGGTCTCGGCCGTCTGGTGAGAGCGCGACACGGCGACACGGAATGGCGTATGTGCAGCCTCGGCGAGAGGCAGCAGTGTGGCTGCCGAGTGTAGCTGCTCGTAGGTGTATGATGCGTCGCTGCTCGGCTCGATAGAGCACAAAAGGTGGGCACCGGAGCCACGCTCGGCAATATAGGCCTTGGCCAGATATGGAACATATATGACCGAGCAGAGTGCCCTATTGTCGGCCATAAGGGCTATGTTGACGGTGAATTCGTTGTTGCGCTTGATGAACTCGACAGTGCCGTCGAGGGGATCGACCAACCAAAAGAGTTCCCAATTGCGACGCTCGTCGTAGAGCATCTCGCGCCCCTCCTCCGAGAGAATAGGTATGCGCGTGTCGCCCAAGACCTCCTTTATCTTGTTGTGCGCGAGGCGGTCGGCAATCGTCAGTGGGGTATTATCTACCTTGACAGTGATGTCATAATCATCACTGCTGTTATAGACCTTCATAATCTCGGCACCGGCACGCACAGCGGCATTGAAGGCTCGCGGCAGAAGGTAGGCGCAAATGTCTGATGTGAGCATAACTACGTTTTAAAGTTTGCGTAAGTAAAGGTACGATATTTTCTTCATATAAACGAGTAAATCCTCATAAAAATTTTCAACGACAGCCGAGAATGTTCGAAGAAGCGACTTTTGCGACAACATACGCGCAGCAACGCACATCGCACAGAGTAGCACACCACAAAGCGACATAGCCGCGGCGCTCGCCAGCGGCTCCTTCGTGAGCAGTGCCAAGGCGGCAGTGCCGAGCGTAATGCCAATGGCTGCGAAGAGTGCGTAGGCGGGCCGTGTATCGTACCATGCCAAGGGGCGCACCACATATCTTATACCTATGTTATTATCGCCCGTGCGAGGCATAAGTTGCAATGTAGCTCCCGTCAGCGACACAACTCCTGTTGTTGCTATACTCTCGGCACTCCCAAGTTCGGCAACCATACGCCCTACGGCGTGCTCCTCGAGCACGGCACCGCGCGGCACGCGGAGTATATGGTCGTAGGTTGCTGCGGCAACGGCAACCTCGAAGCTCATTTCGGCCTCTTCCGTCTCTATGACCACCAGCTGCCGAAAGGCGCGACGACGTGAGCGGTAGAGCCCCGTAACATGACTATTGCAGCCGATGAGGTGGCGATGTTCTACACCAATCATCGCATAACGCTCGATGAGGCGGCGCAGCAGCGCATTTTGGCGATGCGAGTCGATTGTCACAACAAGCTCAGTTGCAGGGTAGAGCGTATTGAGCAGATTGGTAATAGCTTCGATACTGCGCGGTGCGAGGAGTACCATCGAAACCCCTATGTTGGCCACACGATTGCGTAGCAACGTATGCTCAACGTCGAAGAGTTTGTCGGCCGATATGTCGCGTCGTCGCCATGCCGAGACGAGAGCCCCGACGAGCAGTAGTAGCGCGACGATGAAGAGTAGAAGGGCAATTAGCTGCATAATATAGGTCGTTTATAGGAGTTGGATAACTCTTCGAAGTATTGCTGTTCGTGCGTGTCGAGAAGCGACTCGATGGCTTTGCAGGAGTACCCCTCGTGAGCAAGGCGGCGACAAAGCGAGCGCCGTCGTGGCGCCGATAAGCGGTTTACGAGGTGTCGCACGTCGTCGTGTGCCACGCTTCCACGTATTGAGGCGAGAGCATAGAGGGCCTCGACCGAGGTGTCGTCATCGCGCCCTACAATCTTGTGGAGCAGCGACTCGCACTCTGTGTCGCCAAAGTGACTTGCGACCATCATACCGAGCATTCGCAGATTGCAACTCTCGGAGCACAACAGCGGCGTGTAGGCTATCGGCGAGTCGCCGCGGCGTAGAAGGTAGAGCAGTGTGGCAAGTTCGAAGGGCGCGAGCATACGGTCGAAGGCTGCGAGTCGCCGTACTGCAGCCTCGGAGTCGGCAACGAGTTGTACGACAAAGGCGTAGAAGCGCACACGGCTGTCGCTGTCGTCGAGGTACATAGCCACATAGTCGCCATAGCGGCGCGAGAGTGGGAACTTGGCGAGCAGAGCCAGATAACGTGCACGTTGTAGCGAGGTGTTGCACGCCGCCTTGCGTTGCAGATATTCGTAGATGCCGCTGCGCTCGGCAATCATCGCCACACGGTAGAGCCGTATGCCGCATATATGCTCCGCAACTTCGGATAGTGCCTCGGACAGAATTGATGACGGATATCGCTCGACCAAGGCATCAATCGTGCGGTAGCACGGAGCATCGGCAGCTCCGACAAGTTCGGCCACCTCACCGATAGCTTGTAGGCGTAACCGTCGCTCGGCAAGCCACATCATACGCTTTACGTTCAATAGAAGGCACAATACGCCCAATATGGCTACTACGGCCATCATCGTATCGAGCGATAAGTCGGCAAACCTCTCCATAGTGCTCTACTCTATGCACTGCATAGCCATACGTCGCAGGCGTGACGGCTCGCAGGGCAGTACAACATAGCGACTCACACACCCCTCGAGTAGTGCGAGTACCGTATCTTCACTCGCATCGTGCGACAGCAATACGATGCGTGGCAGATGTACCCTTTGCAGGGCGCATGCCACGTCGTCGCCCGACTGAAACATACGCACGTCGTCGGTCATAATAAGGTCGCACTGCATATCGCGACAGGCATCGAGCAGTGCCTCGCGTGAGGCGATATGCTCGATGTTGCAATCTGCATCAACCAGCAATCCCCGCAGCAGCCTCCTAAACTCGGCCGAGGCGGAGTGGATAATAACTCTTCTCATTTCGAATATAGATAAAGCTATCCACCCCAAGCCAAAAATATGCCAAGTCGCTACCTTGGACGATAAAAAAAATAGGTAAGTTAATTTCTCTGATGCACCAGGCCTGATAATCAACAAAGATTATAAATTGGTTCTTAATAGAAAAGAGTGCTATATCTCGGTGGATATACGCAACGCTGTTGAATAGTGGCATGCCACTTAGCTGATAAAAATGCAACTACTGTCGAAAAAAAGAGGGGCTGTCCAACCAAACGGTTGCGACAGCCCCTCTGCTTGTGGAACGCGGTGCGGATTACTCCTCCTGCACCTTGTGTCGCCAGTTGAGAAGCGGTAGCAGGAATGATACTACCGAGGCGCCAATCCAAAAGATGGCCGCCTGCGAGAAGTCGTAGTGCTTGACCGTCTCGCCGAGCTCATTGATGGTCTCGGTGATGTTGTTGTCGATAAGCCATCCGCTCACTACATCCTGAATGCCTGCAGCGATATAGCTTGCGCAGCCCACAATGCCGAGGGCGGCACCCGTAGCCTTGCGCGGAACGATATCTACGGCCATAAGGCCCCCGAGGAAGGCAATTAGCACGCCGATAGCGATGCCGAAGAGCACCATCGAGGCGATATTTATCCAATAGGCGTTGCCTCCATAGATAAATAGGATGTACGACGCCGAAAGCATAATGCCCGATACGAGAGCAGGACCCTTGCGGTCGCCCTTGAAGAGCACGTCGGACATCCAGCCTGCCAGCACCGTACCGACGATACCCAACAAGGCATTAATCGAGATGATGAAGGTGGCACTCTCGAGTGGGAAGCCCTTCTCCTCCTGAAGGAAGAGGATGCCCCACGAGTTGAGCGAGTAGCGCGATATATACATAAATGCCGAGGCAAGGGCCAAAATCCATACGGCAGGGGTGCGCAATGCAAGTCGCTGTGCCTCCTTGGCCGAGGCAGCGGCATGCTCGCTCGGCTTCTCGTTTGAGAGCTCCTCGATTGATGGCAGTCCCTTGCTCTCCGGCGTGTCGTGCATCATAAAGAGGATGATGACGATGCCGATAGTTCCGGCGATGGCCGCTCCGAAGAAGCCCCACTGCCAGCCCGAGGCGGCAACGATAGCTCCTACGAAGATGAAGGAGAGCCACTCGCCAATGTTATGGCTGGCCGAGAAGAAACCGTAGAAGGTGCCGCGGCGCGAGAGTGGAAACCAACGTGAGAGGGCGATAATTGCAGGCGCAGCACCCATCGACTGCGACCAGCCGTTGATGCCCCACATCACCGCAAAGATAATGAATGTGACGGCCGAAGGAATCATCGCCTCGCCGACAAACTCGTTGTTCGAGCCGAAGATGCCGACTATACCCATCGTAAGGTTGGCCAATGTCGAGACGAGCAGTCCCGTAGCCATAAACCGCTTGATGTTGCAGTGGTCGGCGATAAAACCATTGACGAGCTTGCCTATTGCGTAGGCGAAGAGGAGTGCCGAACCGATGATACCCAACTGCGTAGCATCGAGCATTCCGCTGTCGAGGATCGGCTTCTTCATCACGTTGAGCGACGTACGACATACATAATAGAGACTATAACCGAGCGTACCTGCCACGAATGATTGAAGCGCCAACGAGCGGTGGTACTTGTGCTGCCCCTGTTTGTCGAGGTCTGTGCGCAGAGGCTTTGCCTTGCTGATGCTGTAAAATTGCTTGAAACGCTTTATCATGTCCAACTGTTGTTTTTGAGTTGCGTATGCCTATTTGAGTGTTCTGCGGCCCTTCGATTCGAGATACTTAATCAGAAGTTCCGGGCGGTCGCTCTGAATCATCGAAGCTCCTGTGGCGAGCACCTTACCGTAGATGGCCTCTTCGTTTCCCCATACGGCGCGGTCATCCTCCAAGCCTTTCTCCGTGCCTCCGCAAATCGAATCCCACAAGGTATTAACCCAGATGCGTTTGCCATTGGCGGCCACCTGCTCGAAGATCTTGTGCTCGTCCTTCATCGTGCCATCCCAGCAAATTTCGTAGGCAATCATCGGGAGTGAACTGTTGAGGTAGTCTTTGAAGAGCTGACGATGCCTCTTCTCTATCCAACCATTGTAGGTGTAGTTGATGACAGGCATATAGAGCATGTTCTCGCTGTGAGCTGCGAGGTGCGCCTTGACAAGCTCGGGCGACTTGCTGCTCTTGATGATGACGTGGTTGGTCATCCCGCGCTCCTTCAACATAGCGAGAATCTGGTCGTAGTAGTCCCAGCCTTTGTCGATATTGATAAGCACACGGCCGCGGCATACGTCGAGCATCTCTTCGAGTGTAGGCACCTTATAGCGACTCGTGCGGCGGTTGTGGCCCGTGCGAATCTTGCAGTTGCGGATAGAGTCGAGCGTCAGCTCCTTGATGCGGCCCTTGCCGTTTGTCGTGCGGTTGATGGTACGGTCGTGCATACATACAAGGTGGCCGTCGGCTGTGCGATGTACGTCAACTTCGACGATGTCGCATCCCATGCGGATAGCCGATTCGACGGCCTCCAGCGTATTCTCGGGGAAGTTGCGCCAGTCGCCGCGGTGTGCTGCCACGAATACATACTCCGACTTCGGGTTGTTGAGTTCGCGAATAAGGCGGTCGGCGCGGCTCTCGGCCGAGGCAAAGGCGATAGCGCCGACCAAGGCCATAAGTGTGATGATGTATCTCTTCATAGTGCTTTTTTTAGTGTGTTGTTATTCTACAATCTTGAACTCGCCCTGGAGCGTAGCGTTTGAGTCGGCACCTGCCCATACGATAAAGTCGCCGGCATCGGCCTTGAAACTCATGTCGCTGTGGCAATATGCCAAATCCGAAGTTGGAACCTCGAACTCGACAACTCGCTCTTCGCCGGCAGCGAGAGTGAGGCGCTCGAAGCTCTTCAACTCGCGGACAGGGCGTGTGGTCTCGGCCACAACATCGCGGATGTAGAGCTGCGCTACATCGTCGCCGGCACGCTTGCCTACGTTCTTGACCTTGACGCTGACCTTCACTGTGCCACCGAGCTTAACCTCCGGTGTAAGTACCTGCAAGTCCGAATACTCGAACTCCGTATAGCTCAAACCATAGCCGAATGGGAAGAGAGGTGCGTTCTGGATATCGACATAGCTCGAGCTGTAGCCACTTGCCTTATACTGGTCCTTGGCCGGGCGGCCCGTGGTCTTGGCGTTGTAGTGTACGGGCACCTGACCTACGCTGTAAGGGAACGAGATGGTGAGGTGGCCCGAAGGGTTCGTGTCGCCCGAAACGATGTCGGCAACGGCAGGGCCGGCCATCGTGCCGGCGTGCCATGTGAGGAGCACCGCATCGGCCTTCTCGACCTCGTTGCGGATATCCATCGCACGGCCTGTCGAGAGGAGTACGACAATCTTCTTCCCTGTCTTTTTCAGTGCATCGAGCAGCTCCTGCTGTGGCGCAGGGACAGTAAGTTCGGCACGCGAGCGCGACTCGCCGCTATGCCACCCCGAAAGTCCAATCGAGAGGAGCACAACGTCGGCCTGCTTTGCGAGCTTCACGGCCTCACGGATACCGCCCTCCACGACTCTATCGACGCCTTTGCCGCACTCGCAAGCCTTCGTGTAGAGCACGTTCTGTTTGCCGAAACGCTCCTCGAGAGCCTGACGGAAAGTGATGGAGCGCTCGGGCTCGCCCTTGCCGCGCCACGCACCAAGTTGATCCTTCGGTGCATCGGCAAATGGGCCGATAAGAGCAATCTTCGTATCCTTGGCGAGTGGTAGCACGCCGTCGTTCTTCAACAGCACCATCGATTCGCCGGCCACCTTGCGGGCAAATTCCATATTCTCGGGGCGATAGTAGGCCTCGTTCTGATTCTGCGAGCCGTATCTGTACGGATCCTCAAATAGACCAAGGCGGTATTTCACGGCCAAAACCTCGCGGCATAAGTTGTCAATAAGCTTCTCCGATATGCGGCCCTCCTTGACGAGTTCCTCGCCATAGGCGATATAGTCGCCACCGACCATATCCATATTGAGGTGCGCCTTCATCGCGAGCTCTGCGGCATCCTTGCCGTCGGCCGCCACGCCGTGGATAATCATCTCGTGTACGGCATTCCAGTCCGATACAACAAAACCCGTGAATCCCAACTCCTCGCGCAGAAGAGTGTGCAACAACCAGCGGTTGCCCGATGCTGGAACGCCCATAAAGTCGTTGAACGACGACATAACCGTTACGGCACCGGCCTCCAATGCCGCAATGTAAGGCGGGAGGTAGCGATCGCGGAACATAAGCTCCGACATATCGACCGTGTGGTAGTCGCGGCCTGCCTGTGCTGCGCCATAGGCGGCAAAGTGCTTTACGCACGCAGCGATGGTGTTAGGAGCCGATAGATCGTCGCCCTGATAGCCACGCACCATAGCGGCGGCAATCTTTGCGCCGAGGTACGGATCTTCGCCAGCACCCTCCGAAACACGGCTCCAACGTGGGTCTGTCGAGATGTCGCACATGGGCGAGAAAGTCCAATGGATGCCCGAAGCGGCACTCTCCTCGGCAGCAATGCGTGCCGAGTGCTCTATAGCCTCGATGTTCCATGAGCAAGACATAGCGAGATTCTCGGGGAAGATGATGCGGCAACCGTGAATGATGTCGCAGCCGATGATAAGCGGAATACCGAGGCGCGACTCCTCGATGGCAATCTTCTGCAGGCGATGGCTATCCTCGCGGTTGAATACCGAGAGGAAGGAGCCCACCTCGCCGTTGCGTATGGCACTCTCGATGTCGCGCTTCACGCCCTCGGGGCCCGTCACAACACCCTTGCGGGTGATGAACTGCTCGAGCTGTCCGAGTTTTTCGCGAAGAGTCATCTTCTTCATAAGTTTGTCGGCGCGACGATAGGCATCGGCCTCCTCCTGTGACATGGTAGGAGCATTGCTGCATCCTGTGGCGAGAAGGAGCAGAGCCGTAATTATAGGAGTAAAAAGTCTCTTCATAGTTGTGGTCTTGTGTTGGTATTCTAAAAATGGGGTTGCCAACCGATTACGTTAGGCAACCCCTTGTAGCGTGACAGTGAAGATTACCACTCAACCTTCTCGGAGTAAGTGACGCCGAATTGGTCGGTAACGCGAATCTCACCCGAGCGAGCACCCTCGCTCGGCTTCACGCGGAAGAGGAACGGAATCTTCTTGGATGGTCTGGAGTACTTACGAGCTGTAGCACTGAGTTTCACGTCAGCAAGGCTCTCGTAGATCTTCATATAGTCAGGGTCTGCCTCTCCCTTGGCTACCTCCATATCGGCAACCTTGACGCCATTCTCCCACCACTCAGGATTCGACCAAGTGGATGACGAGTGGTTCCAGATGTTGGCCTTCACATAGCCGTCGCCCGTGCGAGCCGGCGAGTAGGTGCGCATTTGATACGAGCGATCGCGACCTACGGTCTTGTAGTACCACTCCATCGTGTCGCCCTTAACCTCGGCAACCATGTAGCCGTTAGGCGTACCATCGACATTGAGCTCGTGGTTGAGGCGTAGCTGGCCGATGCAACGAGCTACGGTGATGGTCTCGATATTCTTCAAATGCTTATACTTCTCCGAAGCCGTAGCGTAGTCGTAGCTGTGGTTCTGGTGCAAGTGGCCTGCCCAAGCATACACTTTGTTGTACTTCGAGAGCAACTTGCTGTATTTCTTGTAGTTTACCTTCTTGGTGCTGAAATTGTTGGAGCGACCGCTGAATATCTGGTCGTGACCGCAGAATACGATGGTCGTCTCCGGCGAAACGTGCTTCAAGTCGTTCTCCAACCACTTGTAGGTGTAGTTCTCGAGACCGGTCTTGTAATGATTCTTGCTCGTGGCACGACCGTAATGGATGTTGTTCACGGCAATGAAGTGCATCTTGCCAATGTTGAACGAGTAGTTCACAGGGGCAAGGTAGGTCTCGAAATAAGGAGTTGCGAGGTGCGATTCCATGAGGTTGTGCTGATCCTGGTCGTGGTTGCCGATGACGCTGAACATAGGCGTTGCGGCCGTAGCCAACGCATCTACGTAGTCATCATAGCCCGTCATCCAGTTATAGACGAGGTCGCCGAGGTTGATGGCATATACCTCCTTGTCGGTGCTGCTCTTGTATGTGGCGATATCCGGCAGCAGGACGTCGCGGAAACGTTCTGTCGAGTTGTCGTAGCCCAGACCGCGAGTCTGAGGGTCGCCAATCATTGCGAGGACAAACTCATCGGTAGGATTTGCACGCTTCGTGAGCACGAAGTTAGCCTTTGCGCCCGTCGAGAAACGTGGTATGCGGCGGAAGAACTGCGGACGATTGCCAACCGTCGGAATCTCGTACCCTGATGGGATAGATATCTGAACGAAGCGAGCGTTGTTGAGGTTGCTCTTCATGGCGTAGTAGCCGTTAGGATCGCTCTTGACACTCTGCGTGCCGTCGCTCACTACTACACCTGCGACAGGGTTACCGTTGGTGTCGGTGATGCGGCCATAGAGATTCTTGCCGTCGGCGCGAGGTTCGGCCTTCTCGGCCCAATCGTTGAAGTACTCACCGCGCTCGTCGGAGTGCTTGCTGTACGCTACGACACTCTTCTTGTAGCCGCCTGCGCTCTGCACTTCGCCAAAGTTGGCGCACGAAACGACGGCCGGCTTGACAGTCTTGCCCGTCTTCTTGTTGTAGTATCCGCTCGAACAGCCTACGACTCCTCCCGTGCAGGAGTTCTTCCACGACGAGTTGTTGATAATCTTGCCGTAGTTGGCGCAGTTGCGGACGAAAGCTCCGAACTTGGCAGTCTTGGCGGTGACGATGTTGGCAGCGATACCGCCTATGCGTGCCGGGCGCGTGCTCTTATATTCGTAGACGATGTCGCCATGATTGATACAGCCGGCAATGTGCACATTCTTTCTGACACCGGCAACGATGCCGCCTACCCAAGCTGCGGAATCCTCGTTTACCTTCACAAGACCGTAGTTCGTACAGTCATTGATGTTCATACCTGCGTTTGCATTGGCGCAGATGCCGGCAACGTTAGGGGTGTGGGTGCCCGATACGAGAATCTGACCGAAGTTGTCGCAGCAGATGATGTCGTTGTTGGCCCACGCCGTGATACCGCCGGCATATACGGTCTTGCTTCGCTTGATGTTGGCAGGCAGAGGCTGTGTTACGGCCACTACGTTGCCTTTGTTGACACAATACTTGGTTGTGGCCTTCGACGACTCGCCGACGATACCGGCGATATTGATTGCTGCGAACTCGCCGAGGTAGGTTACACCACCCATGTTCACACATCGAGCGATGGTTGCACCCGTGCTGAGCTTGCCCATATTGGCGCCAGCGATACCGCCAATGCGCGCGTATATAGCCTTTTTGCCATGTGTCGTGGCACTCGTGCGCATGGTGATATTACCCGAGTTGGTCGAGCGGTAGATGATGAAGTGGTTGTTGCCAGCCACACCACCGATGAAGAAGTTCTTGATGGCTCCTACCGTGGTGATATCGATATTGGCCTTGTTGTGGCAGTTGTAGATGCGACCGCGATTGATATTTACGAAGAAGCCGATGTGAACCACCTCCTCGTTTGCCTTTGTGCTGATAGTCAGCGAGCAGCTCTCGTCGATGGTGAGGTTGCGGATGTAGGAACCCGGAGTAATCTCGTGGAAGAGAGCGCCTCGAGCCTGCCAATTGTAGAGTTTGTGTCCGCAGCCGTCGAAGCGGCCCGTAAACTTTTTAATCGTAGGGAACTTCTTGCCCTTCTTCATGTCGATATCGGCATCAAGACAGACAATGCCCTTCTCGTTCTGCCAAGCGGCGATACTCTCGCCCTTGTTTGCGGCCTTTGCGAAGGCAACGAGCTCCTTGTAGTTCGATATGGCCTCGGCCTGCACGGCAAAGACAAACAACGAAAGGAGCAGTGATAAAAATAGTTTTTTCATAGCTGATAGGTTAAAGTAATTTCATTATCGCAGACAAAAATATAAAATTTTTGATGATTTGCAAAATGTGGTATCCGGACAGTGGTGAAGAGTTGCGGTGTCGGATGTCGCAAATTGCGCTTGTGTGATGTACGTTGTTCGGTTTTGGGATTGTCGATTTTGCTGCGTTATATATGTTGTCTGAAGCGTTGAAATCTTTGTGTAATTGACTATAACGCAGCTTATACGGATGCGGGTTGCTCTTTTTCTTGAGGACCGGGTGTAGTGTGTATAGACAGCAGATGAGTTTTGGGGTAGTGTTCTAAATGTCTTAATAGTGAGATGTGAAATTTTATTTGCTGCAGGCGTTTTGTCGATGAATATGTTTTGTTGTTTTTCGATAAACATGGGGTTGTTGTCAGATTGTTGCGACAGATGAAGATGAAAATCTCGAAAAAAGATAAAAAAAACGGCAAAAGATTAGGTAGTTTCGATAAAATCAACTATCTTTGTATAGTTTATACGAGCCTCTTTGCGGCAACGCCGAATGAGGATGGCGGCAAGAAATCGAGCAGGCCGCCGTAAGTAATTGAGGTACAGTGCGTTTATTGTATCTCAAAGCCCCGAGGGTATGCCCTGTGGCGAACGCGACTTTGAAAGCTACCTTTGGTAGGGGCTGGTTGGTGAGAGAACAAAAAGACGAGGTGGCAAACCCAAAAATGAAAAATATAAAACAATCGAAGATATGAAAGGAATAGTCTTGGCGGGAGGCAGCGGAACGCGTCTCTATCCGATTACGAAGGGTGTGAGCAAGCAATTGCTGCCCATCTATGACAAGCCGATGGTATATTATCCTATATCGACGCTGATGTTGGCCGGTATTCGTGATATTTTGATTATCTCGACACCTCATGACCTGCCGGGTTTCCGTCGTCTGCTGGGCGATGGAAGTGACTATGGCGTGCATTTTGAGTATGCCGAGCAACCGTCGCCCGATGGCTTGGCGCAGGCCTTTCTTATCGGCGAGGAGTTTATTGGCGATGATAGTGCGTGTTTGGTCTTGGGCGATAATATCTTCTATGGTCAAGGCTTTTCGGGTATGTTGAAGAAGGCTGTCGAGACGGCCGAGTTGGAGCACAAAGCTACGGTCTTTGGCTATGCTGTGCCTGACCCGGAACGTTTTGGTGTGGCCGAGATTGACGCCGAGGGTAATGTGTTATCAATTGAGGAGAAGCCGCAACAGCCGAAGAGCAACTATGCGGTTGTGGGCCTCTACTTCTACCCGAATAAGGTGGTCGAGGTGGCCAAAAACATCAAACCGTCGGCGCGTGGCGAGCTCGAGATTACGACAGTCAATGATTGGTTTCGCCGCGATGGCGAGCTGAAGTTGCAGGTGTTGGGCCGAGGCTTTGCCTGGCTCGATACGGGTACGCAGGAGTCGCTCTTCGACGCTTCGCGCTTTGTTGAGGTTATCGAGACACGGCAGGGCGTGCAGATAGCCTGTCTCGAGGAGATTGCTTGTCGCAAAGGTTGGATAGGTGACGAGGAGTTGCTGCGTTTGGCCGAGCCGATGAAGAAGAATGCCTATGGGCAGTATATGATAAACCTCGTAAAGCGCAAGTAGAATGGAGGTCATCAAAACAGCTATCGAAGGGGTGGTCATCATCGAGCCGCGCATTTTTGAGGATGCACGCGGCTACTTCTTCGAGTCTTTCTCGCAGCGTGAGTTCGACGAGAAGGTGCGCAAGGTGCATTTTGTGCAGGACAACGAGAGCAAGTCGTCGTATGGCGTTCTGCGCGGTCTGCACTTTCAGAAGCCGCCACATGCCCAAAGCAAGTTGGTGCGTGTGGTAAAGGGGGCGGTACTCGACGTGGCGGTGGATATCCGTAAGGGCAGTCCGACATTTGGCGAGTATGTCGCCGTGGAGCTTACGGCCGAGAACCATCGTCAGCTATTCATCCCGCGCGGCTTTGCTCACGGTTTTGTGGTGCTGTCGGAGGAGGTTGTCTTCCAATACAAGTGCGATAACTTCTATGCTCCGCAGAGTGAGGGGGCTATTGCTTGGGATGATGAGGCTTTGGCCATCGATTGGCGCGTGCCGACCGACAAGGTGCAGCTTTCGGCAAAAGATTGCTGCCACGGCAAGCTCAAGGATGCAGAGTGGCTTTTTGACTACAATACGGATTATTATGCAGAGTAAAACAATACTTGTGACGGGTGCTAACGGTCAGCTGGGCAACGAGATGCGCCTTGCTGCCGCCTCGAGCACACATCATTACATCTTCACGGATGTTGCCGAACTCGATATTACGGACGCCGAGGCTGTGCTCCGCGCAGTGCGCGACGAGAAGGTCGATGTAATCGTCAATTGTGCCGCCTATACGAATGTCGATAAGGCCGAGGATGACGAGGCTACGGCCGACCTGCTCAACCACCGCGCCGTGGCCAATTTGGCGCGTGCTGCGGCCGAGGTGGGTGCGGTATTGATACACATCTCGACCGACTACGTCTTTCAGGGCACGGGCTGTGTGCCGTGTGTCGAGGAGCAGCCAACCGAGCCGCTTGGCGTCTATGGCCGCACGAAACTCGCGGGCGAGGAGGCTGTGCGCACGTCGGGCTGCCGATATATGATATTCCGCACGGCATGGCTCTACTCGGAGTTCGGCCGCAACTTCGTGAAGACGATGCAGCAACTGACTGCCGAGCGCGATATGTTGCAGGTGGTATTCGATCAGGTGGGTACGCCGACCTATGCTGCCGACCTCGCAGGGCTTATATGCCGCATTGTCGAGGATGATATGCTGGACCGAGAGGGCATATATCACTACTCGAATGAGGGCGTGTGCTCGTGGTATGACTTCGCGAAGGAGATTTGCGAGCAGAGCGGTAATGTGTGTCACATCCGCCCATGTCACAGCGACGAATTCCCGTCGAAGGTGCGACGTCCGCACTTCTCGGTGCTCGACAAAACGAAGGTCAAGGCCACGTTTGGTGTTGAGGTGCCGCATTGGAAGGAGTCGCTGCGTCGCTGCATTGCTGTGTTGAACAAATAACGAAACTGAAACTACGACTATATGAAAAATATCTTGATTACCGGTGGTGCCGGATTTATCGGCTCGCACGTCGTGCGCCTCTTTGTCACGAAGTATCCCGACTACCACATCGTAAACCTCGACAAACTCACCTATGCCGGCAACCTCGCTAACCTCGCCGATATCGAGCGTGCCGAGAACTACACATTCGTCAAGGCCGACATCTGCGACTTCGACACCATCCTCGACTTGTTGCGCCGCTACGAGATAGATGGCATTATCCACCTTGCGGCCGAGAGCCATGTCGATAGAAGCATTAAGGACCCGTTTACCTTCGCACGAACCAATGTGATGGGTACGCTCTCGCTCTTGCAGGCGGCACGCCTCTATTGGGAATCGCTGCCCGAGCGTTATGAGGGCAAGCGATTCTATCATATCTCGACCGATGAGGTCTATGGTGCGCTGGAACTTACGCGCCTTGAGGGCGGTGATGAGCCGGGTGGTGGACCTTTTGGTGACGACTTCTTCGTCGAGACCACGAAGTATAATCCACACTCGCCATATTCGGCCTCGAAGGCCTCGTCAGACCACTTCGTGCGTGCCTTCCACGATACGTACGGTATGCCTACCATCGTGACGAACTGCTCGAATAACTATGGCCCGTATCAGTTCCCCGAGAAGCTGATACCGCTCTTCATCAACAATATACGTCACCGCAAGCCACTGCCCGTATATGGCAAGGGCGAGAATGTACGCGATTGGCTCTATGTTGAGGACCATGCTCGTGCCATAGACATCATCTTCCATCGTGGCGGCGTTGCCGAGACGTACAATATCGGCGGCTTCAACGAGTGGAAGAATATCGACCTTATAAAGGTCATTATCAAAACGGTGGACCGTCTGCTCGGCAACGAGGAGGGCGCATCGCTCGACTTGATAACCTATGTGACGGACCGTGCCGGCCACGACCTGCGCTACGCTATCGACTCGACGAAGCTCAAGACGGAGCTCGGCTGGGAACCATCCTTGCAGTTCGAGGAGGGTATCGAGCGCACGGTGCGCTGGTACCTCGATAACCAATCGTGGCTCGACAACATCACGTCAGGCGACTACGAGAAGTACTACGACGAGATGTATAAGCAGCGATAAACCTGTCAATTCGACAAAACCACAATATTATACCTCACATTACCCCCCCCAACAAACATGCATCGTTTCATACAAAAATTTCTCGACCGCTATCTGTCGGCTTGGATTGTCTTGATAATAGACACGCTGATATCGGTCTTCTCGACGGGCGTCGTTATTGTTGCGCTGCGGTCGTTCATAGGCGAGAGCCTCTTTACATTCAACAATATGGTGGCATTGATATTCGCCTCCGTGTTGTTCAGTATTATCGCGTTTTGGCTTTTCAGGTCGTATAGAGGCGTTATTCGCTTCGCTTCGTTGCGTATTCTGTGGCGCCTGGTTGTTGCGGTGTTGAGCAAGAGCCTTATGTTGAGTGCATTCTGCAACTTTATCCTCTTCCACAAGGAGATACTTGACAGCCCGTACATAAGCAACCGCCTGATGGTGGCCACGGTGCTCGATGTCACACTCTCCATTTCGTTGTTGATTGCCGCACGACTGCTGATGATTGCCGTTTACGACAGGTTGAAGAGAAACATGCGACATCAGTACCGTGTGAATCTGCTGATATATGGCACCGATGCCAAGTCGGCAGCTATGGTTACACGTTTGCAGGGCTCGTCGCACTACAATGTTGTGGGATTTCTGACGAGTGGCAAGTCGATGAAGAACCATACACTCGCCGAGCATCCGATTTATCACTTTACGGATGAGGAGTCGCTCGTCGAACTGCAGAATAGATTTAATATCGAGGCTATACTCTTTGCTGCAGCCGAGGATGCTCGCAACGAGCAGGATAATCTGGTGCGTTGCGCTGTTCACCAAGGTGTCAAGATTTTGATATCCTCGCAAATCGACGAGTTGCCGGATGGCAAGATACACAACAATGCCGTGCGCGAGATAAACATTGAGGATTTGCTCGGCCGAGAGGAGATTGAGGTGTCGATGGACGATATTGTCGCATATTTTCGCGGTAAGACGGTGCTTGTGACGGGCGCTGCAGGCTCGATAGGCTCGGAGTTGTGCAGATTATTGGCAACTCTGGATATCAAGCATTTGGTACTCTTTGACAACGCCGAAACGCCGGTGCACAATGTTCGGTTGGAACTCGAAGAGAAATACCCGAATTTAATCTTTACGCCGATTATTGGCGATGTGCGCAGCTTGCAGCGCTTGGACTTTGTGTTTCGCAAGTATTGCCCGCAGATAGTATTTCATGCAGCTGCCTATAAGCACGTTCCACTTATGGAGGAGAATCCGTGTGAGGCGGTGTTGGTAAATGTAATCGGCTCGAAGAATGTTGCCGACAAGTGCATCGAGTACGATGTCGAGAAGATGATAATGATATCGACCGACAAGGCTGTAAATCCAACCAATATCATGGGCTGTACGAAACGTTTAGCCGAGATATATGTCCAATCGTTAGGCCTCGCCATCGAGCGCGGCGGCAAAGAGGGTAATACGAAATTCGTGACCACGCGCTTCGGTAATGTACTTGGCTCAAATGGCTCGGTGATACCGCGCTTCAAAGAGCAGATTGCCAAGGGCGGTCCTGTGACGGTTACGCACCCCGACATCACACGCTTCTTTATGACTATTCCGGAGGCTTGCCGCCTTGTTATGGAGGCCGCCATAATGTCGAATGGCAGCGAGATATTTGTCTTCGATATGGGCGAACCTGTGCGTATCGCATACTTGGCCGAGCGTATGATTGACTTGGCAGGCCTCACGCTGGGCGAGGACATACAGATTGAATATACGGGTCTGCGCCCGGGTGAGAAACTCTATGAGGAGGTGCTGTCGAATGGCGAAAATACATTCGTTACCAATCACGAGCGTATCCGCATCGCCAAGGTGCGCGACTACGACTACGATAAGGTGGTTGGGCCGATTGGAGATTTGGAGAGCCTGGCCGGCAAGGTCGATATCTCCGATATGGTACGCTTGATGAAGCGTATTGTGCCAGAGTTCGTGTCTCAGAACTCCGAGTTCTCGAAGTTTGATGCAGAGATAAAAGCGTAAACGTTGTGATGTCTATGAAAATTGCAGTTGCAGGAACAGGATATGTGGGAATGTCGATGGCTACGCTGCTTGCGCAGCATAATGAGGTAGTAGCCGTGGACATAGTGCCCGAGAAGGTCGATCTGATAAATCGCCGCCAAAGCCCTATACGCGATGAATATATCGAGCAGTACCTCGCCGAGCGTCAACTCAACCTCCGAGCCACGCTCAATGCTGCGGAGGCATACACCGAGGCTGACTATGTGATTATCGCCGCCCCGACGAACTACGATAGTCAGCGTAACTTCTTCGACACGTCGGCCGTTGAGGCAGTCGTGCGATTGGTTATGGAGCACAATCCGCAGGCTATAATGGTTATCAAGAGCACTGTGCCCGTGGGTTATACGGAGCAGATACGCCGCAAGATGGGTAGCGAGAACATCCTCTTCTCGCCGGAATTCTTGCGCGAGAGCAAGGCTCTCTACGACAACCTCTACCCGAGCCGCATTATCGTTGGCCGCCCCGAGGGCGATGAGCGACTCGATAAGGCGGCGCGTGAGTTTGCTGCACTGTTGCAGCAGGGGGCACTGAAGCCCGATATCGACACTCTCTTTATGGGCCTCACCGAGGCCGAGGCCGTCAAGCTCTTTGCCAACACATACCTCGCGTTGCGCGTGAGCTACTTCAACGAACTCGATACCTATGCCGAGGTTAAGGGGCTCGATAGCCGCGCTATCATCGAGGGTGTGGGGCTCGACCCGCGTATCGGCTCGCACTATAACAACCCTTCATTCGGTTACGGCGGCTACTGCCTGCCGAAGGACACCAAACAACTGCTGGCGAACTATGATGCCGTGCCGCAGAATATGATGTCGGCCATCGTCGAGAGCAACCGTACCCGCAAGGACTTTATCGCCGATCAGGTGCTCGCCAAGGCGGGCTACTATGTGGGCTCGAGTGCGTGGGATGCATCGGCGGAGCGAGATGTCACGATTGGCGTCTATCGCCTGACTATGAAGACCAACTCGGATAACTTCCGCCATAGTGCTATACAGGGCGTTATGAAGCGCATCAAGGCCAAGGGCGCGAAGGTGATTATCTACGAGCCGACGCTCGAGGATGGCATGACCTTCTTTGGCTCGGAGGTGGTCAATGATTTGGCGAAGTTCAAGTCGCTCTCTCGCGTCATCCTCGCCAACCGCAACGACGAGTCGCTGTCGGACGTCCGCGAGAAGGTCTATACCCGCGACTTGTTGAGTAAGGATTAAAAAGAAGCAAAAAGATATATGTCTTACAAAGATTTGAAATTTCCGGGCGATTCGCTCTTCCTTGTTACGGGAGGTGCGGGATTTATCGGCTCGAATTTATGTGAAGCGATACTGAACCTCGGATATAGGGTTCGCTGCTTGGATGATTTGAGTACCGGCAAGCAGGCTAATGTCGATCTGTTCAAGGATAATCCGCGATACGAATTTATCAAAGGCGATATTAAAGACCTTGATACCTGTATGAATGCTTGCCGTGGCGTGGATTATGTGCTGAATCAGGCTGCATGGGGTAGCGTACCACGCTCGATAGAGATGCCGCTATTCTATTGTGCCAATAATATTCAGGGTACGTTGAATATGTTGGAGGCAGCCCGACAGTGCGGCGTTAAAAAGTTTGTCTATGCATCGAGTTCTTCGGTCTATGGCGATGAGGAGCATTTGCCGAAGCAGGAGGGCGTGGAGGGCAATCTACTCTCGCCTTACGCCTTGACCAAGCGGTGCGACGAGGAGTGGGCCAAGCAATACACCAAGCACTATGGTTTAGATACGTACGGCTTGCGCTACTTCAATGTCTTTGGTCGTCGCCAAGATCCACATGGAGCCTATGCAGCCGTTATACCGAGGTTTATCAAACAACTGCTAAATGATGAACGACCGACAATAAATGGCGATGGCCGACAGAGTCGCGACTTTACATACATTGAGAATGTTATCGAGGCGAACTTGAAGGCCTGTGCTGCACCGAGTGAGGTGGCCGGCGAGGCGTTTAATGTGGCATACGGAGGTCGTGAGTACCTCATAGATATATACCATAGCCTTACCGAAGCGTTGAGCAAGGATATAGAACCTATCTTTGGCCCGGAGCGTGCCGGCGATATCAAACATTCCAATGCCGATATATCGAAGGCAAGGCGTTTGCTGGGCTATGCGCCGGAGTACGACTTTGCACGAGGCCTAAACGAGGCCATCGAGTGGTATAAGAAGAATCTTTAGTAATAGTAAATATAAATTACCCTCCCCAAAATGACAACAAAGATTTGTGTAATAGGTCTGGGCTACGTGGGTTTGCCACTTGCCCGACTATTCTCTACGAAGTATCAGACCGTAGGATTTGATATGAACAAGGTGCGAGTTGATGCGCTTATGGCAGGCCACGATGCCACGTTGGAAGTGGCAGACGACTTGTTGCAGTCGGCCATCGATGACGGTTTCGTCTGCACGAATGATATTGAGGCTATTCGCGACTGCAATTTCTACGTTGTGGCTGTGCCTACCCCTGTCGATGCCGATAATAATCCCGACCTTACACCGCTATATGCTGCGAGTGAGACCGTAGGTAAGGTAATCTCGAAAGGCGATGTGGTGGTCTATGAATCGACTGTATATCCGGGTGTTACCGAGGATGAGTGTATCCCCGTTGTCGAGCGTGTCAGCGGACTGAAACTGAATGTCGATTTCTTCGCAGGTTACTCGCCCGAGCGCATCAATCCGGGCGATAAACTACATACGGTCGATAAGATAAAGAAGGTCACCTCCGGCTCTACTCCCGAGGTGGGTCGATATGTCGATGAGATATACTCGTCGGTAATCACTGCCGGTACGCACCTTGCGCCGACTATTAAGGTTGCCGAGGCGGCGAAGGTTATCGAAAACTCGCAGCGTGATATAAATATCGCCTTTGTGAACGAACTCTCGAAGATATTCAATCGTATGGGTATCGATACGCAGGATGTGTTGGAGGCGGCCGGTACCAAGTGGAACTTCCTGCCATTCCGCCCGGGCTTGGTGGGTGGTCACTGCATAGGTGTCGATCCTTACTATCTAGCCCAATGTGCTCAACGCTATGGCTATAATCCGGAGATTATATTGGCGGGCCGCCGTATGAATGACGGCATGGGCGAATATGTAGCCAATCAGGTCATTAAACTGATGCTAAAGAAGGGAGTGCAGGTGCTCGGGGCCAATGTTTTGTTGTTGGGCTTTACTTTTAAGGAGAACTGCCCCGATGTGCGCAATACCAAGGTGGTGGATATCTACCGCGCACTCGCCGAGTATAATCTCAATATCACGGTATGCGACCCGTGGGCCAAGGCCGAGATAGCCAAGCGAGAGTACGGTATTGACCTTGTGAACGATATCCCTGCATCTCGCTTCGATGCGGTTATCGTGGCTGTTGCACACAATGAGTTTCTTGAGTTAGACATATCCTCTCTTTTGGCCGACAACCATGTCCTCTACGACGTGAAAGGCATCTGTCCAAAAGAGATTATTGATGGAAGATTATAAGGTGTTATGGCACAGCCTTTAGTAACAATTATTACAAATACCAAGAATCGGGCGCACTTAATACCGAGGTGTATTGAGAGTATTCAACGACAGAGCTATCAAAACTATGAACATATTATAGCGGATGGCTGTTCGACGGATGATACTGAAGCAGTGGTCTTATCGTACAATGACCCGCATATCAAATATATTAAGATTGAGGGTGGGCCGATAGAACAAACAAGAGCGGCCTTTTCTCTGTCCAAGGGTAGTTATATTACTTTTTTGGATGATGACGATGAGTATCTCCCCGAGAAGATAGAGAAGCAACTTACACTGATTTTATCACTACCTTCGGACTATGGTTTTATTTATGGTTCGATGTCGTATTATGATAGCAATAGTGGAAAGTTCCTATATGATCATATTGCTCAATATAACGGAGGCCGTGAATTGCTGCCAATAGCTGTGGCTTCTTCTGTGATATGCGGAACTCCAACATTGATGTTTCGTCGCGAAACTTTCGAGTCCGTTGGAGGAACCTGGTTGTCTGGTATTGGTAATGATATGTCCGATTGGGCGTTGGTTGCGCGAACTATCAACCAAGGATGGAAGGTTGCCGCTCTGCAAGAATCACTTGTTCGCGTCTATGTAAATCACTCTTCTGTGCGAATGAGCGAGGCTTCATTTTATGATGATAGGCATGAACGATGTATAAAATTTTACGGTCACTTCCTAACCGAGTATGCTGATATTATCAAGGCTCATCCGCAAGCGGCTATTAAGCACTACGAAGGATTGATATTTCACTATGTGATGAGTCGTCAATCCTCGAAGGCTTGGCCGTATTATTTGAAATTGATAAAAGTAAGACCTAATATTAGAAGTCTGGCAATGTTGCCATATTATCTATATAAAAGAGTCATAAAGTAACTTGTTTATGGATATTGCTGCAATAAATAGAGTAGAAAATAGAGAAAGAACGGCAATTATAGTTGTTGGATACAATAGATTGGGCCCTCTGAAGCGATTATTAAACTCATTGTTGTCTGCAACATATAAGTTTGATAATGTTCCTTTAATAATAAGCATTGACGCTAGTGGAAATCAAGAACTGTATGATGCAGTAAATAGTTTTCAGTGGCCTTATGGTGATTTGTATGTGAATATTCAGAAAGAGAGGCTTGGGTTAAAACGACATATCTTTTCATGTTTTGAAATGAGCCAATACTTTAGGGCTGTGATAGTCTTTGAGGATGACCTATTTGTAGCCCCTGATTTTTACAACTATACAGAGGCTGCATTAAGTGCTTACGAACACGATGATTGCGTGTGCGGTATTGCCTTATATAGTATGCCTCGTAACGGATATGTCGGGCTGCCATTTACACCTATGCAGAGTGGTAGCGACGTGTATCTTCATCAGGATGTGTGTACTTCGGGCGAGTGTTTGACTTATTCGATGTGGAGCGGCTTTCGTGCATGGCTTGTTGATAATGAGAATCGTTCCTATGAGGAGATAGAGATGCCGGCAAACATTAAACGTTGGATGCGTGCTTGGTCGAAATACTACTACGCCTATATGATAGAGACTCACAAAAGCTTTATAACGCCATATATATCTTACACTACGAATTGTGGCGAAGCCGGTGAACATGGCGGAAAAACAAATGTTGCACAAGTACCGCTGCAATGGGGTGTTCGGGAGCATTTTGTGATGCCTCCATCCTCAGAACTGACTTCGTATGACGCATATTCAAATAACGTGGCTCTTTATGCGGCTCTTGGCTTAAATCCGGAGGAGGTAACGCTCGATTTATATGGTATTAATGACATGTATCTTTCGAGACGTTATCTGCTAACTGTTCGAAATATTCCATGCAAAGTGGTGAAAGAGTACGATTTATCTTTTTATCCGATTGAGGTGAATGTTTTGCAGGGTGTTGAGGGTAACGGAATAAAGCTGTACGATACCACAATCAAAGCCTCAAAAGACCCGTCGATAAACAGTATATTTGCATATTTGAGCTACTATCTTGGAGCTACTAATCCTTATGCAGTGCTTAAATATATTTCGATATATTGCTGGAAGTCATTGTGTCGCAAACTTAAGATTAGGTTTTAGTTATGCTCCAATGTGTAAGACGTCGTATATTTAGAGTGGCCGAGATAGCTACGAGCCTAATCAATAGGGTTACGGGTGCTTTGTATCCTCGATGTCGAGGTGTTGTCGTGATGTTCCATCATGTGAGCAATGAACCGTTACATGATATCTCGCCATCGTGTAAATGTACGATTGAAGAGTTCTCTGACATCCTTGCTTTTATAAAGGACGACGTGGTGTCACTTGATGATATGCTCTTGAGTGTACGTGCAAATGACTATAATGGGCGGTATTATGTTGTCACATTTGACGATGTGGCGGAAGATTTTTATCATAACGCCTTTCCTCGCCTTTCCGCTGCAAATATCCCATTTACAATATATGTAACCTTTAACTATATAGACAAGGAGGGGTATCTTACGCTGTCACAGCTACTTGAGATTGCAAAATCTCCACTTGCCACTATTGGCGTACATACGATGACGCATCCTAAATTGCGCGATAAGGGAGTGGATCTGTATGAGGAAGTTATTCGGTCGCGCGATAAACTTTCCTCCCTTATACGCAGTCAAGTTCGACATTTTGCCTATCCGTATGGAACGATTCATGCCATAAATAGCCGGGTTGTGAACTTTACGAGTAAGGCGGGTTTTGACTCGGCAACAACCACCATGGAGGGGTATATCAACCCATATACTGCACGAAATGTACATCGCTTACCTCGGGTGCACAATAGACTTTTTGTGTCTAAATATATGACAGAGGGAAAAAGGTAACTTATGACAACCCGACTACACACATATATTAAGAATGCGGGACTATACTTCGCATCGTCCCTATTCGTGTCGCTTGTCGGCTTACTGCTGAATCCTATTATGGCGATGAATCTATCGCCGGAGGATTATGCGGTATTGGGGTACTATTCGTCGTTCAATTTATTGCTTGTGCCACTGTTGCACTTCTGTACATTGACATACTATGCTCGTCAGTACTATTTTGAGCCCGAAGATAGACGCGATACGCTGGGCGATACTGTGCTGTTGTCGATGAATGTGATAGGCCTATTGTCGTTCATATTCTTTTCGCTGATATTCTATCTGTTTCATAGGGCCTCAAATAATAGTTTTCCATTTTTTCCGTATGCAGTCTTGACATTCTTGCAACTATATCTATCCAATAATGTTTCGTTCTATCTAACGAAGTTGCGTGTCACACGTCAGGCAAAGAGTTATGCGGGATTCTCTATTGTACAATGCCTGATAACAAATGCGCTGATATTACTTTTGGTTGTCTATTACAAAGAGGGTGCTTCTGGTAAACTCTACGCTGCAGCTGTTGGAACGTTGTTCTTCTCCATCTATAGCTTCTCGAAGTCGATTGTACGTTTTAAGATTGATAAGGCGATATTGCGGAATGCATTAAAGTTTGGTGCGCCATTGACTCTTTCTGCCCTATTTTGGTATTGTCTTACAGGCGTTGATAGGTTGATGTTGGAGCGCTTGGGGCAGACCGCGGAACTTGGTATATATAACGTCGGCTTTACCATTGCCGGATATATGCAGATCTTCTACACAACATTGTCAAATACTTTTGAACCGGATATTTATCAAACAATAGCCCAAAATAACAGACGTAAATTAGTTGCGATTATCGGCTCGATTATAGGTATTGTAACGGTGGTGAATGTACTATTTATAGCCGTAGCTCCTTATGTTATAGACATTCTTACGGCCGGTAGATATGTAGAATCTGCACCGTATGCCAAAATTTTTGCGCTACATAATATAACGATGGCGTGCTATTATATGGTCGTTCGCCTATTGGTGGGTTATGGATATGTGAAGGGAGAGCTGGTGGTGCGCATTGTCGGATCTGTGTTGTCGGTATTGTGCTTCTACCTGCTAATCAAGCATTGCGGATTCTACGGAGCTGCTTGGGGACAAGTACTATCATTTGCACTATTGAGTGTTATAGGGTTACTATATTTTACAATTAAGAGAAGATGAAGAATATGCTGTCGCGCATATTGGGCGTGAATAATGTCATTATAGTGCTATTGTTGTCGTTGATGTTTCTGAATATCAGCAATTATTGGTATGTATTGGCAATTTTGCCGATCGGATATCTGCTAATGTTTAGGTTTAGATATGTGTCGTGCGATACCACGCTTGTCCTTCTTTTCCTATTCGGATTGATGTATATGGCATTTGCCGCAGAGTCAGAAGTCCCGATGTCGGTCAAGATGACGCTTGTTTTAATATTCCCAATGTTATATGTGATGGGTCGGTATATTGGTAGAACCGAATCGGATAACGGGGTTGTGAATGTAATGTATATATTGGCTTTTGCCATGGCTGCAATGTATCTGTTCTCAATATCCGAGAGCGTTGCCGAGGAGGGATTTGCAGTAGATGATAGAAGTATGGAGATTCAAGGCTCGGGCTCGAATATTGAGCGCTCGGCAACCGGTATATACTCAAATTTGATGATACTATCGATGTTCTTGTTGTCTTTGTTCATAAAATTGCCATACAAGAAGAAGTTGATATATGTTATCGGCGCGGCTCTTGCTATATATAGCTCTGTGCGAATCCAGAGCCGAACATCCATAATGTTGCTTCTTGCGATTGGTATTGTGATACTTGTTCTCAACCTAAAGACGGTTGTGCTGCGCAACTTGTGGGTGACCATTACATCGATAGTATTGATATCCGGTATTACCTTTTATGTGCTCAATACATACGAGGAGGAGTTGATGATTATCGAGCGTTTTCAGGAAGATGATACTAAAACGGCCGGTGATAGAACCGTGCTCTCTGCCAATGTTGTCAATGCGCTTCAAACTCACCCCTTCGGAGGTTTGGAGCATATGCCATACGCACATAATCTGTGGTTAGATACTGCTCGTGTCGCAGGAATCGTACCATTCGTGATATTGGTGGTAATAACATTGATGTTTATACCGACACTTATTAACATATATACCAACCGAAGACATAGCTTTAATTATAGGTTTATGATGACGGTATTTGCGTTAGCCTTTATAATATACATGAATACCGAGCCGGTGCTTGAGGGTTGTCCTATTTTGTTCGGTTTGTTCTGCCTATTTATGGGAATGACGCGAGAGCATAATAAGGTTATAGATTGTAGTTGCGAAGAGTAAAATGATAGCTATTGTAACATATTCCAAATATCCGGATGGCTCTCCTGGAGCTATTCGCTATGCGACGTTTGCTCAATCATATATGGCAATGGGCCACAAGGTGGCGGTGTTGCATGTGGGCGAGAGCGTAGATACTGGCGACGTACAACTCTACTCGCTGTATCGCTCCAATCGCTATGCGAGATTCCTTGGTTTTGGTTATGATGCCTGCCGAGTATTGGGAGAATTGGATAGACTATATATGTTAGAGGGCATTATCATAGGTTCGGGTATTTTATCTATTCATGCTGCATATATACAGTGGTGGGCGCGATGTCATAATATAAGGGTCGTCTTTGATGCTGTTGAGTGGTACTCCAAGGAGCAGTTCGCAAATTGGAGGGTAGCTATGCCTTATTGGGATAAAGAATTGCTTTATAGGGTTGTCGTAGATAAGCGGTCGCGTGTTATTGCCATATCCTCATATCTGCGTGATTATTTTGTGTCGAAGGGTTGCCGTGTAGTGCAGATACCTATCATATATAATCCATCGGCAACGGAGCAGAAGATTGACGTAAGTGGTGTTCGCGAGGAGAGATTACGTCTTATATATGCAGGGTCGCACCTGCGAATGGATAATATATCGCTGATATTGGAGGCTTTGTCGCTGTTGGCAGATGATGAGAAGTCGAAGGTGCAATTTACAATCTTTGGAATTGCTGCCGAGTCGTTGCGGCGGAGTGTGCCGGAGGTAGTGTATGAGTCGGCAAAATCCATGTTGCGCATTATGGGCCGCAGACCAAATAGCGAGGTCGTTGCTGCGTATGCCGATTCCGACTTTACCATTATGTTGCGTGACCCGTCATTGCGCGTGAATAGGGCGGGTTTCCCTTCCAAGGTTGTTGAGAGTATGCGCATGGGTGTTCCCGTAATGTGTAATTATAGCTCGGATTTGGATCTATACCTTCGTCATGCCGAGAATAGTATAATTATCGAGGAACTGAATGCACAAAAGCTTTGTGAGGTATTCCGTTGTGCGATAAATCTATCTAAACAGGAGCGTATAAATTTGCGCATGAATGCCGCCGAGACCATTGCCACACGATTGACGTATCGGCAGTTTGTTGATGAATTAAAATATATTATATCGTAATGAATATACTATTAGTTGCGCCGTATGGCGGTGTGCCGGGGGGGATATCGCGGTGGACGGGACATGTCATTGAGTATTACAAGGAGCATGGTCGGCAGGATTGCGAACTCGACCTTGTGCCTATGGGGCGCACTATGTTTGTCAATGCGGGTTCGTCGATTGCCTATCGCCTATGGACCGCCTTCAAGGACTATCGTGCAATATTGCAAGACTACCGCACGAAGTTGCGCAGTAAACCATACGACGTTATGCACCTCACGTCGAGCGCGTCGTTGAGCCTTATCAAGGACCTATACATCATTCATAAGGCAAAGCGTCGCGGCGCAAAGACAATTGTGCACTTCCGTTTTGGTCGTATTCCCGAGTTGGCACAACAGCGTAATTGGGAGTGGCAACTGCTTGTCAAGGTGGTAAAAGCGGTCGATAAGGCTATCGTTATTGATAAAAAGTCTTACGACACACTCCTCGCGCAGGGCTTTACGAATATAGAGTTGCTGCCCAATCCTGTTGCGCCGGCTGTGACGGATATCGTAACGGCTAATGCCACTGTGCCGCGACAGCCGCGCACGCTTCTCTTTGCCGGTCATGTGGTTAAGAGCAAAGGCGTCTTCGAGCTGTTGGAGGCGTGTTCTGCGTTGTCGGATATTCATCTGCGACTTGTCGGCTATATAACGCCTGACATGCGCGAGCAGATTGATGCGATATATAAGGGTGTCGCGTGGCTGACACTCTGCGGCGAGCGACCATACGAGGAGGTTATTCGAGAGATGCTTGCGTGCGACGTATTCATCCTGCCGACCTATACCGAGGGCTTCCCGAATGTGATTTTAGAGAGTATGGCGTGTGGCTGTGCTATCGTCACGACACCGGTTGGCGCGATACCCGAAATGCTCGAGGAGACGGACGGTCGGCGATATGGCTTGATGGTAGAGCCGCAAAACGCGGAGCTATTGAAGGAGGCAATCGAAAAGATGTTGTCGGACGAGGCGTTGAAGGCCGAGTGTCGTGCAAATGTTCAACAGCGCGTAAATGAAAGATACAATATCGGCTCTGTCTGGCAACAGATGGTCGATATATGGGGTAAATGTTAAAAAAAAATGTGTGGCTATGGGCGTGATACGTCGAATAAAGAGTAATAGATTTGTTCGTGGTTTGTATTTCTTCTATCGGAATTACTTCGGTTATAGCAATCGCTCGTTTGGCAGTGTGGGCAAGAATGTGATAATTACCCCGCCTTATACTATTGTTAATCCACGGAATCTGTATATTGGCGACAGTGTCGGTATTGGCAATAACGCTCATATATCGTGCCTGAATGCCAAGTGTATAATCAAAGGCGACGCAGCAATAGCAGAGTGTTTTACAGTACATACGGGCAATCACGCTCATATTAAGGGAAAGTTTATTTCTGACATAACCGAAGCAAACAAACCGCAGGGGTACGATGCAGATGTTGTTATCGAAAAGGATGTGTGGATCGGTTGTAATGTTACGTTGCTTGCAGGTATTACCATTGACCGCGGATGTACGATTGCTGCCGGTGCGGTTGTCACAAAGAGTACGCCGCCTTATGCGGTGATAGGTGGTGTGCCGGCAAAATTTATAAAGTTCAAGTGGACTATCGATGAGATTATGCAACACGAAGCCGCGCTCTATCCGCAGGACGAACGGTTTTCGCGTGAAGAGTTAGAGGCAATATTCGCACAATATCAAAAGAGATAAAATAAACCATATACACAAATGTCAATCTTCAAAGATAAAGTCCTGTTGATTACAGGCGGTACGGGCAGTTTCGGAAACGCCGTGCTTCGTAGATTTCTTGATTCGGATATTCGGGAGATACGTATCTTCTCGCGCGACGAGAAGAAGCAGGATGATATGCGTCATGCCCTGCAAAATCCAAAGGTGAAGTTCTACATTGGTAATGTACGCGACAAACAGTCGGTGGATATCGCTATGCGCGGGGTCGATTATGTCTTCGCGGCGGCAGCTCTCAAGCAGGTGCCTTCGTGCGAGTTCTTCCCGATGGAGGCGACGATGACAAATGTCGTGGGCACGAACAACGTGCTACTCTCGGCCATTGAGCACGGCGTGAAGAATGTCGTAGTGCTCTCGACCGATAAGGCGGCATATCCGATAAATGCCATGGGCATCTCGAAGGCCCTGATGGAGAAGGTGGCCATTGCCAAAGGCCGTGAGCTGGGGCAAAATGCCGCGACGACCATCTGCTGTACGCGCTATGGCAATGTGATGGCCTCGCGTGGCTCGGTAATCCCGTTGTGGGTTGAGCAGATGGAGCAGGGTAGGCCCATCACCATCACCGACCCTAATATGACGCGCTTTATGATGACCTTGGATGACGCTGTCGATTTGGTTATCTATGCCTTCACGCATGGCGAGAATGGCGATTTGTTTGTGCAGAAGGCTCCTGCCGCTACGCTCTCGACCTTGGCCGAAGCGTTGAAGCAGACCTATGCACGCATTAACCCGAAGTATGGCGATACGGAGATTAGGATTATCGGCACGCGTCATGGCGAGAAACTCTATGAGACGCTCGTTACACGCGAGGAGATGGCCAAGGCGATAGATATGGGCGACTACTACCGTATCCCGTGCGATACGCGTGATTTGAACTACGACAAGTACTTTACGGATGGCAACGAGGAGGTGTCGCGCATCGAGGATTACCACTCGCACAACACGCGCCGCCTCGATGTCGAGGGTATGAAAGAATTGCTGTTGAAGCTGCGTTTTATCCGCGAGGACTTGGGCCTTCAACCTCGCGCCAAGGCCCGCGATATCCGTAGCGAGTAGCAATTATATATCCCAGACTTAATATTGGAAGATGAGGAAATGTAATATTGGAGATATTAGACTCGGCCTTACTCGCGGTATTAATATCGTAACGAGACCTATTGTGGCAGATATGGGAATCTTTTTGCTGCTATTGGCCATATTTACACTCTACTCTTGCTCATATTACGCTAATTGCTCTGCATCTATGGATCTGTCTCGAGAGATGCATAGGGTGCTGAAACTGTTGCCTATACATGTGCTGGTTAGTTATATGTATGTGCTTGTGATATATTGGGCCGGTTTGTGGCAACGATGGTTGCACAATGTCGTGGGTGCGATTATTCTGGTTGCACAATTGATGATGACGTTTGTCGAGGTCGGCGTGATGAACTTCTTTACCTCGAATTTTAATACCACCAGCATTATGCTGCTATTGCAGACCACGCCGGATGAGGTCGAGAGCTTCTTCAATTCGTACATTCTTACTTCGCGGTTCTTTGGTTTTGCAATATGTGTTTTGGCCGGCTCAGCAGTTGTGGTGACGCTGTATTGCTTGGCAAAGCGATATATGCACCGCTATTTGGCCGTTTTTGTGCAATTTATATTTGTGGTAAGTGCCATATATGTGACAGTGGAATGTGCCAAGAGCCTGTTTCGTGGAGAGTGGCGACGTGATAAGCCGCCTTATACATCTGCGGCTCGTTTTGCAAACTGCTACGCAGTGTGTCTGCGTAATAATTTGCGCGATGTCAATGACGATAGCGGTATTACATCCAAGAGTGAGAATGCCCCGACTATTGTGATGATTGTCGGCGAGTCGTACAATAAGCACCACGCGTCAATCTATGGCTACGACAAGCCGACTACACCACGACAAGAGACTATGCGCGACTCGGGCAATCTTTATGTCTTTACGGATGTGATAACGCCTTATAACTTTACAAACCTTATTGTCAGAGAGGCGTTCTCGATGCATAGTTTTGATATGGGTGAGGAGTCGTGGTATGACTATCCGCTCGTGCCACATATTATGCGTGATGGTGGATACTATGTATCGTTTATCTCAAATCAGGTCTCTATTTGTGGCCAGGATGGTTGGGCTGCCGATAAAACAGGTATCTATTTCTTTAATATCCCGACCATCTCGAATCGCTCGTTCGATTATCGTAATAAACATCTATATACCTATGATGATGGGCTACTTGCCGAGCTTGACTTGATATGCAATAAAGAGCCTATCGAACGTGAGTTTACGATATTGCAAATGAAGGGGCAGCACAACCATGTGGCGAAGTATGTCCCGGGAAATTACATTGTATTTACACCCTCCGACTACACCCGCAAGCCACATCAGAGCGATAAGCATGTGCATTATGTGGCTACTTACGATAATGCAACCCACTACAACGATTGGGTATTTGGCGAGATATGTAATAAATATTCCGACCGAGAGGCTGTTGTCATCTATTTGTCGGATCATGGCGAAGAGGTCTATGATTACAGAGATTATCTTGGGCGTTCGGGAGCCGCTTTGCAGGATGACAATGTATTACATCATCAATACCAGATTCCGTTTGTGGTCTATGTGTCGGATAAGTATAAGGCTGCATATCCCGATGTCGTGAAGCGTATCGAGGGGGCTGTCAATAGGCCCTTCTCGTCGGACAACATAGGCCATATGATTATTGGTTTGAGCGGTGTCAAAACCAAGTGGTACGACAAGACACGCGACCTGCTGCACGACGAGTACGATACACAGCGGCCGCGCCGCATCAACACGGGACAGATTTACACAAAGATAGATTAGACAGATGAAAATATTGGTTACGGGTGCCAAAGGTTTTGTGGGGCAAAACCTTTGTGCGCAACTCAAGAATATACGCGACGGTAAGGCTCGTTGCTATGGCGATGTCACCGTTGAGGAGCTCTTCGAGTATGATATAGACTCGACGGCCGAACAACTTGACGAGTATTGCCGTGTGGCGGACTTCGTATTTAACCTCGCAGGTGTGAACCGTCCGCAGAATACGGCTGAGTTTATGCAGGGCAACTACGGCTTTGCCTCGACGCTGCTCGACACGCTTGAGCGGCACGGCAACCGCTGCCCCGTTATGCTCTCGTCGTCTATTCAGGCAACGCTGGCGGGCCGCTTTGGTGATAGCGAGTACGGCCGTAGCAAACGTGCTGGCGAGGAGCTATTCTTTGAATATGGTACGCGCACGGGTGCACGCGTGTTGGTATATCGCTTCCCGAACTTGTTCGGCAAGTGGTGCCGCCCGAACTACAACTCGGCCGTGGCAACATTCTGCAACAACATTGCCCATGACCTGCCTATTACGGTGAATGATCGCTCGACGGAGCTCGAACTCCTATATATTGACGATTTGGTCGATGAGATGATTGCTGCGTTGCAGGGCAGGGAGCATCACTGTGAGTTTGAGGGTGTCGATACGGTTTTGTGTGCCGAGGGCCGCTACTGCGCTGTGCCTACGACGCACAAGGTTACGCTGGGTGAGATTGTCGATCTGTTGGAGGAGTTCAAGGCGCAGCCGCAAACGCTCGTTGTGCCGGAAATTCCGTGCGGCTCCTTTGCCAAGAAGCTCTACTCTACATATTTGAGCTATCTGCCCAAGGAGAAGGTGGCCTTCGAACTGAAGATGAATTGCGATGCACGAGGCTCTTTTACCGAGTTGCTGCGTAGCGAGCGATGTGGGCAGGTGAGCGTCAATATCTCGAAGCCGGGCATCACGAAGGGTGAACATTGGCATAACACCAAGTGGGAGTTCTTTATCGTGGTGTCGGGCCACGGACTCATCCAGCAGCGTAGAGTAGGCTCGGACGAGGTGCTGAATTTCGAGGTTAGCGGCGATAAAATCGAGGCGGTGCATATGTTGCCGGGCTATACGCACAATATCATAAACCTCTCCGACAGTGAAGACTTGGTGACGGTTATGTGGGCCAACGAGGCATTCGATGCGAATAGGCCTGATACATATTTTGACCCTGTAGAACGAATAAATAAATAAGATATGGACTTTTCGAATGTGAAATTTGCTGACAATGGCAAACTCAAACTCTTGATTATCGTGGGCACACGCCCCGAGATTATCCGTCTGGCGGCGGTGATAAACAAGTGCCGTAAGTACTTCGACACTATCCTCGCGCATACGGGCCAGAACTACGATTACAACCTTAACGGTATCTTCTTCCGTGACCTGAAGCTCGCCGAGCCGGAGGTCTATCTCGATGCCGTGGGCGATGATTTGGGTGCTACGATGGGCAATATCATCAACTCGTCGTATAAGCTGATGGTGCAGATTAAGCCTGATGCAGTGTTGGTGCTGGGCGATACCAACTCGTGCCTCTCGGTTATCGGTGCCAAGCGTCTGCATATCCCGATTTTCCACATGGAGGCAGGTAACCGCTGCTTCGACGAGTGTCTGCCCGAGGAGACTAATCGCCGTATCGTGGATATTATTTCGGATGTGAATATCTGCTACTCGGAGCATGCGCGCCGCTACCTCAATGCAAGTGGTGTGGCCAAGGAGCGCACCTATGTCAGCGGCTCGCCGATGGCCGAGGTACTGCACGAGAACCTTGCCGACATCGAGGCGAGTGATATCCACGCACGCTTGGGCCTCGAGAAGGGTAGATATATACTCTTGTCGGCGCACCGCGAGGAGAATATCGATACCGAAAAGAACTTTACGTCGCTCTTTACGGCTATCAATAAGATGGCCGAGAAGTACGATATGCCGATTCTCTACTCGTGCCACCCGCGTAGCCGTAACCGCTTGGCTGCAAGCGGCTTCGAGCTTGACAGACGCGTTATTCAGCATGAGCCGCTCGGCTTTCACGACTACAACTGCTTGCAGATGAACGCTTTTGCCGTGGTGTCGGATAGTGGCACGCTGCCCGAGGAGAGCTCTTTCTTCACAAGCGTTGGTCACTCGTTCCCGGCGGTCTGCATCCGTACCTCTACCGAGCGTCCCGAGGCGTTGGATAAGGGTTGCTTCATCTTGGCGGGCATCGACGAGCGGTCGCTGTTGCAGGCTGTCGATACGGCGGTAGAGATGGTTGCTAATGGCGATAATGGGCTCCCTGTACCTACCTACACCGACGAGAATGTCTCGACAAAAGTAGTGAAGCTCATCCAGTCCTACACGGGTGTTGTCAATAAGATGGTCTGGCGCAAGTAGTCAATAAAACGAGGCGTCGGATGAAGATACTTATCGTTAGTCAGCTCTACTATCCCGAGCAGTTTCAGATAAACGACATAGCCCCCGAGCTGCACCGTCGCGGCCACAATGTCACGGTGTTGACGGGCCTGCCTAACTATCCGAAGGGCGAGCTATTCGAGGGTTACAAAACGCTCGAGGAGTGCCGCGCAAAGGATATTGAGCGCGAGGCGAAGGATGGTGTGCGTATTGTGCGCTGCAAGCTGCGGCCGCGCAAGCGGGGCAAGAAGAATCTGATGCTCAACTACCTCTCGTTTGCCTATCAGGCTACGCGCATGGTGCCTACGCTCGATGACGATTTCGATGTGGTGCTCTCCTATCAGCTCAGCCCCATAACGATGGTGCTCCCCGCCATTGCCTACAAAAGGCGTCACCATAAGCCGCTGCTGCTCTATTGTCTCGACTTGTGGCCCGAGAGCGCATTGGCACACATCAAGAAGTCGTGGCAGCCGATATACAAGGCGATCGCCTGGCTCTCGCGCGCCATATATGCGAAGGCCGATAGGATACTCGTCACCTCGCGCCCGTTTATCGACTATCTGCACGAGAAGAATGGTGTGCCACTCGATAGGATGGACTATCTGCCGCAGCATGCCGACACCACCATGATAGATATGGATTTGAAGGCCGAGGATAATGGCGTTGCCGACTTTATGTTTGCGGGCAACCTCGGCGCAGGGCAGAACCTGAAGACCATCATCGAGGCGGCGGCCGTGCTTGGTGCTCGCGCGGACTACAAGATACACTTTGTGGGTGACGGCTCGCAGCGCGCCGAGCTTGAGCGTATGGCCGAGGAGTTGGGGCTGCAGGATAATATCATCTTCCACGGCTCGCAACGTCGCGAGGATATGCCGCGCTACTACCGTATGGCTGATGCGCTGCTCATCACGCTGCGCGGCAACAATGCCGTGGGCAATACCATGCCAGGCAAGCTGCAGATGTATATGACGACGGGTAAGCCTATCTTCGGAGCTATCAATGGTGCGGCAAACGAGGTGATTGCCGAGGCACGGTGCGGCGAGTGTGTTGCGGCGGGCGACAGCTGTGGTTTGGCCTCGATAATGGAAAAATATATATCTGCTCCACGCGACTATGAGGCGTGTGGCGAGCGGGCAAAGCGATATTTCTTGAGCCATTTCACGCTTCAGCACTATGTCGATGGCCTCGAGAAGGATTTGAAAAAATTGTTATAAATATGGCCTATTCCTTTGAAAAAATAGCCTCGGGTCGTGCGCTCTATGCCGAGCCCGATAAGATATGGGTTGCACGAGGTATGACCTTTTGCGCGATGGACTACAACGGCCGTAAGGTGAGCCGCACCTTCCGTGTGGGGTCGTGGCTGGAGTACTGCATAGGCCTCTTTCGCTTGTCGCGACAGGCGCTGCGCGTCGGGCTGCACCACCTTGTGCCGCTCGGCAACGGACATCTGTTCGTCACCTCGAAGCGTAAGTCGTATATTCTCGATTCGGAGGGGCGTGTGGTTAATGTTTTTCGTGGCTATCAGGGCAATAAGCCTGGTCATCAGGGTGTCTGCGTGACGCCCGACGGCACGATATTCTTTGCCGAGTATATGCTGAATCCGCAGCGCGACAAGCATGTCGATCTGTACCGCAGTACCGACAACGGCCATACATTTCAAGTGGTCAAGAGCTTCCCTGCAGGAGATATTCGCCATCTGCACTTTGTTAAGTGGGACGAGTACGAGCAGTGCTTGTGGCTCGGCACGGGTGACTATGGCGAGAATAATCGCGAATGCCGCCTCTACCGCAGTGGCGACAATGGCGATACGTGGGAACTCATCGGGCAGGGTAGTCAGGATTGGCGCGCCATCGGCCTCTGCTTCACGAAGGACTATCTGGTGTGGGGTACCGACGCAGGTAGTACGCCCGACCAGAATCATCTGGTGCGCATGTCGCGCGAAACACGACAGATAGAGGTTGTCTGCGACCTCGAGGGCCCTTGTCACGGCTGTGCTTCGTACAAGGATGGCCGCTCGTTCTACTCGACGGGCGTTGAGGGTGGCGAGAATGAGAAGGATAACCTTGCGCGACTTAAGGAGCTCGAGGGAGAGCGCCTGAACGAGATATATAATGCCGAGAAGGATTTCTGGCCTCTGATTGTGCAATATGGAGTTATGCGCTTCCCGTTGGGCACGGATGCGTGCGATAAGGTCTGCTTCACGGCTATGGGCTTGAAGCGTGGTGGCGAGGTGGTGCTGCGCGAACGCAAGTAGAATATGGCAAAAGATTCAATAAAACGAGCCCTCCTGCTCGGAGGTGGTACGCAGGCGCTTGTCATCGCCCGTGCGCTGCGCCGCAACGGCCGTCGTGTGCACATCTTCGACGACGACAGGTGGTCGTACAGCTACCATACACGCTATGCCGAGCGGAAGGTTATCGCGCCATCGCCTGCCGACGAGGAGGACTACTGCCGCTTCCTGAAGGAGTATGTTGCGCAATACGCGATAGATGTCGTTGTGCCGATGAATGATGCCACGGCGCAGCTGCTCGCGCATCGTAAGGCGGAGCTGTCGGCCTGTGTTGCGTTTATAATGCCCGATTTTGAGGTCTTCGAGGCGGGCTACAATAAGCTACAGCTTATGCAGCTATGCCGCGAGTGCGGCTTCCCGCATCCGCGCAGCCTCGACCTCGAGGTGGCAAGTGCCGAGGCCGAGGGATTTGTCTATCCGGCACTCATCAAGCCGAATCACATGACGGGTGGTCGCGGAATGACGCTTGTGGGCTCGTACGAGGAGTTTTGCGCGCGCTATGCAGCGATTCGTGCCGAGTATGGGGCGTGTCATCTGCAGGAGTTTATCCCGCTTGGTGGCCGTCAGCTGAAGGTGCAGATATTCATGCACGACGGAGCAGTCTATGCCTCGTCGGTCATCCACAAGCAGCGCTTCTATCCCGAGAATGGCGGGAGTAGCTGCTGTAATATCTCGATTGAGGATGCGGCGCTGGTTGAACTGTGCGGGCAGGTGCTCGGCAGGCTCGGCTGGGAGGGCTTTGCCGACTTTGACCTTGTCGAGGATGTGCGCGACGGCGTGGTGAAGATAATGGAGATAAATCCGCGTGTGCCGGCCTGCTTGAAGTCGGTGGTCGAGTCGGGTGTCGATTATGCGAATATGATTGTCAATGCCTCGCTTGGCGAGCCGCTACCCAAGTATGAGTATCACCCCGGCCACAGCCTACGCCACATCGGTTTCGAGGTGCTGTGGTTTTTGTATAGCAAGAATCGCTTCACGAGCCGTCCGTCGTGGTTTCGCTTCTTTGGCCGACGACTCTCGTTTCAGGACTTCAGCTGGGGCGACCCTCTGCCGTTTATCGTGGGCACGATAGGAAACATCAGAAAACAACTCTCGCCGGAGTTTCGCAAGTCGAAGGCCGGCCTAAGATAAGCAGTATGAACATATTAACCTTTGATATTGAAGATTGGTATTGCCACGACAATGAGTCGGGTGATATGGATTGGGGTAAGCACGAGGTGCGCATCTACGAGGGCGTGGACCGTATCCTCGACGAGCTGGCGCAGCGCAAGCAGAAGGCGACCTTCTTCTGCCTGGGATGGCTTGCCGAGCACCATCCGTCGGTCATCCGCAAGATTTATGACGAGGGGCACCAGATAGGCTGCCACTCCTATCAGCACGAGCTGGCTACGCGCTTCGACAGAGCGGGCTTTCGCGGCGATATCGAGCGTGCGAAGCTTGCGATTGAGGATGCCATTGGTGCGAAGGTCGAGCTCTTCCGTGCTCCCGCCTTCTCGATAACACAGCAGAACACCTATGCTCTGGAGATGCTCTGCGAGCTGGGCTTCACGACCGACTGCTCGATATTCCCTGCCGAGCGCGAGTATGGCGGTATGCCCGAGTATGGCTACGACCGCCCTGCAATTATATCCTGCGGTGGCGCCACGATTAAGGAGTTCCCGATTTCGCCGGGACGGGTGGCGGGCCGTACGATAGTATATTCGGGTGGTGGCTACTTCCGTCTGCTGCCATATCCTCTGATTCGGCACCTGACGGCGCAGTCGGAGTATGTGATGACCTATTTCCACCCGAGCGACTTCGATCCGGGACAGCCCGATATGAAGCACTTGCCGCTCCTGCGTCGCTGGAAGAACAGGGTGGGACTCAAGAGTGCGTTCGGCAAGTTCCGTCACTATTTAGACGATTTCGAGTTTGTGAATGTGGCCGAGGCGGATAGCCGAATCGACTGGAGTGCAGCCAAGCGTATAGACCTCAATAGATAGAGTATGATGATAGATGGTAATGTGTGGCGATACGTCGTTATCGCTGTGGTGTTGGTTGTGCTCGAGCAGATTTATTTCCGCATAGCCGATAGGTTCAATATCGTGGATAAGCCTAACGAGCGTAGCTCGCACAAGCGAGTGACAATTCGTGGAGGCGGCATTGTCTGCCTCTTTGGCGCGTGGTTGTATGCCGTTTGCTTTGGCATAGAGTATGTATGGTTCTTGTTGGGCCTGACGATGATTGCGGCTATAAGCTTTGCCGACGATGTGCGCTCGGTGCCCAATCGCTACCGCATAGTAGTACATTTTGTGTCGATACTGCTTATGTTCTATGAGTGGGGCATTCTCAACTCGACAATGTGGGTGTGGGTGGTGCCGGCGTGGGTGGTCTGCACGGGAATTATCAATGCCTACAACTTTATGGATGGCATAAATGGCATTACGGGTGCCTACTCGCTTGCCGTATTGACTCCTCTGGCACTACTTAACAGTTCTATGGGCTTTGTGGACGAGCGACTTATTGCGGTGTCAATTATCTCGCTCTTGGTCTTCTGCTTCTTCAACTTCCGTACGCGTGCCAAGTGTTTCGCCGGCGATGTGGGAGCGGTAACCATCGCATTTATCGTACTTTTCGTACTTGGCCGTCTTATTGTTCGTAGTGGCGAGGTGTGGTATCTGCTCTTTTTGGTGGTATATGGCGTCGATAGTATCCTTACGATTATACATCGCCTTATCTTGCGTGAGAATATATTCAAGGCGCACCGCAAGCACCTCTATCAACTATTGGCCAACGAGTTGCACATACCTCATGTCGCCGTGTCGGCTATCTATGCTCTGTTGCAGCTACTCATATCGTTGGGTATGATATGGCTGCCTGTTAGCCACGATTTGTACTTTATTGTTGTAACTATGTTCCTATGTCTGGTGTATGTAGTCCTTAAGATTCGCTACTATCATCTTCACGAGGAGTATCTAAAACACTGTAACTAATATGTTTATCAACAAAGAGTTGCTTGACGAGGTGACGGCCAAGGCGCGGGAGTCGGAGCGGCTGCGTATGAATTATAATCTGCACGAGTCGCTCGATGAGAGCGTGCAGCGAATGCTTAATGCTTTGGAGCCGGGTACGGTGTTGCCGATACATCGCCATCGCCATACGGCCGAGACTTATGTACTATTGCGCGGCCGTATTGATGTAATGTTCTATGATGATAGCGGTGCTGAGGTGCGCCGTTTTGAGCTCGACCCTATGCAAGGGGCCTATGGCGTGCATATTCCGCATGGGCAGTGGCATACGCTCGAGGTGTTGGAGTCGGCTGTAATCATGGAGGTTAAGGAGGGCCCTTATGCCCCTATCACGGCCGAGGATATGCTTAATATAACCGAGATAAAATAGAGGTATGACAACACAGGATAGGCTTCTAAGCATACTGCGCGTCGGTGTAGGCTTCTCGGAAGTAACATCCATTGAGGATGGTGTCGATTGGCAGACTTTGTATCACGAGGCGGCGGCGCAAGGTGTTTTGGCTGTGACGTGGCGTGGTGTTGAGAGACTGATGTCCGAGGGCGTGATTACGGATATGCCGCGCAACATTAAGTTGCAGTGGGCCATAAGTGCTGAGCGTATTGAGGGGCGTTATCGCCATCAGGAGGCTATGGCTAAGGAGCTGGCGACTCGCTTTGCCGAGAATGGTATTGAGACTTTTGTGCTCAAAGGCTTCGCTATCAGCCGCTACTATCCCGAGCCGTCGCTGCGCGAGAGTGGGGACCTCGACTGTTTCTTGGGTGATGACTATGAGCGCGGCAATGTGGTAGCCGAGCAGACGGGTGCCACGGTGCGGCGTGACCACTATAAGCACTCGCACATTCATTATCGTGGCTTGATGGTCGAGAATCATCAGTTTTGCACGGCTATCCGTGGCGAGCAACGCCGCAAGACCTTCGAGCGTCATCTGCAACATCTGCTTGCCGAGGCACCGCACGACTATCTTGATGGCACGAAATTGCTATTGCCATCGGCTGATTTCAACGCCCTTTTCTTAACGGTACACGCCTTCGAGCATTTCTTGGCCGAGGGTATTCGCTTGCGCCACTTGGTCGATTGGGCACTGCTTCTGCATCATGAGCAGGCAAATATCGATTGGAAGAGCTTCTATGAGCAGTGTGAGCTGCGCGGCCTTACAATTTTTGCCAATACGATGAATAGCCTTGTCGAACGCTACCTCGGTGTTGTGCTGTCGCATCCGGACATACAGCGCGATGAGCGATATGCCGAGCGAGTGTTGCGTGATGCCTTCGCCTCGGAGGGCGTATTCAACCGTAAGGTGTCGCCGATGTACTCGCGTATGTTGATAGTGTGGAACCGTGTGGCTTCGCTTTGGAAGTATCACAAGATATATCGCCGCTCGATGTTGTGGGATGTTACGCGCCTTGTGTGGGCCCTTGTCACCGAGCGTAAGCCGCGATTGTAGAGTCGAAAACCTTAAAACGATAATATTATGTCACTATTTAACCTTTTTGGACGCAATAAGTCCGTTGATTATCCGCAAGATATCATAACGCTACGCGATGGCTCGTCGGCTACGCTTACATTTTTTGCCCACGCCTCGCTTATGGTCGAATGGCAGGGCCACCACATATACCTTGACCCTGTGGGCGAGGGCGTCGAGTGGTCGAAACTACCCAAGGCCGATGTTATACTTATCTCGCACGGCCATTACGACCACTTCGATATGGCTACGGTCGAGCAACTGCGTGGCGAGCAGTGCCACATCATCTGCACGAAGGAGGTGGCCGAAGCCTTCGAACACGACTGTACGACGATGACACCGGGGGCGGTGGCGCAGCCATTCGAGGATGTGCGTATTGAGGCTACAGCGGCCTATAATACCACGGAGGGCCATACGCAGTTCCATCCGCAGGAGCGCGAGGATTGCGGTTATCGCCTTACGATTGGAGGTACGACCATCTACTTTGCAGGTGATACGGAGGATAATGCCGATGTCGTGATGCAGCGTGGTGTAGATATTGCCTTCTTGCCGGTCAATCAGCCATATACGATGACAGTCGAGCAGGCCGTGCGTGCTGTCAAGGCTATCCGCCCACAAGTATTCTACCCGTACCACTACGGTCAGGTCGATGAAAAGACCGATGTCGAAGCGCTTGTTGCTGCTCTTGATGGGGTGTGTGAGGTGCGAGTCCGCCCGATGGAGTAGCAGACCGATTGCCCTATAAACGATTAGCGCAGACTCGAAAGGTCTGCGCTAATCGTTTTGTTAGAATGGTTTCGGGGTAAATATCGAGCCGTCGGGGTTGATGAGTATGTAGCTCACCGGAGCTATACTCTTGCCCTCCCACACGACCGCCTTCTCGTTGTAGTTACAGATGGTATGGCTGCCGTCGGCATAGGCCGTGAGGAAGAGATTCTCGCCCACGCAGCGGTGGTCGGTCATCAACTCGCGTTGCAGGTGGCGCACCGGCACAAACTCATCCCACGCACGTTTGATGCGTGGCACGTCGGCGAACTTGTAGGTGTAGAAAATCGGGCGACCACCGAACTCGACAATCTTGAGTGATATCTTCGGATCGACTATGCCGTCACCCTCCATCCAGCGTGGGTCGCCACTGCTTGACGTGACCCCACCATAGCGTTGAGCCGCGCTTCAAGGCGTAGATTGGCAGGATGTTCTTGCTTTTGCGGTAGCTACCATTATCCCTGTCGAAGTGACCATATACACCACGGCAGTTCATCCACCAACCCTCGTCGCCTTGAGTGTCATAGAGGGTGGATGTATTATTTGATTTTTATATCAACATATACTGGATTGTGGTCCGAAGGGTAGTGCATCTCCCCGCCGCAATTGAGTTTGTCGCGACTTACATTATACTCCTTAACTGCAATTTTGCCCTTATCGGTCGAGTGCACATAGATATGGTCGATGCGGAAATGAGAATTTTTGAAATTCTTTTCACTCTCCCTTGAACTGTTGAATGTTCCTATTGTCGAGCATTTCTTCTCCGCCACGAGGTATGAATCCTCGAAATATTTGGTCATATTGTTATAGAACATATCGCCCGGGCGCGCATTCATATCGCCGACAACGATGGTTGGCAGCCCCTCGGTGTTGTACTTCTGGTCGAACTCCGTAAGGAGTCGTCCTGCATGACCGCAAGCAACATCGCCCAGTGGTCCGTGAGTAGCCATGAAGTAGAGCTTTCTGCCACTCTTCTTATGAGTGACCTCGGTAACCAAGGCTGCGCGAATGTACCTCATCTCATCCCAACCACTTGAACGTACCTCGGGTGTAGGCGAAAAATAGTAGATGTTCTTCTTCGCCAACTCAATCATTTTCTTATTATAGACTATGGCATTGCCCACATTACGTCTATGCCCCTCAGGGTAGGTGTTCAACCACCAAACTCCGTACTTCTTGCCACCGACCTTCTTTAAGAGCGTAGCCAAGTCCTCGTAACACACATTCGAAACCTCTTGCAATCCCATAAGGTCACAATCCAAGTCCACGATTAACCGTGCAACCGCCTCCTTGGAGTTATCCCAGCTGCGTGCGGCTACCGCTTTGCCTTTTTTGATGAGGCCTCGTCTAGCGTAGTGCGCCCAGACGTTGTAGGTGCCAATGCGGAGATCGATTTCCTTATGCTGCTTCGGTTTTGCATCTGCTCCCATGGCGAGCATAAATGCCAAGGCTATAAGAATAACTCTTTTCATACCGTACTTTTGATATTGTTAATAGTCAATGTTGCAAATATAGCTTTTTTATACTAACTATGCAAGCCGAATATTGACTTCTTTATCCGGCCGTAAAACCTCTCTCGATGGCCGATTTTTACTATACCTATATATATTACGCGCGCGTGAGAAAAAGCGAGCTGTGACCGCAAAAATATTTTTAGGTGTAAACGCTTGATACAAAGAGCGGTGCAAAATATGGTTCAAAAAAACATAAAAAAAATCGAAAAAAGATTTGGATATATCAAATAAATGCCGTTACTTTGCAACCGCTTTCGAGGAAAAACGAAGGCAGTCCGGTTAGGTTCTAAAAAAAATATTTTTGATTTTTTTACGAAAAAAATTTGGAGGTTCGAAAAAAAGTGCTTACCTTTGCACCACTTTCCGCTTCCAAAAATCGGAAAGACAAAAAAGAGATTCACGACTACGGTCTGAATATACGAATTCGTTCTTTGAGGTACTTGAGCAGCTAAAAAGTTTTTCTTCTCTCGCAAGAGAGATATTTCAAAACAATACCTTTGAGATAAGAGCTAAGATTTAATAATTTCTTTTTTACTATGG
>JAFVRC010000048.1 GCA_017504485.1 Alistipes sp. | reverse complement strand
TTTTTGAAAATAGATAGACAATGAAACGACTCTACACAACACTCCTATCCGTTATGATTATTATGCTTATCGTAGGGGCCATACTACTATTGGCCCGCTACTTCCAGAGGCGCAAGCCGATACTGCTTCAAGGGCGGGTAGTATGTACCACCTACACCGCATCATCCAAAATTGCAGGCCGTATTGTCGAGATGCGCGTGCGTGAGGGCGACAATATCGAAAAGGGAGCATTGCTCTATCGCCTTTCGACTCCCGAGCTTGATGCCAAACTCATCGAGGCACGCGCTGCCGAGAGTGCCGCCATGGCTCTCGACTCGAAAGTGTTGGCCGGCGCACGACGGCAGCAGATAGAGACGGCACGCAGTCTGAAGAGCAAGGCACAGGCTGCACTTACACTCGCCACCAAGGGGCTTGAGCGGGCCCAAAATCTCTACCGCGAGGGGGTAATCTCGGCACAAAAGCTCGACGAGGCCGAGGCTTCATATCGTGCCGCACTTGCCGACAAACAGGCCGCGGCCGCACAGTATAGTCTTGCGCTTGCCGGAGCGCAACGCGAAGACAAGCAGGCCGCAGCGGCCCGCGTTGAAGCTGCGCAGGGAGCCGTAGCAGAAGTCGAGAGTTACATCGAAGATGCGAAGGTCTATGCTCCGATTACGGGTGAGGTGTCGAGCATAACATCCGAAGTAGGCGAGTTGGTCGGCACCGGCACGCCTGTTGTCGAGATTATAGATATGGCCGACGCGTGGGCCGAATTCAATATTGCCGAAACGCTACTGCCCGCCTTTACAAAGGGGCGTGTAGTCACGCTCTATGTGCCGGCTATCGACCGCTATGTCGAGATGTGCATTGACTACATCGCCGCTGAGGCGGAGTTTGCAACGTGGGATGCCACACGCACGCGAGGCTCTTTCGACGTGCGTACATTCGCCGTGCGACTACGCCCCAACATGCCTATTGCAAATCTGCGGCCCGGAATGAGCGTCGTGATCGATTACTCTCAATTCGAGTAACTATGAGCCGCTATTTCAGAGCATTGCGCAATGCATTCATCCGCGAGTGCGGTCGCTTCGCCACTTCGTGCATATATCGCTTGGTGGGGTTGTGGCTACCACTCGTATCATTTGTGTTCTTCGCGGCCTTCTTCTCTAAAGGAGAGATGCGCAACCTCCCCGTAGCGATTATCGACGAGGATTCGACACCTCTTTCTCGACGTGCTGTCGCAATGTTGGATGCCACAGAGGAGATTGCGGTGCTATGCGAGCTGCAGAGCCGCGACGAGGCTGAGCAAATGTTGCGGCAAGGGGATATTTATGCGGTAATATTTCTGCCTCGCAACTTCGAGAACGACATTCTTGCACTTCGCGGCTCGACGGTCGAGCTCTACAATAGCGGTGTGAATATCTCGGCCAATGGTCTTGTGTCGAGAGGCGCGACAATGGCCGTCCGTACACTATCGGCCGGCACGACAATAGCTATTGCGGAGCGTAGCGGGGCTTCGATTGAGGCTGCTATGGCATTGGCGCAACCTATCGCCTTGTCGCAGCACGCCCTCTTCAACCCGTGGCTCAACTACGGCTACTACCTTGCCGGAGGTTTTATGTCTATGATGCTTGTTATATTCTGTGTCGTGGCCACCATCTATGCTCTTGGTTCCGAACTGCGCAATGCAACCGCTGTCGAGTGGTTCAATAGTTCCGGCGGCTCGCTCTCGGCAGCTATAGTCGGAAAGCTCAGCTTCGTCTCGCTGTTGATGTGTTGCATTGCCGCAGTGATGCTCGCCACGATGTTTTATATCGTAGGCGTACCCTTGCAGGGCAGTGCATGGATGGTCGTAGCAGCTACGGCTGTGCTGATTTTCAGCTATGAGGCAGTAGCCTTCACAACTCTTGTCGCAACGGCCAATATGCGCCTTGCACTGTCGTTGGGCGGCGGCTACTCGGTCTTGGCATTTACATTCTCGGGCATAACCTTTCCGACAATGGCGATGTACGACTCCGTGGCATGGCTCTCACCTCTGTTCCCATACACGCACTATATGCGTCTCGTTATCGACCAGACAATGCGGGGCGCGTCCGCTGATATCTCGCTGCCACAAATTGCATACATGGCCTTATTCTGGCTGTTGCCAATAGCCGTGATGGGGCGTAGTGCGACAATCTTTCGCAATAGCAAATATACAAAACGGTTATGAAACACACACGTCTATTTCGTAATTTCGTGTATCGTGTGTCGCACACTCTCACCACCGAGTGGCGACTTATCTTTCGCGACAATGGTGCTGTGTTGATACTCCTTCTCGCCGTGTTGATATACTCGACACTCTATTCATTGGGCTACGGAGGTGAGATTCTGCGCGATGTGCCTATTGTGGTTGTCGATGAGAGTCGCACTCCGCAGAGTCGCCATCTAATCCGCATGCTCGACAGCTCGCCAAACATCGAGGTCGCCTTCGAGGCAGAGAGTATGCCCGAGGCGCAATGCCTATTCTTCGCTCGTCGGGCCTATGGCATAGTGCTTATACCGGCAGAATATGCCCGCTCGTTGGTCACAGGACGACAGACAACAATTGCGGCTTATTGCGATGCAGGCTACCTTTTGATATATAGGCAGACTCTCGAGGCTGTATCGACGGTTGTGCAGAGCGAAGGCGTTTCGGTTGTGCAACGCCGGCTCGAGTTAAGTGGTCGCACAGCGAGCGAAGCTGCAATAGTGGCAACCCCCGTTTCGCTCCATACGCATAACCTCTACAACCCTTCGTTGGGTTACGGAGTGTTCGTAATGCCGGCCGTGCTTATCCTGATATTGCAACAGACGGCTCTCGTAGGAATAGGTCTTGTGTGCGGCACGCGCAACGAGTTCGGGCGACAACGCACACACGCACCTTTTGCCACACTCATTGGCCGCACGGTGGCCTACGCTGCGCTCTACAGTGTGACGGCTACCTATATTTTCGTATTGCACTATCGCCTCTTCGAATACCCGATGAACGGCTCGACGGAGGCGTGCGTGGTGCTTCTTGCACTGTTCATTACGGCCTCCGTACTACTCGGACTCTCGTTGAGTCCTCTCTACTCACGTCGTGAGGAGTCGTTGATGTTGCTCTTTTGGAGCTCCATCCCTGCGCTGCTGGTGAGCGGAGTGTCGCTTCCGCACGAAGCCTTTCCACAATGGCTCCATATGCTCGGTCGCCTATTGCCGAGCAGCAATGCAGTAGAGGGATACATCCGTATTCAGAGCGCAGGAGCCTCGCTTGCGGATGTTGCGCCCCAGATAGCCACGCTCGGCGCACTTGTCGTACTCTATGGCACGACGGCCTATATCGCCATTCGCCGCGGTCGATAGCGCAAAAAAAGTGTCCGACCTCACGACGAAGATCGGACACCTGTCTATTTGCAAAATCACGATTAGCGTGCGTATGCAGCCTTAACCTTCTCGGTAGCCTTGCGCAGAAGCTCGGCAGGGCAGCAGAGGGTAATACGGACATAACGCTCGCCCTCGGTGCCGAAGATGCCGCCAGGCGTAAGGAATACGTCGCACTTGTCGAGCACCTCATCCGAGAAGGCGTAGCAGTCGCCCTCGAAAGATTCAGGTATCTCGGCCCAGATGAACAGACCGGCCTGATGTGGACGATACTTGCAACCGAGAGCATCGAGCAGAGCATAGCCCTCCTTCTCGCGCTCATAGTATATCTCGTTGAGCTCCTTGAACCAATCCTCGCCCAACGCAAGAGCCGTCTCGGCCGCAGCTTGAATAGGGTAGAACATACCAGAGTCCATGTTCGACTTGAAGGTGAGAATCGAGTCAATCCACTCCTTGCAGCCGACAATCACGCCGACACGCCAGCCGGCCATCGAGTGACCCTTCGAGAGTGAGTTCATCTCCATACATACATCTTTCGCGCCCTCGATAGAGAGGATGCTCATAGGCTTGTCGGCATTGCGGATGAACGAATATGGGTTGTCGTGGATGACAAGGATATTGTGCTTCTTGGCGAAGGCTACAATCTTCTCGAACAGCTCACGCGTCGGTGTTTGGCCCGTAGGCATACCCGGGAAGTTGGCGAACATAATCTTCACACCCTCGACCCCCTCGGCCTCGATAGCCTCGAAGTCAGGCATAAAGTCGGTCTGTTTATTGAGCGAGTAAGGCATCATCACGCCGCCCGTCATGCTCACCGCCGCCTTGTAGGCTGCGTAGCCCGGATTTGGCACCAACACCTTGTCACCCGGGTTGATGAAGGTCTGACAGATATGCATAATACCCTCCTTCGAGCCGATAAGAGGCAGTACCTCCGACTCATAGTCGAGCTCTACGCCATACCAACGCTTGTACCAATCAGCAAAAGCCTTGCGCAATACCGGCTCGCCCTTGAACGACATATACTTGTGTACGTCCGGACGCAGAGCCTCCTTCGAAAGTCGCTCAACAACCGAAGGGTGCGGCGGAAGATCGGGGCTTCCCATTGCAAGTTTAATCACCTGACGGCCCGTAGCGGCCTCCATTTCCGAAATTTCACGCAGACGGCGCGAGAAGTAGTACTCGCCCGTGCCACTCATGCGGTTTGCGCGCTCGATATTAATCTTTGCCATAGTCTATAATTGTGTTTATACGTTCTCTCGTGGTGCAAAATTAGTAAAAATCTCGATAGGTTATAACCATTATTGCGACGTGCAGCCTATTTATTTTTGCGTTTAGCTCGTTTTGGGAGTCGATGATAGCGCTTGCTACGCGCCTTAAGCACGCGCTTACGAATGCCCAATACGAACATTCCGACCAATGTTACACCTATCACGGCTAATATCCAACTGCTCACATTGTCGCCCTTAACACGCGCCCACATCTCGAGCATCTGCTCGGTACGAGCACCCGAGTCGTGCATCATCGAGCATCGCTCGACAACCTTGCGGTCGGGGTACTGTACGGGGTCGAGTTTGGCGCTCTCGGCACCCTCACCAAAGAAGTATGAAGCATCGGTTGAGGCCCCAATCGACTCGTCGCTCATTTGCTCGAGAACCTCCGGTGTGGCGATAACGCTCACATAGCCAATCTCCTCCATATTGCGAATAGCAATATCGGGACGGCACATATAATTTATAAAGTAACGAGCCGCCTTGATATTCTTGGCATACTTTGGTATTACCCAACCATCAAACCAGACGTTGCTGCCCTCGTTGGGCACTCGATAGTCGAGCGACACACCTACATCCGCAGCCTCCTCAATAGCCCACACCGCATCGCCGCTCCACGTCAGGTTGATATAAGCCTTCTCCTTGGTCATCATCTCCTTGCCGAAATCGGCCTCCCAGCCAGCAACATACTGCTTGGCCTGCTTGAGGAACGCTTCGACCTCGGCGATAGCCTCGTCGGAAGCATCGTACATCAACTTATCGGGTGTGGTGAGTCCCTTGGCGAGGTCATCGCGGCGCAGATAGAGCAATAGCGGGCCATACACATCGCGAAAAGCATCCTTGATGAATATCTTGTGGGCGAACTTCTCGTTCACAAGCGAAGCCCACGTCGAGGCCTCCTCTTCGCTGACATACTTGGTGTTGTAGAGCAGGCCTGTCGTACCCCACATATATCCCACGGCGTAGTCATTCGCATTTTTGCCGGAGCCATCAATGCGGTTGAAGCAGTCGATAATATATGGCGAGATATTCTTCGTATAGTCGGGCGTAGAGCCAAAATCTCGGTCGATAGGCAGCAGCAGATTGTTGCGCAACATTCGCTCTATAATATACTCCGACGGACATACGACATCGAAATCCTCCTTGCCGCGCTCAATCTTCGCGAGCATAATCTCGTTAATATCGAAGAGTTGATAGATAACCTCCACCTCTTCGCCCGTCTGCTCCTTGTACCACTCTTTGAAGTCGGCAAGAACGCTCTCGTCGATGTAGTCCGCCCAATTGTACACCTTGAGCGTATGTGCGCGATCCGCCGCCGAGCCCGACAGAGCGACGAGCAGCAGCGCGGCAAGTGCAAAAATCTTCGTAAATATAGATCTCATATCTCTTCTCTACATCGCTTGATTGCGCTTCGCATTACGCTTTGCGCGGATATTAATGATTATGAGCAATAGCAATACCACTGCAAAAATTATGGTCGAGAGGGGACGCAATTCGGGAGTAAGACCACCCTTGCGGGCATCGGCATAGATATATGTCGAGAGTGTCTCCAAGCCCTCATTGCCCTTGGTGAAGAGCGTGACGGCAAAGTCGTCAATCGAGAGTGTAAAGGCGAGTATGAAGCCCGAAATCATACCCGGCCGTATCTCCGGAATAATAACCTTGCGCAGAGCCTGCATAGGCGTAGCTCCGAGATCGAGGGCTGCCTCGTAGATATTCGGATTCATCTGTTGCAGGCGCGGCATCACGTTCAGCACCACATAAGGGGTGCAAAATGCAATATGCGCCAAGACGACTGTCGTGTAGCCCTGCGAAATACCGAGACTCACGAAGAGCAAGAAGAGCGAAATACCCGTAATAATATCGGGATTGAGCATCGGGATATCATTCAATAAGTTGATAACCTGCTTCTTGCGACCGCGCATATTAAATATACCAATAGCCGCAATGCTTCCCAATATGGTCGAGGCCGTAGCAGCTATGAGTGCTATGCTCAACGTGTTCTTGATGGCATCGAGCAGCGAGTGGTGAGCACCCCCGTTGAAAAGCGAGGTATATAGCTCGGTAGAGAAGCCCGTCCAGTTGCCCAAAACCTTCGACTCGGTGAAGGAGAAGATGCCTATGATGACTATCGGCGCGTAGAGCATTGCCAGCAGCAGCCACAGGTAGAGTTGTGCAAAAAATCTCTTCATATCCGAACCCTCAATTTAGATTAGACTCTCGCTGTCTGACTGCTCGTCACCGTCGGAGAAGAGCGATGTGACACCGATGATTATCAACATAATGAGCGATAGTGCTGCGCCGTAGTTCCACATCCCGTTATTGATGTTTTCCTGTATAGTGGTACCGAAGAGTTTGACGTTGTTCATTGTCAGCAACTCGGCGATAGCGAAGGTCGAGATGGTCGGCATAAAGACCATCATAATGCCACTCATCACTCCCGGCATCGAAAGTGGCACGACAACCTTTGTGAATACGACACTCGGCCGTGCGCCCAAATCCTCGGCAGCCTCGATAAGCGAGTGGTCCATCTTCTGTAGTGTGTTGTAGATAGGGTAGATCATAAATGGCAGGAAGTTATAGACCATACCGAATATCAGAGCTCCCTCGCCGAGAGGCAGCTTCGCAAAGTCGAAGAGTGCCACCGTAGCAAGCGTGCGCACGAGGATATTAATCCACATGGGCAGAATGAAGAGCACCACCGTTGTATGCGAGCGGTTGAGATTGGCATTAGCCAAAATATAGGCAGCAGGGTAGCCCAGCAGAATACAGAGGAAGGTGGTAATGATGGCAATGCCTATCGAGTAGATGAACGTATTGACCGCCTCTGGCTGTCGGATAAACTTCACGAAGTTTTGCAGCGTGAAACTTCCCTCGGCATCCTGAAAGGCATAGAGCACAATCAGCAGCAGAGGCAACGCCACGAATATAGCGAGGAATATCGCGTAAGGCACGGCCCAATTCGAGCGGCGGTTTATCAATTTCGAAAATATGCTCATTTTCTTGAGAACAGGATCGCACTTAAAAGGTTAAACACGCTTGGTAATACGCAGGTGACGCGGAGCAATCGAAATACCCACCACATCACTGTTGTCCCAAATATCGTTTGTATCGACATAGATATTGTCGCCATTGTCGGTCAAAACGGTGAGGTGGTAATGGTCACCCTTGTAGAGGATAAACTTCACCTCGCCGAAGAGTGCACCATCCTCCTTGTAGTCAAGTAGCGAGACGTTGCGAAAATCGACACGCACACGCACCTTGTCGCCGGCCTTGAGCCCCGTATCGTTGCACTCGAACTCCGCGCCGAGCATCTCGACCTTATCCGGAGCTATCATCGTGCCCTCGAAGGTGTTGCATGTGCGCTCCTTGCGCATAACGTGAATATCCGACGGCTTGACAAGCATACCTATCGTAGAACCGACCTCAAAGGCGTTGTAGTCCTGAATCATAAGTTCGTAACCCTTGTCCGTCTCGACGAACATCTCGTAGTGCACACCCTTGAAGGTGCAAGACTTGATTGTTCCCGTGAAGGCTGCATTTTCGAGGTTATTGATAAGGTAGATATCCTCCGGACGGATTACCACATCGACGGCCGTATTTTGGCCAAAACCCTCGTCGATACACTCGAAACGATGGCCGATAAACTCCACCTCGCGATCGCGAATCATCGTACCATTCAGGATGTTACTCTCGCCGATAAAGTCCGCCACAAACGAATTGACCGGCTCGTTGTAGATATCAATCGGCGCACCAATCTGTTGTATGCGGCCCTCGCTGAATACCACTACCGTATCGCTGAGCGTAAGAGCTTCCTCTTGGTCGTGCGTGACGTATATAAATGTAATGCCGAGCGTGCTATGCATCTCTTTGAGCTCCATCTGCATATCCTTACGCATCTTCAAATCGAGCGCGGCAAGCGGCTCGTCGAGCAGCAGTACCTGCGGCCGATTGACAATAGCTCGCGCGATGGCCACACGTTGCTGCTGGCCGCCCGACAGCGAATTGACGTCGCGACTCTCATAGTCGGTCATCGACACCATCTTCAACGCCCGGCGCACGCGACTCTCGATATCCTTCGAAGGCACCTTGTTGAGCTTCAGCCCGAAGGCGATATTGTCAAATACGTTGAGATGCGGGAAAAGTGCATATCGCTGAAAGACCGTATTGAGCGGTCTCTTGTGTGGCGGAATATCCGATATATCGCGCCCCTCCATCGAGATTTTACCCTCATCGGCACGCGCAAAGCCCGCCAACAGGCGCAACAATGTGGTCTTGCCACAGCCCGATGGGCCGAGCAGCGTGACAAACTCGCCGCGCTTAATATCGAGATTGATATCATCGAGCACACGCTTCTCGCCAAACGACTTGGAGAGATGCTCGATTTTGATAATGGTATCGCTCTGTTTAGCCATCTATTACCTTACTTTTTACGATGTTTCAGAATAGTTTGAGTCAGATTGAAATGGTAGGTCGCTCCGAGTGTTATCGAAACGCTGTTTGCAAAGTTGTTGTATGTAGCCAGGGCATGCAGGCGCAATGCACGGCTTTCGCGCAATGGGAAATAGTGGATGCCGCCACCTGCGTACCAATACTTCGGGCAAAGCGAATTGTCGGTCGGTATAAACCAAACATCCTCCTCGCTCTCATACTCGTAACCGAAATGGTCTGTCTTGAAGTTCTCATATCCGCCCTTGGCAAAAACTTCAACCTTATCTTTGTAGTTGTAGAGTACCTGCCCGCTTATGCTCCACTCCTGATTGAAGAAGCTCTCAAACGACGAGGCGCGATTCATATAGTCCACCTTGAACGTGAAGTCACCGGCCGTGAATGCATTGCCCAATGCAATGAGGTTGATGAATCGTCCCGGCTCATACTCAACGAAGTTCGTGGACCACATGGGCGAGAAGCAACCATATTCACCTGTCCAATATAGCGAATAAACGAATAGATTTGATGCGAATGGCAGTTCGCCAAACGGCGATGTGCCGAATTGGAAGCGGAGTGTCGTGCCCTCGTCCCGGCTCGTGTACTCCACATTGCCGCCCCACTGATAGATAGCTATTTTATGCCAGAATGGCGAGACGAGCGACGTATGTACATCTACATCATAATCGTCGAGTTCCCACGTTCCTATCGAGAGCATATCCTTGCCGAGCGTGAAGCTAAATCGGCCGACACTATACGACAAGGTGAGCCAATCGATAAAATCGATATCGTCCGAGCGAAAAGCGTTCTGATAGAGTGAGGGGGTGTCGGTCGATACCCAATGGTTGCAGAGCGAATAGGAGAAATTACCTACCGAGCCATCGAGAAATGTGTAGAGCGAGGAGTTGCTGAAATCGAATCCTTTGTATCCATTACCGCGCACAGCAACATACGGATTAACATCGAAACGCGGCGTTACGACGAAATCCGGAATGTTTGCGTTAGAGTCCGCCTCCTGTGAGTAAGTAGAGAAGCAGCAAAGTATTGCCGCCAACAGTACAAGCCCCCTCTTCATTTCCCATAAAAACTAAACGATGGTTTATGCGCACAAATATATGAAAAATTTTAATTGCACACCTCGTTCTACACCAATCTGTTCAATTTTTACGCGATTTTTTTAGTATCGGAGCAATATTTTATCGATTTTCGCACAATGGCGGTCGAACAAATCGTCAATCTTGGCATTGAAGCGGTTGATATTCTTCGGCGGCCGTACAGGAATTTTCACGCGCGTCTCAGCGGCAAGCACCTCGCGAACAAGTGGTTTATTGAGGGCCCAACTGCGCTTGCCGTTACGCACATAGGCCTTGGCCGTGTAGCGGCTGCCAAGCTCCATACCCTCGGGGCCTCCGACGCAGCGTGGTATGCGATGGCCGTTTTTCACCCATATCGGAACAACCATTCCGGCAATTGGATTACCAATAATAATATCCATGCGCGGATTCTCCTTGTCGCACACAAGGGCTATCGAGGCTACACTCGAGCGGCGCGGCACACACCAATTGCGATCGAGATATTTCGAGTCTCCCTCAAGCACATCGCCCTTGGCAGCACTGAAGAAAGAGCGCGAGAGGCCAAGCATGTCGAGTGTCGAGATATTCGTGCGGCCTTCGAGCTGCTTCATCACCGTGTCGTAACGTCGCTCGCTCGCCCCTCGCTTGCTGTCATCACCCGCAAAGCTGAAGTTGGTGCGCACATCATAGCCGCGCTCCGAGGTATGCACGTCGTAGCGGCGATATCCGTCGCTCCATATCTCAAAATAGGCCACTGCACCCGTAGCATCGCCTACGCCAAAGTTGCTTTTGAAACGCTTTGGGCGGGGATTAGTGCGTATCACCTCCTCAAATTCATCGACCGTGCGGCAGTTACTTAGTGTGTGCCTGTATATCGGCAGAAAACCCGCCGATGATTTATCGTTCTTGTCGTATGGAAGGTTGCCCGTCGCCGTCGTTATAACGCCAAAGCCCACTTGGTTAATGCCGGCAAAGACACCATTACCGCGCTCGCTGACCAATGCCGTATAACCATACTTGGCATCATCAGTACAGATGTATTTCACGCGCGTATCGTAGTACTTCTGGTCGCGGTGCTTCCAGAGTATCGGCACCCCCTCTTTCGAGAGTCTTGCGGATATAAGCGCAGAGCTGCATGCCATAGAGTTATGCCAGAAGGCAACAGCACAGAAAAGGAGTGCAGCAAAACGCAACGTAGAGAGTATCTTTCTCATTGTATCGTGTTTTTTGAATTTTTCTATCTCTAATAGTAGGGATTCACATTGTCATACAAAGTTAAATCATTTGTTCGAAAATTCAAATAGGGTAGTCGAAAAAATAGAACTCCGCGTAACTATCGTTGCCGTTGAGCATGGCGACCAAACAAAACAATCGAGCAAAAAGGTTTCTCGCTCGACTGTTCTATCTCTGTTCGAATCTAAATTAGCGTATGCGGTCAAGCGAGCGCACCAACAACTCGTCGCGCAACGTGGCACGCATAGCCAATGCAACGAATACGATAGCGGCGATTGGCGCAAACGCAGCAACACCAAGATTTATCTCCACGCGGCCTTCTGCCGGAGCATAGAGTTCTACGAGCGAGGCGTTTGTCAGGTAGATGTATATCGCTTCGAAGGCTATCGAGCCGACGAGCAGTGCAATCTCTGCACCACCGAGGCGAATTTGCAGCATACGACGTTTGTAGAGGAAGATTGTCACAAGAGGTAACGCCGTAGCCATTGCGAGCAGAACGCCCAGATAGAGCGGCATATTTGCGTTCTCTGCGGCATCTATCTTCGCACCAAAGGCCTCGAGAACAACCATCTCGTCACCGCAGACGAAGGTTGTGAGCGGCAGAAAAAGAGTCAGCGACATAAGTACTACCGCTGCGAGCAGATAGAGTGTTTGAATACGTTGAATCATAGTCTTTTATCGATTAAGTATTTATTACGATCGCTTGATGCACGGTTTATCAGCTCGCCGAGGAATCCGGCAAGGAAAAGTTGCACACCAAGCACGATAGCCAGAATAGCCAAATAGAAGAGAGGTTGGTCGGTGACGGCACGCAACGGCAACTCGAATATCTGCTTGTAGATTTTGCCGGCGATAACCCATACGGTCGTCAAGCCTCCGAAGAGGAACATCAGCGTACCGAGCGAGCCGAAGAAGTACATCGGCGAGCGGCCGAAGTGCGACATAAAGGTCACCGATATAAGGTCGAGATACCCCTTCACCATACGCTCGATGCCGAATTTCGAGTGTCCGTACTTACGGGCGTAGTGCTGCACCTCCTTCTCGCCTATACGCTTAAAGCCTGCGTACTTGGCCAAAATGGGGATATAGCGATGCATCTCGCCATAGACCTCTATGGACTTGATGACGTTGCGACGATAGCACTTCAATCCGCAGTTAAAATCGTGTAGCTTGATACCCGACACGAGACGTGCCGTGAAGTTGAAGAACTTACTCGGCCAACGCTTCGAGGCAGGGTCATGACGACGCCTCTTCCAGCCCGACACGAGATCGTACCCCTCGTCAATCACCATACGGCGCATTGCAGGTATCTCGTCGGGCGAATCCTGCAGATCGGCATCCATCGTGAATACCACCTCGCCCTCGGCAGCCTCGAAGCCGCAGTAGAGTGCGGCCGACTTGCCGTAGTTGCGCGAGAAACGAATTGCCTTCAGTCTCTCGCCATACTCGGCCTTGAGCCTCTCGACAACGCTCCACGACGAGTCGGTCGAGCCGTCGTCGATCATTATAATCTCGTATGAAAGCCTCTCTGCGCTGCATACACGCTCAATCCATGCGGCCAATTCGCAAAGCGACTCCTCCTCGTTGTAGAGCGGCACGACAACCGAAACATTCAACTTACTCATCGTCATCCTGCTTTTTATCAAACAGCTGCACGTCGCGCTTGGTCGATTTTGCGACAAAGAGGCCGACGATAAGTCCCAGCAACAGATAGTTCCACGCCGAGTTGAACACCATGGTCAGAAGCGAGGACTCCGGCATATTCTTAATCTGCGCGAAGAGTTGCTCGTATGTCGAAGCCATCGAAGCAGGGATCTGCGTGGTAGCCAGAGCGTTCTGCATCATCTTCATATAGCCGGCAATGTAGGCTTCGTGGCCAATAACGAAATGGTGGAGGATATAACCTCCGAGGCCGACAATAACACCCGCGAGCATCGAGACCGATATCGCGTAGTTCAATCCATTCATATACGAGAAATATGGCATATCCTTGCGTGCAGCCAGCACGAGAGCAGCATAGCTCTTCGTGAAGTTGCGCAACAGCCAGATGAAGACAACGAGCGACACCAACATCTCGATACCCGCTACCGTTGTCCACACCGACGTTCCACCATAAATCATCATCAGCTGCTCGGCGATATGCGACACGAGCATCACCATGCCAAGGATTGCACCCTTGCTCAACATGTGGTTCAAAAAAGTATTCATCGTAAATTGGTTTAATTTTCTTCGGCAAATATATGAAATTATTTGATATTTCTGCGGTTTAATTCGGCCGAATATCGTTTCGAATTGGCATTATGCTCCTTCAAGGTGCGGGCAAAGCAGTGCGAGCCGTCGAGTGCAGGCGAAGCGCAGAAGAAGAGGTAGCTGCTCTGCTCGTAGTTCAACACTCCATCTATGGCAGCAATGCTTGGCACGCATATCGGAGCTGGTGGCAATCCGCGATTTATATATGTGTTGAATGGCGAGCGATAGCGCAAGTGTTCGTGCAGTATGCGGCGCAGTTCGAAACGCCCCATCGCATACTTCACTGTCGGACAGGCTTGTAGGGGCATTCCGCGCCTCAAACGGTTTATGTAAACGCCTGCGATACGCGGCATATCGGCCACGCGTTTGGTCTCCTCATAGACTATCGAGGCGAGTGTCATAACTTCGTACTTCGTGAGTCGGCAACGCTTCAACTTGGCCGTGCGCTCCTCATTCCAAAAGCTGTCATACTCGCGGCGCATACGACACATAAACTCCTCGGGCGAGATATTCCACCACACCTGGTAGGTATTGGGGATAAATATCGCTATGGTGCTGTCGCGTTGCAGGCCGAGCTCGCGCCGCAGCTCCTTGTTGCGCATCACATGCAGCAGGGTAGCCGAGTCCGCCTCAATCTGTGCTGCGAGTTTGCCGGCCAACTGTGGCAGGGTACGCACACTGCCGACAACCAAATGCACTGGGCTCTGCTCGCCCAACACCAACCGACGTACCACGCGGATTACACTTTCGTCCTCATCGAAGCAGTAGCGGCCCGCATGCAATCGCTCGGCAAGCTTCAGCCGCTTGGCATAGTAGTCGAATGCACGGCGATAGACACCTCCGCGCAACGCAGGGCGCAGTTGCTCCACTACCTCCTCGTAGCTGTCTGCTTTACCTATATATATAGTAGTATCACTGCCGACCGCTCGACCATAGAATGCCGAGTAGAGCGTAATGGCCGCAGCGGCCATTACGCCACCCACAATTACGGCCGTGCGGAATAGCCGCGTGAGAACATTTTTCGTCATTTGTTATCTTTTTTTTGCAAAGATACAAAAAAAGTTCTACTTTTGCACCCGGGTAAGTCTTATACGACCAGCTCCTGCAGAACTCCCCCAGGCAAGGAATTGAGCAAGGGTATGCGGTTGTAGCGGTGCGATATAAGTAGCTTACCCTCTTTTTTCAAAAAGCTTCCCTCTAAACATAGGCCCTACAGGGCTCGGCTTTGTTTGTGTATGCACCACTTATGCATACGTAGCATTTAGTTCGTTTGGCAAACTCGCAGTTGGCCGAATAGCTTGATATAGATATGCTTGCAAAGATGGAGGAGTACACGGGAACATTCAGCCCCGTATCTCTCAAATTGGGTGTTGCCTTTTAAGCATCGCGACGGTTGAGATTTCATCGGGGAGAGACATACATCTCCCCTTTTTTGTTGCACTTTGCAGGCCGGAGTTTTTTTCGTATCTTTGCGGTATGAAACAGCGAGTATTATTTGTCTGCCTCGGAAATATATGTCGGTCGCCGGCGGCAGAGCATATTTTCAGAGCAAAGGTCGAGGCTCGAGGGCTGAACGACCTTTTCGAGATTGACTCGGCCGGCACCTATTCGGGACACGCGGGCGAGCTGCCCGATCCGCGTATGCGTCAGGCAGGAGCAGAGCACGGCTACTCATTCACGCACCGTTCGCGCCCATTCCGCGAGGAGGATTTCTACGAGTTCGACCATATCGTCGTGATGGACGACAGCAACTACGAGCGCGTCTGCCGCTTGGCCCCCGAGCGCAAGTATATCGACCGCGTAAGCCGTATGCGCGACTACTTCACAACCTACGCCCGCGATTGGAGCTATGTGCCCGACCCATACTACGAAGGACGCGAGGGTTTTCACCTGGTAATAAACATGTTGGAAGAGTCTTGTGAACGACTACTTGACATTCTGCAAGGCTGCGACAATTAACCAAAACGCCTCCAATCCCATACGGAAATGGAGGCGTTTTTTTGACTACGTAGCGTCGGCCTACTTGAACGTGTCGTTCAGCAACGCAGCGAGGCGATAACCCGCGCGGCAGATCAAATCCTCGGCCACAGGAGTAAATTCGCGCATAAACTCTTGTTGGTTGATTTTCGCGCCCTTCTTATAGCGACGAGCCGGCAATCCGCGACGTGCAGCATCCTCGCCCCACTGATAGATATCCCCCTCGACCACCTCGGCAGCCTGGTGCTTGCTGAAAGTGTCATATTGGCGAGCCAACTCGTTGTAGCCCCACGGATTGTATTTGCCGATAATATCGGCATCCCAGAGGCGGTGGTAATTGACCTCGCGCTTACCGAGTTTTACCTTATAGACCCCGAGCGTCTCGTCGTCGGGGTAGCGGATATGCACCGGACAGTGCATATCACCCACAGCGTGAATTATAAGAGCGAGGTGCACGAGGCGCGTGGAGTCGTTCATCGCACCGTGCTGTTCCTTCAATTCGCGCGACCATTTGTCGATAAAGTAGAGCGTGTTTTTCACATACCTATCGCCATCCTTAATATGGTGCGGCGGCTTGCAATCTCCATCCACGCAGTAGGTGTGCGGAAACATCGCCATACGGCGGTAGTTCGACGGCTCCCAGCCAAGGTCGATATAGAGCGGTTGATAGTCGTCGGCATAACACGAATAATAGACCATCGAGCGGCCACCGAGATACTTCGTCACGAGCCTCTTGACCTTGGGCGTAAGATGATTTTCGGCAATCTGAGCCACCGTAGCGTGCTCGCGTCGTCCCCAACCGTAACTGGTTGTGCAAAGCATTGTAGCTGCGAGAGAGAGGATGATTATACGTTTCATAGCACATTTATTATTTCAATATCTCGTTCAACACCTTTGCAAGACGATAGCCCGCCTGTGCCAACAGGTTCTCGGCCGTCTGCTGATATCGGCGGCGATACTCTATTTCGTCAATCTTTGCATTAGGGCCATATTCGCGCATAGGGTAGGCCACCTTGGCCACCTCGCCACCCCAAGCGAAGATGTCACCCTCGCAGATGCGGGCCACCTCGCGCTTGTTGTAGATATCGAAAAGGCGAGCCATATCCTCATAGCCCCACGGATGTATCGGGCCGACCATGTGCGCATCCCACATGGCGTGGTAACCAATCTTGCGCCACTTCTTGTTCTTGCCAAAGAGCACTTGATAGGTGCCGAGCGACTTATACTTCTCGTCATTATGCTCTGCAAAGCGCATGTGCATAGGGCAGTGCATATCTCCTATGCCGTGAATTATGAGGTATAGATGGGTGAGGCGCACCGAGTCGTTCATCGCGCGGTGATTCTCTTTGAGGTTAGAGGCGAGGCGGTCTATGTGATAGAGCATATTGCCAAAAATCTTACCGTCGTTCTTTACCACATCGCGGTAGGCTCTCAACTTCCTATCGACGTGGAAGGTGTGAGGAAATACGACCAATCGCGAGCCATCCTCGCGCACAAAGCCCACATCGACCAACATATCTTTGCGATAGTAATCCGCGTGCGAGGCGTAGTAGGCCATCGGACGGCCATCGAGATACTTCGAGATGAGTTTTCGAGCCTTGGGCGAGAGGTGATTCTCGGCAATCTGCGCCACCGTGGCATGCTCTCGCACACTCCAAGCGAAGGCCGTCGTGCCAAGCACCGTAAGCATAACAATCAGTACAACTATTCGTTTCATATCTCTTCGAGGCTAAAAAAACAGCTCGCCACACAAGACGAGCTATCTGTTGTTCATATATTACTCCAAGTCATCGTCATCGTTGATCAACTGCGGCAACATGTAGGACTCCTCGGTGGTATTCTCGATTGTCCACACGCACCACTCAAACCACGACTTCCACTCATCGTAAAGTTCCGTGCCGTCGTCGGCAATAGCGTTCATACGAGCCGTATAATCCTGCTTCCACGCCTCTACGGCAACGTTGCGCTCCTCCTGCGAGCCCGTGCGGCCCGAAATAACCGGATATTGCGCATAACTCGGGAAGCTATCCTCGGCATATTTGAGCAGTGCGGCCCACTGATTCCACATTGCTGAGCCGTCATCCACAGGCTCCATCTTGAACGTAGCATCCTTCAATCGCGGAATGGAGAGCTGATAGGTGGCATAGTCACGGCTACCGCCCGCATAGGTGCTCTGTTTCGAGTAGATAGCATAGATAGCCAACACGTCGCCCATCTCTCCGTGGCGAGGAGCATATTTGCCCGCAAAGCGCGAGTAGCCGCTCGTGCGCAGGGTATATACTCCGTGGTCGGAGGTGTAGGTTGCCGACTCGTTGTAGAGCAGAGCGAGGCTGCCATAGAGTGCCACGTTATTGCGACTGTAGGCTAACTGATACCACGGCTTATTAACCACCTGCGTAGGCGCACCGCCGAAGTTCTCGGGAATGCCTGCCGTACAAAGCCACTGCGGATACATATAGTTGTAGGAACCATTCTTCAATGCCGGATTTTCGCGCACCGTACCATCGTGATCGAGGTAAGGCACTGCGGCATAGTGCACCTTCAAGCCCTTGAAGCGGATAAGACGACCGAAGAACTTGGTGGCATTGCTACCCGAAATGGTCGAGTAGCTGTTCTTATCCACGACGTAGATATCGTCCGTATAGTTCGTACCCTCCGTAAGCTCGACCTTCTCGCCCGGGAAGACGTACTGACGAACCTTTATTGGGCTGACGATATTCGAGTTGGCGTAGTACTTGTAGGCACCCCACGCATTGTAGCTCGACGTAGGGATATCGCCCAACGAGAGCATCATACGGAAGTTGCCAAGGTATAGGCCCGTAATCTTGACATATACCCACATCGACTGCTTCGAATCGAGGTCGCAAGGGTAGTCAAGGAAGAGGCCATTCGTGAGTTTAAGCTCGATGGCTCCCGTGCCGTCGAAGATGTAGAGCGACTTGTAGATGTTGCCCTGCTCGTCGTTGGAGATAACCTTACCCTTGATGTAGTACTTACCTTCGCGATACCAGCCCTTCTTGAGCGTGAACTCATCGCACTCCTCCTCGGCATTTACGACGAAGTGAATATACTTCGTATCGCTACGGTCGGTATTGTTTCCCGTGTTGCTTATATTGCCAAACCACCCCTTCATCGTGGCGATGGACACCTGCTGATAGTCCGGATTTTGCGCCTCGAAGCTCTCGTCGTTATAGAGTTGCGTAGGCTGCGGCTCGTCGAACTGCTCGTAGCAACTTGTGAGCGTCAATCCGAGTATGGCAATCAAAAATATCTTTATCTGTTTCATAATCTCTTCTTGTTTTGAAATGCTACATTAGAAGCGGAAATATACATTCACGAAGCAGGTGGTTCCCAGCATATAGAAGTACTTGGAATCGAAGCGCGAGTAGTAGTTGGTTGCAGGGTTGCCATCGTTGTCCAAACCGCGGACACGGCGCATACGCATCTGCTCATAACCTCCCGTGCGGATACCCTGATTATTGAGTATATTCTTCACCTCGGCACTAAATCCGAGCGTGTATTTACGCGCTATGTACCAGTTCTTGCCCACGCTGGCCGCGAGGGTCCACGCATCGCCCAAATCCTCCTGAGCGCGAATGGCCGCGATGCTCTGCAAAGCCCAAATCTGCTGATCCGACGTGCCGTTGAGCAGCAACTTGACATACGGCTCGATAGCGTTGTTTGTGCGATATGCAGGGTTCATCGAGAGGTAGAGCTTGTCATAGTAGTTGAAGTTGATGGATGCAAACCAGTTCTTCGGACCACGGAAGTCGAGACCTACGTTGGCCGCAAACTGCGGTGTGCTCTCGACATAGAAGTTCTTCCAATAGACCTTGTCGATGAGCTTTACCTCGGCGCTGTTATCTACCGTCTGCACAAACGTAGGGTTCGACGTATAGCGGTAGTCGCCATAGTTGAGAGCGCCTTGCAGCGCGATGCCACCCCAGATTGGCACTCGCAGAGCCACCTCGACACCCGCATAACGCTTGTCAATGCCACTCATTGCGAAGTTAGTGAACGACGACTGTGTATCGTCGTAGAACGAGATAACCTTCGCGCCGTCATTCATCTTGGTAAAGTAACCCGACACGCGAGCCTGAATGTACGGCAAATTGAGGTTATAGGTAAGCTCTGCACTGTAAATCTTCTCGGTTGTCAGGCCTTGCGTCGTATGGTTACGGGTACGCGGCGAGACGAATGCCGAGTTGAAGGTTGGTGCATCCTGAATAGCTGCGGCATTAAGCACCAACTCGTGCGCATTCGAGAAGCGATATGAGAAGTTAGCCTTGGCCTTGTAGGTCAGGTAATTGAGATGCTTCGAATCGCCCTTCGACTCGTTACCCTCGGCAAAGAGGCCCTTGCGCCACAAACCCTCACGCCACATACCTGCATAGCCGGCCTCGGCACCCAGGTTCATCGCAAAGCTTCCGAGGCGAAGCGAGTACATAGCCCAGAGCCGCACCTGACGGATGTGAGCATAGTAGTCATACGAGAACTTGTCGCCCTCGCGCACTACACGCGGATGTCCGTGCTCGTTATAATAGTCGAGATCGTTCTGGTAGGCCGTTACGTTGCTACCCATATCGCGCTCGGCGAACTTGTCGATATCTATCCAAAAGTCGCCACCCAGCAGATCCTTAACCTTGTCGTAGTACTCCGTGCGGTTTACACGCGCCTTCAAACCACCGATTATGCGGTGATTATTATTGATTTCGTGCGCGATATTGGCTGCGAAATTATAGTCTATCTGGTCGGTATGACGCTCCTCGATAATGTAGTTCGAGCGGTGGCCGTCGGCATAAGGCGATGCTATACCGTTGCGATTCGAGTTAATCATATTATCGAAATCCATACGACCGGTCCAGATATTACGTGCGCCGGCTGCGGCATCGAGATAGTCGAAAATCTGGTCGGCCGAGGATGGCTGAAAGACGCCTGGCACGGCAGGTGTTATGCGATTGTCGCGCATCGCACCGACAGCCTCGCTCACAAGACCTCGCTCGATCAGCCCTCCGATATTGTCGGCAAGGAACGAGCCGTAGTCACTCGACACAATCTGACTCGTGTAGTTCGACGGCAGATAGCGGTAGTAGTCCGGACGCGGGTCAGCACCATCCTTCCACGTCAATGCCGAGTAGCCGTTGAAGCCGAAGCGCACCGATGTGGCGGCCGTCAGACGAGTCTTATCGTTGATGTCGTAGAAGTAGTTGAGCATAATAATAGGTTCATGCGAGCGGCGCACGCGCGTATTGCGCAACTTACCATCCTGGAAGCCCACGTTAGGGTTGTAGTAGTTGCTGCCGAACATATCGTAGGCCTCCTGTGTCGAAGCCTGCTGCGCACCGCGCTGTTGCGGCGTGCCGAGGACCATAAGCGAGAGTCGGTGCTGCGGATTGAACTGCTTCTCGACAGCCGCAAAGTAGCCATACGAGTTGTAGTACACTCCATCGACATAGCAGTTACCACCCTGGCGAGTCGATACCGAGAAGGCATACGACCATCCGCTGTCGAGCATACCCGAAGCATACGACAAAATAGCGCGGAAGTTATACATCTGGTTACCACCCGACACGCTTGCGCGGAAGCCCTTGCGCATCTGCGAGGCGCGAGCATTGATGTTTGTCGAGCCGCCGAAACCACCAATGCCATAGTCGCTGGCCGTGATTCCCGACGTGCTCTCCTGATTACGCGTAGCGTCGTTCATACCGCTCCACAGCGACCACGGGCCGTAACCCGTCAGTGCATCGTTGAAACGTATGCCGTTCAAGTAGATATCGCTGTACTTTGAGTCGTAGCCGCGCACGTTGAAGCGCATCTCGCTGAAGCGATACGAGGCGATATTGTTGTAGAGATCCTTCGAGGCAGAGAGCGACGAAGGGAGAGCCTGCATATCGGAGGCCGACGAGTCGTTGTCGTACTCGGCAAATATCGAGTCGTCCATCACCTCATTGACCATCGTCGGAGCTACAACCACCGTGTTGATATCCTTCATCTCGGGGCCTACCTTGACCACGACATCGAGGTTCTCGTACTCCGGAGCAGCAAACTGCAACGTATAGTCGCCGGCCGGCACACCCTCGATTACGAAGTTGCCGCTATTATCGGTCACCACACCGCGATCAGTTCCCGCGATAGTCACCTTCACGTTATTTACCGCCGCACGGTTCGTGCGCGACACTACGCGGCCCTTCACACCGCCCGAAATGGCGGCCAGAGCCTGCTGTTGCTGTTGGCGCTTCTCGGCAGCGAGTCGCTCTGCCTCAGCCTTTGCCGCAGCCTCCTTTTCGGCGGCTATACGCTCCGCCTCAGCCTTGGCTACAATTGCCGCCTGCTCGGCAGCCACACGCTCGGCTTCAGCTTTTTCGGCCGCAAGACGCTCGACCTCGGCCTTTGCTGCTGCCGCGCGACGCTTCTCTGCCTCTGCCTCGGCCGCACGACGTTTGGCCGCCGCTTGCTGCTGGCGCTTCTCGGCAGCGAGTCGCTCCGCCTCAGCCTTTGCCGCAACCTCCTCCGCTTCGGTGGTCGTCGGCTCCTCTACGACCGGAGCCTGTGGCTCAATGGCGGGCTCCTCAATAGGCTCCTCGGCCACTACGGTCTGTTGCTCCTCGACAGCCTTATCCTGCTTCGGAGCAAAGATTGCTACGCCGGCAATAACTGCCGCCACTGCCGCCGCAATCCAAAGTAAAATTTTCAGTTTCATCTCTTACTGTTTATATAGTTTCTTATTTGCCGATGTAGATATATACCGGAAGGTGGTCGCTGAAACCACCCTGGAAGTTGTTGCCCACGAAGGTACGGAGAGGGTAGCCCTTGTACTGCCCCTCGCGCTGGAAGAGGTACGGGGCGCGGAAGATATTGCCGTAGAACTTGGCCTTCGGGGCCTTCTGTATCTTGAGTGCGCCGGTCGAGGCAGTGGCAAGATTCTCGGAGATTACGATATTATCGAAGAGGTTCCACGCATCGCGATAGGCGAGCGTTCCGTAGCCGGCACGCAACATATCAACATACGGGTTGTACATATCGCCCTCGACGAGTTTCTTGATATTGCCCTTGCCGCCAAGAATCTCCATGACGCTCTTGTCCGTTGCATCGTCGTTCAAGTCACCCATAATAACCACCTTGGTTGCAGGGTTTGCCTTGCGTACCGAGTCGGCCAGAGCGCGACACTGCGCAGCGGCTGCCTCGCGCTTTGGCGACGAAGCCTCCTTGCCGCCGAGGCGCGATGGCCAGTGCGACACCACAAAGTAGAACGGCTCGCCGTCAATCGTGCCCCACATCGTCACGAAGTCGCGCGTATAAAAGTTGGGCATACCCGGCATATTGAACTTCACGGCCTTGCTGCCCTCCAACTTAAAGACATCGGGACGATAGAAGAAGGCACAATCCACACCACGACGGTCGGGCGAGTCGAAATGCACGATACGGTAGTTCGCAGGGCGGAGCTTCGGCTGTGCGATGACATCCTCCAGCACCATACGGTTCTCGATCTCCGAAACACCGATTACGGCAGGGTAGTCCTTGTCGATAAGGGCTATATCGAACAACACACGCTCGAGGTTGCCGAGCTTCTTGTTGTACTTCGTCGTGTTCCAGGCCTTACCGCCCTTCGGCGTAAACTCCTCGTCGAAGGTCGCAGGGTCATTCAGCGTGTCGAAGAGGTTCTCGAAGTTGTAGAACATCACCTTGTAGGGCTTTTGTGCGAATGCGAGTAGCATCGCCGAGACGCACAAAATGGATAAAAGTGTTCTTTTCATAAGAGGTTTATTTATTTGTTTAATCTTCTTTCATCTTTATATACCCCAATCGCTCAAGCTCTTCTGCGCCTTCACCTCATCCGCAACTTTAGGGTTGAGATTGCGGAAGAACTTAAAGCCCGAGCGTCGCTCTATGTCGGCTACCGATATGGCCGCTTCCGCGGGGGTTGTTTCCTCCTCGGAGTTGCTGTTCTCGTAGAGGAAACCTATGCATTTGAGCTCAGAGGCCGAGGTTATATCCTGTAAGCGCTTGCCCGTCGTGCCACTCTTGGTGCGCAACACGAGCTTGAAGGCGTGCGACGGCACAAGTGTCGTGCGGCCACTCTTCGTCAGCTTTTTCGTGCCCTCAAAGAGTGTACCCACAACGACGTAGAGCGTATCCGCACAAGCCCAACTGCGCACCTTGATTTCGAGGTTTGACCACGAGCCGCCGTTGAAGTCGTAGGCCTGCGGCATGATGTTGGTCGAATAGAAGGTCTGCGCATTGGTGTTGAAGGTGTTATATCGCGAGGCCGATGGAAGCATATGGCCTCGAGCGTAGCCACCTCCGTAGGTTGCGGTGGCATACCACTGTTGCGATTGCGGAATTACAGGGTCGGTATAGTCATACTCTACGACTCTGTAGTATGGCGAAGAGGAGATATATTCACATACGGCATCGTCGAATGCCCACGCATCGGTGCGGCCATTCGAATTTCCGGCCTTGTAGGTGCCTCTATCCGTGTATATCTTGTGGAGCGGATAGGCCACCCAGTGCGACACGAGCTTCTCCGTGTCGTAGCATATCGAGTAGTTGCGCACGCGCTGTCCGTTGCGCAATGTCGTAAAGTAGGTCTTATAGGCATAGGCCGTATTCGACTTGTAGTCGGGCTGCTCGCCCCACGCACGCTCGAACTCACCATTCGACGACTCGCCAAGCTGCTCGATGACAAATGTTCTCGTGTAGCCATTCGTGAAGGTTATGGTTGCCTTTGCCGTGCGCGAGGATGTTGCGCCGTCGTTGCGATCGAAGAGCAGGGTAAAGGATGTGCCCACCTGCCCACTTGTCGCCTTCGCTCGGCAGAACGCCGAGCCCTCCTCCACCGCAAGGCTCCACGAGAAGCGCGAATCGCCCACCGTAGTGCCCGACACCGACGTTTGGTCGAAGTTGATTGTGGAGTACGCAATTGTAGCCTTCGAAGGGTATGGCGACCAAGGGAGTTCCTCCTCGGAGCACCCCGCAAAAGCGAATATAAGCACCAACACAATCGTAACATTGCGGTTGATGCCTTTCAGTACGCACTGTAAATCTCTAATCCAATCTCTCATTCTTTGTGTCGGCTCTACAAAAATCCTATTCGTTCCGCTAAATTAGTACCCAAGGCAGGTAGTCAGCCTGCCTTGGATTGTATGGGTGTCGAGCTCGATTACTCGAACTCAACCTTTATGCTCGAAATGTACGCAGCACCCAGAATAGCACGAACCTGCACCTGCTGTGGCAGATTCGCAACACCGCTCAAATCGATAACTATCGGGTCCGTCGAATTCTTAACGGTTGCGGCCGAAATAGCATAAGCAGCATTCACAGCCTCAGTAGCGGCCGAATCTATAGTTGTTGTATATGCAAAGTCTGCCGGCAACACAACGAACTTACGACCGTTAGTGGTCGTAGTGTTTCCTTCCACATACGGAGTAATGGTAATCTTGGTAATCGTCTTACCCGCAGGAACAGCAGGGAGGAGCATATACGCCTTGTTCTGATCCGCACTAGGAGCATTCTTACCATCCTTATCGCTCCAACTGAACTGATAGTACTTCGTCTGCTTGTAGGCAAAGCCGCTCCACAACGAGCCATCAGCTGCGGTCTTGGTCCAATCGCACCAACTGTCGGAGTAAGTTATGGAGGTTATATCTGCGAGAGTAAGCTCATACGAACCTGCACCCTCTGCCGGCTTCTTGGCCTGCGAAACCTTTACCACAACCACGACACCATCACCCGAGAGGGTAATCGAGCCCTCGCGAGCCTCGCCGGTGTTTGCGCCTACCGAGTAGATAACCGTACTGCCCGAAACCTCGGCCTTCGTTACGACAACACCGTCAGGCGTAGCGGTAATTGCGCCCGTGATGTTCAGAGCCGTGAAGTTGGCAACCTCATCGGTTGCGCCATCAGCAGGCACGACAATATCGTCGCACATAATAACCTTAGCCTCGCTGGTTACCGAATATGGCAATACGTTGAGGTAGTTGTATGTACCGGTCACATAACCCTTAACGACAACCTTTGCGCCATTATACGCAGCATAGTTATTTGTATCTACATAGTAGAGCGAAGCCTGCTTGTTTCCGCCCTCAATCGTAACATTTGCATATTGACCGATATTCAAGGTACCCTCAAACTGCACCTCGATACAATCGGCATCTTTGCCAACCATTCCGTCGATAGCTGCGCCATCGAGTACGGTAGGGTTGTAGCTTACGGTATTGCCGCTCGAATGAACTACAACATCGCCCTCGGCAACCGTGGTCATATCAATCTGCAAAGAGTTGGTAGGAAAACCTTTATAACGGATAGCTGTGCCCTTAACCTCTACGTCGTCACCAAGAGCAACTGCAGGAACCTTGTTGTAATACAAAAGAATCGAGCCTGTAGCATCGGTCAAGACAGCAGCCTTGCTACCCACGGCCGAAACCAAACCGCGAATAGTAACTTCTGCATCTGCGATAACATCCTTGATATCGATAGTGGTCTTGCCCGCAGCGAGCTGCGAAACCTTAATCGTCACATCCTCTACGCCCGCAGCCGAGAGAACAATCGAACCCTCGCGTGTATCCGCTGTGGTATTGGCCGACACCGTATAGGTGAGTGTCGAGCCCGAAACCTCGGCCTTCGTTACGACAACACCATCAGGCGTAGCGGTAATCGCACCCGAAATATTCATAGCGTTAATCTCCGCTGTTGCATCGGCTACTCCGTCTGCCGAAACGCCGACAATATCATCAGCCGTGAGAGAGACAATATCGTTAGTGAGCTGAATATCGCTCGAAGTTTGTGGCCACAACTGAACAGCTCCGTTATACACACCTGCGCAACCGCAAAGGCTGCCCGTCTTGCCGGGGATAATCTCATCCTTGAACGAGGCGTATGCACTTACGCGTACATCGAAGGTCTTGCCATCCTCGGTCGTAAAGGTAACATTGCGAGTCGAGCCCGTATCGTTCCACGCCTGGCCTACAAAACTCTGCACAGGGCTAACACCGCTCAACTTCACATACTGCGACTCGTAGTCGAGGATATTGTCGAGCGTAACGTCGATAGCCGTCACATTAGCCGAGCCATCGGCAACGATAGCCGTCGATGCGATATTCGAAACCTGAAGCTGACCGCCGTACAGCGCGGCCTTGGCACCCGTCAAATTGATGTTTACGATATTGCCAATCTCAAGGTCGTCACTCACGTTGTCGGTGCAGTAGATAGTCAAACCGCCATTTGCAGCATTATCGTCATCCTGAATAGCAATCGTCTTATTGTTACCCATATTGCTGTCAGGCTCGGCGATAACGACACCTGTCAAGGTCATAGCAGCGATCTCCGCGGTAACCTCTACGCCGTTCTTCGTTGGATTCAGAGCCTCCAACAGTGCGCGAACCTCGGCAACATTGGTCTCCACGCTGTCGTCGCCGCTTGCGTTCTGATAAACGGTAACAGTAGCATCGTCGTGCGACAGCGAAGAGTAACCCTCGACAGTAACCATCTTCTCGGCATTGAACACAACCGAGAAGTTGCGAGCCTTGTCGGTCTCAGGCACCGTAATAACGACCTCGGCATTGCCCGTACCCTCGGCCGGAGTAACGGCTACGCCCTCTACGTCGCAGCTTGCCGTCCAGCTGCCATTCGTCGTAACCGTAACGGCGCAGTCGCCGCCCTCCAAAGTTGTAGCAACGCTCTCCGGAGCAACGGTGATGACACACTTCTCGGTGTCATTTGCCTTCTCCGCATCATCGGTCGTACAACCCACAGCACCGAACAGCATTGCTGCTCCGGCTACAAATGCAAAAAACTTTCTTGCTTTCATAATTGTTTGATTGTTTAGAATGAATTGGTTAAAAAATGTTGTTTGTGATGTTAAATGTGTTAGTTTTTATTGGTTGGTTTCTCTGGTGTTTATTAATTTTTTAATAATTCAGCCTAAAATTACAAATTATTTATCAAACGGCATCGCTTCTGCGTAGCTCTTTTTTGCAGAATATTGTATTTTTCGCCATCAGCCTTACACTTTGCCCGTTTATAGCGGTCGTTTGTTACAAAATATCACTTTTGCACTTTCCGGATGCCAAAGATATAACAAATATCCATCACGACGAAATATTTTTGTAAAAAAATATAACCCTAAAATCGGCTGTACAAAAATAGAGCCGCGTAATCATTTAACAATGAAGAAAAAGAGGATGTCCGAAACATCGTCGAACATCCTCTTCGAGAGATTAGGGTAGTGCGCCGCAACTACTTGGCGGGGCGCATAACCACATAGGTCATATTGTTGTCGGCAAGAATCTTCTTGACGAGAGCCTGCACATCGGCCGCCGTGAACTCCTTGACCGTCTTTTCGTAGTCACTCACAAGGTCGATGCCGCGCGAGTAGTAGGTATCGAGCCAATCACCCCAATTACCATTCTGCTCCACCTGGTTCTTCCACTCCTTGAGCATATACTGGCGAGCCTTCTCGATATCCTCCGTAAGAGGGCCCTCGGAGGCCATCTTCTCGAGTTCCTTGACAACAATTGCGCTCAACTCGTCAGCCATCTTCTCGTTGGTGTCAAACTGTATGCGCAGCTGATAGTTGCTGTCGTAGTCGGGCGAGAGTCGGCCGCCAACACCTACACCATAGGTGCCGCCCTTCTCCTCGCGGATGGAGATTGTGTAGCGCGAGCGCAGAGCCTGCGAGAGCACACTCATAACAACGCGATTCTTCAACGTGTAGTCGATAGCACCTGTGTAGATGCGCGCCACAGTAACCTTCGGCTGCTGCATAGGCGTGCGGAAGTCGTTCTCGACAACACCCTTGGCTGTGCGCACACCATCGTCGAGCTTCTTGTGGAGTTTCTTCGATGCAGGGAGCGAGCCGAGATACTTCTCGACAAGCGGCTTGAGCGTCGCAACATCCACATTACCAACGATGTAGAACGTATAGTCGGCCGCATTCGAGAAGAGAGTCTCGTGGATAAGCTTCAGGTGCTCGAACTTGACGAGAGCAAGCTGTTCCGGTGACACCTGTTGGCGGCGGAAGTGGTTGCCATAGAGACTCTTCTGCACCTCGCGTGCCGCAACAAAGTCAGGATTGGTAGCGGCATTGGCCAACATAGCCTCGTACTGCTTCATCGTGGTCTTGAAGTCATCCTCATTGAAGCGTGGCTCGGTGAAGAAGAGATATAGGAGCTGCATGATGGTCTCCATATCCTGTGGCGAGCCGTGGCCCACAACATTGGTTTCGTAGTCATCTGCCGCACCATATACGCTCGCATTCTTGCCCGAGAGCTGCTTGCGCAGGTCGGTGGCCGAGAATTTCGACAAGCCCTGATTCTGCATTATAGGGGCAAAGAAGTAGCTCGTCCAATAGAGCTCGTCGGCGAGTGACGACTGTCCGAAGTGGGCAATGCCCTGCACGACAACCTCGTCTGCCTTGAACGTAGTAGGCTTAACAACGACCTTGATGCCGTTCTTGAGCTTCCACTCGGTCGTGGCGAAGGTCTCGTTCTGCGACTGCTTCTTGACAGCCGAACCCTTCAACGTCTTCGACTCCGAGATAAGCGGTTCCTTGACCACATTGTCGGCATAAGGGGCGATATCGGCCGCCGCAACATTCGCAAGGATAGTCTTGATGTCGGCCTCCGTAGGATTTATAACGCCCTCCTTCTTCGGGCAATTAACCACCACTACGCGATTGTTTGGCGTGATATACTGCTTGACCACCTGATTTACCATCTGCAACGGAATCTGCGAGATGAGCGTACTATCAATCTGCCACTCAGTCTCGGCATCCATCATCGGGGTATTGCGGCGGAAGGCACTGATGTAGCGATTTACGAACTGACCATTCTTGCGGTCGTTGCGGTTGCGATAACTGCGCTCCTGCGCAAGCATAACCTCCTTCTTGGCACGCTCCAACTCGCTCTCCGTAAAGCCATGGCGACGAATGCGCTCCAGCTCCGTGCAGGCAGCCTCGAAGCCCTTGGCGAGCTGACCATCAGCCGTCGTGACCGACACGCCATAGACATCGAGCGTAGGGCAAAGACCTATACCACCATTGGCGAAGTATCCGCCCGTGAACGGAGCATCCGGCTTCATCGTTAGCTCCTCGAGGCGGGCATTTGCCATCTCGCCGGCCAATGCATCGACAAGCGAGATCTGCTCGTAGAGAAGCGTGTTGCAGAGCTGCTTCGGCATAGCCTCGCGCTTGATGTAGAGCGTGGCGGAGCTCTGAGTCATCTCGGGATCCTCGAAAATCGAGATTATAGGCTCCGTATTCTCGGGAACAACAATCGTCTCTTTCTGCGGAGCATCGGCAGGCGAAGCAGGAATGTCAGCCATCAGCTTTTTGAGCTTACCCTCCACCTCATCGACATTGATATCACCCACGACAACCACAGCCTGCAACTCCGGACGATACCACGTCTTATAGAAGTTCTCGAGCGATGTATGGTCAAAAGACTTGAGTCCGTCGAGGTAGCCGATAAGGTTGCGGCGCTCGTACTTCGAGCCGCGCGTCAGAGCCTTGAGCATCTCGATTTGCGAGCGCCAACGGGCATTATCTCGCGTGCGAAGCTCCTCCATAATCACGCCGCGTTCCGAGTCAATCTCCTTGGGTTGCAGAGCGATGAAGTGCGACCAATCGTGCAGAATGAGCAGTGCCGAATCGACAATGCCAGGGCGCACCGTAGGCACATCCTTCAAGAGATACTGCGTATAGTCCCACGAGGTACCGGCATTGAGGTTCGCGCCGAACTTCACACCTACAGTCTCGAGATACTCGATGAGCATCTTGCCCGGCAAGTTCTTCGTGCCGTTGAAGGCCATGTGCTCGAGGAAGTGAGCAAGGCCCTGCTGGTCGTCATTCTCCTGAATGGCACCCACATCGTGCACGATATAGAAATCGGCAAGGTTCTTCTGCTTGTCGTTGTGGCGAAGGTAGTATTTCATACCATTCTCCAACTCCCCCACGCGCACCTGCTTATCGACAGGCAGCACAGGAATCTGTTGTGCGCCCGGTTGGGCGACAACTACCGCTGCCAAGAGTAGGGCAGCGAGCGATGTAATCAATCGTTTCATAGCGTAAAAAAATTAAAAGCAATAATATAAAAATCGTTACAGAGCGAGCCGGTGCTATGCCTTGCGGCGGAGGACGCACCCACTGCGCCGTACCCCCCCCTACAATACGGGCTTACACCCATAATAGGCTCGGTAGTAGGCAAGCAGCTGCATCTGCGCGATACTGTATATTGTTGCCACAAATTACTCAACATACTCCAAAATATCCCCCGGCTGGCACTTCAACTCGTGGCATATTGCCTCGAGCGTCGAAAAGCGAATCGCTCTTCCCTTGCCGGTTTTCAGTATCGAGAGGTTTGCCGGCGTTATGCCGACACGCTCGGAGAGCTCACCCAACGATATTCTACGTTTTTCCATTACAGACCCAAGTTTAACCACTACACCCATACGCCTCATCCGTTTGTGTTTGTAATATTTATAAGCGTGCATTTGCGCACATTAACCAATCGCAAAAATACAACGAAATTGCGAAATATGCAAATATGGCATACCCTTTGCACCTTTTTTATCGTATTACGAAAAACATAAGACTTTTATTGTGGCAGTTCGCACAATATTTATCCAAAAATTACTATCTTTGTTACGCTAATGCAGATACATCGAGGTATGAAGATAGTGGTTCTTGGGCCCGCCCACCCGTATCGTGGCGGCCTTGCATCGATAATGGAGACTATGGCTCGCGAGTATCAAAGTCGCGGCGACGAGGTTAGAATCTACACCTTCTCGCTGCAATACCCCTCGCTGCTCTTTCCGGGCAAGAGTCAGACGGTCGATACCCCTGCGCCACACGATTTGCATATCGAGCGCGTGGTAAACACCTGCAATCCGCTAAATTGGATAGCGATAGGTAAGCGACTGCACAAGGAGGCCCCCGATATGATTCTGATGAAGTATTGGACTCCGTTTATGGCCCCATGCTTCGGCACTATTGCCCGAATTGCAAGGCGCAACGGCAAGAGCAAGGTCATCTGCCAGATTGACAACGTGGAGCCCCACGAGCATCACCTCATCGATAAACCCTTCAACCGCTACTACCTCGGTGCAGTCGATGGTTTTGTATATATGTCGGAGCAGGTGGGCGGCGAGCTTCGAGCCTACACCTCCGTCCCTGCAATATTCTCGCCGCACCCTATGTTCGAGAACTTCGGCGAGCGTGTAGAGCGCAGCGAGGCGTGCGCACAACTTGGTCTCGAGGCCGACAAGAGATACCTGCTCTTCTTTGGACTCATACGCGACTATAAGGGCTTGGACATGCTCCTGGAGGCATTCGAGCACATCGAGGATGACAGCCTACGACTGCTCGTTGCCGGCGAGTTCTACAATGACAAGGAGCAGTATCGCGCGGCGCTTGACCGCCTTGGCAAGAGGGTAGTGCTGCACGAAGGCTTTGTGCGCGACGAGGATGTACGTCTCTACTTCTCAGTGGCCGATGCACTCATACTGCCATATCGCACAGCCACGCAGAGCGGCGTGACACAGATAGCCTACAACTTCTCGGTACCTATGATAGTTACGCGCGTGGGAGGTCTGCCCGAAATTGTGCCCGACGGCCGCGTAGGCCTTGTATGCAACCCTTCGGCCGCAAGCATTGCGGAGGCCATTTCGCAGCTCTATCACGAAGATACGCTCACGCATCTCACCGAGAACTTCCCTGCGGAGCGCAAGCGTTTCTCGTGGGCCACGATGTGCAACAGGTTAGTGGAGGTCTATAACCAAACAAAATAAGGTGGAGCAAAACTCCACCTTATTTCATCTACGCACCTCTCTATGCGCGGATATTTGGCAGCTCCAAGCCGTAGCCGTTGCGCTTATCCATAGCTTTCAGCCAAAGGCTGAACAGCAGAGCCAACACACCCAGCGAGGCGAACATCAACATCGGTAACGTATAGTTGTACGACACACCCTCCACACCTGCGGCAATCTGCTCGGCAACGCCCGGGTTACTCTTCTCCAATGCCCAACCAATAAGCATAGGCGTACCGCTCAAACCGAAGTTCTGCACCCAAAAGATAAGCGAGTAGGCACTACCCAGGAAGCGCTTGTCCATAATCTTCGGAATTGAAGGCCAGAGCGATGCAGGCACCAACGAGAACGATATGCCCAACAGAATAATCGCAGCAAAGGCAATCGCCTTGCTCGGATAAGCAGGCAACACAAGCGCAAAGGTCAAGTGGCAGACAATCATCAGCAGCGAGCCAAGGATAAGCATCGTTGCGCCCTTGCCCTTCTTATCTAGGAACCAACCGAGAAGCGGCGTGATGCAGGCAGCACCGATAGGGAACCAACGGAAGATATCCGATGCGGTGGTAGCCGAGATATTGAGGTTGCTCTGCAACATATTGGCCGCGAACTTCTGGAACGGGAAGATAGCCGAGTAGTACAACACGCAGAGCATAGCCACAATCCAGAAGAGCTGGCTCTTGAAGATATTTACCACGTCGGCGAGCTTGAATTCCTCCTCGCTCTCGCCCTGTGCAGCATTGGCACCGAGCTGACGGTCGAGCTTCTTGTCCATAAAGCAGAAGATGGTAAAGCAGATGAGTCCGATAAGCAGCAGGGCCGTGCAGAAGGCCACCGGCTTGACAACCGTAGGGTCGATTTCGCCGGCCAAGCGAGGCGAGATAGTAAATATGAAGAACACGCCCACGCGCGCGAGAGCCATCTCGAGGCCCATTGCCAAGGCCATCTCCTTGCCCTCGAACCACTTTGCCAGAGCTTTCGAAGCGGTGATACCGGCCATCTCGCAGCCGCATCCGAAGATCATAAAGCCCAGCGAGGCGAGCTTCGCACTACCCGGCATTGCCACCCACCACGAGTTGAGCCACGCCTCGAATGCCGAGTCTGCGAAGAGGTCACTGACGGCGTAGAACTTGATGCACGCACCGAGAAACATAAGGCTTGCCGAGAGCTCGCCCGTGAAGCGTATGCCCATCTTGTCGAGGATGACGCCCGCAACAATCAGGAAGCCCAACACGTTGAGCAGATACTCCGAACCCATAAACGAGCCGAATACGTCGGGAGTCCAGCCGTGCGTCTTTTGAATAATCTCCTGCAACGGGGAGATTACATCAACGAACATATGCGCGAAGAGCATCATCAGCGCAATGAGCACCATTGCCGACCAACGTGCCCACGCATAGTCGTTCAACTTCTTTTGAATGATTTCTGTCATAAATGCTTTATTTTTAGTTTGTTGTGTGTAGTCTATTTATCACGCGAGTAGAGCCGCAGCAGCTCGTAGGCATCCTCGACACCCAACTCGCCCGCTTTCGAGATATCGAGGCTCCCCTTGCGCGTGTCCTTCATAAATATCTGTATAAGACCTCGGTTGTAGTAGGCCTCCGCGAAGTACGGATTGAGCTCGATAGCCCTTGTGTAGTCGTCGAAAGCCTCCGGCAGCCTGCCCGACAAGGCCAAGAGATTAGCGCGATTGTAGTGAGCATACGCAAAGTCAGGATAGAGCTTTATAGCCTTCGTAAGGTCGGCAATAGCCTCGTCGTAGCTGTATGTGCGCGTACCGCTGTTGCGCAGCTGCTGCGCTGGGTCATTGTCGATGGATATGCGCTGATAGGCGTTGTCTATCGACGAGATAAAGTCTATCATCTCGGCACGCACAACGGCACGATTGAGATAAAGGAACGGATTAGATGGATTTTGCTCTATAGCTGACGTATAGTCGTTTACCGAGTTGGTATATTGCCTTACTGCGGCCTCCGAGACAGCCAACTCGAAGAGCTTCAGGTAGCTACTCTCGCCACTATGCTTACCCTTGCGCAGTTCGCGATTGATAAGCAGGAGGGTATCGGGCGAGAGATTGCTGTCGTGGCGCGAAATGCGCAACAGAGGGTTGCCCACGCGTTTCACGAAATCGACGGCTCGCTGCGAGTGCAGACGTTGCGTAGTAATGCTCTCTGTGGTCGTATCGGCCATAAATACAAAGCGGAAGAGCGACAGCAGTCCTGTCTTATCGTTGCTTGCTCGGCGCGACTCTATACGCTCGAAAGAGGCACCGGCGAGCTTGCTTTCAAAGGCGAGGAGTTTATCGAAGCGGCGAGTAGTGTCGGCGTAGATTGAGTATGTCGTGTCGTTCAGGCGCGACTTGTACTCGGCAATCTTGCGCTCGGCAATCTGCTTGTCACTACGCGAGCCCTTGTAATCGTGCAACAGATAGCGCAGATAGCTGCGACCGAGATAGGCATTCGCAAAGTCGGGGTAGAGTTCGATGGCCTTCGTATAGTCCTCCTTGGCACGCTCAATCTCGCCCAACTGCTGATAGAGCTGCGCGCGGTTGTAATAGACCAATACGTTGTTGGGCGAATGTTCGGCCACCCGGTTGTAGTCGTCGAGGGCACGGTTGTAATCGCCTATTCGACTGCGTATTATCGCACGATTGAAGTACGACACCGAGCTCGTAGAGTCGAGCTTCAGCACACGATCGAGATCCGCAAGCGACTGCATCGGGCGGTTGGTCTCGCTATAGACCAACGCGCGGTTGAAGTAGGAGATGGGCGACATCGTATCGCACTTGATGGCCATATCGAAGTCGCGCTCCGCCTCGTCGAGGCGACGCTGCTGCATCAACAGCACGCCACGACGGTTATAGCCCGAAGGGCTATTGCGGTTAGTGCGGATACCGAGATCGAAATCCTCGTAGGCACGCACCGTGTCTTTCAGATAGAGACGGCAGACACCTCGATTGATGTAGGCATCGGCCACCTTCTTCTCGTAGCGAATAAAGTTGTCGAAGTCGGCAATGGCCTCCTCGAATTGCTGATTGAGAAGTCGCGTAACACCGCGGCTATAGTAGGGATTCGGGAGGTCGGGGCGCAGATCGATGGCCTCGCGAAAGTCTGCGAGCGCATCGTCATAGTTGCCTAATCGTGAGCGTGTTATAGCACGGTATGTAAAGGCGGTTGTGAACACCGGATTCTTCTCTATCGCCTCCGTGAAATCGGCTTCGGCGCCGAGCAAATCGTCGAGGTTATACTTGGCAATACCGCGCAGAAAATAGCCCTCATAAGCATCCTCGTCGTATCGCAGCAGAAGATTGAGCGTACGGATAGCCTCGCGGAAATCCTTATCCATCATCTGCCTACGCCCGACATAGAAGAAGTAGTCACGATTGTACTGCGCCACGGCAATAGATGCCACAGCAAAGAGCCCAATCAACACAACCACCACTCTACGCATACGCCTCACCCCCGTTTAGTTATCGTTATAGCCAAAACGAGAGAGCTGGCGGTCGTTATTGCGCCAATCGTCATTTACCTTGACAAAAAGTTGCAGAAACACACGCTTGCCCAGGAAGGCCTCGATGTCGGTACGAGCCTGCTGGCCCACCTTTTTGAGCCGCTCGCCCTTGTGACCTATGACGATGCCCTTCTGCGAGTTACGCGCGACATATATCGTTGCCGAGATACGGTCGATGGTCGGCTCCTCCTTGTAGGAGTCAATCTCAATCTCGCAGCAGTAGGGTATCTCCTTGTCGTAGTTCAAAAGAATCTTCTCGCGGATAATCTCCGAGGCGAAGAAGCGCAGCGTCTTGTCGGTCAGTGTATCTTTCGGATAGTAAGGCTCACCCTCGGGCAGTTTATCGAGGATGGCCGAGAATATGGCCTCGATATTGAACTGCTCCTTGGCCGAAGCCGGTATGATTAACGCCTCGGGGAGTCGCTCGTGCCACGAGGCCACAAGCGCTTCGAGCTTTGCTTGATTTGTGAGGTCTATCTTGTTGATGACCACAATCGTAGGCACAGTGCCGAGAGCTATCTTATCGATAATATCGGCATTGCGCTCGCTCTGCTCTTCGACCGTATCGGTGACGTAGAGCACCACATCGGCATCACTCACCGCACCGCGCACGAATTTCATCATCGACTCCTGCAACTTGTAAGCAGGCTTCAATATGCCGGGCGTATCGGAATAGACGATCTGAAAGTCGTCGCCATTCACGATACCCATAATGCGATGGCGCGTAGTCTGCGCCTTCGAGGTGATGATAGACAACTTCTCGCCAACGAGAGCATTCATCAGCGTCGATTTGCCGACGTTGGGGTTACCTATTATATTTACAAAACCGCTCTTGTGCATCGCTTATTTGTAAGTTGCTTTATTGTCCGGTATCTGATAGTTCTGGATACCGAACTGATAATACTTCTTGAGTTTCATATCCCACGAGATATGCCGCTGATGCGTCTTGAATAGATTAAAACCATTGTGCTGCGCAAAGTTGGCCGACGGATTCCAGGTAGCACCTGCGATATTGGTGTATATCGAGGCAATATCGTAGCCGTAGTAGTGGTGCCAAATGGTGCCGAGCATTCCGAAAGCACCGATGTTCTCGATGGCTCGAGCCTCGGCAACGATGCCGCTGACATTCTTCCATGGGCAGGCCAGAAGGTCGTAGCCCAGCTCCTTGAAGTAGCTGTAGGATGGGTAATCCTTGCGTCCTGCGCGGTAGTGCCAATCGCAGATGACGATATCTTTAGGCATCTCCTCGGCAGCCTTGGCAGTCTCGGCCGTACCATTTGCCTTGTAGTCGGTCCATCGCTTGTCGCCCTTCTCGAGCAGCATATCCTGCCACATCATAGCGCGAGCACCGTGCTTGGCCAACACGTCGTGTGCGAACTTTATGTGCTCGACGAACAGCTTCGAGTATGGCTGCTTTAGGCACTCCGGGCAGCTTGGCTGCTGCGCCTCATCGCAACCGATATGGAAGAATTCGGGGTTGCCGAAGTCCTCGAGCATCTCGACCATTACAGCCTCGATAACCTCCTTGGCCTTCGGGTTCGAGAGGCACCAATTCCAACCCGCCATAGGCTCGAAAAGCGGCTGATAGCAAGGGCGTTGGTCGATAGCCGAGTGCTTGGCCGAGCGACTGCGGCTCTGCGAGGCGTGGCCGAAGATGTTGAGCTGCGGGATGATGGTCACACCCAACTCCTTCGCGATGGCAACGAGTCGCTTGATGCTCTTTTTCGTGATTGGTGCTTCGTCCCAATTGAGCCATGGCGCGACCTTGCTCCGATATGTACCCCACGGCTCCAAGACTACATAGTTCAGCTTGTAGTAGGCCGCCATGCGTATCATACGCTCGATTTCGAACTCCTCGGTCTCGGGGAACCAACAGATGTGCATACCGCGGAACTTCATGGTAGGGTAGTCGTTAATTGCTCCAACGGGCACAATCCATCCCTCGACCTTCAGTGTATTGCGCTCCGGAATGGCTATTTGGCGTAACGAGTAGAGGGCATAGCGAACGCCTTCGAGTTCTTTGGCGCAGATAACTACACCATTGCTGTTGATGTTGATAGAGTACGCGCCACTCTTCGTGGATTTTCCTGTATATGATTTCTGGAACACCTTGGGGGCCTCCTTCTTGTACCACTGTGCGAGGTGCTTCTCGGCCCACGCAACGGCCTCGGTATCGTCGGTATAGATAGTGAGCTGCGTAAATGGCACATAGTAGCTCGGCGACAAGTTGCACTCTACGGGCTGTGGGATAATTTTCAGCAAATACTTGTTCGTCTGCGCCGAGGCCGGCATAATCACCGACAAGATTGCAACACAGATTGTTAGCAACATCAACTTTTTCATATATATCGTGTTTAAGAGATTTGTTATCGTCTTCTCATACCGGGCATGCCCTTCGGCATACGCATCTTACCGCCCGACACCATCTTCATCATCTTGCGCATATCCTCGAACTGCTTCATCAGTCGATTAACATCGGCCATCGTCGTACCCGAGCCCTTGGCAATGCGCTCACGACGGCGAGCGTTGATAATCTCGGGGTTCTCGCGCTCGAGCGGCGTCATCGAGCCGATGATGGCTTCGGTCTGCTTGAACACGTCGTCGCCAATCTCCACATCGCGCAACATCTTACCCATACCCGGAATCATCGAGGCTACATCCTTCAGGTTGCCGAGCTTCTTCACCTGATTGATTTGCGAGATGAAGTCGTTGAAGTCGAACTTGTTGGTCATCACCTTCTTCGTGAGGCGGCGAGCCTCCTCCTCATCGTACTGCTGCTGCGCACGCTCGACAAGCGACACCACGTCGCCCATACCGAGTATTCGGTCGGCCATACGCTCGGGATGGAAGACCTGCAAGGCATCCATCTTCTCGCCACTCGAGATGAACTTCAGCGGCTTATTGACCACCGAGCGGATAGAGATAGCCGCACCACCGCGCGTATCGCCATCGAGTTTAGTCAAAACTACGCCATCGAAATCAAGGCGATCGTTGAACTCACGAGCCGTATTCACGGCATCCTGGCCCGTCATCGAATCGACAACGAAGAGCGTCTCACAAGGGTTTATGGTCGCCTTGATGGCCGTAATCTCCTGCATCATAGCCTCATCGACAGCCAGACGGCCTGCCGTATCGACAATCACGACATTGTAGTTCTCGCGGCGTGCGTATTGAATTGCGTTCTCGGCAATCTCGACAGGGTTTTGGTTGCCCTCCTCGGTATATACCGGCACGCCAATCTGCTCGCCGAGTATCTTCAGCTGGTCGATAGCCGCAGGGCGATAGACATCACCCGCAACGAGCAGCACCTGACGGCCCTTCTTGCTCTTGATGAACTGCGCCAGCTTGCCCGAGAAGGTGGTCTTACCCGAGCCCTGCAGACCGGCAATAAGGATTACGGCAGGCGTACCCTCGAGCTTTATGTCGGTGGCCTCACCGCCCATCAGTGCCGCGAGCTCGTCGCGCACGATCTTGGTCATCATCTGCCCGGGCTTGACGCTCTTCAGCACATCTTGACCCAGAGCCTTCTGCTTCACCTCATCGGTGAAGGTCTTGGCTACCTTGTAGTTAACGTCGGCATCAATGAGCGCACGGCGTATCTCCTTGAGTGTCTCGGCGACATTTATCTCGGTGATACGGCCCTCGCCTTTCAGGATTTTGAACGACCGTTCAAGTCGGTCCGTAAGTTTTTCGAACATATCTCTATTCTCTAAATTTTGGCGCGAAGATACGAAAAATTCCGCGAACAACCATATAAAAATAGGTATAAAAAAAGCGTCATCAGAGGTCTACTCCCTCATCACCGACCTCACGGCCTCGAGATAGCCGAAACCATTCACCTTGTCGGGCAGGAGGTAGCTGCCCTCCACCCACTCGTTCCACGCATTGATGGTGATGAGCGGAAATTGCTCGGGGTGCGAGTCGGCATACTCCTTAGCGATGCGCAGTGCGACGGCAAAGTGCTCGGGCGTGCCGTTTTGTCGCGTGACGTCGTTCTCACCCTTGCGAGGGAAGCGCGGAGTGTCATCCCAACCGATAGATACACAAGGGAATACGGGTATATCGAGTTCGGCATCTATGCTCTCGCGAATAGTCTTGGCATTGGCGCAGTGGGTGATGTAGTCGGTATCGAAACCGCCCATATTATAGAAGGCGAAGCTATCGAATTGCAGAGCCTTGGTGCGCTTCACAATCCTCTCCATATTCTGTGCCGAAGGGTCCGACGGACCACCCGTCATCGCCTGTATATGCACATCCGGAAAGCCCGCCTCGCGCACCTTCTTGCGCAGATACGAGAGAGCCTCGTTGGCCTTGACCTCGCTGCCGAAGCCTTTGACGAATACCGAGGTGCTGAAAATAGAGAATATCGGACAGCCGTTAATTTTTAGGTAGTTAGGGCGCGTAAAGTATTGGCTGACGACACGATCCACAATCTTGCGAAACTCCTCCATATCGACCGCACCCGTCCAGAGCAGCGAGTCGTCGTCGCCGTAGCGGTGGTAATTCCAATAGTTCTTCTTGACGTTGTGGTTGGCCCACATGATGTAGAAATTCATCTTCTCGCAGCTCGGAGCTTTGAGGAATCCGTCATTAATCGCGCTCTCCAAAAACGGCTGACCGTCAAACCAATACCAATCATAGACAAAGGTATTTACGCCATACTCGAGAGCCGTCGTTATCCATCGCTCGACTACCACAGGGTCATTGTCCATCTCGTAGCCCCAATAGGGTAGGCGCGGCTGATAGTGCCCCTCGAAGCGGGGGTTGCCGCGCTTGATAACCTCCCACTCGCCCTCACCCTCGGGCCATAGGTATTCGCGAGCCATAGCATCGTCGTGGCACGACGGCCAGATGTAGGCCGCCACATAGTAATCGTGCTCCGTAGCGCACTCTTCACCACAGGCGACAAGCGCAGCCGCCACAATCAGCAAAAGCAGTTTTTTCATTATTTTGGTCTTTGTTTAGTTTGAGCCATTGACTTTGTTCATAAACTTTTCGCGGCTGACGATAAAGCGCGTATGGGTGCCCTCGCCGATAATTCCAACAGTGTCGCGAGCAGCTACATTGAACTTTAGCTCGCGGCCATTAATCTCTGTCAACACGGCAGTTGCAGTGACTACACCACCCACCTTCATAGCCCTCGAATGTTCGATATTAAGGGCCGTGCCGACGGTCGTCTGCCCCGACTCGAGATGGGGCACAACGGCCATCATCGCGGCGTTCTCCATCAACGCACACATCGCAGGCGTGGCCAGCACGGCCAAGTCGCCCGAACCTATATACTCCGCCGTCACCTCCGGCACAACACGCATAGTAGCGGTAAAAGATGCTCCTCTCTCCATAATTCGAATTTTATAGGCAAAGATACTCATTTTTTCGTTCTATTCGTTATCTTTGCAGAAGAATTATGAAACATCACATCATCATATTGCTCCTCATGCTCGTCGTTGCCGCGCCTTGCAGCACGGCACAGCGGCGTAATCGCGGATATTGGCATCAGGAGTGGATAATCGAGAATGGCGACTCCGTGCCGCTTGTGCACCTCACGCCGATACGCAAGTACGCCCGTAAGCCCGACATGCGCCGCTACGCGCGTCTCGTGCGTGCCGTGAAGAAGGTATATCCCCTCGCCAAGCAGGCCCAGGCCGAGATGGCCCGCATCGAGCGCGAGATACTCGCCATAGGCGACAAGCAGGAGCAGGAGCGCTATGCGAGGGAGGCGCAGCGAAGGCTTATCAAGCAGTATAAACCCGTGATACTCAAGATGACGATCTCGGAAGGTAAAGTGCTGCTTAAGCTCATTGACCGCCAGACCGACCAGACGGCATTTCAGATTATCAAGGAGTTTCGTGGAGGCTTCGTGGCGGGCTTCTGGCAGGCGATGGCCAAGCTCTTCGGCAACAACCTCAAGCTCGACTACCAGCCCGAGAAGCGCGACCGCCTATTGGAGCAGATAGTCACCTACTACGAAAAGGGGTTGCTGTGATGGCAAATACTCGCGCTGGTAACGAGCAACGCAGCAACGCGCTTTGTTACTGAGTTACTGAACGGCCGAAGTGTTTGTCTTGTCGCTGCCATTCAACACCATCAAAATTGGCGCACTACAGCAAAAAAAAATTTGGGAGTAATTGAAATAATTACTATCTTTGCACCGCTTTCGAGCAACTGTTTGAGCTGTGGTGTAATGGTAACACAGCAGATTTTGGTTCTGTCGTTCTGGGTTCGAGTCCCGGCAGCTCAACGCAAAGTGGCAACTTGCAAGGTCAAGTTGCCTTTTTTTTGTTGCCAATGGCCTACGACTTCGTTTTGAAAAATCAAAATTTCTTCTTACCTTTGGTGTCGCGTGGGCTCTTTATGGCCGCGATGCAAACAATTAAACACATAGTATTATGAGGATGAAGTGGTTGAAACTGATGTTCGTATGCGCCACGGCAGTTGTCGGAGCAGTGTCGTGTGTGCAGACTGCCGACGCTGAACGACCAATATCGGGCGAGGGCGAGTGCAGGGTAGCGTTCCGCATCGACGGCACGCGAGTAAGCTACGAAGCTACGGCCTCGGGTGAGGTGGCAGTCGAGTGGAGCGATGGCGACGTAATATGCGTAGCCACCACCGACGGAACGTGGGGTAGCACCGCCTCGACCACGAAGCGTTTTACCTACAACGCCGCGACTGGCCTCTTCGAGAACAGCTCGGCAACGCTCCCTGCGGGCGAATACACCTTCATTGCCGAGTATGCCACCTCGTCGCAGTACAGCTACTTCACCGCTGCGCAATGCACACACAAGCTCCCTTCGTCGCAGTCGCAAAGCGGCACGTCGCTCGGCCACCTGTCGAGCAATGACTGTATGGTAGCCTCGACAACCGCCACCATATCGAGCGAGTCGGCCAACGTGCCTACATTCACTATGCGCCATATCTACTCGCTACTGCGCGTCAAGATGCACAATGCGAGCAGCAAGAGCGTTGTAGCACAAAGTGTTACGGCCACGTTTGCCGGCAGCACAAACGTGACAGGCATATACCGCATCACGAGTTTTGCAGACGGCACCATCGCGCTCAACAACGGCGGCTACGGCAACTCCGTAGAGCTGTCACTCTCGAATTGCACAATCGCCGCAGGGGCTACGGCCGATGCGTGGCTGCTCATTGCACCCATGAAATATAGTGGCAACTTATCGGTATATGTCGCCACCTCGTCGGGGGCCTCGGCCTCGCGCAACGGCTCGCTCACGGCCTTCAACTTCGAGCGCGGCAAGGTGCACGACGTTACGGTGACTATCGGCGAGGAGGCCGCCACCACAACCTCCGACTACGAATACATGTCGAAGGCTACGGGGTGGGCCGAGCTGCCTGCGATGCCTACGTCGGACAGCAACTTGGAGTATTGGACTCACGAGAAGCTGCCGTCGAACAACACCCTGCGCAACTACTCGATGTGCTTCGACAAGTCGAAGTATTGCGCTCTTTGGGTAGCCTATCCGCTCCACAGCTGCTACACGACGGGCACAGGAAGCCGTACCGATGAGTGGGGCTACGACCCTTGCTGCGTGGATAACGATTACGAGCCGTACCTCGCCAAGTCGTACTACGACGAGGGTGGCAACACGAATACCCACTCGCGAGGCCACCAGCTGCCATCGGCCGACCGTCTGGCCTCCGACGAGGACAACTACACGACCTTCTACTACTCGAATATGACGCCACAGCTCCAGAGCCTCAATGGCGAAACGTGGGCAGACCTCGAGGGGGATGTGCGCAGCTGGAGCTGCTCCGACACGCTCTATGTCGTCACTGGAGCTCACTTCGAGAAGGGCGTCACCTACGACTATGCGTGGGACGACAGAGGCCACGGCAAGGCCTGCCCCGTGCCTACGCACTATTGGAAGGTGCTGCTGCGCACGAAGAGCGGCTCTACGGGCAAGCACGTCAACGAGTGCTTGGCCTCTGAACTCAAATGCATAGGCTTCTGGTTCGACCACGCCGCCAATGCTCCGCGCCAAACGAAGAGCGTCGCCGAGATAGAGGCACTCACTGGCCACACCTTCTTCCCTAACGTGCCTAATGCTCCGAAGAGCACCTACAACCTCTCGGAGTGGTAGGCCGCGAATAACAGAGTAACGCAGTAACGCAGTAACGGGGGGGGTACGTTACTGCGTTACTGCATTACTGCGTTACCGAAACCCAAAACCGATGCGCAGTCAAGTATGACAGCCGAAGTTATTTCTGCCTAAAATAGATTTGTATCGGCACACCCGAGAAGTCCCAATGTTGGCGGATATTATTCTCGAGGAAACGGCGGTAGTTCTCGCGGATATACTGCGGCAGGTTGCAGAAGAACACGAACTGCGGCGTAGGCGTAGGCAGCTGCATAGCGTACTTTATGCGGATATACTTGCCCTTGACGGTTGGCGGCGGCGTCTCCTCGATAATCGGCAGCACGAAGTCGTTAAACTCCGAGGTCGAGATGCGGCGCTTGCGCGATTGATAGACGCGAATGGCCGTCTGCAACACATCGAGGATGCGCTGCTTGTTGAGCACCGACGTGAAGATGATAGGTATATCATTGAATGGCGAGAGGCGCTTTTCGAGTGCCTCGCGCCACTCCTTCATCGTATTGTTGCCCTTCTCGATAAGGTCCCACTTATTGACCACGATGACACACCCCTTTCGGTTACGCACTATAAGGTTGTGAATATTAAGGTCTTGCGACTCCAAACCCTGCTGTGCATCGAGCATCAGCACGCAGACATCCGATGCCTCGATGGCGCGTATCGAGCGCATCACCGAGTAGAACTCCAAGTCCTCCATCGTCTTGCCCTTCTTGCGCATACCCGCCGTATCGACCAGGTAGAAGTCCATACCATATTTATTATAACGCGTGTGTATCGAATCGCGCGTCGTTCCTGCGATGTTCGTCACGATGTTGCGCTCCTGACCGAGCAGTGCGTTGGTCATCGACGACTTGCCGACATTCGGGCGGCCGACAATCGTTATGCGCGGCAGTTCCTCCTGCTCCTCGGCCTCACAATCCTCGGGCAGATGGCGCAGTATCTCGTCCATCAGGTCACCCGTACCGCTTCCCGACATCGACGATATGCAGTAGGGATCGCCGAGGCCCAGCGAGTAGAAATCGTTAGACGAGTATATGAGTTCGTAGTTATCGACCTTGTTGCAGACGAGTATCGTGCGCTTCTTGGCGCGGCGCAGCACCTCGGCCATCATCATATCAAGGTCCGTAATGCCCGTGCCCACCTCAACCATAAAGAGTATCACGTCGGCCTCCTCGATGGCGAGCATCACCTGGCGGCGTATCTCATCCTCGAAGACGTCGTCGCTATTGACCGAGAAGCCTCCCGTATCGATAATCGAAAATTCGCGGCCATTCCAATCTGTCTTGCCGTAGTGGCGGTCGCGCGTCGTGCCTGCCGTGGCATCGACTATGGCCTGACGGTTGCCCACCAAGCGGTTGAAGAGAGTGCTCTTGCCCACATTAGGGCGACCAACGATTGCTACCAAACTCATAATATTCTATACTTGAAATTCGGGCGCAAAGATAGTGCAAAAAAAGTTTTGCGCCAAATGAGATTGATATTTCAAAAATAATCACTATTTTTGGGAGTTATTAACGATTCGCACGATGAACAGACGAATATTCAACCGACTTATAGCCCTTGTCGCCCTCGCCGCGGTGGCACTCTCTACCTCGGCTAAGGCGCACAACGCAGACCGGCAACATCGACCACCACGCCTCACCACCGAGTTCGGACTGCTCGGCGGAGCCTCCTACTCGTGGATGACCACGAGTCACAGGCCCGAGGGTATGAGTGCCGACTTCCGCGTGTCGCCCTCGGTGGGTGCCTCGCTAATGTTCCGTCTCAACATAGGCAAGGTCTTCGCCATGCAACCCGAGATTACCTACAACTACTCGACCATCAAGATTATCGACAACGACATAGACTTCAAGTCGAAGGTCAAGTGTAACACCGTGCAGGTCCCCGTGCTGCTATCGCTCAACATCGCTATGGTTCGCATCAGCGCAGGCCCCGTTTTTACGCTGATGGACGACCCGTACTACATGGTGCAGAACACCAAGAGCTACTTCGGTGCGCTCTATCCCACGGTGACATACACGGCAGGCCTCGCCGTGCGCATCATTCGCCACCTCGTAATCGACCTGCGCTACTACGGCCAGTTCGGCGAGCGCAAGAGCACCAACGCCTATATCCACAACCTCGATATGCCGCAGGCCTTCGAGTTCAAGACATCGCACAGCAGCCTGCAACTGCGCATAGGCTACGCCTTTTAACCACACTTTATGAATCAGACAGAGGGAAAAGAGATACTCATCGAGGGCGTCGATACACGCGAGTTGTACGGCGCCAAGAACGTATATTTGGAGCAGATTAAGACATTGCACCCGAAGCTCAAGATCGTGGCTCGCGGCTCGTCGCTCAAGGTGCTCGGCTCGAAGGGCGACACCGAGCGTTTCGAGCGTCAGATGCAGGGCCTTATTGCCTACTACGACCGCTACGGCCATATCTCGAAGGAGGTTATCGAGCAGTCCTTCTCGGCAGGCCTCTCGGCCTCGTCGGATGTCGTGGCAAAGAGCGGTGACAAGGAGGCTATCGTCTTTGGCAACAACGGCATCGTCGTCAAGGCCCGCACCGAGAACCAGCGTAAGCTCGTCGCACTCTACGACAAGAGCGACCTTATCTTCGCCACGGGCCCTGCAGGCTCGGGCAAGACCTACACAGCTATCGCCCTGGCTGTCCGCGCATTGCGCGACAAGCAGGTGCGCCGCATCATCCTCACACGCCCGGCTGTCGAGGCGGGCGAAAAACTCGGCTTCCTGCCGGGCGACCTCAAGGAGAAGCTCGACCCCTACTTGCAGCCCTTGTACGATGCGCTGAACGATATGATTCCGCCTGCCAAGTTGCAGAAGTTCATCGAGGAGGGCACCGTGCAGATTGCACCACTGGCCTATATGCGCGGTCGCACGCTCGACAACGCCTTCGTCATCCTCGACGAGGCGCAGAACACCACCATGTCGCAAATCAAGATGTTCCTCACGCGAATGGGACGCAATGCCAAGTTTATACTCACGGGTGATGTCACGCAGGTCGATTTGCCGCACCGCAGCGACAGCGGCCTCGTGCGCGCCATGCAGACCGTGCGTGATATCGAGGGCATAGGCTTCGTCGAGTTCGACAAGGGAGACATCGTACGCCACGAGCTTGTGAAGCACATCGTCGAGGCCTTCGACCGCCGCGATAAAGCCGAGGAGGAGTTTCGCCAGCATCGCCGCGAAGAGGCTCAAAAATAGATTTACATAACTTAATACAACCAACTATGAATAAGAATTTTGACCAGCTGAAACCCGCACTGCTCTGGAAGCACTTTCACGCCATAACTCGGATTCCGCGCCCGTCGCATCACGAGGCCGCAATACGCCAGTACGTCGTAGATTTTGCCAAGGCTCACGGCCTGGAGGCGAGCATCGATGAGGCCAACAACGTCTATATTTTCAAGGCCGCTACGGCCGGCTACGAGGAGCGCAAAGGTGTGATTATGCAGGCCCACCTCGATATGGTACCGCAGAAGAACAACGACAAGCTATTCGACTTCGAGAAAGACCCTATCGAGGCCTATATCGACGGCGAGTGGGTAACGGCCAATGGCACGACTCTCGGTGCCGACAATGGCATAGGCGTTGCCGCCATACTCGCTGTGTTGGAGGATGATACGCTCGAGCACGGCAATATCGAAGCCCTCTTCACGGCAACCGAGGAGACGGGTATGGACGGAGCCTTTGGTCTTAAAGGAGGTCTGCTGACAGGCGACATTCTGCTGAACCTCGACTCGGAGGACGAGGGTGAACTCTATGTGGGCTGCGCCGGAGGCCTCGATGCCAACATTACGCTCGACTACACGGCCGAGGCCGCTCCGCAGTCGGGCTACAAGGCTTATACCCTGGAGATCAAGGGGTTGAAGGGCGGCCACTCAGGCATCCAGATTATCACCCAGCGTGCCAATGCCAACAAGTTGCTCTGCCGTCTTCTCAACCACACGAAAGTCGAGTATCTCGTATCAAGCATTGATGGAGGTGGTCTCCGTAACGCTATTCCTCGTGAGGCAGTTGCCAACATCTTGGTACCCGAAGCCCAGGCTGCCTGTTTCGAGCAGGATGTCGCCGAGTTCGAGAGCACCGTTATCGCCGAGTTCGAGAACATCGAGGAGTCGATATCCATCAAGGCTCTGCCTTCGAAGGCCGAGGCCGAAATTATCCCGCAGAGCGTAGCCTCGCAGCTCGTCAAGGCTGTCGTGGCCGCTCCAAATGGCGTTATCAAGATGTCGGTCGAGATGGAGAACCTCGTGCAGACCTCGAACAACCTCGCCCGCATAGTCTCTGACGGCAAGTGCGTGAAACTCCAGAGCCTTATCCGCAGCTCCGTGAATAGCGAGAAGGATGCTCTCGGCGAGGCTATCCGTGCCACCTTCGAGCTTATCGGTGCCACGGTGTCGCTCGATGGCTCGTATGACGGCTGGAAGCCTAATATGCAGTCGCCAATTCTTCATGCTATGCTTGCCTCCTACGAGCAGCTCTATGGCGCAAAACCTGCCGTCAGGGCTATTCACGCAGGTCTCGAGTGCGGTATCATTGGCGGCACATATCCGACACTCGATATGATATCCTTCGGCCCTACAATACGTTATCCACACTCACCTGACGAGAAGGTCGAGATAGCTTCGGTCGAGAAGTTCTACGACTTCCTCACGAACACACTCAAGAACGCACCTCGCAAATAGGCCGACAATGGATAACACACTCAAGAGTGATAACCGCTGGTTTGTCATCGTCAATCCCGTTGCCGGCGAGGGCAAGGGACTGCTCGACTTCCCGAAGATATCCAAGTTGCTGCGCGACAACGGCATTCTGCACGACCCGGTATTCACCGAGCATCGCCATCACGCCACCGAGCTTACGGTCGAAGCTGCCAATAACGGCTACAAACGCATCATCGTTATTGGCGGTGACGGCACACTCAACGAGGTGGTAAACGGACTCTTCATCCAGAAGGTCTTCGATCCAAAGGAGATACTTTTGGCCGTAATCGCCGTAGGTACGGGCAACGATTGGGTGCGCACCTTCGGCATACCGCACCACTACTCGGCTGCCATTCGCGCCATCTGCGAGGGGCACACCTTGCTGCAGGATGTCGGACGTGTCACCTACACCGAGTCGCAGTATCGCCAATCGCGCTACATGGCCAATGTCGCGGGCCTAGGCTTCGAGGCCTACGCCATATCCATCTACAACCACATGAAGGCCAAAGGTCGTCGTGGCCGATGGCTCTACCTGTGGAGCATCATCTGCGCCTATTTCAGGTACAAGTCAGCGGGTGTGCGCATAATCATCGACGGCAAGGTGGCTCACCACAACCTGCTCTTCAGCGTCGCTGTGGGCGTATGCAAATATATCGGTGGTGGCTTGCAGATTCTGCCCAAGGCGGTGGTGGATGATGGTCTGCTCGACATCTCGCTCATCAAGCCACTACACTGGTGGCACATCGTCTTTCGCGTCAATAAACTCTCGAATGGCGACATCTACTCGATAGGCCACGTCGCGCACGCGCAAGGTCACAAGGTACAGATTGTCTCCTCACCTCCAGTTATGCTCGAGACCGACGGCGAGCTACTGGGCGAGACACCCGTCGAGATCGAGGTCGTGCATCGCGCCATCAAGGTTGTCGTGTCACGCGAATTTATCGAGAAGCGCAAGTAGCCGAGTCGTCGTGGCACAATGATTGCTTTTTCGCCACATTGGTTAAACTTCTAAACTAATGTGCAATGAAAAAGTTTCTACTTTCGGTGTCCGTAGTGACACTCGCCCTTATGGGCTTTGTGGGCTGCTCGCAACAGGCAAAATGGAATCGTGAAGAGCGTCAGGCTATGCGCGACCTGCTGCGCGAGTATCGTCAGATGGTCTATCTGAACGACCTTACCGATGCGGAGTATATGCTCTTCTCGGACAACGTGGCTGCCGCCCTCGAGGAGGCCTATCCCGTATATACGACCTTCGTCGAGATGCCCGCTGTGAACGACACGGTGCAGGTCTATATCGTCACGACCATCGTCGAGGAGCTCAACACCGATGCGCGAAATATGCGTCACATATTTCCGTATCCCTACCTCGTCGAGCACAACGTGCTCCCTTCGGGCCTCGACCGCGTGCAGCAGAACGCCTTCTACAACTGCCTCTCACAGAAGGTCAATGCCGCCTTTCCAAATGTTACGGACTTCGTAAATGCCGTAATCGCCTCCGACACGCTCGCGCAGTCGCAGATTGGCGCTATGCAGAGCGCGTGTGCCAACGACCTCTTCGGCTGGGTAGTCGAGATTGTGGAGGTCACGGCCAACTAATCGGCCTACAAATATCGGACTCCGAGTGTCGCTTTTTCCCTTTTTCGGGTGGCGACACTCTTTTTTTTCGGCCAATCGCTTCGCATTCTCGACAAAAATTTATATTTTTGTAGATTGGTAAACCATAAAGCTATGAATTTGACAAATATCAAAGATATTTTGAGGCAAACCCTCGCCCTTGTCGAGGATGCCGAGGCGAGCGAACCCTCGTCGCTCGAGCGCGACCTGATACTGCAAAACCTACGTCGCGCATACGAGATTGTGCGCTTCGACCAAAGCGAAACCCCCGAGCTATCCCACGCACCGCAGGCCAAACCCGTAGCCACCCCTGTCACTCCAGAGCCTACCGAAGAGTGCGAGGATGAGCCGGAGATTGAGGTCGAGCTTATTATGGCCGACGAGAGCGAGGAGGAGCCACTCCCCGAGAGCGACAATGAGAGCGAAGAGAAGCTACTCTCCGAAACTCTAACACCTACCGAAGCACCACTTCCGGCATTGGAGAGCCTCTTCGAGGAGCCCGTTACCGAGCCCATTACCACCCCTGCCGCTGCCGAGGATATAGCAAGCGAAGAGAAAGTCCCTGCGGCCGAGAGGGTAGAGAGTGAGATTACCATCCTGCGCCCTTCGCGCAGCAGCTCTCTGAATGCTCTCTATGGCGAGAGCCCTGCCGCTAATGCAACCGACAAACCTCTTGCAGCCAAGCAGTGCGACACGGAGCGCGTCATAGGCGAAATCTTCCACCACGATACCCCAACCGTTGGCGACAGCATTTCGCGCCCGAAGGGTATCTCGGAGGGTACTCCCATTGAGTCATTGAGGCAGGCTATCGGCGTGGCCGACCGATTTATGATGATTCGTGACCTCTTTGCGGGCGACGAGGCGGCCTTCGATGCCGCCATCGAGCGCCTCGACAGCTTCACATCGCTCGACGAGGCACTCATCCACATCGCCGAGAACTACACTTGGACAGCCAACAGCGAGGGTGCCAAGATGTTGATGCAGATTCTGCAACGCAAACACCAACTATAGAGCAATGGCGAAACTATATATCGTACCTACGCCAATAGGCAATCTCGAGGATATCACAATGCGAGCCGTCAGGGTGTTGCAGGAGGTCGATTTTATCCTCGCTGAGGATACGCGCACGACATCTGTCTTGCTGCACCACCTCAACATCCAGAAGCCTCTGCGCTCGCACCATAAGTTCAACGAGCACGCCACCGTTGCGGTCGTTGCCGAGGCTATCGCCTCGGGCCAAAACGTCGCACTCGTATCGGATGCCGGCACACCGGGCATCTCCGACCCGGGCTTTCTGCTTGTGCGCACCTGCGTAGAGAACGGCATCGAGGTAGTCACGCTTCCCGGAGCTACGGCCTGCATTCCGGCACTCGTGCAGAGCGGCTTTCCGTGTGACCGCTTCTGCTTCGAGGGCTTTCTACCGCAGAAGAAGGGGCGCAAGAAGCGCCTCGAGGAGCTTGCCGCCGAGGAGCGTACAGTCATCCTCTACGAGTCGCCATATCGCGTGGTGAAGTGCCTCGAACAGCTTGCCGAGATTTTCGGCGAGGAGCGCGAGGTTGCTGTGTCGCGCGAGCTCACGAAACTCTACGAGCAGACCATACGCGGCACGCTTGCCGAGGTGACGGAGCACTTCCGCCAACATGCACCCAAGGGCGAATTTGTAATTGTCGTGGCAGGACGTGCCGCTATGCGCCGTGCCGACAGAAAAAGGGAGGAGCAGGATGAAGAGCCGTTTGAAGAGTAGCCTTGAGCGCCTGCAGGAGATGGCTATGTGGCTGCTGTGCCGCACGATAACCATTCTGCCGTATTGGTTTCAGTACTACGTTTTGCAGGAGCTGATATATTTCATCTTCCGCTATCTCGCGCGATATCGTCGCCACCTGATTATCAACCAACTATGTTCGGCATTCCCCGACAAGAGTTTCCACGAGGTGGAGCTTATATGCGGCAAGTACTACCGCACGTTGGCCGAGATGGTCGTAAATACGCTTACGCTCGCAGGCCTCGACGACAAGCAGCGTGCCGAGCGTGTTGAGTTCGACTACTCGGACGGTATGAACGAGATTTTCAAGGGGCAGAACGTCGTGGTACTAACCTCGCACTTCGGCTTCTGGGAGTACGCCTCGTTTGCCTATATGCGTTTCACGGAACACCATCTACTCGTGGCCTACCACCCGCTGAAAAACAGAGCGTGGAACAACTTCTACTACCGCATCCGCAAGATGGAGCGCGTCGAGCCCGTGTCGAGCAAGATGTTTGTACGAACATTTATGAACAACCGTAGCGGCATCGACGGCCACAACCTCATACTCGGTCTTATCGCCGACCAGAACTGCCCACCCACAAACGGCTGTCATTGGCACCGCTTCCTGAACCACGACACACTCTTCTACGACGGAGGCGAGCAGTTGGCCTTGAAATACAATATGCCGGTATTCTACCTGGCTATGGAGCCTCTGAAGCGAGGCCGCTATCGTTGCCGCTTCGTGCAGATTTACGACGGCAAGGAGAGCGTTCCGAGTGGCGAGATTATGAGCCGCTATGCGCGACTCCTCGAGCAGAGCATCGTCGCACAACCCGAGTATTGGATGTGGTCGCATAACCGCTGGAAGTTCACACGCTGGGAGGGTAGTCCGTTATATACTCCCCAAGATAACGCAACGCAGGAATAGAGAATGAAAACGGCGGTCGTAATACTCAATTGGAATGGCAGGCAGCACCTCGAGCGCTTTCTGCACTACGTCGTTCGGCGTAGTGCGGAGGCCGACATCGTGGTGGCCGACAATGGCTCGACCGACGGCTCCGCAGAGTGGGTTGCCGATGCTTTCCCAACGGTGCGCATCGTGCACCTCGACCGCAACTATGGCTTTGCCGAGGGCTACAACCGCGCCCTCGCACAGTTAGAGGGCTACGACCTCTTCGTACTTCTAAACTCCGACGTAGAGCCTACCGAGGGGTGGCTTGCGCCACTTGTCGCCGTCTTCGAGGACGAGCGTGTGGGGTTTGTCGGCCCGAAGATACTCTCCTTCGAGCAGCGCGAGCACTTCGAGTATGCCGGTGCCGCAGGCGGATATATCGACTATCTCGGGTACCCATTTTGCCGTGGCCGCATCCTTGGCACCACGGAGCGCGACGAAGGGCAGTACGACGACTCTCGCGATGTGATGTGGGTTAGCGGTGCAGCACTATGTTGCCGAGCGGAAGTCTTTCGCCAATTAGGAGGCTTCTCGGCGGAGTTCTTTGCCCATATGGAGGAGATCGACCTCTGTTGGCGAGCGCAGCTTGCAGGCCACAGGGTAGTTGTCGAGCCGTCGTCGGTGGTCTATCATCTCGGCGGAGGGACACTCGCCACGGGTTCGCCCCGCAAGACGATGCTCAACCACCGCAACAACCTCGCAATGCTCTTCCGTTGCGCCTCGCCGCTGCAACGCGCAGTGGTCGCCATCGTGCGACCGCCACTCGATATACTTGCCGCATTGGGCCACCTGGCAAAGGGCAATATCGACCACTTCAAAGCCGTTATACGGGCGTATATCGACTTTGCAAAGTGGCACGGCCGCCTCGCCACCGAGCGTCGCACCATACGACAAAATGTACAACACGAGGCCCGAGGCATATATCGTGGCTCGATTGTGGTACGATATATCTTCGCATCCCGTAAATTTGGAAAACTCATATAACGATGAGACGATTAGTTATCATTCCGACCTACAACGAGCGCGAGAACGTGTCGCGCATGATCGACAAGGTGCTCTCGCTCGGCATCTTCGATGTGCTCTTTGTCGATGACGGCTCGCCCGACGGCACTGCCGCTATTATCGAGGAGCGTATCCCCACCTGCGAGGGGCGCATACATATCCTCAAACGCAGCGGCAAATTGGGGCTCGGCTCCGCCTATATCGCGGGCTTCAAGTGGGCTTTAGAGCACGGTTACGACCTTATCTTCGAGATGGACTGCGACTTCTCGCACAACCCCGACGATTTGTTGCGTTTGTCGCGCCGCTTGGAGAACGATGCCGACGTCGCCGTAGGCTCACGCTATGTCAAGGGAGTAAACGTGGTGAATTGGCCTCTCGGTCGTCTGCTGATGTCCTACTTTGCATCGGTGTATGTGCGCCTCGTAACGCGAATGCCAGTGTGCGATGCTACGGCAGGATTTGTGGGCTATCGTGCCGACGTGCTGCGCGGCATAGAGCTCGATGGCGTGCGAATGGTAGGCTACGGCTTTCAGATAGAGATGAAATATACGGCGTGGCGACTCGGCTACCGCATCATCGAGGAGTCGATAATATTCATCGACCGCGAGGAGGGCACCTCGAAGATGTCGAGCGGCATATTCGGCGAGGCCTTCTTCGGCGTGCTGAAGCTGCCATTTAGAAAGATTCGCGCGGCCCAAAACCGATAATTGCTCCAACAACCCAACCTAAATAGTGATGAAAAACCAACTAATTGCCCTTGCAGCACTGCTGTTGGTCAGCTCCTGCTGCAACAAGTCGCACTTCACGCAACCGCTGTGCGCCGACACGATTATCCCACGACCGCTCGAAGTAGTTGCTGCCGAGGGCACATTCGAGATAAACCCGCAAACCGCGCTTCTCTGTTCCTCGCAGGTTGAGGGCGTGGCCACCTATCTGCAAAGATACATTCCGCTCATGCGGCGCGGCGCGGCCGAGCACAACTTTCTGCGCCTCGAAGTCGATAAGTCGCTCAAAAAGGATGCGTACAAGCTCTCCATCACGATTGATGGCATAACCATCACGGGCGACGGCTATGGCGGCGTGTTCAACGGCGTGCAGTCACTCTTGCAGATGATACCCGCCGTCTATACCCAAGAGGCAAAGTTGCCGTTGCAGGTGGGCTGTGTCACAATTAGCGACGAGCCTCGCTTCGACTACCGAGGTCTGCACCTCGACGTGGCACGCACCTTCGTTCCGACCGAGCACGTCAAGCGATATATCGACCTTATGGCCTACCACAAGCTCAACAAGTTCCACTTCCACCTCACCGACGACGAGGGGTGGCGCATCGAGATTAAGTCGCATCCGGAGTTCGCCCGTGAGGCTGGTTTTCGTGGTGGCGATGCGAAGATTTGGCCTCGATACAGCAAGTTCGACGAGGCGTGGGGTGGCTACTACACGCAGGAGGAGCTGCGCGACATCGTAGCCTATGCCGCCGAGCGTAACATAGAGGTTATTCCCGAGATTGATATGCCGGGCCACAGCCGAGCGTTAGGGCAGATCCGTCCCGACATCCTCTGCAACTACACCCCCGACAAGGAGCAGTGGGGTGGTCGTGATCTGCGAAACGCCTGGTGCACAGCAAAGGAGAGCAACTACCGTATTATCGAGGATATCATCCGCGAG